>NZ_ATYF01000001.1:0-604656 GCF_000427545.1 Rhodanobacter sp. OR92 | reverse complement strand
TTCTACTGTGTCACTAAAGACGTTTGATGCTCGGATGCGCCATGCCGCAGCAAGGACATCGCGCCAACTGTCGTGCGATCAGGCGGGCGAGACGAAAGTGTACGGTCGCGATCGAGAGCGGTTGATGGCGCTGCATCGGCCCCAGCCCCACGCGGGCGGAAGCCTTCGGGTACGGCAGGCGCCTTGAATCGTGCACGGTTTTTTTTACTGCCACGCAAGCGCTCCAACGTCAGGAAGCCGTAGGCCGCGATACACAGGCTGGCGTGATGATGAAAGCCGCGCCAGTTGCGCCCCTCGTAGTGACCCAAGCCGAGTTCTTGCTTGAGTTCCAGGTAGTCCCGCTCGATGCGCCAACGGCCCTTGATGGTGCCGACAAGGGCCTTGAAGGTCGTCGCTTTCGGCAACGTCGACAACCAGTAGCGTAGCGGTTCGGCGTCGCCGCCAGGCCATTCGATGACCAGCCATTCGGGCGCGCGATCGCGGTCGTCGTGGGCGGCGACCACGCGTACGCGGGCGAAGCGGCCGGACAAGGGTTCGGCGGAGCCCTGCCGCCAGGTAATGGTGCGGTACGCCCGCGCCGGCAACGCCTGCGCCAGCGCACGCACACTGATCGGCCGGTGCGCCGCATCGCGGCATACCCGCACGCGGGGGCGTCCACCACCCGTCGCAGGCGGTGGTGGCGTGGCTGGTTGATGCTTGCCCCACCACACCGCCGTGAGCGGCCTGACGCCCAGCGCGTAGATCAGGTCTTGCGTGCTCAGCGCATCGCGAAGCGTGCTGTCATCGCCGTAGGCGGCATCGCCCAACACGACGCCTCGCGGCACGCCCGCCGCGACGGCGGCGCGGATCTGCGCCACCGCAATCTGGTTCTTGGTCAGAAAGCCGACTGATGCGGGCACCCCAACAGCGGCACATCGCTGCGGGTCGTCGGTCCATTCGGCCGGCAGGTATAGCTGATACGCCAACGGCAGGCTGTTGGAGTCCGTCGCCAGCGACAAGCTCACCGCCACCCGACAGTTGTCGGTCTTGCCGGTCTGCCCGCAGTACTGCCGGGCTACGCCCACCGAGTGCCTACCCTTCTTCGGAAAGCCGGTGTCATCAATGATCCAGAAGCACGGTGTGGTTCCGCCGTGCGTCAGCACGGGCAGCACCTGTTCGGCTACGGCGGCCAGCAAGGCATCGTCGTTCCATGCCGACGTCGACACCAGGTGATGCATCGACTGGTGGGTCGCCCGTACATCTTGCGGCCGCACCCGTGCCGCCATCGGCTCCACGCTCTTGCGGCCGCCAGGCAGCATCAAACCCTGCAGATACCAGCGCGTGGGCGCCACCCGATCCGCGTGCCCCATGGCGATGACCATCGCTTCGCCATACCGCTCAAAGCGGCCTTCCAGACCGATGCCCATGACCCACCTCCTCGCAGGTTGCTAGAAGATGCCGTGATCATGCCATATATTTATTGACACAGTAGAACTAAGAAATAGTCCTTGTACAGCAGCTCGGTCACCATCTGGTTAACCGTATCCGCCACCTTGGCGACGGCGTTGTCTGACAGATTACGCTGCGCAAACGCCCCGGCCACTGCGCCACTGCTCACGGAGGCAGTGGTGACCGCATTAGCTGCGTCTCGGGCCTGACGGATTTGCTCGGTGGTTTTGTGCATACGATCGAAATCGGCCGCAGCGCGGACGGCGTCCTGCGTGGCCTGCTGATAGGCCGCGTCTTTCGCGGTCACCGCCGCCTGCTCCGTCGGCCATGTTGCTTGATTCGGCGATGCCTTCTTTGCCGCCTCCAAAGCAGCGTTGGCAGTTTCCAACTCTGTCTTAGCCTCGTCGCGCGCCGTCACAGCACTATCACTCTTCGCCTTGTACGTCGCCTCGGCCGCTTCGGCGGCATTGAGCGCCTCGGTGTTGGCGGTCAGTGAGGCAAGGGCCGAGGAGCTACCACCGGTCGTAAGCATGACCGCAGGCGCTGCAACCGACCCGGTGAGCTGCTCGGTCGCCAGGATCACCGCGGTCAGATCCTGACTGCGCGACATCAGGACGGCGACCTGTTCGTCCGAGAGCGTGTTATTCAGCCGCTCCTCGCAAATCCGATAGAGCGTGTCGCGCATCAACGTAATCGACTGCGTCCGCAGCCCGATCGAGCCAGCGACGCTATTTAGCGCCCCAGACGCGGCAAGGGCCTTAGACGGCAGTTTCGGGGCGCTAAACCCAAGAGCTGCGGCGTAGGCGGCAAGGGCGTCCGGGCTGGGCTCCGCGCAGTAGCGGGTCGCGGTGAACACAACCAGGCGCTGCTGTGCGTCTAGATGAACCGCCTTGCCACCGGTACCGGTTGGCACCGAGGTTGAGCGGCTGATTGTTTCAAGATTGGCGCAGCCAACGATTCCGCACAGGACCGCAAGGAGTACCACTGCACACGCACCACGTGACATGTCCATCTCTGGCCCCCGTGTACGTCAAGCGACCGGCGAGATCTCGCCGCCCGCAGCCCCCCGCGCCTCCTCTACAAGAGTTCATCCGCTTTTGTGACGGCGCCGTGAAGGCTCCAGGGTCGGAGTTAGGGTCACGCACACCCGGAGCCACCGAGAGAACCACGGCACCGGATTGCCAGAATGGAAATAATCATTTCCATCCGGACAACTCCCATGGGTTCTACCCCGTTTCCATGGACGGTTTGAGTAATGCTTAAGACGCGCTCAGCAGTGAGCTGCACTGGCCTCTTTCATGCCAGAAGATTGGCCTTCACTACCTACTGCAACGGTTGTTGATCGCCCACCCTACCCCCGATAACCCCATCTAATCGTATACGAATGCAGTGGCGTGCCAGTGTTCCGATTTATGCGCAACGTCGTGGTATCGCTCTGATAGCCGGTTGCGGTCGAGGCAACGGTCCTAGTGGATCTTTCGCAGCGAGCCGGACGATAGCATGAAGATTTGAGGTGGCATCGCGAGGCCATCCGCAACGCCGAAATGAGCTGAGATTTTTCCCACAACCAGGACGGAAAGATCGGCCCCCTGCCCTGTTCCCTCGGATCCGGGGTGCGATTGTCGCCTGTGAGGATGTTGCCCCCTCCCCCGCGCGTCACGACGGGTGCATCCAGAAGAATTGTGCGGCTGGTAACTTGGTGGCCCTACTGCCCGCATACTGTGAATTCCATACAGCAGGTCATATGAGATGCCGATCCAGCGCCGCGTACTGAATGCCTACACGGGGACAACCTATTAAGAAGGCCTTGCTCGATATCCGCGACCGAGACGTCACGCTCGCCTCAGCATTCGGCGTGTCGCGCCTCGAGGTTGATCTGCTGCGAGAACTTGCCAACAGGAACCAAAAGGTAGTCTTCATCGTCGGCACCCAGGGGGGCTTTACCTCTCCCGACTTCATCAAAGCGGGCCGCGAACTGGCGCTCGAGCTCCCCAACTTGGAGTTCATTGTCGACTTCCAGCTCGGCGACAGCATCCACCACAAATGGGCGCTGGCCTCCCCAGACACTGTGCTCCTGGGCAGCTCCAACTTTACTAGGAAGGGACTTGATGGCACCTGCGACTTGATGGGCACTGTGGCCGACAAGGTCCTGTATCGCTCCATCCAGGCTGACCTAGCGAGGGTTCGTAACCTTAAGGGCGTCTTTGCCGCCGACGATCCGAGGTTCGTCGCGGCCCAAAAGGCCTACGAGCTTCGGGCAAATCGCCTCCAAGACATCGAGCTTCAGAAAATCGCCGCCGGCATCAAGCGCAATCCGTATAAGGTCAACTTGCAACTCCCGAGCCTCGCAGAGTGGCTCGATAGCGATGACGCTCAGTCGCTCCGAATATTCGGGTATGAGCGCCCCTTGAACAAGAAGGAGATCAGCGTCGATGCTGGCGTTCGGAAGGCTGCAGAGGAACAGAGCCTTCCTCTGGGGGGAGTCGCCTCATACTGTCCTGATCGCGCGTTCGGCGGCCCGTTCCTCGACGTCAACGGAATCACGAAGGCTCGCCAGTCGATTCATCCTGCCCAAGTGCTTACCTCTGGCAAGTCCCGCGGCGTCACAGTGGTTCTGGCGCGCCGAGTGCCCTGGAGGGATTTCGGCTTCCGCATGACACCCGCAGAGGTGAAGCTGATCGCAGCAATCGCGGTAGAGAAGTCCGAGGGCCGGCTTTCGGTCTCGGAGATGCGCGCGGCGCTAAAGCCGCTCGCTGCAGCCCGCAAGCGATGAGACGTGTTCCACCCACCGGTCAAGTTTGGTTAGCAAGCGGGCATACAACAAGATCGCGCCTTTGCCCCCAAAGGCAGCTTCGGGCTAGCCATGTCGCTCTTGGATGAAGCACGCATGGAGTCGAAAATTGCCTCCTCTATCCCCGATAACACCGACTAATCCCTGACCTTTTCTGACGGAACGCCCGTATATATGTTGCCGTCGTCTATGATTATCGCGCCTGAACCGCCACGAACTCAGAACAGTTGAATACGCACCGCTCTTACTTCCGTTAGCGGCTCTCGTGGATTCGCCAAACAGAATGCATGAATCATCCATTCGGTCTTAGCCTGAGCAAGGAGGATCATGGCTGGGCTCGGACAACGGGCTTCGGGACTTTCGGCAATAGTCCTCATTGTGCGTATATCGAGCGGGCTTAAGATAGGTGGACCTTGAGGGTGGGTATGCCAGTCTCCTAGATAGACGGTCCCTCCCTTTGATTCCAAAAAAATGCGGTGCATCTGCTCCGTTTGATAACTGTGATCAGGCAAAAACGTCTCGCGGTGATGCTGAGCCTGTGGGCCAGGCCCGACTATTTCTGTAACCACTGCTGACTCATTACTCAGGTAGCCAGCGAGGATACCTCCAACCTCAAGAGGAAAATACTCATCTGCCAGCTCTTTCAGCTTGCACCCAATCGTCCGAGATATCCAAACGCTGTTAATGATTGGGGCAGTTCGCATGCGGCGGCAACCTATAGGCCTTCCACGCCGGAAGCTGTGGAAAACCGCTCTTGTCGCGCAACTGCAGTGTCGCGATGCTCCATGTATATGCGGGCTGCCCGCCGCTTACGCTCGCCGTGACCTGATCCATGACCACCCTAGTAGCTTGCAATGCGGTCTCTGTGAGGTCCACCTGTGAGCCTGTAAACGTAGGATCCAAACAACCAGGCGGCTGAATAAGGTCATCTTCCGGCGCGAGCGACAATGCTTCGATCGTGCCGTCTTCCAAGTAATACAGGTGGCACATCCAGCAGCATTTGGCAGAATCGGGACTGGCTATTCCTACGAGTCCTCCCCACGCCCCGTTTGTGGCGTGCATCCATACATATGGAACATGGTGGATCTGCGCCATCTCTGCGAGATACTGATTGACGCGCGTGGACGCCGTAGCGTCAAGAATGCAGGTCGAACCTTTGAAGATCGCCGCGTCAAGGTGGGCGCTATTCGCCGAATCCTGGTTCGGGTCACCAATCTTCATGAATTGCGACTCGACCTTCGTGTACGGAAAGTTGTTGGCGATCATCGAGTGCAAGCCGTGGACCTTCGGGTACCCGGCAGCTGTGCGTCCAATCTCCCATCGGATGGTGTTGCCGGCCTCGAGAACGTCGCCATCAAATAGTCGTAATGTGCCCACGCCAGCCTGCGCCAGGAGCTTCGCGGCGGGTGAGCCTATGCTGCCGGTGCCGACAAGGGAAACCACCCCTTGATTCAAACTTCTTGAAGAGGGGTTGCGTAGAAAGTAGTTGTCGCGACTTTCCAATTCCGCACGAAGAAGGCGCTTCTCCACTTTGCCCCTCTTGCCATCTGCGCCCATCTCTTGCGTCTTGGCAACAACGATTACGTTTCCGGCAATGCCGCGCCAAGTCATTTCATCTTCAAACAGAAATGCGACCAGGTCAATGCGAGGTCCTTTCTCTCCCCAGGGCTTTTGCCAAGCTGGCTGCTCCAAATCGGGATACAACTCAACGGCCCGCTGGTAGTAGAACGCGGCATCACCACAGGTAGGGCGCTGAGGTAGTTTGATCCACCGCCCCTGAGCGACTAGCGGGCCAGGATAGGACGCGTGCTGACGTGCGTCCGAAAGCGCAACCAGTTGTCCATTGGCATTGGTGACCTCCAGTGTGGTCGCCCGAAATGGACGGAAACTCTCCATGCCAATACGCAAGATGCCGCGTGCGCCCAATGCATCAAGCGAGAATGCCGGAAAGCCCACGAACGAGCCGAGCTCAGGCGTGAGGTAGACGGTAATCGGCTCCCCTTCCTTGGCTTCGAAAAGCTGGTCGCCGTCGGGCTCAGCCGGCTGGGAGGCGAGTAGCTCAGGAAGCTTCTCAGCGAGAAGGCTCGCCAGGGTGTCGGTCGCCGGAAGCCAGCGGTCGCCGCCGCGGTCAAGAAGACAAAGTTGCTTAGTTCCTGGTGTCTGGTGCCTTCGGAGCTCAAGGTTCGGGGCCACCACCATGGGAGGAAAGTAAGGGTAATTTGCTGGGTAGGTGCAGCGCAGTTCTATGGGGCGTTCTGCAGGAAAGGCAGTGAGATGCAGAATCAATTGCCCGGCAGCGAAGGCTGCCGGGTCGCTCTCGAAGAAAATGCCTCGGTCGCGGAGCGCTTGCTGCTCTTGCTCCCATCGCACGGGGTAACGCTCCCACCAAGGTGCCATCGCCTTCAACCTACGGGTCGATGACCGGGAGGAGACGGAGGGTTATGCGGCGGCTTGCCATGATCGGGCGGTCCCGGCGGCTTTCCCGGGTGCGAGTGATCGGGGTGCTCGGGGTGTCCGGGATGTCCCGGATGCGGGTGTTCGTGCTCATTCGCCATTTGAACGATTCCTCAACCGATGACACCTCAAGCGGTCGGTTCCTCGGGCGAGGTGTGGACCCGATGTAATCAATATTACATGGCTGAGTCTCACCACTTGAGACCCTCGATCTTTAGCTTGTGGCCCCTGCCCTACCTTCGATAACTTGGCCTAATCACGAAGCTCACGCTGCGCCTCCGCTTTGGCTATCCGTCATCGCTGCATTTGACGAAAGGCGACACCGACCGTGCCGGCGCTCGTACCCGAACGGTAAGGTAGCTATACACAGAAAATGTGACACGCTGGACCGGATCACGATGCGTCTCTCTCTGACTTCTTTCCTGCGCTGGTTCCGTCAACGCCTTCATCGAACGCGTTGGCAATGAATCGGACGAGCCTATCAACCCGTCCTGAACGAACCATATCTTGGGGTGATATGTCGCCCAGCAGGGGATTGCTGACGCTGAACCACTTCGCTGCCTTATCGACATCTCCCCCAAAAAATTCGGCGACGAGGTTGCACGCATTGCCGAGTTCGTTGAGCTGGTCATAATCGACCACAAGAGGCGTGTCTTCAGTCGAAATCTGAAGGAACTGCAAGACTCGGTCGGGATGGAATTGAGCACCGCATCCGAAGCTAAGGTAGTCTCGTTTCGGAGTGTTGTGGACTCGATCAATATCCGCCATACGAAATCATCCTCCGAACCACTTAAACTGAATGGTCGACTGAATCACCCCGAAAATCACAGAGTGACGCGAAACCTGGACACGCACCTCGCTCGTACCTAACCTCGATGTACACCTCCGGAGAGCCAGCGATCCATGATGACGCGCCACCCGGCGGGCCATGAGTGTGACCGACCTTGAAGCCAATCCAAGGCTTTTTGAGGGAGGCATGGCAAAACTCGGTGCCAACCCCACGATGGTTGCCGCTTCAAACCCACGATGCGCTCACCAGAAACTTCGAACATTGCATCCATGGCCGCAATGAGGCAGACCCGCCGAGCCGAGGGATTGATCATGGTTCGAAATGCATGTAACTCGAGGTCCGGCTCGGCGCACGGCGGGACACTGTGGCAGCGAAAATAGGCGGACCCGGTGATCAAGGACGAGGGCAACGCCTGAGTGGCTACTGGCGGCGCCGTCACGGTGTCCCACGACGATGCACTGAACGCCAGCAAGTCCCGCCAGACAACTATAGAGCCGGACGCGTCGAGTCGGCCCTGTCCGTTGGAGTAGTGCTCGTGCCAGGCGTCCATGATCCGTACCTCGGCACCAAACACCGCCTCCCTCACATAGGCCGGTACCCTCTCCCAGTCCTCAATCAGACGAGCTACCTGACGATCGGGTCGCCTCATCAGGCTACCGTGTAGCTTTCGACTGGCCCGTGACAACAAGGCCCATGCCCCGCCGACCGCAGGCACCTCCAGGAGCGGTACCTGATGGACGGCACAGGTAGTTCTCCAACTTTGCAGCCAGTGCTCCTGCACACACTGGGCCGTGACGTAAGGCGCTTCGGACAGGCAGATGAGACAAGCGCTTCGCCGGCATCCTGGCATCAGAAACCACGGCGACGACGGCCACCCAACCGCCTGGAGTGCCATCGAAGAAACACCTGTCAGGTTTGCCATGGCGAGACGCCATGAGCGCCCCTCAGGGAAGTCCGGATCCTTGGCGAGGGCGGCCGCCACCTCGGGATAGCGGTGAGCCAGGGCATCATCAAATACGCGGCGCTCCATGCCCAGTTGGCTTAGTCGAAGAAACAGCCAGGATGAAAGCACCTCTCCTTTCCGTGGGAGACGATCAGTGGCGTTTTCATGCATGCCCCACTTCCTCAGCGGCCGGTGCGCTACTGTTCGTCGGCCCCGTCATCGTCGTTTCCACGTAATGGCTCGAAGTCCGACTGAGTTCCTGCAATGCCTGACGAAGGAGGTCGACCGTAATCTTCTCGATCCCCTCGACCACTGCCCACTCCGCAGCCTGTCGGATCAGGTTGATCATTCGGCGCATGTGTCCGTTGGAGAACCTAACCAGCAGAGGCAACAGATCCGGGCCGGCGAAATTCGACGGGAGTTTCAGCGGGAGACGTGATTCCAATGTAGCCAGGAAATTACGCAGTTCCTCCGTCTCCTCCCATGGCGTCAGCCAGTGCCGCGTGAAGCGCTGCTCCAACTGATCGTCGGCCAGGACGCAGGCCTCTACCGACTTGATTCCAGCGCCGATGACGGAAATGGGAATATTCGCGATATCCCGGATCGCCACCATGTGCTCGGAGAGGTGCGTCATCTTGGGACCAAGAAAGTTGTGAAATTCGTCGATCGCCAAAGCCCGCGTCTCGGAATCGCGCAACGCGTCGATAGTTTGCTCATGAAGGAACTCGGGCTTATCCGAGATGCAAAACGGGATACCTAGATACTTAAGAACGCGGACGTACAAGAGTCTTCTGTCACTCACGATCTGTGGCAGGTTAATTCGCACGAGGCCGCCTCGTCGGTAGCGCGCCTGCGACGCTTGCACGTAACGCCTTTCGGCGAAATCCAGAATGGATGTCTTCCCCATGCCGGGGGCCCCGACCATTAATAGGCACTTCGCCCTGACGCCTGCAGGGGTCTGCATGATCGTTTCGATCTCCGCAAGTACCGCCTCACCGCGAGCGTACGGGATAAAGCGATCACGTTGGATATAGCTGATGCGCTCCTCAGTCGTCGCATCAAGGCAATAACGGATTTTCGGATGAATGTGAGACGAGGCCATCACAAATCTCCTTCCGCCCAGTCGACAACTGCAGGCTTGTCGTAATTCACTCGGCGCGCTATCGATGACGGTGGGTGCGATGCCTTGCCGTCGTTCGGTGCGGCCGGATGTGATGCGGCGGTGGCTATCTGTGCCTGACGTAGCCGCTCTGCCCGGCGAACGTTCCGTGTGGTTCGCTTCGATGTCGCCCTTCGACCCTCTCGATCTCTCAATGCCTGGAAGTGTGCTTCATGCCCGAATTCGTCGCGATGAATACGCCTAGCTTCGCGGCGGCGGTACAGATGTTCGAATAAGGGCAAGGCTTCTTTCGATGGATCAGCAAACGGAACGTCGATGTAGGAGCTGTCTGCAATCTCCACATAGACACGTGAAATGTTGCGCGCGTCGTACTTCACCCGGAACTTGCGACCTGCCCCCACATGAGGGACCAATTCGCTCGTCCAGTAGCGCTCGGCAAAAATATGAATGCCGTTTGGACTAATGGCGCGCTCTTCGTACGGAAGGAAGTCAAGAAGTAGCTGACGCGCATCGGTCACTACGGACGGCAACACAATGCCAGCCTCAGTCGTGTGTGCGAGCTCCCAAGCTTTGTCCGGAGACATCTGTAGCGTTTCGTGCCACTCCTTATGAAAAAAGGAGATGATCTGCATCGCAACCCAGATCTCCGCCTCAGGCAGGGTCATTTGTGCGTCTTTGGTGGGGTCGTACTCCCTACGGTACTTAACGCTGCTGCCGCTTGCGCCCGCCTCGTCGGCCGCAGCGAATTGAATCTTCCCGATGCTACGCTCGATGATCCCACCTTCTTCCTTGTTTCCAGGATGACGGGCTTTGAGCTCGATGCCCCGGGCCTGACAACCGCTGTGAACGGCGGTGCCGGTCAATTCGCGGGCACCATCGACCTGCAGTTTTTCGAAGACACCGAACATGGGCCACGATAAATGCCCGAGGTTGCGCTCAGCCAGCCACTGGTCCTTCGGAAGGATTGCATGGTGCATTGCAAGCGCCACGCTCGTGGCGCAAGGCGGTTCCAGGGAGAGATAAAACCCAAGAACAGCCCGGGTGTGACAGTCGACGATAACCGTCAGGAACGCCCGTCCAATGTCCTGCCGTGTCTCCGAGTCGACGATGAAAATATCGAGCGGCGTGTGGTCACACTCGACAAGTGCCAAGGCGGTGGTGGTACGGATGACTCCCGCCTTGGCGGACGTACGCTCTCTAGCGCGTTTGAAGCCAAGTCGAGCCCTTAGCGCCAACTCGCGCGCGTATAGCTCAACGCGTTGGCGAATTGTTTCACGTGACGGCACTTCAAGCTTTGCTTCGTGACATGAGAGCTCGATGGCTACCCGAATGGGCTTGAGCCCGGAAGAACATTTGCTACGAACCCTCTTCTTTAGTTCTTTTTGCACAATGCTTTCGACGGCGGGATCAAGCTTAAACGTGCCCCTCTTGGGTCCGCGTGGGCGACTGGCAATGGCAGCGGGGCGGGGGCACTGTTTCAGTTGTCTTATAAGGCCTTGAATCCGTCGCGGTTTCAACGATAGCGTCTCGCACAGGCTATCCATCGCAACCTTTGTCAAACGCTCGATGCCCTGTACGTACGGGCGCAGAGTTCGTTCCCGAAGGACTGCCTGCTGCAAATAGTCTTTGGGAATGCGGTCCGCCGCACGAGGTTGGGTTACTCCTGGAAGGATCATCGGTACGATGTCACCAACCTTGGCCTGACTCTCGGCCCCCGTGACGACGTCGCGCAAGAGCAGGTGCTGCAATGAAAGGATGTGGACGATTTCATATGGCCGACCGGCCCAACGGACGTAATCGCCCGGTTCAAGCGTCACCTGGGTGGCGAACGCCGTGTTTGCTGCTTCGTTCATGAGTTACCTCCAGTGCTTTCTCGGCTGGAGGCCAGGCGCAAACCCCTCCCTCACGCTTGACAGGCGGCGCGAAAGGGGGAGAAGCTAGAGTCCGTCACGTGCTCACGTTGACGTTCTATGTGCTGGCCTCGGTGTTACCGCACCGAGGCCATGTCATATCTGCGCTAGGCCAAAAATCAGTACCTCTCCTCATCACTCTCAATGTGCTCTGAGGGTGAAGCGGTCAAAATGAAAAAGGAAGGCCCAGTTTTGTAGGAAAAAGTTGCATAACTCATTGATTGTTTACTTTTTATGGCGATGTCGCGATTTTCCGGCATAGTGGATAAAAAGACGGCAGAGCAGGGTCCCGCGTATGTCCGCGAGATTCGGCAAGTGCGTACTGCCCTTTGGGCCGCCGTCGCCCAAGCCGAGCACGTGGCCTGGCAAATTGCTCTTCGACGCAAGTTCTTGAGTTCCAACACGCGTTCCGAGAAGTTCTCACTCCCGTGCGAAGGGTGGTCGGCCATCTCCGAACTGCGACGGAAACCCTATCTTGAGGGAACACGTCATCCGCACGAACAGACCATTGAGGTGGTCGCCAACCACGCGCCCGTCAGTCGCAAAGCGTTTTACAGCGTCTTGTGGCAAGTGTTGTCGCCCCAGACGGACCTGCAAACGTGCATGAATACGGTTTTCGCGTTCGACGACGAGAAACTCGATGCGCTCGTGAGCAACCTTTTGTTGGGTCAAGCTCACAACGTTGCCGAACATCTTGTGGATCTCAGAGCCACCGGCGCCTTGGTGGCCTATATCCGCCTACTAGGTCATGAAAGAAACTACGTCCGTGCATTTGAAGTGGGATGCGCTCTAACCCAGTCGCTTTGCTACCACGCCGTGAATCCACTTTTCGTAACCGTAGCGCCAAGGCTATGGAACGTGGTTTCTAAAGGCGTTCTGGAGGGCCTGCAGAACAGCCAGTTTCGGTTTTCGCGGTGTAGCGATGGATTTCAGTACTTTTCGGACACGCTATGGGCGCGTCTGACGAGTGCCGAGGCCCTATATGGTGTCCATCGCCTCGCCGCAGGCCCCAAATTCAGATGGGAAACGATCGTGGATATGAACTGCGAATGCATTCGCGGCTTCGCAACGCCAGGGCATGATCGCCCGGACCTCCTGCAATCCTTCTTGGATGTTGGCTCCGCAAATCGTCATTTGGTGAGCGGTCTCGACAAGGACCCACTGTTCCGCTCCGTGGGACCCAAGCGTCTATAGAAAATTGCAATCTCGAAAGCCCGCGCACGAAATAGTGAAAATTTGGACGCGTTGGTGTTTAAGTGCAAGAAACGCATGGCGGAGGATAATTGCAGTGCCTTGTATTACATGAGAAATATGGGCAAACGTCATTGCCGCATCAAATGTTTATGCATGCAGATTGGCACATCAGCCCCGAGGGCTTCCGCACGCTCCACCACAGCTGCTTGCTGTCGCGCCCAGCGTGCGCGGACTTCCTCGGCGTCTGCCCGTGCACCGATCGCGTGCCCATGCATTGAGCTTGGCACGCCTGTTCCACGTTATGCCTTACGCAGACGGCCTCCTTGGGGAAGCCGCTCTGCGCAGGTCTGCTTGTGGCTGGGCTGGGGACCTGGCTGGCGAAGGCATCCCGGCCAATATCGGACTTTACGCGCCGGAGCCCCGATTCGGGGACGGGGAGCCCGGTAGGCGTGATGCCGGCGTTCTGTCGATCCGCGAAACGGGCGACGGGCCCGGATCGCTTCATCATCCGGAGCGGCATCGGTCGTCCGACAGCCTGGCGCGCCATACCCGGCCCGGGCGGGTGCATGCGGGCATGGAATGCCGGAGAGCGGCGCGACCATCGCGGAGCTTGCCGTCCATCAGCTCGGAGCCGGCGTCGCACACGCGCCAGACGGCTGGCGCAAATCGCTGCTCGTCGTGCGGCTGGCCTTGGGCTCTCGCCCCTGGCCTCTTGACGACTCAAATAGCAATGAGTAGCATTTACCAAACACGCGGGGATTTGCAGATGAAGTATTTTTTGATGCTGGCCGGGGTCATCCTGCTGGCTGCTGCCGGAAACGTAGTGGCCGGCGAGTTGCCGGAGTACACCTTGGTCATCAAGAACCATCGCTATCAGCCGAGCGAGATCAGGATGCCGGCCAATACCAAGGTGCGCATTGTGGTGAACAACCAGGATCCGACGCCCGAGGAATTCGAAAGCACTGATTTCAGTCGCGAGAAGCTGGTGCTGCCCAACGGCAGCGCCACGGTTTATGTCGGCCCCTTGCGCGCCGGTACCTATGCCTTTTTTGGCGACTTCCACCAGGACACGGCCCAGGGGCGCCTGATCGTGGAATAGCTGCCTGCCGTCGGATCGGCCTCCCCCACCGCCGCCATGGCGTGGATCCCTTCACACCTGTTCTCAATCAGTCGCGTATCGCCGTTGCTGCTGCGGCAGGTGGCTACCCGACCCGATGTTTTCCCAGGACTTTCCATGCAGGCAAACTACGCATTTACCGATCACTCCCGCCGTATTTTTCCGACAATCCTCGGCCTTGCCATGCTCGGAGGCAGCGGCCTCGTGCATGCCGACGATTTCATCGTCTACTCGCCGCATGTGATAGCCACCCAGACCGAAATCGAGCTGCGCGGCTACGGTTTCAGTGACGGGCGTGCGGACATCGGCGGCGAGCGGGCGGCCGAGCTTTCCGTCGCGCACGCAGTCACCAGTTGGTGGAAACCCGAACTCTACGTGGCAGAGTACAAGAAAGAGCCCGGCGGCCGGGGGAAACTGGTGGGCTATGAATTCGAGAACACGTTCCAATTCACCGAGCCGGGCCGTTATTGGGCCGACATCGGCCTGCTTGCCTCCTACGGTCATCCCAGGGGCGGTGGTCCGGGTGAACTCGAGCTTGGCGCACTGCTCGAGAAGGCGGCCGGTCGCTTCGATCATCGTGTCAACCTGATCTGGGAGCGTCATGTCGGCAGCGGCGCGTCGCATGGCACCGAGTTCCGCTACAGCTACGCGGGCACCTATGCATTGACGTCCGCATTTCGGCCAGGCATCGAGGCGTATGGCCGGCCGGACGACCATGCCTACCAGGCCGGTCCCGTGGCCACCGGTGAGTGGCACGTGCCGGGCACGCATGGCAACATCGAGTACCGTGTCGGACTGCTTCTGGGCATCAATCCCGCCGCTCCGCGGCGCACGGTGCTGGCCCAGGTCGAGTACGAGTTCTTTTGAGCGCACCGCGGTGGCGGTGAAGTGAACCCTGGCAACGTGGGCTACTGCCCTGCCCGCTGAGCGGCCCGGATCGGCTTGATCCGGCGCAACCAGTCGTAACCATCCGTGGGGCGCAAGCCGATGTCGGCGCCAGCGCGCCTGGCAGGGGCGCTGCGGCCCGTGACGTTCGGGTTACCGAATCGGCGTCGCGGATGTAGTGGCTGGCGGCTGAAGCTGGTCTTCATTCCCGGGTTCCTCGCGATGTGAGTTGATCGGCCCGATCCGTGTCGGTTCGTGCGTACACCTCGAAAGATCCGGCTCGCCGGGCCGCGGATCAGCGGCCTTGGCGGGATCGCACCGTTTCCGCCTGGGAACGATCTTGTTTCGGTCGATCGTTCGTCCATGGAGACTCACTGATCACCCACCAAGCGTTTTGCCGCGAACGGCCGACGCCATATCGCTGTGCACGAGTGCGTTCGGGTGTCGGATCATGGGCAAATCACTACTTTCGCGGCTGTTTCTCGTGCTCGGCATGATGAGCGTGGCGCTGCCGGGTGCTGGTGCGGCCACGCTGTACGGCGGCGACTACGCCAGGATCGGCGTGCCGGACTTGCAGCAGGCCGTGGCTTTTTTCCGAGATGTGCTGAACTGTCGCCCGCTCGACCCGGCCGCAGGTGCGGTCGACAGCCCGCGGCAATCCAGTCTGCTGGCCTGCGACGCGGGTTCGATCATTGAACTGTTCGATGAGCGGGATGCCACTCTTTCACCCGCACGGCCGTCGCCGGAACAGGTTGGCCGCACCTTGCGATTCGTGACGGATGACGTCGTCCATGCTGACCAATGGCTGCGCGACGAAGGCGTCGACGTGAGCGGAATGCCGCACCGGTTGAGTTCCGGACCGCTGACCGGCCGTCTGGTACTGGATTTCGTGTCGCCCTGGGGCTTGCGCCTGCAGCTGCTGGACAGCAAGGCGGCGGGTTCCGTCGACAGCCATCTGGCGGCGGTCGAGATGCCGCTCGGTGGCGATTGAGGCTCAACGGCGGGCGCGGAAGAACTCGCGCAACATGCCGGCGGATTCCTCGGCCAGCAAGCCGCCAACCACTTCGATGCGATGGTTGTGGCGCGCATCCTGCAGGGTGTCGAACACGCTGCCGGCGGCGCCGGTCTTCGGGTCGGCGGCGGCGTAGACTACTCGGCCGAGGCGAGCGTGGATCATCGCCATCGCACACATCGAGCATGGCTCCAGCGTGACGTACAGCGTGGCGCCGGACAGGCGGTGGTTGGCCAGCTTCTCGCCGGCGGCGCGCATGGCCATGATCTCGGCATGGGCAGTCGGGTCGTGCAGGGTGATGTTGCGGTTCCAGCCCAACCCGACGATTTTCCCGCCCTGCACCAGCACCGCGCCTACCGGTACTTCGTTCTCGGCATCGCGGGCGTGCTTGGCCAATTGCAACGCGCGCTGCATGTACTGCACGTCGGCGGCCGAGAATTCGCCTGAGCTTCCAATTACTTCGTCAGTCATTTCAATGCATTGTGGCTTGAACATGAGAAAGCCGGCAAGTTGCCGGCCTTCTCGGGTGCGTTCAAGTGGTTGATTTCCCTACTCCCACTCGATCGTGGCCGGTGGCTTGCCACTGATGTCATAAACGACACGAGAAACACCACGCAACTCATTGATAATACGGTTTGAAACCCTGCCAAGAAACTCGTAGGGTAGATGCGCCCAGTGTGCGGTCATGAAATCGACGGTTTCCACCGCGCGCAGCGCTATCACCCACTCGTAGGCGCGTGCGTCGCCCACCACACCGACCGACTTCACCGGCAGGAACACCGCGAACGCCTGGCTGGTTTTGTCGTAAAGGTCGGCCTTGCGCAGCTCGTCGATGAAGATCGCGTCGGCCTTGGCCAGCAATTCGGCGTATTCGCGCTTCACTTCGCCCAGGATGCGCACGCCGAGGCCGGGGCCAGGGAACGGGTGGCGGTAGACCATGGCGCGCGGCAGGCCGAGTTCCACGCCGATCCGGCGCACCTCGTCCTTGAACAGCTCGCGCAGCGGCTCGACCAGCTTCAGCTTCATGTGCGCCGGCAGGCCACCGACGTTGTGGTGGCTCTTGATGACGTGGGCCTTGCCGGTCCTGCTGCCGGCCGACTCGATCACGTCGGGGTAGATCGTGCCCTGCGCCAGCCATTTCACCTTGCCGCCGGCGGCGGTGATCTTGCTTGACTCCTCGTCGAAGATCTCCACGAACAGGCCGCCAATGATCTTGCGCTTGGTTTCCGGGTCGGTCACGCCTTCGAGCGCGTGGAAGTAGCGGTCGGCCGCGTTGACGCGAATCACCTTGACGCCCATGTGCTCGGCCATGGTGGCCATCACCTGATCGCCTTCCTGCCAGCGCAGCAGCCCGGTGTCGACGAACACGCAGGTCAGCCGGTCGCCGATCGCCTTGTGCAGCAGCGCGGCGACCACCGAGGAATCGACGCCGCCGGACAGGCCCAGCAGCACGTGGTCGTCGCCCACCAGGGCACGCACGCGGGCGATCTGGTCGTCGATGATGTTGGCGGCGGTCCACAGCGTCGCGCAGCCGCAGATCTCGGTGATGAAGCGCTTCAGCAGCGCCCCGCCCTGCTTGGTGTGGGTCACCTCGGGGTGGAACTGCACGCCGTACCAGCGCCGGGCCTCGTTCTCCATCACCGCCACCGGGATGCGATCGGTGCGACCGGTGACAGTGAAGCCCGGCGGCGCCTTCGAGACATGGTCGCCGTGGCTCATCCACACGTCGAGCTTGTGCTCGCCCGGATGATCGTTCAGGCCATCGAACAGGCGGCTCGGGGCCACGATGTCCACGCTGGCGTGGCCGAACTCGCGCGCGTCGGCCGCTTCCGTGGCGCCGCCCAGCTGGGCGGCCAGGGTCTGCATGCCGTAGCAGATGCCGAGGATCGGCAGGCTGCTGTCGAACACCTGCTGCGGGGCCTTCGGTGCATCCGCCAGCGTGGTGGATTCCGGGCCGCCGGACAGGATGAAGCCCTTCGCGCCAAACGCGGCGATCTCGGCGGGATCGTGGTCCCACGCCCAGATCTCGCAGTACACGCCCAGCTCACGCACGCGCCGCGCGATCAGCTGGGTGTATTGCGCACCGAAGTCGAGGATGAGGATCTTGTCGTCGTGGAGCCGGGATTGGGGATTCGGGATTCTGGATTCGGACATGCCGGCGGCAACGTGGCTGTGTGATGGGCGATGTGGATGGCGGTGAATCACGAGACGCGGAGGGGATTCGGCACCCTGCTTTGCCCAATCCCGAATCCCTTGTCCCGAACCCCGGCCTTCAGGAATTCAACCGGTAGTTCGGCGCTTCCTTGGTGATCTGGATGTCGTGCGGGTGCGCCTCGGTGACGCCGGCGGAGGTCACCTTGACGAACTGCGCCTTGTGCCGCACGTCCTCGACGGTGGCCGCGCCCAGGTAACCCATCGACGCGCGCAGGCCACCGATCAGCTGGTGGATGATGTTGCGCAGCGGGCCGCGGTACGGCACGCGGCCCTCGATGCCTTCGGGCACCAGCTTGTCGGCGTCGGCTTCGTCCTGGAAGTAGCGGTCCTTGGAGCCGAGCTGCATCGCGCCGATCGAGCCCATGCCGCGGTAGCTCTTGTAGGAGCGGCCCTGGAACAGTTCGACTTCACCGGGAGATTCCTCGGTGCCGGCGAACATCGAGCCGAGCATCACGCTGGACGCGCCGGCGGCCAGCGCCTTGGGGATATCGCCCGAGTAACGGATGCCGCCATCGGCGATCAGCGGGATCTCGTCCTTCAGCGCGGTGGCGACCAGGTCGATCGCGGTGATCTGCGGCACGCCGACGCCTGCGACCACGCGGGTGGTGCAGATCGAGCCGGGGCCCACGCCGACCTTGACCGCGTCCACGCCCACGTCGAGCAGCGCGCGCGCCGCCTCGCCGGTGACGATGTTGCCGGCGATCACCTGCACCTGCGGGTAGCGCTTCTTGACCCAGCCGGCGCGTTCGATCACGCCTTGCGAATGGCCATGCGCGGTATCCACCACCAGCACGTCGACGCCGGCGTCGACCAGCGCGGCCACGCGCTGCTCGGTGTCGCCGCCCACGCCGACCGCGGCACCGACCAGCAGCGCCTCGTGGCTGTCCTTGGCGGCATACGGGTTGTCGCGTGCCTTCTGGATGTCCTTCACGGTGATCAGCCCGCGCAACTGGAACGCGTCGTTGACCACCAGCACCTTCTCGATGCGGTGCCGGTGCAGCAGCTGCAGCACCTCGTCCTGGCTGGCGCCTTCCTTCACCGTGACCAGCTTGTCCTGGCGGGTCATGATGTTGCGCACCGGGTCGTCGGGCTTGCGCTCGAAGCGCATGTCGCGGCTGGTGACGATGCCGACCAGCTTGCTACCCTCGACCACCGGCACGCCGGAGATGTTGTGCGCATGGGTCAGCCGCAGCACTTCGCGGATCGAGGTGTCCGGGCCCACGGTGATCGGGTTGCGGATCACGCCCGCCTCGAACTTCTTCACCAGGCGCACTTCGGCGGCCTGCTGCTCGGCGGTCATGTTCTTGTGGATGATGCCGATGCCGCCGTTCTGTGCCATGGTGATGGCGAGCCGCGCCTCGGTGACGGTGTCCATCGCGGCCGACACGATCGGAATGTTCAAACGCAGGTTGCGGGTGAAGCGGGTGGAGGTGTCGACGTCGCGGGGAAGCACGACGGAATGGCCCGGAACGAGGTACACGTCGTCGTAGGTCAGGGCCTCGGCGAGGATGCGCATGCGAAAAGTCCCGCTGCAAAGAGGGAATTATACGCGCCCTGCCGGTGGGCTCGCCAGACGTGCTGCTTAATGCAGCAACAACCGACGCGTCAGGCGACCCGACGCGGTGTCGTGCGCGCTTCCGCCGCCTCCAGCGTGTTCTCCATCAGCGTGGCCACCGTCATCGGGCCGACGCCGCCGGGCACCGGGGTGATCCAGCTGGCGCGTTCGGCGGCCGGCGCGAATTCCACGTCGCCGACCAGGCGGCCGTCGTCGAGCCGGTTGATGCCCACGTCGATCACCACGGCGCCAGGCTTGATCCATTCGCCCTTCACCAGCCCCGGCTTGCCCGCGGCGACGATCATGATGTCGGCCTGGCGCACGTGGCTTTCCAGGTCACGGGTGAACTTGTGGCAGCAGGTGGTGGTGCAGCCGGCGATCAGCAGCTCCAGCACCAGCGGGCGGCCCACGTGGTTGGACACGCCGATCACCACCGCGTGCTGGCCGCGCACCGGGCGATCGGTGTGGCCGAGTAGGGTCATCACGCCCTTCGGCGTGCACGGGCGCAGGCCGAAACGGCGCAAGGCCAGCCGACCCACATTGATCGCCTGGAAGCCGTCGACGTCCTTGTTGGGGTCGATGCGATCGACCAGCGCATCCTCGTCGATGTGTTGCGGCAGCGGCGACTGCACCAGGATGCCGTGCACGTCTGGGTCGGCATTGAGCCGGTCGATCAGGGCGAACAGTTCGTCCTGGCTGGTCGTCGACGGCAGGTCGTAGCCGAACGAACGGAAGCCCACCTGCTGGCAGGCCCTGCGCTTGTTGCGGACATAGACCGCGGAGGCTGCGTCGTTGCCCACCAGCACCACCGCCAGTCCCGGCGGGGGCAGGCCCTGCGCGGTCCTGGCAGCGACGCGCAGGCCGACACGCTCCAGCAATTCCTGCGCGATGCGCTTGCCGTCGAGGATGCGTGCGTTCATGGGAGAGGCCTGGCTGCGAAGTCCGCCATTATCCGGGCTTGGCCCGGTGCGCACAAACGGCGCATGCACCCGAAGATCAGCGGGAAGCTCTTAGCGCGTGCGCTTGATCAGCTCGCTGAGCCGCCGCCTTGCCTTGTGCTGCTGTTCCTTGGTCAGCACCTTCTTGCGTCCGGCATACGGGTTCTCACCTTCGCGGAACACGATCCGGATCGGCGTGCCTTCCAGCTTGTAGCGCTTGCGGAAGAAGTTCTCGAGGTAACGCTGGTAGGCCGGTGCGATGTGCTTGGTGCGGCTGCCGTGGATGACGATGGTCGGCGGATTGGTGCCGCCCGGGTGCGCGAAACGCAGCTTCGGCGCATGACCGTTCACCAGTGGCGGCTGGTAGCTCTCGTAGGCTTTTTCCAGTGCCTTGGTGAGATCGGAGGAGACCAGCTCTTTGGTCGCCGACGCATGTGCGCGCACCACTGCACGCATCAGTTCGCGCAGGCCGGAGCCGTGCAGTGCGGAGATCTGCACCTGCTTGGCCCAGTCGACGAACACCAGTCGCCGGTCCAGCGCGCGGCGGCATTCGTCGCGCTGGTACGAGTCCATGTCGTCCCACTTGTTGATCGCGATGACCAGCGCCCTGCCCTCGTCGATCGCGTAGCCGATCAGGGTGAGATCCTGGTCGGCAAGGTTCTCGCGGGCATCGATCATCACCACCACGACCTGGGCGGCGGCGATCGATTGCAGCGTCTTGATGACGCTGAACTTCTCCACCGCCTCCTCGACCCGCGCCTTGCGCCGGATGCCGGCGGTGTCGATCAGCGTGTAGCGCTTGCCGTCGCGCTCCAGCGGCACCCGGATCGGATCGCGGGTGGTGCCGGCGACGTCGGAGACGATCAGCCGCTCCTCGCCCAGCAGGCGATTGATCAGGGTCGACTTGCCGGCGTTCGGACGGCCAACGATGGCCACGCGGATGCTGCCGTCCTCGCCCTCGGCTTCCGCCGCGGCTTCCCGGTCGGCCGGCAGCAGCGGCAGCAGTACCCGCAGAAAATCGTCGGTACCGCGGTTATGCGCTGCCGACAGCGGCAAGGTGGCACCGATGCCGAACGCGAAGAACTCGGCCATGACGGCCTGTTCGTCGAGGCCGTCGGTCTTGTTGACCGCCGCCACGATCGGTTTGCCGCTGCGCCGCAGTTCGGCCAGGATCGCGTCGTCCTGCGGCAGCAGGCCGTCGCGGGCGTCGACCACAAACACCAGCACGTCCGCTTCGGCGATCGCCAGCCGCACCTGCCTGGCGGTCAGCACGTCCATGGCCTCGTCGATGCCGGACAGACCACCGGTGTCGACCACCACGAAGGGCCGTTCGCCGGTACGGCAGATGCCGTAGTGGCGGTCGCGGGTGACGCCCGGCATGTCGGCCACCAGGGCGTCGCGGCTGCGCGTCAGCACGTTGAAAAGGGTCGACTTGCCGACATTCGGGCGACCAACCAGTGCGACGACGGGCAGCATGAGGAGCGCTTCGTTCCGGCGATCAGTGCGCGGACAGACGGTAGGCGCCGATGCGGCCCTCGACGTCCTCGACGTACACGATGTCGCCCACCACCAGCGGTTGTGCGCGGATCGCCTTCTTCGACAGGCGCTCGCGTGCGGCCAGCGCGCCGTCGCCGGTCTGCAGCCAGTGCACGTAGCCTTCCAGGTCGCCGACCACGACGTAGTTGCCCTGCACCGCCGGGCCGCTGAGCCAGCGGTATTTCAGTGCATCGTTCTTCCACATGTCGGCGCCGCCATTCTTGTCGAATGCCCACACCACCGAGGCGTCGTTGACGCCAAAGACCGCATGGTCGTTGACCGCCAGCGACTCGAAGCTGGAGAACGGATGCGTCCACAACGGGCGGCCGCTGGGGCCGTCGACCGCCGCCACGTTGCCGTGATAGGCGGTGCCGTAGAGCGTGCTGCCGTCCAGCAGGATCGCACCGTCCGCATCGTTCAGGCGGTCGATTTCGGTACGGCCTTCGCCGCTGGCCAGTTTCTGTTCCCACAGCTTCGCGCCATTGTCCTGGCGCAGGGCGACGAGCTTGCCGTCGTCGCTGCCGAAGAACAGCACGCCGTTGGCTGCCAGCAGCGCGCCGTTGCCGCGCAGGCTGAGCAGCGGCACGGTGCCCTGGTCGTAGACCCAGCGGCGCTGGCCGGTCGCGGCGTCCAGCGCGTAGACGCGGCCGTCGCCGGTACGCACCACGACCATGTCGCCGACGATCACCGGCGACGCCAGCACTTCGCTGCTCACCTCGACGTCCCAGCGCGGACTGCCGTCTTTCGCATTCACCGCGTAGACGTGGCCGTCCAGCGTGCCGACGGCGAGCAGGTCGCCATTGACGGCAGGCCCGCCGGCGTACTGGGCGTCCTTGCGCTTCTTGTCGCCCCAGCCGAACCAGCCGTGGGTGCGCGAGCTCTTCGACCACAGGCTCTTGCCGCTGGTGGCATCGATCGCGACCAGCTTGCCGTTCGTGCTGGCGGCGTAGAGCACGCCGTCGACCACGGTCGGGCGCAGGCGTGCGCCGCTCGTGCCGGCACCGTCACCCACGCTGGTTCGCCACAGGCGGGTGACCTGCAAGGTCGGCTTGAAGTCCTTGGCCAGCGGAGTCGGCGGCTGGACGTTTTCCTTCTTGAACGAATGGCACCCGGCGAGGGTTACCAGCGAAGCCAGCGCGATCAGCAAGGCACGTTTGATCATTTCAGGTTTCATGCACCCTGCTTCCCGGCCGTGGCCAAATCATCGAGTTTCATCTGCAAGGCGCCGCGTTGCGGCGCTTCCTCGCCCAGTGCCGTCAGGGCCGTCTGGTAGGCCTTGCGTGCTTCGTCCGAGCGTCCAAGCTTGACCAGCACATCACCGCGGAGTTCCTGCACCAGCCCCTGGTAGCTGTCAGCCGGGATGCGGTCCAGCGTGGCCAGCGCCTGCTTGCCGTGGTCGCGGGCCAGTTCCACCTGCGCGATACGCAGCAGCGTCAGCGACTTCAGCGGGGATGCACCGGCATGGCTCTCAGCCCACTCCAGCGACGACTCGGCCTTGTCCAGCTGGCCGGCCTGGACCTGCTGCTTGGCGCGCTCGCTGACCGCAAATACGGCAAATGGCGACTTCGCGTAATCCTTCATCAGTTGATCGGTCAGCTGCGAGGCGGTGTCCGCCTTGCCGGACGCCTGCGCAATCTGGATCTGCTGATAGAGCTGCGAAGCCTGCCCCTCGTTGCGCGCCTGATGGTTGCGCCATTGCTGCCAACCGAAGATGCCGACCAGGCCGATCGCGATGCCGACGACGATCGACATGCCATTGTCGCGCAGCCACTTCTGAACCAGCTCGCTCTGTTCGTACTTGTCGTATTCTTCAAATGCCATGCAATCACCATTCAAGAGGCCGCCCACACGCAGACGCGGGCACGGGCCGGTGCGGTAACCAAGGGAAAAAGCCGCTTGCGCCCGCTCGTTGCCGAGCGAACCGAGTGGGCAAGCATAACCGAAATGGGCCGCACGCATCGGCCCGAGCGGTGATCAAAGGCTGGTGGCTGAGGCCTTGCCGTCCTGCATCTGCAGGCGGAAATGGGCAACGTTGGCGCGCCGGAAATCGTCCAAGCCGATCGAGTTGCCATCGATGCTGACCCGCGCACCGCTGGCGTTGCCGATGCGCACGTCCAGCGGCTGATCGCTGTGCCAGGTCTTGCTGCTGCCGGCGGCGAGCAGGCCGTACTCCAGCCGTGTGCCGTCGGCCTGTGTCACTTCCACCCAACTGGCCGAAGACAGGCTGAGGCTCAGGCTGTGGCCGCCGGCACCGCTGTTCGCGACCGGCGCGACCTGCCGCGCCGGCGGCGGCAGGCTGGCGCTTTCCAGGTTCGGGAACGGTGCCATCGAGGCCAGCAGCGGTTGCTCCTGTCCCGGCGGCGGCGGCGTCCTGGGCGATGCCTGCGGAATCGGTGCGCTGGCCGGCGCGTCGGTCGCCACGGCATCCGTGGCGCGTGTTTCCATCTGGGCGACCGGTGCGGCATCGAGTGGCGCAAGGTGGCTGAGGTCACGATCCAGCGTGCCGCGTACGCCCAGCCAGATCATCGGCACCACGATCACCGCGGTCAGCACGACGTAGGTGGCGGCCGTGGCGTAGCGATCCAGCAGGAAGCGCGAATGAGAGATGCCGCCGGTGGCCACCAGCGGCGGTTCGATCTGCTTGATGCGATCGAGCTCGACCTGGATCGACGCCTCGTTGATACCCAGGTGGTGGCCGTACTTGCGGATATAGCTGGCCAGATAGATCTTGGAGTCGATGCCGTCGTACTGGTCGCGCTCGAGCTGGCGCAGCACCCGGGCCGGCAACTTCAGCCCGTGGGCGCAGGCTTCCAGATCCAGACCCTGGGCTTCACGTGCCGCATGCAGACGACTGCCGAAACTCACCGTGTGGGGGCCTGTCGAGGACACATCCATGTTGAGCAAATTGATACCGAACAGCCCGGGCTCGTCTGGACGCTGGTCGGTCGATGGAGACTGCATGGAGGTCATGGGCTGGCAGTGGTGTCTAGGGTGTGCGCCTGCTCCGAATCCGGGAACTGGCTGAGCAATCGCTTGCTGTAGGTACGGGCACCTTCCGGGTTGCCCAGACGGATTTCGATGTCGTGGCCGAGCTTGAGCGACGCGGCCGTCGGCTGGCCCAGCGCATCGAACCGCTGGAGGAAAGCCCTGGCGCGAAATGCATCCTTGTTCAGATAAAGCGTGTTTGCAAGCTGGAAGAGTGCCTCCGCATTCTTGGGATTTCTTGCGATGGCGTCACGAAAACTCGCTTCGGCCCCGCTGGCGTCGTCGGCGCGCAACTGGCAGACGCCGGCGTTGGTCAGCGCCACGTCGGGGGTCTGGTAGAACGGATCGGCGACGGCTTTCTGGAAATACTGCTTTGCCTCGGCGATTTTCCCGGTATGGCAAAGGAAGACGCCGAGGTTGTTGTTCGGTGCACCCCTGGCCGGTTCCAGCGCCACGGCCTTGCGGTAATGCTGCTCGGCTTCGGGCAGCTTGTTGATGCGCTCGTACAGCACCGCGATCACGGTGTGCGCCGGTGCGTAATTGGGGTCGAATTGCAGCGCCTTGGTCAGCTTTTCCAGCGCGGTCTGCAGGTCGCCGTTGGTCATGTAGCGCTGGCCCAGCTCGGTATGGATCCGGGCGGCGTCCTCGGCCTGCTCCGCCTTGCTGGTCTGCGGCATGCTCTTGCCCAGCGAGCTGCTGTCCGTATGTGTGGTGATGCAGCCGGCCAGCGGCAACAGCAGGCTGAAGATCACGACCCGGTCAAATCGCATGCGTTGCCCCCTCGTCCTGCCGTTTGCGGATATCGGCGCTGCGCCGGGTGCGGTCGGTGACCTGCCCGGCCAGCTGGCCGCAGGCAGCATCGATGTCGTCGCCGCGGGTACGCCGCAGCATGGTCAGCACGCCGGCATTCAGCAGCTGCGTCTGGAACGCGTGGATGTCGGCGGCGTCGGAGCGCTTGAACTGGGTGCCCGGGAAAGGATTGAACGGGATCAGGTTGACCTTGCACGTCGGCAGCTTGCGCATCAGCTTGATCAGCTGGCGGGCGTGCTCGGGCTGGTCGTTGACGCCCTGCATCAAGGTGTACTCGAAAGTGATCGAGGTGCGCGGCTTGCGCGCAATCCAGCGCTGGCAGGCTGCCAGCAGCTCGGCGATCGGATAGCGCTTGTTGATCGGCATCAGCTCGGTGCGCAGCTCGTCGTTGGCGGCGTGCAGCGACACCGCCAGCGACACGTCGATGGCCTCCGACAACTGGTCGATCAGCGGCACCAGGCCGGCGGTGGACAGCGTGACGCGCTTGGCCGCCAGACCGAAGCCCAGGTCGTCGCGCATCAACTTCATCGCCTTCAGCACGTTGTCGAAATTGGCCAGCGGCTCACCCATGCCCATCATCACCACATTGGTGATGCGCCGGTTCTGGTGGGTGACATTGCCCAGGTACTTCGCCGCCACCCACACCTGGCCGATGATCTCGGCGGTGGACAGGTTGCGGTTGAAGCCCTGCGCGCCGGTCGAGCAGAACTGGCAGTTCAGCGCGCAACCGATCTGCGAGGAGACGCACAGCGTGCCGCGGGTCGGCTCGGGGATGTACACCGTCTCGATCGCATTGCCGCTGTCCATGCCCAGCAGCCACTTGTGCGTGCCGTCGGTGGCCACCTTGTCCAGCAGCGTCTTCGGCGCGCCGATGTAGCAGGCCTCGGTGAGCTTGGCGCGCAGCGCCTTGCCCACGTCGGTCATGTTCTCGAAGTCGTCTTCCAGGTCGTGGTAGATCCACTTCATCACCTGCTCGGCGCGATACGGCTTCTCGCCGAGCTGCGTGAAGAAATCACGCAGCCCCTGGCGATCGAAGTCGAGCAGGTTGACCTTGTTCGAGCTGGCGACGACTTGTTGCATGGTTACCTTGAAACCACATCCGTCGCCGCGAAGAAATAGGCGATCTCCACCTTGGCGGTCTCGACCGCGTCGGAACCGTGCACGGCATTGGCGTCGATCGACTCGGCGAAGTCGGCGCGGATCGTGCCCTTGGCCGCTTCCTTCGGGTTGGTGGCGCCCATCAGGTCGCGGTGGGCGAGCACGGCGTTCTCGCCTTCCAGCACGCTGATCATCACCGGGCCGGAGATCATGAACTCGACCAGGGCCTTGAAGAACGGGCGCTCGCGATGCACGGCATAGAAGCCTTCGGCCTCGGCGCGCGACAGCTGCTTCATGCGCGCGGCGACGATCTTCAGGCCGGCCTTTTCAAAGCGTGCGTAGATTTCACCGATGACGTTCTTGGCAACGGCATCGGGCTTGATGATGGAAAGAGTGCGCTCCAGCGCCATACGGGTCTGCTCCGGAAAAACGGATGGAATGGGAAAAAGGCGTGGCCGCTCGGGCCGGAAAAATCGGCTAATTCCGACATGGATTGCGGATTTAGCTCAGGAAAGTTTGACAGATTCTAACTCATACGCAAGTCGGCGGACGTTTGCAACAAACGCCCGTTTGACGGCTGCCGAGCTGTCCGCGTATGCTCAAACGATCGTTTGAACCGGCCCGTGGCCGATGGATGATTCCGCCCGTGAACAGCTCCGGCTCAACCAAGGAACGGATACTCGGCGCCGCCGAGCTCCTGTTCGCCCAGCGCGGCTTCGACGGGGCTTCGCTGCGCCAGCTCACTGCCGCGGCCGGGGTCAATCTGGCCGCGGTCAATTACCACTTCGGTTCCAAGGACAAGCTGGTCGAGGAAGTGTTCCGGCGCCGGCTGGACGCGTTGAACGAACGCCGACTGACGGCACTCGCCAAGATCGCCGGTGCCGAAGACAGCACCCTCGAGGACGTGCTGGAAGCGTTCATCCGCCCCGCCCTGGACCTGTCGCACGACGACAGCGGCGCCTTGTTCATGCGCGTGCTGGCACGCGCGTTCGCCGAGCACGACGACACCCTGCGCCAGTTCCTTTCCGCGAACTACGGCCACGTGATGCGCCAGTTCACCGCCGAGTTCGCGCGCCTGCTGCCGCAGCTGAGCAAGGAAGAGCTGTACTGGCGCATCGACCTGGTCACCGGTGCACTGACCCACGCGATGTCCGGCTTCGGCATGATCCAGCGCAAGAGTGACGTCAGCGAACACGTCCATCGCGAACAGACCGCGCAGCACCTGATCCGCTTCGCCATCGCCGGCCTCAGCCATCCCTGATCCACTTGCCCCACCTCTTTTGCATCCTCGGAGAAGCCAATGACCGCTGCATCCTCACCCACTTCAGCGCTGCGCATCCGCAAGGCCGCCGTGCTGGGCGCCGGTGTCATGGGCGCGCAGATCGCCGCGCACCTGACCAACGCCGGCGTCGAAACCGTGCTGTTCGACCTGCCGGCGAAGGACGGCCCGAAGAGCGGCATCGCGCTGAAGGCGATCGCCAACCTGGCCAAGCTGTCGCCTGCCCCGCTGGCCGACAAGAACCTCGCCGGCGCGATCATCCCGGCCAACTACGACGACGATCTCGACCACCTGAAGGACGTCGACCTGGTGATCGAGGCGATCGCCGAGCGGATGGACTGGAAGCTGGATCTCTACAAGAAGATCGCCGGCCACCTGTCGAAGACCGCGATCATCGCCTCCAACACCTCCGGCCTGTCGATCAACACGCTGGCCGAGGCGCTGCCGGAAGAAATGCGCCATCGCTTCTCCGGCGTGCACTTCTTCAACCCGCCGCGCTACATGCACCTGGTCGAGCTGATCCCGACCCGGCTCACCGACCAGAACGTGATCGACGGCCTCGAAGCCTTCCTCGTCACCACCGTCGGCAAGGGTGTGGTGATCGCCCGCGACACCCCCAACTTCATCGGCAACCGCATCGGCGTGTTCTCGATGCTGGCCACCATGCACCACACCGAGCAGTTCAAGCTCGGCTTCGACACCGTCGATGCGCTGACCGGCCCGGCCGTGGGTCGCCCCAAGAGCGCCACCTACCGCACCGCCGACGTGGTCGGCCTGGACACCATGGCCCACGTCATCAAGACCATGGCCGACACCCTGCCCGACGATCCGTGGCACGCATACTTCAAGGCGCCGGTGTGGCTGGCCGGGCTCATTGAAAAGGGCGCACTGGGCCAGAAGAACGGCGCCGGCTTCTACAGGAAGGCCGGCAAGGACATCGTGGTGCTGGACGTGGCGAAGCAGGACTATCGCCCGTCCGAGCAGAAGCCGTCGGATGAAGTCGCCGCGCTCCTGGCGATCAAGGATCCGGCCGAGAAGTTCGGCAAGCTGCGCGCATCAAACGATCCGCAGGCACAGTTCCTGTGGGCCACCTTCCGCGATCTATTCCATTACACCGCCTACCACCTGGCCGACATCGCCGACACCGCGCGCGACGTGGACTTCGCGATCCGCTGGGGCTACGGCTGGAAGCTCGGCCCGTTCGAGACCTGGCAGGCCGCCGGCTGGCAGCAGGTCGCCGGCTGGATCGCCGAGGACATCGCCGCCGGCAAGGCGATGAGCAAGGCGCCGCTGCCCGCCTGGGTCACCGACGGCCGCAGCGGCGTGCATGGCAAGGCCGGCTCGTGGTCGGCCAGCGCCAACGCCGACAAGCCGCGCTCGCCGCATCCGGTCTATCGGCGCCAGCTGTTCCCCGATCCGATCCTCGGCGAGAAGTTCGATACCGGAAGCACGGTGTGGGAGAACGACGGCGTGCGCCTGTGGACGCTGGGCGACGACGGCATCGGCATCATCTCGTTCAAGACCAAGATGCACACGGTCAACGACCACGTGCTCGACGGCATCCAGCACGCCATCGGCATCGCCGAGGAGAAGCTCAAGGCGGTGGTGATCTGGCAAGACTCCGAGCCGTTCTCCGCCGGCGCCGACTTGAAGGGCGCGCTCGGCCTGCTGCAGGCCGGCAAGTTCGACGACTTCGAGAAGATGGTCGCCAACTTCCAGCGCACCAGCATGCGCATCAAGCACTCGCTGGTGCCGGTGGTCGCCGCCGTGCGCGGCTTGGCGCTGGGCGGCGGCTGCGAGTTCCAGATGCATTCGGCGCGCACCGTCGCGGCACTGGAAAGCTACATCGGCCTGGTCGAGGCCGGCGTCGGCCTGCTGCCCGCCGGCGGCGGCCTGCATGAACTGGCCGTGCGCGCCGCGAAAGCGGACCCGGCCGATCCGTTCGAGGAACTGAAGAAGGTGTTCGAAACCGTGGCGATGGCCAAGGTCTCCGCCAGCGCATTCGAGGCAAAGAACCTGGGCCTGCTGCGCGACAGCGACGTGGTCGTGTTCAACGCCTACGAGCTACTCTACGTGGCCAAGCAGGTCGCCAATGCCCTGGCCGAATCCGGCTATCGTCCGCCGCTGTACGCCCGCGCCATCCCGGTGGCCGGCGACGTCGGCACCGCCACCTTCAAGGCCTCGCTGGCCAACCTGCAGGCCGGCTACTTCGCCTCGGAACATGACGTGAACATCGCCACCCGCATCGCCGACACCCTGTGCGGCGGTGTGATCGAACGCGGCTCGGCGGTCGACGAAGAGTGGCTGCTGGCGCTGGAACGCAAGCATTTCGTGGAGCTGGCGCAGACCGAAAAAACCCAGGCCCGCATTGCGCACACCATGACCACCGGCAAACCGCTGAGGAATTGACGGAGACGGACGGCTAGACATCCATCCCGAACCACTTCGTCATTCCCAAGGATCAAATCCCATGACCAAGCAAGTGCAAGAAGCCTACATCGTCGCCGCCACCCGCACCCCGGTCGGCAAGGCGCCGCGCGGCGTATTCCGCAACACCCGCCCCGACGACATGCTCGCCCACGTGATCCGCGCCGTGATGGCGCAGGCACCCGGCATCGACCCGCACCAGATCGGCGACGTCATCATCGGCTGCGCCATGCCCGAGGCCGAGCAAGGCATGAACGTGGCGCGCATCGGCCTGCTCTTGGCCGGCTTGCCCGACACCGTGCCCGGCGTCACCGTCAACCGTTTTTGCTCCTCCGGCCTGCAGTCGGTGGCGATGGCCGCCGACCGCATCCGCCTGGGCCTGGACGACCTGATGCTCGCCGGCGGCACCGAGAGCATGAGCATGGTGCCGATGATGGGCCACAAGATCGCGATGAATCCGGCGATCTTCAACGACGAGAACATCGGCATCGCCTACGGCATGGGCATCACCGCCGAAAACGTGGCCAAGCAGTGGAAGGTCAGCCGCGAACAGCAGGATGCGTTCTCGGTGGAGAGTCATCGCCGGGCACTGGCCGCGCAGGCTGCCGGCGAGTTCAACGACGAGATCAGCCCGTTCGCGCTGGATGACCACTACCCGAACCTCGCCACCCGCGGCATCGTCACCGACAGCCGCCGCATCGACAGCGACGAAGGCCCGCGCGCCGGCACCACCATGGAAGTGCTGGCCAAGCTGAAGACCGTGTTCCGCAACGGCCAGTTCGGTGGCACCGTCACCGCCGGCAACTCCTCGCAGATGTCCGACGGCGCCGGCGCCGTGCTGCTGGCCAGCGAAAGAGCGGTCAAGGAATACAACCTGCAGCCGCTGGCCCGCTTCGTCGGCTTCTCCGTCGCCGGCGTGCCGCCGGAAGTGATGGGCATCGGTCCGAAGGAAGCGATTCCCAAGGCACTCAAGCAGGCCGGCCTCAACCGCGACCAGCTCGACTGGATCGAGCTCAACGAAGCGTTCGCCGCCCAGGCGCTCGCCGTGATGGGCGACCTCGGTCTCGACCCGGACAAGGTCAACCCGCTTGGCGGCGCCATCGCGCTGGGCCATCCGCTCGGTGCCACCGGCGCCGTGCGCATCGCCACGCTGGTGCACGGCATGCGCCGGCGCAAGCAGAAGTACGGCATGGTGACCATGTGCATCGGCACGGGCATGGGCGCGGCGGGCATCTTCGAAGCGCTCTGATTTTTCGCTCGTCATGTCGGCGAAGGCCGGCATCCAGTGCCTTTCGCTGAAACAACAACGGCGCCGTGTCGCTACGGCGCCGTTGCTCTTTCAGCAAGGCGAGGTCACGCAGGTTGGGGGCATCGCGAACCCAACAACCCGGCCAACCCGGCGCCTCGCCGGGATTCGCTTCGCTGGCCCCAGCCTAGCGGGCTGCGATCGCGTGAATCACGGCTTGCTTGCAAGCTCCGCGCATTGTCCCTGGGCGCAATCGAAGTCGACCTTGATGCCGCGGCCCACGACGACCGGCACGTTCACATGCTTGACGACGGGACGGCCGTCCTCTTCCAGCGTCACCGTGTAAACACCGACCGGCAGCGGGCCGATGCGGTAGCGGCCTTTGGCATCCACCTGGGCCTGGCGCTGGACTCCGGTCGCCGTGTTGTGCGCCGTGATGGTGTCGCCTGCCGGCGCCTTTCCGAAGACATTGCCCGCGGTGGCTTGTGCGTAGATCGAGGCCGATCCCGCCGCACCACACATGCCGATGACAGTCGCCATCGCCAGACTCCGGAGCGAGAAGCCGCGGCGATGCCGTGGACGGTTGCTTGAGAGGGAGCTGTTGTTGCTCATGGGATTTTCCTGATTCCGTTTGACTGTGGGGACATGAGCCCGCCAGACCGTTTGGCAGTCCGCTCATGGGGAAGTTCGGGACGGTTTTGTCCGCCCGCCGGGCCTGGGGATGGCTGACGGCAGGCATCGCTTCGCTCTCCGTCCTCGGCCACCCGGTAAATGACCGACGCCACAAACCGGATGGTCGGGCGCAGCCTACGCCGGCGTCAGGTGACCATTGAAGGGTCAGAGGTCATTGAAGGCCGGAAGTCACGGCCCCATGAAAGCCGGCGACAGTGCACATGCTTCTTCCCGCAGAACCAGGCGAACAGGTTCAGCCCTTCTTCGGCGACGGCTTGACCGGCCAGGGCGCTGCGCGCCAGCAGGCGTTGTAGAAGTCCTTGATGGCGTGCCGGGCGGGATAGAGCACGAAGGTGGCGCCGTAGCGGAACGCGCTGCGCCTGCCGCCGACCCAGGCGCCGAGGGAGTGTGACGAAAGCAGGTGCCCCAGCTCGGCCGGCGGATAGGGCCGGGTTATCACGACGGCGTCATCGACGGCGCGGGCTGCACCGCGCGGCTCGACCAGCACTTCCTGGCGATCGACCTCGAAATACGATCGCGTTTCGTGCGCCACGATCTGCCTGGCACGGGGTGCGCCCACCAGATCGTACGCGGTCAGCGTCACGCTGCCCGGCCGGCATTGCAGGACGAGCCGATGGCTGCCGTCGCGGTCATCCTGCTGGAGGTCCAGGAAAGGCGCCGGCGGCAGAAGCCAGCTTTTCGTCTTGAGGGGAAGTCGGCCATTGTTGGCCAGGCCGGCGACGGTCATCTGATCCGCGGTCAGCCAGGTCGGCGAGTCGCCCGGTGGCGTCGGCGCCAAAGCGAGCCCGTCGAGATCGATGCCCATGCTCTTCAGGTATGCATCCGCCTCGCCGCTCTCCGACTGGTTCGGTGCGGCGCCCGCCGCCTGGTGACGGATCAGGCTGATGCGGTCGCTGCCCGTGGGAGCCCACCGGTAAAGGCCGCCGAAATAGGCATAGGTACAGGCTCCGCTGCAGACGGCCGCCTTGATGCCTCGATACCCGGCACGGCCTTTGTGCCGCGGTGTTCCCAGATGCGTCGTCATCGCGCCGGCGCGAAACAGCCGTCCCAGCGCCATGCCGGCAGCCAGGTCGCCCTGCACGGAATTCAGGTAGACATCGGACCCGGGCGGAATCTTCCCCGACTTCACCAACGTCCCGAACCGTTGCGGCGCGTCGGCGTCGATCACGCCATACAGATAGATCTGCGGCGCCCCGGCGATCATTACCGTCATGCGGTCGTCGTTGACTTGGATGACCATCCGCGGCGGGGTTGCGTTCCCGCTGCCAGGTGCCGTGGTGCCGTGCGCAGGCACCGTGCCCGCCAGACCCGCGATGAGCAACAACAAACCCCGACATGCCATGTGGGTACGCGCCCTGCTCCAGCAGGCGGTGTTTTCGGATTTGCCGTATCGCACTACTGCTCCCGCGCTTCAAACGATGGAGTTTTAGGGGCTCAAGATGTCCTGCAGGTGAACACGGGATCGCGGCTCTCGTCGTTACCGCGAGGCGCCCAGGCAAGCGCCGCCCGTGTCGGGTTCACGGGTTCGCCCCGATCGTCCCCGCTGCCGCATCATCGGCCTCCCCCAGCAGCCTGCCCAGTGCTGCACCCAGGGCAAGATCATCCAGCACCCCGAAATGCTGCTCGCGCAATCTTCCCTGCGCATCGATCAGCATCAGCGTGGGCGTGCCTTGCATGGCGTAGGCGCGCATCGTCAGCGGCAACGGGTCGCCATCGGCGTACGCGTCCACGCCGACGGGGAACGCATAGCGGTATTCGTACAGAAACGCTTCCAACGCCGCCGGCCCCTGCGCCTCGTGATGCTCGAACACCGTATGCAGCCCGATCACCGCCACGCGGTCGGCAGGAAAGGTCTGCCGCACGCGCTGCATCTGCGGCAGCGCGTGCACGGCGCAACCCGGACACAGCATCTGGAAAGCGTGCGCGACGACCACGCGGCCGCGCAAATCGGCCAGGGTCAGCGGCGCGCTGTTGAACCAGCGCGACACCTGCCACGGTGGCGCAAGCTGCCCTGTCGTCATGGTCTGCCTCCCGGAATGGAATGCTTCGAGTTTGTGCGTTCTGCGGGTGGTTCACAAACGCGGGTGTCGTGCGCGGCGAAACTCGCTGCGGGCAGCGCAGCACGATGCGCAGGATCTGAAAAGTCTGGCCGGTTTCAGACCACTCGCGGCATTGCCAGCATGTTCATCACCAACCGGATCATGGTGTCCTTCTGTGCCGGGTCGGATTCGGCGACCAGCAAGGCCAGTGCAGCCAGACCGATGTCGTTGATCACCGGTATACCGACCGCATCCAGCAGGCGGCCATTGCGGTTGAGAAAGTCCACGAACAGAAATGCGCCGCTACGCTTGTTGCCATCGCTGAACGGGTGATTCTTGATCACGAAGTACAGAAGGTGCGCTGCCTTGGCCTCCACCGTGGGATAGGCTGGCTCACCAAACACGCTCTGGTCCAAGTTGCCCATCAGCGCGTCGAACGCGTCTCCGCGCTCCTGTGCGAACAGTGCGGTGGCTTCGCCGCGAGCTATGAGATTGGCCTTGAGGTCGGCCAGCGCAGCACGTGCTTCGGCCATGGATGGCAACGTGCCACCGGGTTGTGCGGCCGGCTCGGCCAGCAAGCCCTCGTCGTAGCGCTGCAATAGCAGAAAGGTCTGCGCGTAGCGGCTGACGATATTCAGCAGTCCGCGACTGGTATCCAGCCGCAGCTCCGGGCTCTGTGCGGCCCTGCCCACCAGCTGCAGCATGGCCGTCAACTCGCGCGCATTGGCCTCGAACCGCTCGTCATTGTGGCGGGCGTTCAGATGCTCGCGCAGCACCTTGGTGGCCCACTGACGAAAGCGCGTACCTTGCACCGAGTTGACCCGATAACCCACCGACAGGATCGCATCGAGGTTGAAATACTCGACCTGATAGGTCTTGCCATCGGCGGCAGTTGTTGCATTTTTTGCAACAACTGAAAATCGCTCCAACTCGCCATCCTTGAATACATTGCGAAGATGGCGAGAAATCACCGATTTGTCGCGGCCAAACAGTTCCGCAATCTGGTTCAAGGCCAGCCACAGCGTATCGCCGCGCAGCTGCACTTCGACGCGCTGGCCGTCGGCAGACTGATAAAGCAGGATCTCGTTGCTGGTCTCGTTCACAGCTGGCCTCCTCGGCGATGTATCCGAGGATAGCCGGGAGAACACCGCGAGTCTGCCACTGCGCAACGGCCGAGGCACGCCAAGACGCTTACCGACATCTGCGGTCGGTCAGGTCAGTTTGTGGCCCAGCCAGCTTGACGACACCAACGTGGAGCCGGAACATTTCCGGCCGACGGCTCGCCGCGTACCCCACAGCCAGGAAGCTCCGCTCATGCGCACCCATGGCACGTTGACCCAATGGAATGACGATCGCGGATTCGGTTTCATCGCGCCGGCGCAGGGCACCGAGGAGATTTTCGTGCATGTTTCCGCCTTTCCGCGGGACGGTATCCGCCCCCGCATTGGCGAACTCGTCTCCTTCGAGATCGACCTGCGCGGCGATGGCAAGAAGCGGGCGGTACGCATCATGCGCCCCGGCAGCAGAACAAGATCGCGTCCCGCACGCCGGATGCAATCAACGACAACCCGCCAAGGCACATTTGCCATGATTGCCGGCCTGCTGATGCTTGCTGCCAGCAGCTGGTACGGCTACTCGCGGTTCGCCACGGACCGCACTCAGCCACCTGCTCCGGCAGCACGCGCGATCCAGACACTGCCTATCGCGCCCGCGCAAGCCTTTACCTGCGACGGCCGCACCCAGTGTTCCCAGATGACCTCATGCGCCGAGGCCACCTTTTTCATCAAGCAGTGCCCGGGCACGCAGATGGACGGCGACGGCGATGGGAAGCCTTGCGAAAGTCAGTGGTGCGGGGGTAGTTGGGCCGATTGACGAACGCTACAGGATCACGACGCGGCTGCTGGATTAAGTGGCGCTGCCCCGGAAACGGGAACGACGCCGTTGTGATGCGGCGCCGTTCTCGTATCAGGAAGTAGCTCTGCCCCAGTTACGAGCCGTGGTGTGACGTCAAGTTGACATTCAGATCGGCAATGAGCTGACGCAGGATGTTGTCGACTGCGAGCTTGGTCGACTGTTGCACAGCGTTCTTCATGGCAAACGCGCCGCCCCAGAACATCTTGCCGCCCTGCGTAGTGCCATCGGCCTGGTATACCTTGCTGAAGACATCTTGGTTGCCGCGCCGATAGGTGACTTTGAGTGAGACGTGTGCTCCAAGCTCGACGTAGGTGTAACTCTGCAGGTCGAAAACGAGCAGGCCATCATTGGCGGTGCCGCCCTCAGATTTCGCGAGTTTGCCGAATGCGGCCTGCACATCATGTGACTGCAAGGTATCGTCCAGCACCTGGCCAAACTGCACGACCCACACGTTTGCATAGCCAGCCATCGCGGAGCGGAACTCATAATGATTCGCGACAGTTGCTGGCGAGATCGTGTATTCCGATGCCGCCTTGGTTGATGGAAGCTGTGACGCGCCCTGATTGTTGATCAGGTATTGCGAATAGTCCTTTGCCACATCGTGTCTGATCGAACATCCGGACAGCAGCAAAGCCGCTGCAAATACAGCAAGAAGTGTCTTCATGTTTCCTTGTTCCCCTGTCTTCGTTGTAACTTCAAGAACCGCAACAACACTAGTACTACTTACCGCTCGCGTTGCTGCGCCCGAAACACCCGCCTGACCTCCGGTTCCAGCACATCCACCTGCCGCTTCTGCTGAAACATCGCCCGCTCCCCTGCCCCGAGCTGGCAATTCCGCGACAACGTGTCTGCGCCTTCCGAAGTGGTAGCCAGGAGGTCCTGCACGTTGACGACCACGCTCAGCGTGTCGCCCAGCGGTTCCAGCGCGAGGCAGATGGTGTCGATGGTGGCCATGCTGCGGTACTGACTGCCGCCGACCAGCACCAGCAGGTTGGCGTTGTCGATCCAGACGGCGGACTGCACGCCTTGCAACGGGCGCACGGCGGCGCGGGCGGCTTCGTGGTCGATGCGGCGGGACGCGTCGGCCAGGTGCATGTCGCGCATCAGGTTCTGGTGCATCGCGTTGATGTGCGCCTGCATGGCGCGCTGGTCGCCGCTCAGGCCCGCCACCTCGACGCCGGCGAGATGGCCGGCGGTGATCAGCGGGTTCGTGCCCTGGCCGGCCTGTTGCGGTCGGCGTGTAGCGGTGGTCGCTTCCCCGTCTGCCTTGCTGCAGCCAGTCGTGGCGACACAGGTGATGGCGGCGGCGATCAGCCAGCGCTGCATGGTCATCCATTCCCCCCGGAATACCGGCCGAGCATAGCGCAGCGAAAAGGTGATGGCATGCTTTGCCGGCCCTGCGCGATGCTTCCGCTGCCATCGCGGCGCAAGAAATGGAGTGCGCGGCCGGCCACGAAAGGCCGATCCTGATGACTCCACCCTATTGTTGGCACGCCTTCCGGCACAGGCGCCGGAAGGCGCAATGGCGTGTGATGCACAGCCGGCAGGCGACTCCGCGGAAGGCACGGACCGTGGCCGGTACCGAACCGTTTTCAGACTGCGAAGCGAGACCGCCCATGACGATGCACCCGGCAGCACCTCGAACTCCGCACTGGCGCTGCTTGCACCGGCTGGCATGGAGCCTGTCCTGCGCTGCCCTGTTGCCGCTCGCTGCACTGGCGCAGGACGTACCGTCCCGCGCCGTCACGCCGGTGTCCGCAGCGTCGCCGCCGCGCCAGTCGCAGGACGACGCCTGGTGGACCGGGCCGATGCTGGCGAACTCCGCCGCCACCCTGCCGCGCGGCCACGTCCTGATCGAGCCTTACGTCTACGACGTGTCCTCGCCGCACGCCGACGGCTACGGTTCGCTCACCTACATGCTCTACGGCCTCACCGACCGGCTGACGGTCGGCCTGATGCCGGTGCTGGGCTACAACCGCATGGATGGCCCGGGCGACAGCAGCGGGATCGGGCTGGGCGACGTCAGCGTGCAGGCGCAGTACCGGCTGACCGATGTGCCGGCGGGCAGTTCGCGGCCCACGGTCTCGCTGCAACTGCAGGAAACCCTGCCGACCGGCAAGTACGACCGGCTGGGCCGGCGACCCGGCAACGGCCTGGGCAGCGGCGCCACCACCACTACGCTGCAGGTCAACACGCAGACGTATTTCTGGTTGTCCAACGGCCGCATCCTGCGCATGCGCTTCAACGTGGCGCAATCATTCTCGACGCGGGCACGGGTCGAGGACATCAGCGTCTACGGCACCCCGGACGGCTTTCGCGGGCACGCCCGGCCGGGGCGTTCGTTCTTCGTCAATGCGGCCTGGGAGTACAGCCTCAGCCAGCGCTGGGTGCTGGCGCTCGACCTCACCTACCGGCGCAGCCACGGTGCCCGCGTGCGCGACGACGACCTCAATGGCGTGCCTGCCTTGCGTCTGGACGGCCGCTCCAGCGAGGCGTTCGGCTTTGCCCCGGCCATCGAGTACAGCTGGAGTCCGCGGCTCGGCGTGCTGTTCGGCACCCGCGTGATCACCGGCGGGCACAACACCGCGACCACGATCACGCCGGCGGTGGCCTTCAACTACGTGCACTGAGGCCTGCATCGCTCGCTATCCGCCCTTGTCGACACGGTGGAAGCGAACACGTTCCCGGATACCGTTCGTGGTGAGCCGGTCGAACCATGGACGGTATCGGTGTCGGCCGTCCATCCTTCGCCAGACTCGGGGCGAACGGTCTTGCAGCGGTCCTTGAACTGCTTCGGCGGTCGGGCGGTGCGCGGCGGCGCGGCGCGCCGAAGAAAGACGACGGTGCGATTTTGCCCATGCACGCCTGCATCACGCCGTCTCGTGCGTACTGCCCGCCGCTGCACCCACATCCCTCCCCCCATGATCGCGATGAATGCATCAGGACGGACCCTTCGGCCAGCCGCGGCCATATCCGTTCCTACCAGGCCACCGCCTATCCGGGTTATGCGCCGGGACTGTGGTTCGCCAATGCGGCGCTGGTCTATGGGCTGGATGACTATTCCAGTTCGCGCCGGGTCGCGTTCCCGGGGATCGACGAGACGGCACGCGCCGACTACAGAGGTCATCGGTACACCGAGTTCGGTGCGACCGGGTATCACTTCTACGTAGGCGATGGACGCAGCGTGATCACGCCGACGGCCACCGTGCAGTACACCCGCATGAAGATGCCCGGCTACCGCGAGTTCGGCGGCAACTCGGTCAATCTGGCGGTCGATGCGCAGACGTACCGTTTCCTGCAGTCCGGCCTGGGCGTGAAGTTCTCCCGCGATCTGGCCACCTCCGGCGACCTGACCGTACGCCCCGAGATGCACGCCAACTGTTGCATTCGTTCAGCGGCCGCAGCGTGAGCGAGACCGCGCAGTTCGCCAGCGGCGGGCCGTCGTTCACCGCCACCGGAGTCAAGCCGGGCCGCGATCTGGCCGAGCTGGGCGCGGGCCTGCTGATCGCCGGCGGCAACCGCTGGTCGCTGGCCGGCACCTACGACTACCAGTTCAATCGCAGCTACAAGGCGGGCCAGGTTATGGTGAAGTTTGCCGTGGCGTAGTGAGGGCGACTCCTGTCCGGAGTGGCAGACTGATGGGGTGACGCGCCGCGCGTACGGCTCCGGCGTGCGCTGGCTGGCGTCGGCGAGCGGGATTTCCCTGCGTTCGTCCTCAGCTGGTCGAAGGATGGATGGGTGGAGCGTGAGGTGTTGGGCCGGCGTCGCGGGCCGGTCGCGTCGCGTTCACGGCGGTCTGCGCAGAGTGAGGCGTATCTGTGGGCGTCGAGGTCGGACCGAGGTGGCTCGCGGGTTACAGCAGACGGGCGGTGTGGACATGCGGCGTTTGATGACGACAGTTGCACTGGCGGTGCTGGGCCTGGCGCTGGGCGCCTGCTCGCCGCCGGCGGCGGTGGTCAAGCCGCCGTCGAAGGCGTTGCCGCCGACCACGGCCACGGCGGGCGCGCGCTACGTCCACGCCGAAGTGAAGCAGCACCAGGACAAGTCCGGCTTCCGTCTGCTCACGCGCAGCACCAACGCCCTGATGAGCCGGGTGGCGCTGGCCGACCATGCGCAGCACGCGCTCGACCTGCAGTACTACATCTTCGACAACGACGCGACCGGGCGGCTGGTGGCACAGCGGCTGCTGGCGGCGGCGGATCGCGGCGTGCGCGTGCGCCTGCTGGTGGACGACATCAAGGCGGGCGAGGCGATCGACATGTTCGACGCGCTGGATACCCACCCGAACATCGAGGTGCGGCTGTTCAACCCGTTCGCCACGAAAAAACCCTCCCTGTTCTCCCGGGCCACCCAGTTCCTGCTGGATGCGCACAGGCTCAACCGGCGCATGCACAACAAGTCGTTCATCATGGACGGCAACGTCGCCATCGTCGGCGGCCGCAATATCGGCGACGCCTATTTCGATGCCGGCGACACCAATTTCCGCGACCTCGACCTGATCGCGATCGGCCCGGTGGTGAAGCAGGCGTCGCAAGCCTTCGACGAGTACTGGAACTGCGACGCCGCCTACCCGGTGAAGGCCTTCAGCGGCAAGCATGCCGGCCATTACGACCTGGCCAGGCTGCGGGTGGACTTGGCGCACGACGCGCGCGTGTTCGCCCAGTCGGATTATGCGCAGGCGACGCTGGACGAACTGCCCAACGGCGCCTCCGCCGATCGTCCGGGCAAGTGGTTCTGGGGACCGGCCACCCTGGTCGCCGACCAGCCGGAAAAGATCGAGACCGGGCACGATCAGCCGCAGTTGCGCATCGGCCCGGACGTCAAGGCGCTCACCGATGGCGCGCAGCACGAGCTGCTGCTGATTTCGCCGTACTTCATCCCCGGCGACAATGGCACGCAGTATCTCGCGGCGCTCGCGGCGCGCGGCGTCACGGTGAAGGTGCTGACCAATTCGCTCGCCTCCAACGACGAGCCGGCAGTGTTCTCGGGCTATTCGCGCTACCGCCGTGCGCTGCTCGAAGGCGGCGTGCAGCTATACGAACTGCGTCCCGCCACCGGAGCCGCCCAACCCGCCACCGCACACGGCACCTCGTCCGGGGTGAGCCTGCATGCGAAGGCGATCGTGGTGGACCGGCAGCAGGTGTTCATCGGTTCGATGAACATGGACGCCCGTTCGAAGCTGCTGAACACCGAGATGGGCCTCATCGTCGATTGCCTGCCGCTGGCGGCGGCGGTGACCCAGTTTTTCGATACCGCCACCTTGCCTGCCAGCGCCTGGCACGTGACGCTGAAGACGGACGGCGGCGCCATGCAATGGCAGGCCAGCGACAACGGCAAGCCGGTGAGCTACGACCGCGACCCTGGCGCCACCACCCAGCGTCGCATCGAAGTGCAGATGCTCAAGCTGCTGCCGCTGGAAAGCCTGCTCTAGGGCCGCCGCGTGAGAGGACCCTGTCCCATGCTTCCTTCAATACGCCAGCTTCCCGCACGCCTGTCCAAGGCGCTGCTGGCGTGGCTGCTGTTCGCCCTGCTGCTGACGCCCGCACTCGCCCGACAGCCCATGTCGGCGCCGCCGACCGAGCAACAGAAAATCGACTACCTGATCAGCACCGTCGCCACGCTGCATGGCGCCAGTTTCATCCGCAACGGCAGCGCCTACGACGCGGAGCAGGCCGCCGCGCACATGCGCCTGAAGCTGCGCTTCGCCGGCAGCCGGGTGAAGACCGTGGACGACTTCATCGTGTATTGCGCCACCGGCTCGTCGGTATCCGGAACCCGTTACGCCATCCGCTTCGCCGATGGCCAAAGCATCGACGCCGCCACCTTCCTGCGCGGCAAGCTGGCCGTCTTTCGTACTCCGTGAATGCGGACACTTCCGTTCGTCCTGAGCCTGTCGAAGGATGAGCGGAAGGAGCGCGCTGTGTCTGCCGTCGCCGGGCGGATCAAGCTGCCGGAAATGCGAGCGCGGGATTCAGAGGACGCGGACGCCGCCACGCATCCGGCAGTTGCATCGACAACCGGCTGGTTCAGGAATGGGTCGACCGCACGTTCAGCCGAACGTGGCGAAGACCGGCACGGCCGGAACCGGGCGGGCACCCGGGCGCCGGCCGTCCACGAACATGTACAGGTGGCCGCCGACCACGGCCACCATCGGGCGACCGGACAGCTGCATCGCAGGGAATGCCGCGGGCGACTTGGCCAGGCCGATCTGGTGTTCGGCGCGCATCCGGGCGGTCTTGGCGGCAAACCAGGCTTTCGGGCCGGCCAGCAAGATGCCCGAGTCGGACTCCGCCTGGCGCGAGTTCTCGATGGTCTGGCGCAGGTGGGCGAGGTGGTGTGCGCTGAAGGCCTCGCTCAAGGCAGCGGACTTGAACGGCGAGGCGACGTATTCGTCGAGCAGGCCGCCCAGCGCCGCGGCCACCCGCAACGCGATCCGCCGGTTCGCACGCTCCACGCGCGAAGCACCGGCCGAGGCCTGCCAGACACCATCGAGGGCTTCGGCCAGGGCAAGGTATTCGGCCTGGTTGAGCGGGCGCCGGGCCAGCGGGGTGTCGCGACGAGCGATCAGCCACGCCTGGTCAGCGGCCGGCAGCGCGTGCGAGCGGCGTGCGACGCGCGAGCGTGCTTCCTTCATCGACAGGTCGCCGTCGGCCGCCAGTCGCAGCGAAAGCGCTTCCCGGGTCAGCGGCTGCGCACGCGGTGTGCCGTCGGTGCGGTACCAGCGGCGGTGCTCCAGCGTCGCTGGATGGAACAGGCCTTGCGGCGGTCGCAGCGTGACGCGCGCCTCCGCGGCGTAATCGAGCGAAGGGGCCATCGGTCGCAAGCCGGCAGCGCGGGCGGCGAGCACTCGGCCAAGCAGGATTTCGGCGACGACCAGATGCCGATGGCAGCTGGCCCGATGATCGCGCTCGGCCCGCGCGAAGTAGACGAAACGCACGCGAGCCGCTGGCGGGGTGCTGCCGGGCCGAACGGTGGCTTTGGTGCCGTGACAGCCCTGCCCGGCGATCCGGTGGCCGATCGGCAGCGCGCGATGCGCAGTAGGCAGGTCACCCAGCAGGGTATCGACGGAGGGCACAGGAACAGCGACGGATCTGGCCTTGGCGGCCTCTTTCACATGCACACTTGCGGGGATCGGCACACTCACAAAAAGCCTTCGTCGCTGGAAGGCAGTCACGACGCTCGACTCTGCCAGCACCGCACCTGCCTGGGTACCGCTCACGCCGTCCAGCCTGGACGGCCACGACACCACTCTTGCATCATGCGTGCCGCGAAAATGTGCGCTATCGCGCAATAATCGAACTTCGACTCTGCTTGGGTGCGCGCCGCGCAGCGGGGGGTGTTCCGCCGGCATTTCCCGGGGCCAGCCGGAAAGCAGGCAGAATGGGCGGCTGGCGACGCCCCGCCCGCCCCCTGTTCGACTACGGATGACCTCTTGACGATCACGCCCGCCCCCACGCCTCTGCCCGACCCTGCGGACGCCGCCCTGCTGGAGCGCCTGCGCGCCACCTCCGCACTGCTGGAAGCGGTGGCGGCCGATCGCCAGCTGCTGGACCGGCTTCCGGCCGAGGAGCGCCAGCGCCTGCACCGGGCGGTGGCGCAGCTCTACCATCCCGACCCGGCGGCCCGCCGGATCAAGCTGAAGGCGGCCGAGAAGGCGCGCCATGCCTCGAAGATCGAGGCCGAGGACACCGTGCTGAACCAGACCGGTATCCGCGCCTTGCGCCGCAAGCCGGTGTTCACCACGCCGAACGCGTTCGCGCCAGAAGGCTTCCTGCCGCACGACGTGCCGCCCGCGGCCGACGCCGCGCAGCCGCGCGAGTCGGTCGAGCCGAAGCACTGCTACGTGTGCAAGCGGAAATACACGGCCATCCACTTCTTCTACGACCAGCTGTGCCCGGAGTGTGCCGCGTTCAACTATGCCAAGCGCGGCGAACTGGCCGACCTGCGCGGGCGCGTGGCACTGCTCACCGGCGGCCGGGTGAAGATCGGTTACCAGGCCGGCCTGAAGCTGCTGCGCGCCGGCGCCGAGCTGATCGTCACCACGCGCTTCCCGCGCGACTCGGCGGCGCGCTACGCGGCCGAGCCGGACTTCGCCGACTGGGGTCACCGCCTGCAGGTCTACGGCCTGGACCTGCGCCACACGCCCAGCGTCGAGGCGTTCTGCCAGGAACTGGTGGCGACCCGGCCGCAGCTGGACTTCATCATCAACAACGCCTGCCAGACCGTGCGCCGCCCGCCGGATTTCTACGCGCACATGATGGAGGGCGAGACCGCCGCGCTGCACCAGCTGCCCGAGCACGTGCGCCGGCTGGTCGGCCATTACGAGGGCCTGCGCGGCGCGGAGATCCTGCCAGGCAGCAGCGCGCTGGCCAGCCGCGGCGCCGACCTGCCCGGGCTGAGCCGCGCCGCCGAGTTGTCGCAGCTGCCGCTGCTGCCGGAAGAACTGCTGGCGCAGAGCCACCTGTTCCCCGAGGGTCGACTGGATCAGGACCTGCAGCAGGTCGACCTGCGCCAGCGCAACTCGTGGCGGCTGCTGATGGCCGAGGTGCCGTCGGTGGAATTGCTGGAAGTGCAGCTGGTCAACGCGATCGCGCCGTTCATCATCAACGCGCGGCTGAAGCCGCTGATGCTGCGCACCGGCGAGCGCGACAAGCACATCGTCAACGTGTCGGCGATGGAGGGCCAGTTCTACCGCAGCTTCAAGACCACCCGCCACCCGCATACCAACATGGCCAAGGCCGCGCTGAACATGATGACGCGCACCGCGGCCACCGATTACCACAACGACGGCATCCATATGAACAGCGTCGACACCGGCTGGGTGACCGACGAAGACCCCGCCGAGTTGGCTGCGAAAAAGGTGCTGCAGGAACGCTTCCACCCGCCGCTGGACATCGTCGATGGCGCCGCGCGCATCGTCGACCCGATCATCCACGGCATCAATACCGGCGAGCACGTGTGGGGCCAGTTCCTGAAGGACTACCGCCCCACCGACTGGTGAGCCACTGGTGCCAGAGCGACGACAATCCGTTTCCTTCGCACCGGCTTCAGACGCCGCTGCGTAGCCTTATCTTGCGGACAGGCGCCATCCGGCGCGATCAAGCATGAGGAGCAACGCCGTGATTGAACGCAGACCCTTCGACCGCCTGGGCGGAGCCGACCACGGCTGGCTCAAGGCCAAACACCATTTCTCCTTCGCCGGCTACCACGACGCGAATCGCATGGGCTGGGGCGCGTTGCGCGTATGGAACGACGACACCATCGCGCCGCAGACCGGCTTCCCGCCGCACCCGCACGCGGACATGGAGATCATCACCTACGTGCGCGAAGGCGCGATCAGCCACCAGGACAGCCTGGGCAACGCCGGCCGCACCGAGGCCGGCGACGTGCAGGTGATGAGCGCCGGCAGCGGCATCACCCACAGCGAGTACAACCGGGAGGACGTGACCACGCGCATCTTCCAGATCTGGATCATCCCCGACGAGAACGGCCAGCCGCCGTCGTGGGGTGCGCGGCCGTTTCCCAGGGGCGATCGTTCCGGGCGTTTCGTGGCGCTGGCCAGCGGCTTCAAGGATGACGTCGAGGCGCTGCCGCTGCGCACCGATGCGCGCGTGCTGGGCGCCACGCTGAAGGCCGGCGAAAGCACGGAGTACATGCTGGCCCCCGGCCGCTACGCCTACCTGGTGCCGGCCACCGGCAAGGTGGACCTCAATGGCGTGCAACTGGACGCCCGCGACGGCGCCGCGATCCGCCAGGAGTCGACGCTGAAGGTCACTGCGCTGGAAGACGCCGAGCTGGTGCTGGTCGATACCGCGCCCTGAGCTGCGCGCATGCGGGCGCGTGCGGCGCCAGGCGCGGGCGCGGGCGCCCCGGCGGGAGCCAGCCCGGTGCGGCTCCAATTCGACCGCAAGACCCGGAGTGCCGCGGCGGGCGCCGGTCCGTAGATTGCGCCTTGAGCGATAATCCGACGGAAGGAACAGCCATGAAAACTCCGGAAAAACAGGCCGCACGTGCCGCCACCCTCGCCGACCCGCGCTGGGCCGCCGTGCAGGCGCGCGACGCGCATGCCGACGGCAGCTTCTTCTACTCGGTGCGCAGCACCGGCGTGTACTGTCGGCCGTCCTGCGCCGCGCGCGCCGCGCGGCCGGAAAATGTGGCGTTCCACGCCACCGCCGCCGAGGCGGAGCGCGCCGGCTTTCGCCCGTGCAGACGCTGCCGGCCCGACCAGCCATCGCTGGCGCAGCAGCAGGCGGCGATGGTCACCGCTGCCTGCCGGCTGATCGAGCAGGCCGAGACCGTACCCACGCTCGAACAGTTGGCGCAACCGAGCGGACTCAGCCCCTTCCACTTCCACCGCGTGTTCAAGGCGGTTGCCGGGGTGACCCCGAAGCAGTACGCCACGGCGCATCGCAACCGCCGCGTGCGTAGCGGCCTGGAGCGCAGCCACACGGTGACCGAGGCGATCTTCGATGCGGGCTACAACGCCAGCAGCCGCTTCTACGAAACGGCGAACGAGGTGCTGGGCATGACGCCCTCGCGCTATCGCGCCGGCGGTGCCGACAGCGAGATCCGCTTCGCCATCGGCGCCTGCTCGCTCGGCGCGATCCTGGTGGCGCAGAGCGCGCGCGGCGTCTGCGCGATCCTGCTCGGCGACGACCCCGACGCGCTCGCGCGCGAGCTGCAGGATCGCTTCCCCAGGGCCAGGCTGATCGGCGGCGACCGCGACTACGAGCACCTGGTGGCGCAGGTGGTCGGCTTTGTCGAAGCCCCTGCGCTGGGACTGGATCTGCCCTTGGACGTGCGCGGCACCGCGTTCCAGCAGCGCGTGTGGCAGGCGTTGCGCGAGATCCCGGTCGGCAGCACGGCCAGCTACAGCGAGATCGCGCGGCGCATCGGCGCGCCCAAGGCCGCGCGGGCGGTGGCGCAGGCATGTGCCGGCAACCTGCTGGCGGTGGCGATCCCCTGCCATCGCGTGGTGCGCAACGACGGCGACCTGTCCGGCTACCGCTGGGGCGTGCCGCGCAAACGCGCGCTGCTGGAGCGCGAGGCGCAGGCATGAACGCGCAACTGCGCCCTGGCCCCGACACCGGTGCGCGGCTGCAGGCATACGACTGGGCCGGCATCGGCGATGAACTCGATGCGCACGGCTGTGCGATGCTGGAAGCCCTGCTGTCGCCGCCGGAGTGCACGGCCCTGGCCGGCATGTACGCGGACGACGGACGCTTCCGCAGCCGCGTGCTGATGGCCCGCCACGGTTTCGGCCGCGGTGAATACCGCTACTTCAACTACCCGTTGCCGGAACAGGTGGCCGGGCTGCGCGGTGCGGTTTATCCGCGGTTGGCACCGATCGCGAACCGCTGGAACACGTCGATGGGATTGGCCGTGCGCTACCCCGCCGCGCATGCCGAGTTCATCGAACGCTGCCACGCCGCCGGCCAGCGCCGCCCTACCCCGTTGCTGCTGCAGTACGGCACCGGCGACTACAACTGCCTGCACCAGGACCTGTACGGCGAGCACGTGTTTCCGCTGTAGCTGGCGATCCTGCTGTCCGAGCCGGGACGCGATTTCAGTGGCGGCGAGTTCGTGCTGACCGAGCAGCGCCCGCGCATGCAGTCGCGTGCCGACGTGGTGCCGCTGCGCCAGGGCGACGCGGTGCTGTTCGCGGTGCACCAGCGGCCGGTGCAAGGCACGCGCGGCAGCTACCGGGTGAACATGCGCCACGGCGTCAGCCGCGTGCGCAATGGCCACCGCCACACGCTCGGCATCATCTTTCACGACGCCACATGATCACCACCGACCTGTTCGCCGCTGCACCCGCCCCTGTCCGCCAGGACCGGCCGCTGTGCGAGGGCGCGATGGTGTTGCGCGGCTTTGCCTTGGCCAGCGAGGCGGCGTTGCTGCAGGCGCTCGATGCGATCGTGACGCAGGCACCGTTCCGCCACCTGGTCACGCCCGGCGGCTTCCGCATGTCGGTGGCGATGACCAACGCGGGATCGCTGGGCTGGGTCAGCGATCGCCGCGGTTACCGCTACGACCCGATCGACCCGGACAGCGGCAAGCCATGGCCGCCGCTGCCGCCGGTCTTCCTGCAGCTGGCAGCTACCGCCGCCGCGCATGCGGGCTTTGCCGGTTTCGTGCCGGATGCCTGCCTGGTCAACCGCTACGAGGCGGGTACCCGGCTGAGCCTGCATCAGGACCGCGACGAGCACGACCTGGGCCAGCCGATCGTGTCGGTCTCGCTGGGCATCCCGGCGGTGTTCCTGTTCGGCGGCTTGCAGCGCTCGGACTACCCGCAACGCGTGCCGCTGGCGCATGGCGACGTGGTCGTGTGGGGCGGCCCCGCGCGGCTGCGCTATCACGGCGTGCTGCCGCTGAAGCCGAACCATCACGCCGTGCTGGGCGACTGCCGCATCAATCTGACGTTCCGGCGGGCCGGTTAGATGAAGCGAACTGTCGATGCGTCCACGTTCCTGGCCTCGATCGACGCCGATTGGGCAGGCCTGGTTGCGCAGGTCGGCCCCTGCGGCCACGGGCCGAAACCGGCGCGCGAGCCGTACGAGGCACTGGTGCGCGCGGTGGCCTACCAGCAACTGCATGTGAAGGCCGGCGACGCGATCCTGGCGCGGCTGCTGGCTTTGCATCCGCGGCGGGCGTTTCCGTCGCCGGCGCAATTGCGCGATGCCGGCTTCGACAGCATGCGCGCCTGCGGTTTTTCGGCGCGCAAGATCGAAACGATCCGCGGCATCGCCGCGGCCACGCTGGAAGGTGTGGTGCCGGACCTGTCCGCGGCCCTGGCGTTGCCGGACGAGGAACTGATCGCCCGGCTCAGCGTGCTGAAAGGGATCGGCCGCTGGACGGTGGAGATGTTCCTGATCTACAGCCTGGATCGGCCCGACATCCTGCCGGCGGACGACTTCGGCGTGCGCGAGGGTTACCGTCTGCTGAAGTCGCTGGAAACGGCGCCCACACCGAAGGCGCTGGCGGCGATCGGTGCGGCCTGGAGTCCGTATCGTACTGCCGCTGCCTGGTATCTGTGGCGCGTGCCGCGGCCGTCGAAGGCGAAGGCTAAGCAGGCGGCAGTGGGCTGACGCCGAGCCGGTGTCCGTACACCAGCTTGCCGCCGAGCCAGCCGGCCACGCCCAGGCACAGGAAGCCCAGCACGCTCAACCCGATCGCCAGCAGGCCCGGCTCGATGAAGTGCGTGCCGTGCAGGCGCAGGAACAGGCTGGCCACGTAGCAGCTCAGCGCGCCCATCACCATGAGCATGTGCCGGTTGACGTCCTTGATCGCCGGGTTGTCTTCGGTGACCTTGGTCAGCTCGAGCAAGCCGGCCAGCATGGCGGGGATCGAGAAGCCGATCCCCGCCAGCAGCAGGATGCCGGCAAAGCGCCATGCCGGTTCGCCCCAGGCCAGGCTGGCCAGATCCGCCGCGGTGGCCAGCGACCAGCAGGCGATCGGGAAATGCACCAGGGCCGGATGCAGCGGATGGCGCATGGCGGCGCCTCAGGCCAGCAGCAGGCTGAGCAGGGTCAGGAAACCCACCACCGCGACGCCGGCGTGCACGAACACCACGGCCTTCGGTGCGACCTGCTGGCGCAGGTGGAACGAGGTGAGGAAGAAGCCGCCCAGCGCGGCCAGCACCAGCAGGGCCAGCGCCGCGGTGAGCCGCCCCGGGGCCGCGCCCTGCAGCACCACGAGAATCAGCAACACCAGGCCGCTGGCGCCGAGCAGCGCGTGCAGCATGGAAATTGTCCACGGCGCCAGCTTGCCGCGCAACACGCTGGAGGCCAGCACCAGACCGCCGATGGCGGCCACCGCAAAAACCAGAATCGCATAGAGCAGCATGTCGTTTCCCCCGGGTAGCGCGTTGATGAGTGAGTCGCTGCCGATCGGATGCGGCAGCCCCTCCAAAGGTTCCCGCGACATGACGGCAGCCTCTGCAGGACGCGCTTTTCGGGCAGCCCGCGCTCGACCATGGTGCAAGTGCCCATCCTGCGGCGGCTTGCTACCCTCGCCGGATCGTCCGGTTCGCGAGGCAGGCATGGCAAACACCCACGGCATCCACACCATCGACACCGGCTTCGTGCGGCCGCGGTTCGACGCGGCCTACCTGGTCGTCGAGCACGGCCGCGGCGCGTTCATCGACTGCGGCACCAACTTCTCGGTGCCGCGCCTGCTGGCGGCACTGGACGAAGCCGGGATTTCCGCTGCCGCGGTGGACTGGCTGATACTCACCCACGTCCACCTGGACCATGCCGGCGGCGCCGGCGAGCTGATCGCGCGGCTGCCGAACGCGAAGCTGGTGGTGCATCCGCGCGGCGCCCGCCACATGATCGATCCCTCGGTGCTGTGGGCGGGCGCCAGCGCGGTATACGGCGAGGCGGTGATGGAGCAGACCTACGGCCGGCTGCGCCCGGTCCCCGCCCAGCGCGTCGTCGAGGCGCCGGACGGGCACGTGGTGGAACTGGCCGGCCGGCCGTTGCTGTGCATCGACACGCCCGGCCACGCGAGGCACCATCTCACCGTGTACGACGAGCGCGCCAACGTGTGTTTCACCGGCGACGTGTTCGGCCTGTCGTATCGCGATTTCGATACCGCGAACGGCCCGTTCATCCTGCCTACCACCTCGCCGGTGCAGTTCGATCCGGAGGCGTTGCATGCGTCGATCGGGCGACTGGTCGCCCTGGAACCTGCCGCGATGTACCTCACCCACTACGGCCGGGTCGAGCCGGTGGGGCGGCTGGCTGCCGACCTGCATGCGCAGGTCGACGCGATGGTCGCGCTGGCCCACGCCGCGCACGGCAGGCCCGACCGGCATGCCGTGCTGATGGAGTCGCTGACCGATCTCTACGCGACTCGTGCCGCGGCCCACGGCTGGGGCCAGGGACGCGACGTCCTGCGCCAGCTGCTGGGCATGGACATCGAGTTGAATGCGCAGGGGCTGGAGGTGTGGCTGGATCGCTGATCCACCATGCCGGCCGGAGCCGGCTCACTTGCCTGCCGCGCGCGCGTCCTGCCGCTCCTTCGCCAGCCGTGCCTCGAAGCGCGGCTGCGCCGCCGCGGCATAGGCGCGGCAAGCGCCGGTGTCGATCAAGGGGGCGGACGAATGCTCGCGATCGCGCGCGGCGATCTTCTGCATGAAGCCGCTGGCATCGGGATGCGGGGTGACCAGGATGTCGCACGGCAAGCTGGCGACGGTGGCGAAGGACCGGCGGAAGCTGGCGACCCGCGCAGGGTCGTCGCTGTAGCGGAAGCCATCGCGGCCGAGCGCGGTGAGGCTGTCGACGTAGGCCAGTGCGAGGCAGCGTTCCTTTTCGCAGGAACGCCAGGTCCATGACGTGCTGCCCGGCGTGTGGCCTGGCGTGTAGTGCGCCGTGATGGCGATCGGCCCCACCCGCACGGCGGCACCATCGGCGACCACCTCGACCGGCGTGACCGCCGGATAGCGTGGCGCCATGCCGTATTGCGGGTCGTCGGGATCATTGCCGCCCGAACGCAACTCCTTCGCTCCGGCCACGCTCGCCGCCACCGTGGCGCCGCTGTCGTGCGCCAGCCTGGCGATCGCTCCGGCATGGTCGGAGTGGGCGTGCGAGTTGAGGATCAGCTTGACGTCATGCAGGCGGAAGCCGAGCGTGCGGATGTTCGCCTCGATCTGCGCCGCATTGCCTTCCAGCGTGCCGTCGATCAGCACGTGACCCTGCGGCGAGGTGATCAGGATCGCGCTCAGTCCCTGCGTGCCCACGTACCAGCTGTTGCCGTAGATGCGGAACGGCTGCTGCGGCGCGCTCCAGTACGCCTCATCTGCCTGCGCGACACCCGCCGCGGTCAAAAAGGCAAGCAACCATAGCGCGCGTAAAAATGGATTCATGCGTGGGACTCCGTGGGGACGAAGCCGCCATGCTGGCGGGCGGCGCGGCACTGGTGCGGGCGCCGCGCGGGCAAATTGCGGGCGCGACGCCGCTCAGGCCAGCCGCGTGCCGTTCGGTACCGGGCGTTCGACCGCGGTGAGCACCACGCCCTCGCCGGTGGGAAAGCCGGTGAGCAGGAACTGCGAGCGGAACGGGCCGATCTGCTTTTCGGGGAAGTTGATCACGCCCACGACCTGTCGGCCGAGCAGGTCCCCGGCCTGGTACAACGCGGCGATCTGCGCGCTGGTCTTCTTCTCGCCATAAGGGCCGAAATCCACCCACACTTTCCACGCCGGCTTGCGCGCTTCGGGAAACGGTTCGACCCGGATCACCGTGCCGGCGACGACCAACACTTTCTCGAAATCGGCCCAGCTGATCTCGGGGTGATTCGCTGCACTCATCCTTCCAACCTCGTCTTCAGACAGTCGCGGCTTTGCTGCCACCAGTAGCTGGCCTGCGCCGCCAGATAACCGAACGGACGGTGCGTGTTGCCCAGGCCATAGTCGGCAAAACGTTTCCAGCCATCGTCGCCATCGGCGATCGCCGCCGCCAGCAGTTCGCCGGCCGCACAGGTCGGGGCCAGGCCGTGGCCGCCGAACGCCTGCGCCCACCAGAGGCCGTCGTCGCTGCCGCCGATCTGCGGCATCTGGTGCCGTGCGTAGCTCATCAGGCCCGACCAGGCGTGCTCGATCCGCACGCCGGCCAGTTGCGGGAACACCCGCAGCAGGTCCCGCGTCAGCAGGCGCTGCACGCCGCGCGGCGAGCGGTTGAGCACCGAGATGCGCCCGCCCCACAGCAGCCGCGTATCCGGCAGCGCGCGGTAGTAGTCGAACGCGAAGCGGCTGTCGTAGATCGCCGCACGGGTGTGCAGGCATTCGTCCAGCCGATCGCCGAGCGCTTCGGTGACCATCACGTAGGTGGCGATCGGCAGGATCGCCCGGTCGATCGGTTTGCGCAGGCCGGCCAGATAACCGCCGCAGGCCAGCACGACCTGGTCGGCCAGCAGCTCGCCCTGCGCCGTACGCAGGCGCCACTGCCGGCCTTCGCGCGCGAGGCTGCGCACGCCGCTGTGCTCGTGGATGCGCACGCCCTGCCCGGCCGCCGCCGCGGCCAAACCGATCGCATAATTGAGCGGATGCAGGTGCAGCGCGTCACGCTCGTACAGGCCGTCGTGATAACGCTCGCTGCGGATGCGTGCGCGCAACTCCGCTTCGGGCAACCACTGCCAGTTCACGTGGTAGTGTTCGGCCAGCAGTTGCTGGCGCCGGCGCAGCACCGCGGGGTCACGGAACCAGTTGGCCCAGATCACACCTTCGTCGACCGCGTCGCAGGGGATGGCGTATTCGGCGACACGCCGGCGGATGCGCCCGACCGCCGCGGTGGTCAGCTGGAACAAGGCCTGCGCACGCGCCTCGCCCAACTGGTCGAGCAGCGCCTGCTCACCCAGCGAATAGCCGGCGAAGACGAAACCGCCATTGCGACCGGATGCGCCGAAACCGACCTGCTCGCGCTCCAGCAGCACCACGTCGCGCACGCCGCGCTCGGCCAGGCCCAGCGCAGTGTTCAAGCCGGCAAAGCCGCCGCCGATCACGGCAACACGTGCATGCGTGCTGCCCTGAAGCGGTTCCCAGGCCGGGTACGGCGTGGCGGTGGCGCGGTAGTAGGACGTAGGCGAGGGGGATTTCATGCTGCAGCGACAGGCGGCACCGGTGTCCGTGACTGGGCAAGCATATCCTTCATGCCAGGACGTCGTGGCAGCCGTGGTTCAAAGCTGGCCGAGGAACTCTCGCACGGTGGGCGCGAGTTTCGGGTCCTGCATGGCCATGTGCATGGTGGCGCGCACCAGTCCGGCCTTGTTGCCGCAATCGAAACGGGTGCCTTCGAAGCGGTAGGCCAGCACCTTGCCCTGCTCCTTCAGCAGCGCGTCGATCGCGTCGGTGAGCTGGATCTCGCCGCCGGCACCGGGCGTGGTCTGCTCCAGCAACTGGAAGATGCGGCCGGGCAACACGTAGCGGCCGACCACGGCCAGGTTCGACGGTGCGTCGGCCGGCTTGGGTTTCTCCACCATGCTGCGGATCCGCGCGCTGCGCTCGTTGACCGGCACGGCGTCGACGATGCCGTACTTGTCGGTCTGGTCGTGCGGCACTTCCTCCACCGCGATCACGCCGGCGGCTTGCGCATCGGCGAGCTCCGCCATCTGCCGCAGCGCGCCCTTGCCGGCGCCGTTCCAGATCAGGTCGTCAGGCAGGATCACGCCGAACGGCTCGTCGCCGACCACCGGCTTGGCGCACAGCACGGCGTGGCCCAGGCCGAGCGCCTCGGGCTGGGTCACGAAGATCGCCCGCACGTGCCGCGGCAAGGTGCCCTGCACCAGCGCCAGCAGTTCGGCCTTGCCCTTCTCCTGCAGCTTCGATTCCAGCTCGTAGGCCTTGTCGAAATAGTCGGCGATCGCGTGCTTGTAGCGGTTGGTGACGAAGACCAGGGTGTCGGCACCCGCATCCACCGCCTCGTCGACGGCGTACTGGATCAGCGGCTTGTCGAGCACCGGCAGCATTTCCTTGGCGACCACCTTGGTCGCCGGCAGGAAACGCGTGCCGAGTCCGGCCACGGGAAACACCACTTTGCGCAGGGGCTTGCTCACTCATTGATCTCCGGGTTGGCACGGCGGATCGACACCACGTTGTCCGGTTGCACCGTTTCGCTCCAGCGGAACGAGGGCAACAGGCTGGACACGCAGCGCCGAAGTTCTTCCTCATTAAAAACCTCGGCCGCCTCGGCAGCCTTGTGCAGCAGGGCCTGCAGCAACTCCCACGACACCTCGCGATGTTGTGCCAGGAAAATCTTGGCATGCGCGGTGGCGCTGTAGTTTTCCAGCGGATGGAATAGTTCCTCGAACAGCTTTTCGCCCGCGCGCAGGCCGGTGTACACGATCGGGATCTCGCTGCCGGGCTTCTTGCCGGCGAGGCGGATCATCTGCTCGGCCAGATCGCGGATCTTCACCGGCTCGCCCATGTCGAGCGCAAAGATCTCGCCGCCCTTGCCGATGCTGGCGGTCTGCAGGATCAGCTGGCAGGCTTCGGGGATCGTCATGAAGTAGCGCGATATTTCCGGGTGCGTCACGGTGACCGGGCCGCCGTCGCGGATCTGCCGGCGGAACAGCGGCACCACGGAACCGGCCGAATCCAGCACGTTGCCGAAACGCACCGTCATGAAGCGGGTAGCGGCATGTGCGTCGAGATTCTGGCAGTAGATCTCGGCAATGCGCTTGCAGGCGCCCATCACGCTGGTCGGGTTGACCGCCTTGTCGGTGGAAATCAGCACGAAACACTCGACCCCGGCTTCGCAGGCCGCATCGGCCACCGTGCGCGTGCCCAGCGCATTGTTGCGGAACGCCGCGCGAAGCTGGTTCTGCAACAGCGGCACATGCTTGTAGGCGGCGGCATGGAACACCACCTGCGGCCGGACGTCCGCAAATGCCTTGCGCATGGCGACCTGGTCGCCGCAGTTGGCCAGGATGCCGTCGAAGATCAGTTCGGGAAAATCCGCGCGCAGCTCCTGGCTGATCCGGTACAGGTTGTATTCGCTCTGCTCGACCACGGTGAGCGACTGCGCGCCCAGCCGGGCGACCTGGCGGCACAGTTCCGAGCCGATCGAGCCGCCGCCGCCGGTGACCAGCACGCACTTGCCGCTCAGCGTTTCGCGGATCGCGGTCCAGTCCAGCTCCACCGTGTCGCGACCGAGCAGATCCTCGATCGCCACTTCCTTGATCTGGTTGAACTGGGCGCGGCCAGCCACCACGTCCTCCAGCCGCGGCACCGTCCGGTACGGCAGGCCGGTGGCGTCGCACAGCGAAACCACCCGCCGCATCTCGCTCGTCGACGCACCGGGCAGCGCGATCAGCAGCATGTCGATCGCCACTTCGCGGGCTACCTCGGGCAACTGGTCGAGTTGCCCCAGCATCGGGTGGCCGTTGATGCTGGCGCCGCGCAGGCTGGGCTTGTCGTCGACGAAGCCGACCACGGCATAGCGGTTGTCGCGGTGCAGGTCGCGCGAAAGCACTTCACCGGCGCGATCGGCGCCGACGATCAGCACGCGTTTCGCAACCTGGTTCTGCAGCAGGTCGTTGCGGCTGTCTTTCCAGTAGCGGTAGGCCAGGCGCGGCACGCCGAGCAACGCGGCGAGCAGCAGCGGGTAAAGCGCCAGCACCGAACGCGGTACGCCCTCCAGCCGGTCATACAGGAACAGCGACACGCCGACGAACAGCGAACCGATCACGACCGCGCGCGCGATGTTCCACAGGTCCGGCAGACTGGCGAAACGCCAGACGCTCTTGTACAACCCGGTCCAGCGGAAGATCAGCCCCTGCACCAGCAGCACGATCGGAAACTCGAGTATCCCGAAACTGATGACCTCGTCCGGTCTCAGCGCATACCTCAGCAGTTTGGCGATCCACCATGCGAGCACGGCCATGGCCAGGTCGTGCAACACGACGGCGATACGCGGATGGATGAAGCCGACGAGCTTACGCAGCGACATGGGAGGCCTTGGGCAGATGGCGTCGCAGGCAGCGACGTTTCAGCGCCAGCCAAGTGACCGCCGCTCCAAGATAGACGGCTATGGTAATCGGCAGCGCCATGCGCAGATGACTCCAGGCCAACCAGGCCGAGGGTGCCGCAACCAGCAGGTTCCAGCCCATATAGGCCATGTCCGTCCGTGCATGCGTTCCTCCGCGGCGCACCAGCCACTGATAGAGGTGTTCGCGATGGGCAGTGTACCAGCGCCGCCCGCGCCACATGCGGGTCAGCAGGGTCAGGCTGGCATCCGCCACGAAGGCGGACGACAGGATCAGCGCCGGCCACAACGCCTCCGGCGCGACCCGCCACAGCATCGCGCTGAACGCAAAGACCAGCAGGCCTGCGCTGCCGCTGCCGACGTCGCCCATGAAGATCCGTGCGGGTGGCCGGTTGAAGCACCAGAAGCCCAGTGCCGATGCCGCGAAGACCGCCGCCGCGGCGGCCAGCGCAGGTTGCTCCGCTGCCCCCGCCAGCCAGGCCAGGCCTGCGCCCACGAAGACCGCCTGCTGTGCCAGCAGCCCGTCGATGCCATCCATGAAATTGTGCAGGTTGATGCTCCAGACACCGCCGACCAGCAACAGCGGTATCCACCATCCTGACAAGCCGGTGGCCAGCAGCCCCAGCGAGAACAGGCCGGCCGCGAGCAGCTGGGCGCCCAGCCGCGGCAGTATCGGCAGCGAGCGGTGGTCGTCCCACCAGCCGGCCAGCGCCACCAGCACCAGTGCGGCGAGCAGGCCCGCGATCACGCTTGCTGGCCAAGCCGCCGGCGCATGCCACAGCACGCCCGGCAGGCAGACCAGCATCGCCACGACGATACCGATGCCACCGCCGCGCGGGGTCGGCAGCCGATGCGAACGGCGTTGCCCGGGCTGGTCCAGCATGCCGCGCCGCTGCGCATAGCCGATCGCGCCGCGCACCAGCAGCAAGGTGATCGACAAGCTGGCCAGCAACCATCCGGTGGTCAGGTACATGCTCCGCTCACTCGCTGGCGACACCGTGGATCGGCCGGATCGTGCTCCAGCTCTTGCAGCTGGGGCACTGCCAGTGATGGGCCTTGGCGCCGAAGCCGCAGCGGCTGCAGCGATACATCGCCTGGCCTTCCAGCAGCTTGCGGGTCAGGTCGCGCAGGATCAGGAAATTCTCGCGCGCCTCGCCTTCGATCTTGTCCATGGTGGCGTCGATCAGCGCCATCAACCCGCGCACCGACGGCCGCTGGCGCAATTGGGCGGTCAAGAAGTCGACCGCTGCCCGCTCGCCGTCGCGCTGCCGATACAGGTGGGTCAGCGCCAGCACCGGCGAGACGCCGTGGTAGCGCCCGAGCATGTCGTGCAGGAAATGTTCGGCACGTTCCATCTGCTGTGAACGGGCATAGCTGTTGAGCAGCGGCGGCAGAATGTCCGGGGTGAACGCGATATCGGCCTTGATCGCCGCCTCGTAGGCTGTCACCGCCTCGGCGTGCTGGCCGTCCTCGGACAGCAGGCGGCCGGTCAGCATGAAGGCGCGCACGCAGCCGGGCTGGCATTCGAACGCCTGGCGCAGGTAGTCGCGTGCCTCGGCGCGGGCGCCATGCTGGCGCGAGCGGTCGGCCAGTTCGCAGTAGAACTGGGCGATCATCGGCGCCTCGTCCTCGCCGGTCATCACCTCCAGCCGGCGTGCGTGCTCGATCGCCTTGTGCCAGTCGCGCTCGTGCTGGTAGATCGCGATCAGGTGGCGCAGCGCCGACGGTGCATGCGCGTCCATCGCCACCAGGTCGGAGAACAGCGCCTCGGCGCGATCCAGCAGGCCGGCACGCATGTAGTCCTCGCCCAGCTCCAGCAAGGCCACCGTCTTCATCGCGTCGGTCAGGCCCGGTCGCGAGACCAGGTGCTGGTGCAGCCGGATGGCCCGGTCCACCTCGCCGCGGCGGCGGAACAGGTTGCCCAGCGCCAGGTGGGTCTCGACCGTGTCGCGGTTGTACTCGGCCAACTTGAGGAAGACCTCGATCGCCTTGTCCTGCTCCTCGTTGAGCAGGTAGTTCAGGCCGCGGAAATAGTCTGAGGACAGCTCGCTGACCTCGGCGCCGGAACGGCGTGCACCGGCCTGGCGGGAGGCCCACCAGCCCAGCACAAATGCAGCTGGCACCAGCGGAACCAGCACATACAGGAAATTCATGGCCGGGCCGGCAGCTTCTTGTCGGCACGCGGTTGCCGGCGATGCCGGCGCATGCTCACGCCGAGCCACGCGGTGAGCCCGCCCAGCAGCCAGCCGATCACCAGTGCGCCCAGCAAGGCCGCGCCCTTGGGCAGTTGCATCCGGACGAACGCGAGGTCGTAGCCGACCATGTCGGCATTGAGTGCGCCCAGCACGACGCCAGCGGCGATGAAGATCACGAGGACGATGATGGCGAGCAGTCGCATGGCCGAGACTTTACCCGATTGCTCGTGACAGGCACAGGCAGCGTGGGTGGTCCATGCGGCAACGATTCATGGCGGCCCGGTGGCCGCACGACGGCGCGCAGCAAAAAAGGCAGGACCGACCTGCGTCGCCTGCCTTCGGTCGATCTTTCCTGAGTGGTGGCCGGGATGTCAGGCGATTTTCTGCTCCAGATCCTGGTTGACGCGCTCGCGCAATTCCTTGCCCGGCTTGAAGTGCGGAACGTGCTTGCCGGGCAGCGCCACGGCCTCGCCCGTCTTGGGGTTGCGTCCCATGCGCGGCGGCCGGTAGTGCAACGCGAAACTGCCGAAACCACGCACCTCGATGCGTTCGCCATGGGCCAGGGCGTGGCTCATCTGCTCGATGACGCTCTTGACGGCCATCTCGACGTCGGCAAACGCAAGATGGGTCTGGCGCCTGGCGAGCGCCTCGATCAATTCGGATTTAGTCATGGGCCCCAATGTCCGTGACATGAAACGACGGGGCGGCGGCGACAAGCTGCCGCCCCGTGTCAGGCTGCTGCAGGCGATCAGTCGGCCTTGTTGAACTGCTCCTTGAGCAGCGCACCAAGCTTGGTCGTGCCGCTGGCCGCGGACGAGTAATCCACCGACGTGTCGGGCGCGTCTTCCTCGTCCTTGGCGCGGATCGAGAGCGCCAGCTGGCGCCCCTTGCGATCCATGCCGGTGAACTTGGCCTCGACCTTGTCGCCCACCTTCAGGTGCTGGGTGGCGTCGTCGATGCGCTCCTTGGCGATGTCGTTGGCGCGCAGGTAACCCTCCACGCCCTCGCCCAGGTCGATCACCGCACCCTTCGCATCGACTTCCTTGACGGTGCCGTTGACGATGCTGCCGCGCGGATTCGCCGCCATGAACTGGCCGAACGGATCCTGCTCCATCTGCTTGATGCCGAGCGAGATGCGCTCGCGCTCCGGATCCACCGCCAGCACCACGGCCTCGATCTCGTCGCCCTTCTTGAAGTTGCGCACGAGGTCTTCGCCGGACATCTGCCAGGAGATGTCGGACAGGTGCACCAGGCCGTCGATGCCGCCGTCCAGGCCGATGAACACGCCGAAGTCGGTGATCGACTTGATCTGGCCGGAGACCTTGTCGCCCTTCTTGTGCATGGCGGCGAACGCTTCCCACGGGTTGGAACGCGTCTGCTTGATGCCCAGCGAGATGCGGCGACGCTCTTCATCCACGTCCAGCACCATCACTTCGGTCTCGTCGCCGACCTGCACCACCTTGGCCGGGTTGACGTTCTTGTTGGTCCAGTCCATCTCGGACACGTGCACCAGGCCTTCCACGCCCGGCTCGATCTCGACGAAGCAGCCGTAGTCGGTGACGTTGGAGACCTTGCCGAACAGGCGGCTGCCGACCGGGTAGCGACGGGCGATGGCGACCCACGGGTCGTCGCCAAGCTGCTTCAGGCCCAGCGAAACGCGGTTGCGCTCCTTGTCGTATTTCAGCACGCGCACGTCCAGCTCGTCGCCGACGTTGACCACCTCGGACGGATGACGCACACGCTTCCACGCCATGTCGGTGATGTGCAGCAGGCCGTCGATGCCGCCCAGGTCCACGAACGCGCCGTAGTCGGTGAGGTTCTTGACCGTGCCCTTGACCACCGCGCCCTCGGTCAGGCGCTCCAGCAGCTTCTCGCGCTCCTCGGAGAACTCGGTCTCGACGACGGCGCGGCGGCTGACCACCACGTTGTTGCGCTTGCGGTCCAGCTTGATGATCTTGAACTCGAGTTCCTTGCCCTCGAGATAGGTCGGCTCGCGCACCGGGCGCACGTCGACCAGCGAACCCGGCAGGAACGCGCGGACGTCCTTGATGTCGACGGTGAAGCCACCCTTGACCTTGCCGGAGATCATGCCCTTGATCGTCTCTTCCTTGTCGAACGCCTGTTCCAGGTCGTCCCACACCATCGAGCGCTTGGCCTTCTCGCGCGACAGCTTGGTCTCGCCGAAACCGTCTTCCAAAGCTTCGAGGGCTACCTTCACCTCGTCGCCTACCTGCACCTCCAGCACGCCGTCCTCGCTCTTGAACTGCTCGATCGGGACGATGCCTTCGCTCTTCAGGCCGGCATTGATCACGACGACGTCGTTGCGGATTTCCACAACGATGCCGGTGACGATGGCGCCGGGCTTCAGCTTGGAGATGGCCTGTTGGCTCTGTTCAAACAGTTCGGCAAAACTTTCAGTCATGTTGATTCCATAGTGGGAAAAGACCGTGATCCGTTGCGCCTGGTTGGGTGTTGCGCACGAACTTTCCGGTCCACCGGTTGAGGGTGCCTTCGGGTGGTTGCACAGAACCGACCGTCGTCACCATTGGCCAAAACCCCCTGCCGCGGCAGGGGCACAGAAACCGCCGCGCAACCCGCTCAGGACTGCACGACGGCAAGTACTTTCGCGACGACCTCGTCGATGCCCATCCCGGTGGTATCCACCAGCACGGCATCCTCGGCAGGCTTGAGCGGCGCAACCGCCCGCGATGCATCGCGGCTGTCACGCGCCTCAATTTCTCGCTGAAGGCCGGCAAGTGTAACGCTGAGTCCCTTTTCCTTCAACTGCTTATAGCGCCTTTTCGCCCGCTCGGCGGCGCTCGCGGTGAGGAAAACCTTGTGCACGGCATCCGGGAAGATCACCGTGCCCATGTCGCGCCCGTCGGCGACCAGGCCGGGCGCCTTGCGGAAGCCCAGTTGCAGCGCCACCAGCGCCTCGCGCACCGACGGCATCGAGGCGATCGCCGAGGCCGCCGCCCCGGCGGTCTCGGTGCGCAGCTCGTCAGTGGCGTCGTGTCCGTTGACGATCACCCGGGTCTCGCCGCCGTCGCTGGCAGCGCGGAACTGGATCTTCGTGCCCTGCGCGCAGCGGGTCACCGCCTCCACGTCCGACAAGTCCAGCCCGGCCATGCCGGCGGCGTAGCCCACGGCGCGGTACAGCGCGCCGGAATCCAGCAGCCGCCAGCCCAGCCGTTCGGCCACCAAGGCGCTGACGGTGCCCTTGCCCGACCCCGACGGCCCGTCGATCGTGAGTACGGGTACGACGGGAGCATGGCTCATGGAAGGACCCTGGCTGAATGGCTAAGGCCGGAAGTTTACCGCGTTGACCCCACCGGGGACGCGTGCTATCTAGCCGATCTCCTTGTCTGCAGCCCTGTCCGAACCGCCTTATGACCGACCTTCGCCGCGAGTTCGAGCAGGCTGCCAAGGACATCCGGCAATTGGCCCGGCGCCCCGACAACGACACCTTGCTGAAGCTCTACGCGCTCTACAAGCAGGGCTCAGAGGGTGACCTCAAGCGCGTCCAGCCCGGTTTCTTCGACTTCGTCGGCACAGCCAAGCACGAGGCCTGGGCGCAGCTGAACGGCGTCTCCGAAGAAGAAGCCATGCGCCGCTACATTGCGCTGGTTTACCAATTGCTGGCCTGATCCGGGCTGCCGTACTCACGAGAGGCTTGCTTTCAAACGCCGAACACCGGCACATTCATACGATCGTTTGAGCCTCGTGTGGATCGCATGCATTACCCGAACCTGTTCGCCCCGCTCGATCTGGGCCATGTCACCCTGCCCAACCGTATCCTGATGGGCTCGATGCACACCGGGCTGGAAGACAAGGCCAGCGACTACGACAAGCTGGCTGCGTACTTCGCCGAGCGCGCCCGCGGCGGCGTCGGGCTGATGGTCACCGGCGGCATCTCGCCCAGCATCGAAGGCTGGCTGAAGCCGTTCGGCGGCCGGCTCACCCTGCCTTGGCACAAGCCACGCCATCGCAAGCTGACCCGCGCCGTGCACGCTGCAGGCGGGCGCATCTGCCTGCAGATCCTGCATGCCGGCCGCTACGGCTACCACCCGTTGTCGGTGGCGCCATCGAGGATCAAGTCTCCGATCACTCCATTCACGCCACGGGCGCTCACCGCACGCGGCGTGGAGCGCACCATCGGCGACTTCGTGCACTGTGCGCGGCTGGCGCAGGATGCCGGCTACGACGGCGTCGAGGTGATGGGCTCGGAAGGCTACCTGATCAACGAGTTCATTGCCGCGCGTACCAACCGGCGCGACGATGCCTGGGGCGGCGACGCGACGCGGCGCATGCGCTTTCCGGTCGAGATCGTGCGCCGCACGCGCGCGGCGGTCGGCCGCGACTTCATCATCATCTACCGGCTGTCGATGCTCGACCTGGTCGAGGGCGGCCAGGACTGGAGCGAGGTCGCCACCCTGGCCAGGGCGATCGAGGCCGCCGGCGCCAGCATCATCAACACCGGCATCGGCTGGCACGAGGCGCGCGTGCCGACCATCGTCACCAGCGTGCCGCGCGCCGGCTTCGCCTGGGTCACGCAAAAGCTCAAGGGCGAGGTGGCGATCCCGCTGGTCGCCACCAACCGGATCAACATGCCGGACGTGGCCGAGCGCATCCTCGCCGATGGCGAAGCCGACATGGTCTCGATGGCGCGCCCGCTGCTGGCCGACCCGGCATGGGCGAACAAGGCGAAGGCCGGGCGCAGCGAACGCATCAACACCTGCATCGCCTGCAACCAGGCCTGCCTCGACCACGTGTTTCAGAACAAGCGCGCCAGCTGCCTGGTCAACCCGCGCGCCTGCCACGAGACCGAGCTGAAGGTCGAACCGGCCAGCGTGCGCAAGCGCATCGCCGTGGTCGGTGCAGGCCCGGCCGGCATGGCCTGCGCCGCCACGCTGGGCGAGCGCGGCCATGCCGTGGTCCTGATCGACCAGGCCAGCGAGATCGGCGGCCAGTTCAACTACGCCAAGCAGATTCCGGGCAAGGAAGAGTTCCACGAAACGCTGCGCTATTTCCGCCACCAGCTGGACGACACCGGCGTCGACGTCCGCCTCGGCCAGGTTGCGGACGCCGCCTCGCTGCGCGCCGGCGGCTATGACGAAGTGGTGATCGCCACCGGCATCACGCCGCGCCAGGCGAGCTTTCCCGGCAGCGACGACCCGCGAGTGCTGGGCTATCTCGATGTGCTGGCCCGGCATCAGCCGGTAGGCGCCAGGGTGGCGGTCATCGGCGCCGGCGGCATCGGTTTCGACGTAGCCGAGTTCCTGGTCGAACATGCGCCCTCGCCCACCACCGACGTGGCCCGCTGGACCCGCGAATGGGGAGTGGACATGCAGCTGCAGCAGCGCAGCGGCCTGCAGCCGCCACAGCCGGAAGCGCCGGCGCGCCAAGTCTGGCTGCTCCAGCGCAGCGAGGGTCGCCCCGGCGCGCGGCTCAACAAGACGACCGGCTGGGTACATCGGGCCACGCTCAAGGCGAAACGGGTGACCATGCTGGGCAATGTCGGCTATGAACGTTTCGATGACCTGGGCCTGCACATCACCGTCGACGGCAAGCCACAGATCCTGCCGGTCGAGCACGTGGTGGTCTGCGCCGGCCAGCTGCCGAACCGCGGGCTGGCCGACGAACTGATCGCCGCCGGCATGAAGGTGCACGTGATCGGCGGCGCCGACGTGGCCGCCGAGCTGGATGCCAAGCGCGCCATCGCCCAGGGCACCCGCGTGGCCAGCGCAATCTAGGCGCCGGTACGCCGACACCGCTGCCCGATGGCAGCGGTGTCGGTCATCCAAAAGAAAGCGCCCCGCAGGGAAGACGCATCGACATGGGCTCAGGGGGGGAGTTGAACCAGATGTCGTATTTAGCGTCGCTGCGGGGCGAGGGCCGCCGCCACCAGGGGGGAGGGGAAGTGGCGGGACGGAAGTGATTTTATGATCGACGGAATAAAGTATCTAATATATATTTAGGCCGTTATTGATTTCGAATCACTATATGTTTGACCTTCGCCAGCTGCGCTACTTCATCGCCGTCGCGGAAGAGCTGAGTTTCACCCGCGCTGCGCTGCGTCTGCATCTCTCCCAGCCGCCCCTGTCGCAACAGATCCAGTCGCTGGAACGGGATCTGGGCGTGCGCCTGCTGGAGCGCACCAAACGCAGTGTGACGCTGACCGAGCCCGGTCGGGTGTTCCTGGAGCAGGCACGACAGATCCTGGCCAAGGTGGACGAGGCGCGTAGCCAGACGGTGGCCGCCGCCGCGGGTTACAGCGGCCAGTTGCGGCTGGCCTATACCGTCTCGGTCTCGTTCCATCCGGCCATGCCGCAAACCTTGCTGCGTTTTGGCCAGATCGCTCCCGACGTGCGCCTGCAACTCAGCGAGATGTACACCGAGCCGCAGTTCGCGGCCCTGCTCGCCGGCAAGATCGACGTCGGCTTTGTCCGTGACGAGCCGTTGCAGGCGCAGTACGCCCGCGACCTGCGCTGCAGCGTGATCGATCGCGAACCCCTGCTGCTTGCGTTGCCTGCCGGCCATCCGCTGGCTGGCCGCAGCAGCCTGCGTCTGGCCGAAGTGGCCGGCGACGCGTTCGTGTCGCAACCGCGTGAGCTCGCTGCCACGCTTTACGACCGGCTGGTGAAACTGGCGACGCGGGCCGGTTTCCAGCCGTCGATCACCCAGCATGCCCAGCAGATCAACGGCCTGCTGGCCCTGGTTGCCGCCGGGCTGGGGCTGGCCCTGGTGCCGGCCAGCATGCGCACCGTGCGCCTGGCCGGGATCTGCTACGTGCCACTGGAGGACCCCGATGCCTTTCTGTTGCTGGCCGTGGCCTGTCGGGCCAGCGATCAGTCCCCCACCCTGCAGCAATTCCTGGCCACGGTGGCGCAGACGGCCGTCGCGTCGGACTTGTGACAAACCATGTGGCTCGCTATACTTGCCCGCTTACATTTTAGTCTAGTGTCAGGAGCTGGCCGTGAAGGTGCTTAACTCTTTGAAGTCCGCCAAGGCGCGGCATCGCGACTGCAAGGTTGTGCGCCGTCGCGGCAAGGTATTCGTGATCTGCAAGAGCAACCCCCGTTTCAAGGCTCGCCAGCGCTGAGTGCAGTCTGACGATGCCACGAAAAAGGCCGCGCAAGCGGCCTTTTTCGTGGGTGTTCCTGCGGCCTGCGGCGGCGCAAGCCGTCACTCGTAACGGACGTCGATGATCTCGTAGTGCTTGACGCCGTTCGGTGCGGTGAACTCGAAGCTGTCGCCGGCGCTCTTGCCGATCAGCGCGCGGGCGATCGGGGAGGACACCGCAATCAGCCGTTGCTTGATGTCCGCCTCCAGGTCGCCGACGATCTGGTAGGTCACTAGGGTACCGGAGTCCTCGTCCTCCAGATCCACGGTGGCGCCAAACACCACGCGGTTGCCCGGGTTGAGTCGGGCGACGTCGATGACCTCGGCGGTCGACAGCAAGGCCTCCAGTTGGGCGATGCGGCCCTCGGTGAAGCTCTGCAGTTCGCGCGCCGCGTGGTACTCCGCGTTCTCCTTGAGGTCGCCGTGGGCGCGGGCCTCGGCAATCGCCGCGATGATGCGCGGACGCTCGACCGATTTCAGCCGCTCCAGTTCCGCGCGCAGGCGCTCGGAGCCGGTCTTGGTGATGGGAGCGCGACTCATGCGCTGAGCTCCTTGTGCAGTTCCTGCAGGCTGTGTACTTCACCGTCGCCGTGAAAGTCCAGCGAATGCACGAGCGCGCGGGCACCAGCCACCGTGGTGGAATAGGTGACGCGATGCTGCAGCGCCTCGCGCCGGATCGAGAACGAATCGGCGATCGCCTGCTTGCCCTCGGTAGTGTTGACGATATAGACGATCTCGCCGTTCTTGATCAGGTCAACGATGTGCGGACGCCCCTCGAGCACCTTGTTGATCCGCTCGCAGGCCACGCCGTGCCCAGTCAGGTAGCTGGCGGTACCGGCGGTTGCCACCAGGTTGAAGCCGCGTGCAATGATCTCGCGAGCCACCGGCAACAGGCGATCCTTGTCGCCGTCGCGCACCGACAGGAACGCCTTGCCGACCGTCGGCGCCTTGATCCCGGCCGCTTCGTGGCCACGCGCGAACGCCGCGCCGAAACTGCGCCCCACGCCCATCACCTCGCCGGTCGAACGCATCTCCGGGCCAAGGATCGGGTCGACGTTCTGGAACTTCAGGAACGGGAAGATCGCCTCCTTCACTGAGTAGTACGCCGGGATCACCTCGCGCGTCGCGCCCAGGCTGATCAGCGAACGCCCGGCCATCACACGGGCGGCGATCTTGGCCAGCGGCACGCCGGTGGCCTTGGACACGAACGGCACCGTGCGCGATGCGCGCGGATTCACTTCCAGGATATAGACGGTGTCGCCCTGGATCGCGAACTGCGTGTTCATCAGGCCGATGACCTTCAGCTCTTTCGCCATCGCGCTGACCTGACGGCGCATCTCGTCCTGGATCGACGTGCTCAGCGAATACGGCGGCAGCGAGCAGGACGAATCACCCGAATGCACGCCGGCTTCCTCGATGTGCTCCATGATGCCGCCGATCAGCACGGTGCCTTCGGCATCGGCGATCACGTCCACGTCGACTTCGACCGCGTGGTCGAGGAAGCGGTCCAGCAGCACCGGCGAATCGTTCGATACCTTCACCGCATCGCGGATGTAGCGCGACAGGTCGGCGTCGTCATGCACCACTTCCATCGCGCGGCCGCCGAGCACGTAGCTCGGCCGCACCACCAGCGGATAGCCGATCTCGCGGGCCAACGCCAGCGCCTCGTCGGCGTTGCGCGCGGTGCGGTTCGGCGGCTGCTTCAGGCCGATCTTCTCGATCATGTGCTGGAAGCGCTCGCGGTCCTCGGCCAGGTCGATCGAGTCGGGGCTGGTGCCGATGATCGGCACGCCGGCCGCTTCCAAGGCGCGCGCCAGCTTCAGCGGGGTCTGCCCGCCGTACTGCACGATCACGCCCTTCGGCTTCTCGACGTGGACGATTTCCAGCACGTCCTCCAGCGTCAGCGGTTCGAAGTACAAGCGGTCGGAGGTGTCGTAATCGGTCGACACCGTCTCCGGGTTGCAGTTGACCATGATGGTTTCGTAGCCATCCTCGCGCAGCGCCAGCGAGGCATGCACGCAGCAATAGTCGAACTCGATGCCCTGTCCGATCCGGTTCGGGCCGCCGCCGAGCACGATGATCTTGTCGCGACCGGTCGGCGCCGCTTCGCATTCTTCCTCGTAGGTCGAATACATGTAGGCGGTGCTGGTGGCGAACTCGGCCGCGCAGGAATCCACCCGCTTGTACACTGGGCGCACGCCCAGGGTGTGGCGCAGGTGACGCACGGCGGCTTCGTCGGTACCGATCAGCTCGGCAATGCGCGCGTCGGCGAAGCCGAGCCGCTTGAGCTCGCGCAGGCGCGGCGCATCGAGCGCGGTGATGCCCTGCCGGGTGATCTCCGCTTCAGTCAGCACGATGTCCTCGAACGCGGCAAGGAACCACGGATCGACCCGGCTGAGGTTGAACACTTCCTCCAGCGACAGCCCGGCGCGGAACGCATCGGCCAGATGGAACACGCGATCGGGGCGCGGCTCGCGCAATTCCCGCTTGAGCACGGCCAGCCCGTCGTCGGTGCCGAGGTCCAGGCCGGTGGGATTGAGGCCGGTCTTGCCGATCTCCAGCCCGCGCAAGGCCTTCTGCAACGACTCGTGGAAGCTGCGGCCGATCGCCATCACCTCGCCGACCGACTTCATCTGCGTGGTCAGGCGCGCATCGGCCGCCGGGAACTTCTCGAAGGCGAAACGCGGGATCTTGGTGACCACGTAGTCGATCGACGGCTCGAACGAGGCCGGCGTCAGGCCGCCGGTGATGTCGTTCTTCAGTTCGTCCAGCGTGTAGCCCACCGCCAGCTTGGCGGCGACCTTGGCGATCGGGAAGCCGGTCGCCTTCGACGCCAGCGCGGACGAGCGCGACACGCGCGGGTTCATCTCGATCACCACCACGCGGCCGTCGACGGGGTTGACGCCGAACTGCACGTTGGAGCCGCCGGTGTCCACGCCGATCTTGCGCAGCACCGCGATGCTCGCGTCGCGCAGGCGCTGGTACTCCTTGTCGGTGAGCGTCTGCGCCGGCGCCACGGTGATCGAGTCGCCGGTGTGCACGCCCATCGGGTCGAGGTTCTCGATGGCGCAGATGATGATGCAGTTGTCCGCGGTGTCGCGGACAACTTCCATCTCGAACTCCTTCCAGCCCAGCACCGATTCGTCGATCAGCACTTCGTGGGTGGGCGACATTTCCAGGCCGCGCTTGACGATGAGCTCGAACTCTTCCTTGTTGTAGGCGATGCCGCCGCCGGTGCCGCCCAGCGTGAAGCTGGGCCGGATGATCACCGGAAAGCCGAGCCTGGCCTGGATCTCCACTGCGTGCTCGAAGCTCTTGGCCACGTCGGATTTGGGGCTTTCCAGCCCGATCTCGGTCATCGCCTGCTTGAACAGTTCGCGATCCTCGGCCATGCGGATGGCTTCGCGCCTGGCGCCGATCAGTTCGACCTGGTACTTCTCCAGCACGCCGTGGTCGGCCAGGTCCAGCGCGCAATTCAGCGCGGTCTGGCCGCCCATCGTCGGCAGCACCGCATCCGGGCGCTCCTTGGCGATGATGCGCTCCACCGTCTGCCAGTTGATCGGCTCGATGTACACCGCGTCGGCGGTCTCCGGATCGGTCATGATCGTGGCCGGGTTGGAGTTCACCAGGATCACCCGGAAACCCTCTTCCTTCAGCGCCTTGCAGGCCTGCGCGCCGGAGTAGTCGAACTCGCAGGCCTGGCCGATCACGATCGGGCCGGCGCCGATGATGAGGATGCTCTTGATATCGGTGCGCTTAGGCATGCGTGCGGGCCTCCTGCATCAGTGCGGCGAAACGTTTGAACAGATAGCCGATGTCGAGCGGGCCCGGGCTCGCTTCGGGATGGCCCTGGAAGCAGAACGCCGGCCGGTCGGTCAGTGCGAAGCCCTGCAGCGAACCGTCGAACAGCGAGGTGTGGGTAAGCCGCACGTTTGCCGGCAGCGTGGCCGGATCCACCGCGAAGCCGTGGTTCTGGCTGGTGATCAGCACGCGGCCGTCGTCCAGATCCTTCACCGGGTGATTGGCGCCGTGATGGCCGAACTTCATCTTCAGCGTCTTGCCACCCAGCGCCAGGCCCATCAGCTGATGGCCGAGGCAGATGCCGAAGAGCGGAATTTTCGCGTCGAGGAATTGCCGGGTCGCCGCGATGGCATAATCGCACGCCGCCGGATCGCCGGGGCCGTTGGACAGGAACACGCCGTCGGGCTGCATGGCGAGCACTTCGGCGGCGGGCGTCTGCGCCGGCACCACGGTGACCTCGCAACCCTGCTCGGCCAGCAGGCGCAGGATGTTGAGCTTGGTGCCGAAGTCGTAGGCGACCACCTTGAAGCGCGTCGCGGGCTGGTTGAACGCGGTGCGGTCGAGGTCGTACACGCCCTGCTTCCACACGTACGGCCTGGCGGTACTGACCACCTTGGCCAGATCCATGCCGTTCAGGCCGGGGAACGCGCGCGCCTTGGCCAGCGCCGTTTCCGCGTCAACCTGCTCGCCCGCCACGATGCAGCCGGCGAGCGCGCCCTTGTCGCGCAGGATGCGGGTCAGTCGACGGGTGTCGATGCCGGCGATCGCGACCGTGCCGTGGCGCCTCAGGTAATCGGGCAAGCTCTCGGTGCTGCGCCAGCTGCTGGCGCGGCGCGGCACGTCGCGCACGATCAGTCCGGCCGCATGCACCGCGGTGGACTCGACGTCCTCGGCGTTGACGCCAGTGTTGCCGATGTGCGGATAGGTCAGCGTGACGATCTGGCGTGCGTAGGAAGGATCGGTGAGGATTTCCTGGTAGCCGGTCATCGCCGTGTTGAAAACCACCTCGCCGACGGTCTCGCCGACAGCGCCGACGGCGTAACCATGAAACAGGCTACCGTCTTCGAGGGCCAGCAGGGCAGGAATAGGCATCGGGGTAACCGCCTTTTGGATGCAGCAAAATCCGCAAGCCGCAGTATTGCTGGCTTGTGGAGCTTTGGTGGGGAAAGAAATTCGGGCGGGTGGAAATGATAAGCGGCGAGGTCGTTTCTGTCCACCTCACAGAACGTGAATCCGGGCATTCCCTGGCTCTTTTGCGCCGAGCGGTCGGCGCTACACTAGGCCACTGTTTTGCCGGAGTCCGATGCCCCATGCGTGCTGCCGTACTGCTCGATCCCGCCCGTCTCGATCGTCCGGATACCACGGTTCAGCACCAGCCTTTCCCGTTCATGATGGCGCACGGTCAGTTGCCCGACGAAGTGCGCGACGACCTGGATCGCGACTTTCCGCGATACGCCAGCGCCGGCTTTTTCCCCTACGACCTGGCCGACTGCGGCCCGAGCGTCAACGCGCTGATCGAGAGCATGACCGCGCCGGCGTTTGCCCGTGCCATCGGCGCGCGCCTGGGCGTCGAGCATCTCGACCAGTACCCGACCCTGGTGACACTGTGCCGCCTGCTCAACAAGCGCCACGGCACCATCCATACCGACAGCAAGTCCAAGGTGGTCACCGCGCTGATCTATCTGAACCCGCAATGGCCGGACACCAGCGACGGCTGCTTGCGCTTTCTGCGCAAGATCGACGACATCGACAGCATCGTGGCACCGGAGCTGGCGCCGCTCTACGGCGAGTTCGCCGTGTTCAAGCGCTGCGAGAACTCCTTCCACGGCCACTTGCCTTACGAAGGCGAGCGGCGGGTGATCCAGGTGGCCTGGCTGACCAGCGAAGAAGAGAAGCGGCGCAAGACGAAACGCGGCAAGTTCTCACGCGCTTTCAAGAAATTGTTCGGTAGTTTCGATACCCGGCTGGGCGCAGGCCGCGATCGCAACGCTTCGCATCGCGACTGAATCCGATCACGCCGTGGGCGCACCATGCTGGCGCTGGCGGCTCAGCGCGGCGCGGCGATCATGTCGTCCAATTGCCATGACCCTGCTGCACGCCCCGCCAGCCAGTGTGCTGCGTGCAAGGCGCCACGCGCGAGGATCGTGCGGTCGGTGGCGCGATGGATCAGCTCCAGTCGTTCGCCCTGCCCAATCAGCATGGCGGTGTGTTCGCCCACGATGTCGCCGCCGCGTACCACGGCGAAACCGATGCTGCCTTCGTTCCGCTCGCCGGTACGGCCTTCACGGCTGCAGACCGCCGCTGCTTCCAGCGTGGTGTCGCGTGCCACCGCCGCCGCCCGGCCGAGCGCCAACGCGGTACCGGACGGCGCATCCTGCTTGCGGCCGTGGTGCGCCTCGACGATTTCCAGATCCCAGTCCGGCAGGGCCGCCGCTGCCTCGCGCAGCAGGCGCGTCAACACCGCCACGCCCAGGCTGAAATTGGCGGCGCGCAGGATCGCGATGCGCCGGGCGGCATCGGCCAGCCGCGCCTCGAGCGCGGCGTCGATGCCGGTAGTGCCGCTGACCAGCGCCGCACCTTGCGCGAGGCAATGATCGAGCGCATGTGCCAGCGCGGCGGGACTGCTGAAGTCGATGACGACATCGATCGGCGGCGCGTGCAGCCAGTCATGTGCATAACGCAGGAAACCCGCCGCGGAGCCGGGCACCGGCTGGCCGTCGTGAACCGAACCGGGCGCCACCACGGCATGCACCAGTTCGATGTGCTCGTCCCCGCCGAGCAGGTCGAGCAGCGCGCGGCCCATGCGACCAGAGGCGCCGCTCAAGGCAAGGCGAAGGGGACGGGTCATGGGCGGCGCGCTCGCAGAGTCGGGGCGTACATGCTAACCGCGCAACGGGATTTACGCGGTGACCTTGGACCAGAATTTCTTCACGCCGTCGACCCAGCCCTTGGCACGCGGCGTATGCTTGCCGGCGTCGCTGCTCTCGAAGGTGGCTTCCAGCGACTCCAGCAATTCGCGCTGTTGCCTGGTCAGCCGCACCGGCGTCTCCACCACCACGCGGCAGATCAGGTCGCCGTGGCGGCTGCTGCGCACCGACTTGACACCGCGACCGCGCAGGCGGAACTGGGTGCCAGTCTGGGTTTCCGGCGGAATGCTGACCGGTACTTCGCCCTCCAACGTCGGCACCGGCAGTTCGGCCCCCAGAGCCGCCTGCGAGAAACGGATCGGCAATTCGCAGTACAGGTCGTTGCCGTCTCGCTGGAAGATGTCGTGCTCGCGCACGCGCACTTCCACGTACAGGTCACCGGCCGGTGCGCCGGCCGGGCCGGCCTCGCCCTGCCCGGAAAGGCGAATGCGGTCGCCGTTGTCGACGCCTTCGGGGATCTGCACCGACAGCGTGCGGTTTTCCTCCAGACGGCCTTCGCCGTGGCACTTCTTGCACGGCTTTTCAATCGCCTGGCCGCTGCCGCCGCAATGCGGGCAGGCCTGCTGGATCGAGAAGATGCCGTTCTGCATGCGTACCTGGCCGTGGCCGTGGCAGGTCTTGCACTTGCTGATCTTGCCGTCCTCCGAGCCGCTGCCGTTGCAATGGTGGCAGTTGACCTGGGTCGGCACCTCGATCTGCCGGCTGACGCCGAACACGGCCTCCTCCAGGTCCAGCTCGATGATGTAGCGCAGGTCGGCGCCGCGTCGAGGCCGACCACGCCCGCCGCCGCTGCGGCCGAAGATGTCGCCGAAGATGTCACCGAAGATGTCGCCCATGTCGCCGAAGCTGGCGCCGCCGCGACCGCCGCCCATGCCGTTCTCGAAGGCGGCGTGGCCGTGCTGGTCGTACATCGCGCGCTTCGACGCGTCGGACAGGACTTCGTAGGCCTCCTTGGCCTCCTTGAACTTGTCCTGCGCGGTCGGGTCGTCCGGGCAGCGGTCCGGGTGGTATTTCATTGCCAGCCGGCGGAAGGATTTCTTCAGTTCGGCTTCGCCAACGCTGCGCTCGACGCCCAGCACCTCGTAGTAGTCACGCTTGCTCATTCATGCATCCACACTGCTTGTCACCACTCCGGCCGGCGAGGTCGACGGTCCCGCATACCCAATCAACAGACAGCCCGTGCCGGGGTTTCCCGGCACGGGCTGATTCATCGGCCGTGCCGACAATGCTTGCCGATTACTTCTTGTCGTCCTTCACTTCGGTGAACTCGGCGTCGACCACATCGTCGGGCTGGGCCGAGCCGCCCGGTGCGGATTGTGCACCGGCATCGGCCGTGCCACCACCCTGCGCAGCGGCATGGAGCGCCTGGGCGACCTGCTCCAGCTTCTCCACCTTGGCCTCGATCGCCGCCTTGTCGTCGCCGTCCTTGACCTTCTCCAGGTCGGACAGCGCGCCCTCGATGCTGCTGAGCTGATCGGCCGGCACCTTGCCGCCGTGCTCCTTCAACGCGCTGCGGGTGGCGTGCACCAGCTGGTCGGCCTTGTTGCGGGTGGCGACCAGTTCGTGGAACTTCTTGTCCTCTTCCTTGTTCGCCTCGGCGTCGGCGACCATCCGCTGGATCTCTTCCTCGGACAGGCCCGAACCGGCCTTGATCTCGATCTTCTGTTCCTTGCCGGTCTTCTTGTCCTTGGCCGACACGTGCAGGATGCCGTTCGCGTCGATGTCGAAGGTGACCTCGATCTGCGGCATGCCGCGCGGCGCCGGCTCGATGCCCTGCAGGTCGAACTTGCCCAGCGACTTGTTCGCGCTGGCGCGCTCGCGCTCGCCCTGCAGCACGTGCACGGTCACCGCGGTCTGGTTGTCGTCGGCGGTGGAGAAGGTCTGCGAGGCCTTGGTCGGCACCGTGGTGTTCTTCTCGATCAGCTTGGTCATCACGCCGCCCATGGTCTCGATGCCCAGCGACAGCGGGGTGACGTCGAGCAGCAGCACGTCCTTGACCGAACCGCCCAGCACGCCGCCCTGGATCGCCGCGCCCACGGCGACGGCCTCGTCCGGGTTGACGTCCTTGCGCGGCTCCTTGCCGAAGAAGTCCTTCACCGCTTCCTGCACCTTCGGCATGCGGGTCTGGCCGCCGACCAGGATCACGTCGTCGATGTCGGCCACGCGCAGGCCGGCGTCGTTCAACGCGGTGCGGCACGGCTCGATGGTGCGCTTGACCAGGTCTTCCACCAGCGCTTCCAGCTTGGCGCGGGTCAGCTTGATGTTGAGGTGCTTCGGGCCGGACGCGTCGGCCGTCACGTACGGCAGGTTCACGTCGGTCTGGTGGTTCGAGGACAGCTCGATCTTGGCGCGCTCGGCCGCGTCCTTCAGACGCTGCAGCGCCAGCGGATCCTTGCGCAGGTCGATGCCCTGCTCTTTCTGGAACTCCTCGACCAGGTAGTCGATGACGCGCATGTCGAAGTCCTCGCCGCCGAGGAAGGTGTCGCCGTTGGTGGCCAGCACTTCGAACTGCTTCTCGCCGTCGACTTCGGCGATCTCGATGATCGACACGTCGAAGGTGCCGCCGCCGAGGTCGTACACCGCGATCTTGCGGTCGCCGCCCTTCTTGTCCAGACCGTAGGCCAGCGCGGCCGCGGTCGGCTCGTTGATGATGCGCTTCACGTCGAGGCCGGCGATCTTGCCCGCATCCTTGGTCGCCTGGCGCTGGCTGTCGTTGAAGTACGCCGGCACCGTGATCACCGCTTCAGTGATCGTCTCGCCGAGATAGTCCTCGGCGGTCTTCTTCATCTTCATCAGCACTTTCGCGGCGATTTCCTGCGGCGCCATCTTCTTGCCGTCGGAGGTCTGCACCCAGGCATCGCCGTTGTCGTGGGCGAGGATGCCGTAGGGCACGATGTGCAGATCTTTCTGCACTTCCTTGTCGGTGAACTTGCGGCCGATCAGGCGCTTCACCGCGTAGAAGGTGTTCTTCGGATTGGTCACGCTCTGGCGCTTGGCCGAGGCGCCCACCAGCACCTCGCCATCCTTGGTGAAGGCGACGATGGAGGGGGTGGTGCGATCGCCTTCCGAGTTCTCGATGACCTTGGTCGTGCTGCCGTCCATCACGGACACGCAGGAGTTGGTCGTGCCCAGGTCGATACCGATGATCTTGCCCATGTGATTGCTCTCCGAATTTTGCTTGCGGCCCCCGCGGCCGCGATGGTTTCCAGATGGGGGTCTGCCTTGGCGATTCAATGCCGGCAAGGCCCCGGATGCGATTTGGCGATGTCCGCCACCGCGCCGTTCAGGCGGGCGCCAGCAGCGGCGCCGCTCAGTCCTTTGCGACCGCGACCAGCGCAGGACGCAACAGGCGATCGTTCAGTACATAGCCTTTCTGCAGCACGCTGACCACGGTGCCCGGCGCCTGGCCCGGCGCCTCGACCATGCTCACCGCATGGTGGCGTTCCGGATCGAGCGGCTGGCCCAGCGGGTCGACCTGCGCCATGCCGTGGTTCTCGGCCACCTTGAGCAGCGCCTTCAGGGTCAGGCCGAGGCCTTCGCGCATCGAGGCGACGTCGCCGCCCTCCACGGCAAGGCCGCTTTCCAGGCCGTCGTAGACCGGCAGCAGTTCGCTCAGCAGTTTCTCGTTGGCGAAGCGGCGCGCCTGTTCCAGGTCGCGATGCAGTCGGCGTCGCTGGTTTTCGAGTTCGGCCTTTTCGCGCAGCACGGTCTCGCGCAACTCGGCATTGCTTGCCTCCAGCCCAGCCACGCGCGCCTGCAGGTTCTCCAGTTCCGTGTTCGACGATTCACCCGGCTGGCCCTGGACTGGCGTATCGCCAGGCGACTGCGGATCGTTGTTCTGCATGCTCACTCCAAACGATTGTCAATGGCCGGCATGCATGCCGACCGCCCTGGAAAATTGGCGAGAAACCCCGCTCCCGCAGCGGTTATAAGGTCGTGGCGGCGCGATTCAAGGCGTCGCTGAGCAATCCGGCGGTGGCCTGCACCACCGGGATCACCCGCTCGTAGGCCATCCGGGTGGGGCCGATCACGCCGACCGCGCCGAGCACGCGCCCCTGCGCGCCGTAACTGGCGGTGACCACGCTGCAGCCGTCGAGTGCGGTGAAGCCGGATTCCTCGCCGATGAACAGGCGTACGCCTGGCGCCCGCGCGCAAACTTCCATCAACTGCAGCAATTCGTTCTTTTGCTGGAACGCCTCGAACAATTCGCGCAGGCGCTGCAGGTCGGCCAGCTCGGAGTAGCCCATCAGATTGGTCTGGCCGCTGACCAGCACGTCCGGGCCAGCCGGGCCGCTCGCCGGCGGTGCGAACGAGGCGGTGGCCAGCTCCACCGTGCTGGCCAGCAGCTGGTTGAGTTCGCTGCCGGTCTTGCGCACTTCGGCCAGCAGGTGGGCGCGAATATCGTCCACGCGCAGACCGGCGAAATGGCTGTTCAGATAGTTCGCCGCCTGCTCCAGCTCGCGGCTGCCGAGCGGCCGGGCCAGTTGCACGATGCGGTTCTGCACCTGGTTGTCGCTGAACACCAAGATCACCAGCACCCGTGCGTCCGGCAGCGCCATGAAATCGATATGCCGCAGTGGGAAATCGGCCTGGCGCGGCACGGTGACCACACCGGCGAAATGGGTCATCGCCGACAACAGGGTCGACACGTTGCCGAGCAGGTCGCGCGTGGTAGTCGGCCCCGGCGGCAGTTCACGCTGCAGGCGGGCCATCTCCGCGCGCGGCAGCGGCTGCAGTTCGATCAGGCTGTCGACGAACAGGCGCAAGCCGCGCGGCGTGGGCACCCGCCCCGCCGAGGTGTGCGGCGAGGCGACCAGCCCGGCATCCTCGAGGTCGGCCATGATGTTGCGGATCGTCGCCGGGCTCACGTCCAGGCCGGACGAACGCGACAGCGTGCGCGAACCGACGGGCTCGCCATCGACCAGGTACTGGGCAATCAGCGTGCGCAACAAGCGGCGCGCGCGCGCGTCGAGGTCGTGGCCATGCGGCTTGATCATGCTGTCGTAGCAATCCTTGAGACGCTACAGAAATAAGGTCTGCGCGCGCAGCTTGCAAGTGGAACGGTGTCTTGTGCCGCCGGGCTGCCGCTACAATCCCGCCATTCCACCACCAGCCTGCCCATGCTCACTTCGCTCTACGTCCGCCATTTCGCCGTCGTCGAAGCCGCCGAGGTCGCGTTCGGCCCGGGCCTGACCGTGGTCAGCGGCGAGACCGGTGCCGGCAAATCGCTGCTGGTCGACGCGCTGATGCTGCTGGCCGGCGCCCGTGCCGACAGCGGCATGGTACGCGCCGGCAGCGATCGCGCCGAACTGGCGGCCGAATTCGATCTGACCGGACTGCCCGCCGCGCGCAACTGGCTGCAGCGCGAGGAACTGGATGAGGACGGCGGCTGCCAGCTGCGCCGGGTGATCCGCGCCGAGGGTAGTTCCAGGGCCTGGATCAACGGCCGCCCCGCGAACGCCCGCCAGCTCGGCGAGCTGGCCGCGCTGCTGGTCGAGATCCACGGACAGCACGAGCACCAGGCGCTGCTGTCGCGCCCACACCAGCTCGCCCTGCTGGATGCTTACGCCGGCCACGATGAGCTGCTGGCGCAAGTGCGCGACAGCGCCGCGCAGTGGCGCGAGCTGGGTGCGCGCATGCGCAAGCTCAGCGGCGGCGACGATCGCGGCCAGCGCATCGAACTGCTGCGCCATGAAATCGGCGAACTGGAGAAATGGGCGCTGCCTCCTGCCGAACTGGCCGAACTGGAGGCGGACCACCGACGCCTCGCCAACGCCGGCCGTCTGGCCGAAGGCTCTGCGGGCGTGGTCGAGCTGCTCGATGGCGACAGCGAATTCGCATTGCGCCGCGCCCTCGGCCGGGCCCACGCCGAACTCGGCAAGCTGGCTGCGCTCGACGACAGGCTGAACCCGCTGCTGGAACTGCTCGACAATGCCGGCATCCAGCTCGGCGAATCCGCCGACGGCCTGGCGCGCTATGCGCAGGATGTCGACCTCGACCCGCAGCGATTCACCGAAGTCGACAACCATCTGGCCCGCCTGCACGAGCTCTCGCGCCGGCACCGACTGCCGGTGGCCGAGTTGCACGACCGGCTGGCCGCCCTGCAGGCCGAACTGGCCGAGCTCGAAGGCGCCGGCGACGCATTGGAACGGCTGGCGGAGCAACGCCGGCGACTGCAGGACGATTACGTCGGTGCGGCGGCCAGGCTCAGCGCGGCGCGCGCGGCGGCCGGCGACCGGCTTGGCGACGAGGTCAGCACGTTGATGGCTGAACTGGGCATGGCCGGCGGGCTGCTGCGCGTCGAGCTGGAGCCATCCGCCGGCAGCGAGCCGGACCCGCAGGGCGAGGAGCGCTGCGAATTGCTGGTGAGCGCGAACCCCGGGCAGCCGCCGCGGCCGCTGCGCAAGGTGGCCTCCGGCGGCGAGCTGGCGCGCATCAGCCTGGCGATCGAAGTGGCCACTCTGGGCAAGGACACCATCGGCAGCATGATCTTCGATGAGGTCGACAGCGGCATCGGCGGCGCGGTCGCTGAAGTGGTCGGGCAGAAACTGCGTGCGCTGGGCGTCCAGCGCCAGGTGCTGTGCGTCACTCACCTGCCGCAGGTGGCCGCCCAGGGCCATGCGCATCTCAGGGTCAGCAAGTCCAGCGATGGCGACGCCACCCGTACCCAGATCGAACGGCTCGACGCTGCCGGCCGGCGCGACGAGCTGGCCCGCATGCTGGGCGGCGTCGAGATCACCCGCGAGACGCGGGCCCATGCGAAGCAGATGCTGGAGCGCGCGCAGACCGTCTGATCCGGCGACCGCTCACCCGGCCGGCGGCAACATCCCGCGCTCGGTGGCCATCCGGTACAGGTCCAGTTCCGAACCGGCGCCCAGCTTGCCCATCAGGCTGGCACGATGGATGTAGACCGTCTTCTGGCCGATACCCAGTTCCGCCGCTACCTGCTTCGGCGCGCGACCACCGGCCAGCAGCAGGAAGACCTCGCGCTCGCGTGCGGTCAGCCGGTTGATCGGGTCCAGCGCCGCATCCGGCCGGTCGGCCCGGCGCTGGCGCAAGTCGGAGCTGAGGAAGCACTCGCCCTGCATCACTGCACGCAGGCCTGCCACCAGTTCCTCCGGTGCCACGCCCTTGGTGACGTAGCCACTGGCGCCGCGACGCAGCGCTTCGGACACGTAAGGCTCGCCGTCGTGCATGCTCAGCACCACCACATGGGTTTGCGCATGCACGCTGAGCAAATGTTCGATCAGCGGCAACCCGCTGCCATCCGGCAGCGAAAGATCGAGGGCGACCAGGTCGGGGTGCCAGTGTCCCACCGCCTCGACCGCGTCGTCGGCGCTGCGGCACTCGGCCACCACGTCGAGATCGGGCTCCATCTCGATCAGCCGCTTGAAACCCTCGCGAACGATGGCATGGTCATCAACCAGAACGATGCTGTACATCCCACTACTTTACACAGGGACTCCCCGGTCATGCACATCCGGCTCGCCGACAGCCGGGCCGGCCACCGCGCCGCGGCGCACATGTAACATCCGCGCATGCGCCTGAAACCCCTACGCCTGCCCGACTCCGGCCCGCTGCTTGCCGCCGGCTACCTGTTGCTGTGGCTGCTGCTGTGGCTGACGGTGCAGCCGTACTGGATGCTGCCGTACGGCCTGCGTTTCGGCGCCCTGCTGCTGACCCCGGTCCGTTACTGGGGCTGGCTGCTGGGTGGCGAACTGGTCGCCACCGCCGGCATCGGCCTGGCCCATGGCCTGCCGCAGGGCTGGCTCGGCTTTGCCATCGACGAGTTGCCCGAGCCGCTGGTGATGGCCGCCGGCTTGTGGCTGCTGCGGCGATTCAACCTGCACGCCAGCCTGCACAGTCCGCAGGAAGTGACCCGCCTGCTGCTTTCCGTGGTGCTGGTGGTGACCGCCACCACCGCCGTCGACGCCGCCCTGCTGGCACTGGTCAGCACGCCGGGCTCGCCGGAATTGATCATCGGCGTACTCGGCGAGGAACTGCTCAGCCACTACCTGGGCATCCTGCTGATCGTGCCGCTGATGATCATGCTGCTGCGTACCCGGATCGAGCAGCGCGCCCTGGTCAGCCTGTTCATGGATGGGCTGCTGGTGATGCTGCCTTCCATGACGATCCTGCTGGTGCTGTCCGAGCAAGCCGCTCCCCAGCCGCAATTCGCCCGCGTGCTGTCGCTGGCGCCGGTGCTGTTCTTCGCATTCCGCCATGGCTGGCGCGGCGCCAGCCTGGCCATGCTGATCACCAGCCTCGGCATGACCCTGGCCGACCAGCACCTGGGCCACGCCCCCTCGAACGCCGCGGCCTATCTGTTCCTGGCCGTGGCCGGGACCGGTGCGCTGATGCTGGGTTCGGCCACCGATGCATTGCGCCGGAGCAGCGAGCGAGTCGCCGAGCAGAACGTCTACCTGGGCGCGGTCAATCGCCGCCTGGATCAGTTGGCCCATCAATTGCGCGATGCCGCCCGCGGCAACCTGCAGGCGGACGAGAACCAGCGCCGGCACCTGGCCGCCGAACTGCACGACGAACTGGGCCAGAACATCACCGCGATCCAGACCCACGTGAAACTGGCCCAGGCACGCCTGCTGCAGGCCGGCATGGAGGACATCAGTACCTCGATCAACACCATCCTGGCCCATATGCGGCGTGCCCTGCACCGCCTGTTGGACGACCTGCGCCCTGCCGTGCTGGACGAATTCGGATTGCTGCGCGCACTCGACGAGGGTCCGATCCGCGACCTGTTGAACGCCGCCGGGATGGCCTACTGTACCGAACTGCACGGCGATCCGCGCCTGCTGGACGACGACACGCGCACCGCGATCTACCGGCTGGTGCAGGAGAGCGCGACCAACGCCGTCAAGCATGCCAAGGCCAGCGAGTTCCGTCTGCGTCTGCGCATCGGCGAACGCCAGGGCATCGCAGTGGCCCTGCTCGATCTGCGCGATGACGGCACCGGCCTGCCCAGTCGACTGCCCCGGGGCGGTCGCGGCCTGCAGGGCATGCGCGACCGGGTCACTTCGCTGGGTGGGCAGTTCCGCCTGCGTCCCACGCCGGCCGGTGTCCACCTGCGGATTTTGCTGCGGGGCAACAACCATTTCTCCGAAAACAGCCGGTGAAACTAGGAATTTTTCCGATACCGGAAACGTGAAGCCCTCGTTAGCATCCTTCCATCGATGTGGGGGAGCCACCATCGCGAGATGGTGGATCAGGGTCGCCGTGGGGACGGAGGCTCTGAAACAACGGCAGGATGCCGTTTCGCCGCTACCTGGCGAGAGTCAAAAGGCGATGGCGAGCCATTCGCGTCGCCGACCGGCAGGTAGCGGAGCCGCCGCGGGTGGACAGGAGTCCTCCCCGCGGCTTTTTTATGTCCGTCTGCCTGCGCCCTTACGCCCGGGCCGATGCTCCGCGGTCGGCACGCCCCTCAGCTTTTGTGCGCGCGCTGCTTCGGCCGCACGTACAGCACCAGGCTGTGATCCTCGATCACGTAACCGTGCTTCGCGGCTATCTCGTGCTGCAGTCGTTCGATCTCTTCGCTGATGAACTCGATCACTTTTCCGCTGTCCACATCGATCATGTGGTCGTGGTGCTTGCCGCGGTCGAGCTCGTAGACAGCCTGGCCACCTTCGAAATTGTGCTTGACGATGATGCCCGCTGCCTCGAACTGGGTCAGCACGCGATACACCGTGGCCAGGCCGATGTCTTCCTGGTGGGCCAGCAGTTTCTTGTAGACATCCTCGGCGGTGAGGTGCTGTGTGCCCTCCTCGTCGAAGATTTGCAGGATGCGCATGCGCGGATGAGTCACCTTGAGGCCAACCCTGCGCAGCTCTTTGGTTTCCTGTTCCATGACTCACCCCGCACACGGCGTTTCCGAGCCGGTAGTGTATCATCCGACACCTTCACGATCCGGACGCAACACGCATGCAAAAGCTGATCACCCTGCTGGTTTTCGCCATGCTGGCGCTCTCCGTCGCCGGCTGCCATATCGTCTACAAGCCCGACGTGCAGCAAGGCAACCTGCTCGACAAGAAAACCGTGGATCAGCTCAAGCCCGGCATGACCAAGCACCAGGTTCTGGTGCTGATGGGCACGCCTTCGGTGAATACGCCGTTCGACCAGAGCCGCTGGGATTACGTATCGACCTTGGCGCACCGCGGCGGCGCGATGAAAGTGCGTACCTTCACCCTGACCTTCAACAACGACACCCTGGTGCGCACCGAGGGCGATTTCTTTGCACAGGATGCCCAGCAGTTGATCAAGGACAGCAAGAAATACAACGCCGGCTACCCGGTCAACGAGACCCAGGGCGACAAGAGCACGTCACCGGACGACAAGAAGAACGACGGCGGCTTCGGCCAGGGCGGCAATCCGGGCGGCAACGACGGTCATTGAGCTGAGCCTGGCGGGCCGATCCTCAACGAGCGCGTCGACGGCGCGCCTCCATCGGATCAAGTACCAGTGGCCGGCAGATCTCGATCCGGTCTCCTTCGCGCAGCAGCCGCTCTGGTGTCACCCTTCGCGCAAACATGCCGAGGCGAGCTGGATCAATCGCGTCGCCCGGAAGCAAGGCGGCGATTCCCGAAGCAGCAATCGCCTGCATCACGGTGCTGCCATCGGCCAGTTCGACGCGACGCCGGATCGGTTGCCCCGCTCCGGCGTAAACCACCTCGACGCGAATGGTAGGCTCAGCCATAGACCCGCTCCGCCTCGCGGCAGAAGTCGTCCACCATGCGACCGGCCAATCCCTGGAAGCCCAGTTTCAAGGCGCCTCCACCGAGCCGGCCGGCGTAATCGAAATCCAGCGCGAACGCGACCTTGCAGCCGGCGTTGCCCAGCGCGATGAAATCCCACGTGCCTTCCAGGCTGCGAAACGGGCCGTCGACCAGATCCATGCGCAGGCGCCGCGGTGGGTCGATCGTGTTGCGCGTGGTGAAACTCTGGTGAAACCCGGCAAACGTGAGATCCAGCCGCGCCACCAGGGCATCGCCGTTGCGCCCGAGGATCTCGGCCCCGGCACACCAGGAGAAGCGCTTTGGGTATGCTTCAACCTCATTGACCAGGTTGAACATCTGCGCTGGTGAATATTTCACCAGTGCACTGCGACGAATTTCGATCACGGCGATCCTCGATGGTTCTTGCATTCGTCCTTGAATGCGGGAATCAGGAAGCGGCTATCCATGGCTGCACCTTTCAACGAGTCCGTTCCCCACGGGACAGGGCCGACCACAGGGCGACGCGCCCGAGTTTAACGGACATGGCGAAAACGAAGGAAAAGGACAACAAGGGCGGCGGCACCATCGCGCTCAACAAGCGCGCACGCTTCGAATACCACATCGACCAGCGCTTCGAGGCCGGCGTCGCCTTGCAGGGCTGGGAGCTGAAGGCGCTGCGCGCGGGCCGGATCAACTTCGGCGACAGCTACGCGGTCGTGTTGAAGAACGAGCTTTTCCTGGTCGGTGCCTCGATTCCGCCGTTGATCAGCGCGTCCACCCACGTGGTCGCCGAGGACCGACGCACCCGCAAGCTGCTGCTGCACCGCAAGGAGATCGATCAGCTGGTCGGCGCGGTCGAGCGCAAGGGCTATACCCTGGTGCCCACCGCGATGTACTGGAAAGGCAACAAGGTGAAGGTCGAGATCGGGCTTGCCCGCGGCAAGCAGGAGCACGACAAGCGCGACACTGAGAAGCAGCGCGACTGGCAGATCGAAAAACAGCGAACCATGCGCTCGCACAATCGTGCCGCCTGACGCCACCACCTTCGAACCATAAAAAACCCCCGATCGCTCGGGGGTTTCGTGTTGGTGGAGGTGGCGGGAGTCGAACCCGCGTCCGAAGGCGTTCAACGCCTGGATCTACATGCTTAGCTCACCGTTCGATCTCGTTCCGCGACAAGCACGATGGGCGAGGCGCACCGCGGAACCAGCCTGATTGATCTAGCCTAGAACCGCCAGGCGGCAGCGTTCGGCGATCTCATGATAATGACCCTACACCGACGAGCATGAGCACAAGTGGGTTCGGGGCTTACGCCTTAAGCGGCGAGAGCGTAGTTGTCGTCGTTGGCAACTATGAGTTTGCTGCTGGATTAACGAGGAAAGCTGCCCCCTCGGCATGCACCAAGTCATCTCACTACCCCCGTCGAAGCCAGGACACCCCCGGGGAAAACGATCCGACTGCGACAGTATATGGGGGCATGCATCGCAACACCAATACCGCGCGATGAAGCCGGCCATATCGGATATGTGCTGCGCAAACATTGACCAACGTCAAGTCGAGTGTTGTTAGGGTGTTAACGCAACGTCTATACTTGGTGACTGGCGTACTTCCGTATCCGTCGCACTCGTGGGAATGATCTCGATGACTCGATTGCCATTGCTTGGCCTGACCGTGGCCGCAGCCCTCTTTGCCACCAGCCTTCACGCCGAGGGCGACAAGGCCGCCGGGCGTGCACTGGTCTATACCTGCGCCGGTTGTCACGGCGTGCCCGGCTACACCAATGCCTATCCGCAGTACCCGGTGCCGAAAATTGCCGGACAGAACGAGCAATACATCATCAATGCGCTGCAGGGCTACCAGAGCGGGGGCCGCAAGCATCCGACCATGGATGCGCAGGCGCAAAGCCTGTCGGCCACCGACATCCAGAACATCGCCGCCTATCTTTCCAGCCTCGCCAAGTAAGTAGCCAAGGACTTCCCGCATGAAACGTGCGATCACCCTGCTTTCATTCGGCGCCATCCTGGCGTTCGCTTCCTCCCAATTGCTGGCCGCCGGCAACGCCGAAAACGGCAAGCAGAAGGCGGCCACCTGCTTCGCCTGTCACGGCACCGACGGTAATGCGGTGGATCCGCAGTACCCGCGCCTCGCCGGCCAGTACAACCTCTATCTGCAACGCGTGCTGCATGAATACAAGGAAGGCCAGCGCGACAACCCGATCATGAAGGGCATGGTGGCCACCCTGTCCGACCAGGACATCGAAGACGTTTCGGCGTACTTCTCCAGCCTGCCGAGCAAGCTCGACACCCTCAAAGGCCACATCAGCGGCAACAGGTAAATCCGCCGCGGCGTCGTACGAAGAACAAAGGGTCCGCATCTGGCGGGCCCTTTGTTTTGGCGGCCGCGCCGCCACTCAGGCGAGTGCCGACTTGCCCCCGGCTTTGCCGTAGTACGGCTTTTCGCCGGAGGCATGGTCGGTGGCGTCGCGCACCGAGGTCACTTCCGGCACCCGCTCGCGCAGAGTCTTTTCCACGCCCTGCTTCAATGTCACGTCGACCATGCCGCAGCCATGACAGCCGCCGCCGAACTGCAGCAGCACGGCACCGCTGGCATCGATCTCCAGCAGGCTGACCCGGCCGCCGTGCGAAGCCAGTTTCGGATTGATCTCCGCTTCCAGCACATAGCGCACGCGTTCGATCAGGCCCGCTTCCACGCCGGGTACGTCGCCCTTGATCTTCGGCGCGCGGATGTTGAGCTGACCACCGGTGGCGTTCGGCTCGAAGTCGATGCTGGCCTGGTCCAGCCAGCTGGCGCTGTCGCCGTCGATATGGAAGTCGAAGCCGGCGCATTCGATCGTCCACTCCCCACCGGCCAGGTCCGCGGGCTCGCAGAACTCCAGCTCGCAGTTGGCCGCCGGCGTGCCCGGCGAGGTCACCCGCAGGCGGATGCCCAGCCCGTCGATGCCTTGCTGCGAAAGAAGCCGCAGGAAATGCTGCTGCGCGCGTTCCGAGATTTCGATCATGCCTGCTCCAGGGTCGCCAAATCGATGCCGGCGGGCCACACCGGCGAAACAGCACCATTTTAGTCCGGTTTCGCGTCCGGGTGCGTGCTTTGACATTTGCGCAGGCAACTTCGACGCTTCACCCTTCCAGAATCTCAAACCCGATGGAGACCTCCATGAACGCCAACGACCTGGCCAGCCGGCATTGCCAACCACGCAAGGGCAAGGAACATGCGCTGGACGCCGCGCAGGTGGTCGAACTGCTGCAGCAACTGCCGGACTGGCAGCTGCGTGGGGACGGCATGGCCATCGCCAAGGATTTCCGTTTTAGCGACTTCCACCACACATTGGGCTTCATCAACGCGGTGGGCTTCATGGCCAACCAGGAAGACCACCACCCGGATCTCGAGGCCGGCTACGGCCATTGCCAAGTGTTGTGGTCGACCCACGACGTGGGCGGCCTGTCGCTGAACGATTTCATCTGCGCGGCGCGGGTCGATGCCCTGCTGGCGCGCTGATCAGAAGTCGATGCGTGATTTTTCCTGCATCCACACCAGTCTCTTGCCCTTCACCGCCAGCACGTCGAGAAAATCCTTGAGGTCTTGCGGCAGTGGTGCGGAAAAGCTGTAGGCACGCCCGTCCAGGTCGAAACTCATGTGCGAGGCGTGCAGGAACATCCGGTTCAGGCCCATCTCGCGGTAGCGCTTGTTCATCTCGCGATCGCCGTATTTCGGGTCGCCGGCCAGCGGATGGCCGATGTGTGCCGCGTGCACGCGGATCTGGTGGGTGCGGCCGGTACCCAGCGTGGCCTGCATCAGGCGGGCGCTGGGGTATTGCTCCATTTCGCGGAAAAAGGTCAGCGACGGCTTGCCGTTGTCGGCCACCCGCACCATCCGCTCGCCGCCCTGCAGCACGGATTTCAGCAGCGGCGCGTTCACGTCAAATTTCGCCTTGGACGGGTGGCCGAGCATCAGGCACAGGTACTGCTTGGTCACCTCGCCGGCCCGGATCGCCGCCTGCAGACCGGTCAGTCCCGCCCGGGTACGGGCGAACACCAGCACGCCGCTGGTGTCGCGGTCGAGCCGGTGCACCAGTTCCAGGTGCTCCTGCGGGCGAGTGGCGCGCAGCAGTTCGATCGCACCGTGGCTCACCCCGCTGCCGCCATGGCTGGCCACGCCGGCCGGCTTGTCGATCACCAGGAAGTGCTTGTCCTCGAAAATGATCGCGTCGGCCACCGAGGCCACCAAGCCGCTGGCCGGGGCCCGTTCCTCCGGCCGTTCCGCCACCCGCACCGGGGGGATTCGCAGCGTATCGCCGTCGGCGAGACGCGTGTCCGGCTTGGCTCGCTTGCCGTTCACGCGCACCTGGCCAGTGCGCAAAAGCCGGTAAATCATGCTCTTGGGCACGCCCTTGAGCAGCGTCACGAGTGCGTTGTCGATGCGTTGCCCGTCCCGCTCGGGGCCGATCTCGACTTGACGTACACCGTGAGGTGCATCATGGGAAGTTGCCGTCTGCATTGAAAAAAACCTGCTGAAATAGGATACTCGGCGGGCGCTACATTCTGCCCGCCGAAGTCCGGACTGGGCCGAGTGCCCGCCCGTAACGTCGGCGAGGATTGCTCCAGTTGCCTTCGGGCGGCCGGTCGCGACTCCCTTTCATCGTAACGGTTTGGGCCGTCGTTTGTCCGATGCCATTGCGGTGTCGGGGCGGCAGGCGCAGCTGACCGAATCATCCCGACGCCGGAAACGGTGCCGTTTTTTTTGCCGCTTAACCGCAGCGGCGCGATCCCCGGCAGGCCGCCATTGTGGCGCCACCGTGGCACGCGACGCGCGGCCAAGCCGAGGATTACCACCATGAAACGCATGTTGATCAACGCGACTCAGCGTGAAGAGTTGCGCGTGGCCATTGTCGATGGCCAGAACCTCTACGACCTGGACATCGAAATCCCTTCGCGGGAGCAGAAAAAGTCCAATATTTACAAGGGTCGAATCACTCGGGTTGAGGCTTCACTCGAAGCCTGCTTCGTCGAGTACGGCGCCGAACGTCATGGCTTCCTGCCGCTGAAGGAAATCTCCCGCGAGTACTTCACCGCCGGCCTGGATCCGCACAAGGCGAACATCCGCGAGCTGATCAAGGAAGGTCAGGAAGTCGTCGTGCAGGTGGAAAAAGAGGAGCGCGGCAACAAGGGCGCTGCCCTGACCACATTCATCAGCCTGGCCGGCCGCTACATGGTGTTGATGCCGAACAACCCGAAGGCCGGCGGTGTCTCGCGCCGGATCGAGGGCGAGGATCGGCAGGCGCTGAAGGAGGCGCTGGATCACGTCACAGTGCCCGACGATGTCGGCCTGATCGTGCGCACCGCCGGCCTCGGCCGCGATGCCGAAGAGCTGCAGTGGGATCTGGACTACCTGCTGACCCTGTGGAAGTCGATCTCCGAAGCGGCCAGCAAGCAGAAGGCGCCGTTCCTGATCTACCAGGAATCGAAGCTGTTCATCCGTGCCCTGCGCGACTACCTGCGCAGCGACATCGGCGAGATCCTGATCGACGACGAACCGCTGTACAACGACGCCCGCGATTTCATGCAGCAGGTGATGCCCAACGCCCTGCGCAAGCTCAAGCTGTATCGCGACGACACCCCGCTGTTCACCCGCTACCAGATCGAGACGCAGATCGAGAGCGCGTTCGACCGCCAGGTACGCCTGCCGTCGGGCGGTTCGATCGTGATCGACCAGACCGAAGCGCTGACCGCGATCGACGTCAACTCGTCCAAGGCCACCAAGGGCAGCGACATCGAGGAAACGGCGTTCAACACCAATTGCGAGGCCGCGGTGGAAATCGCCCGCCAGGCGCGCATCCGGGATGCCGGCGGCCTGCTGGTGATCGACTTCATCGACATGGACAGCCCCAAGCACCAGCGCGAAGTGGAAGATCGCCTGAAAGACGCGCTGAAACTGGACCGCGCCCGCGTGCAGATCGGCCGCATCTCGCGCTTCGGCCTGCTCGAGATGTCGCGCCAGCGGTTGCGCCCGAGCCTTGGCGAGGCCACTCAGATCACCTGTCCGCGCTGCGAAGGCCACGGCCACATCCGCGGCGTGGAATCGCTGTCGCTGTCCACCCTGCGCCTGATCGAAGAGCATGCGATGAAGGACAACACCGGCCAGGTGCTGGTGCAGGCGCCCACCAGCGTCGCCAACTTCCTGCTCAACGAAAAGCGCGCCAGCGTGGTCGAGATCGAGCTGCGCCACAAGGCGCACGTGGTGATCGTCGCCGACGAGAAGCTGGAAACCCCGCACATCGAGATCCAGCGCATCCGCGAGGCGGAGATGGGCGAGCACAGCAAGCCCAGCTACGAACGCCTCACCGCGGTCGAGGCCAGCGAACTGCCGAAGATGGGCCAGACCCTGGGCAGCGGCGAGCAGCCTGCCGTAAGCGGCATCGTGCCGGCCAGTCCGGCACCGGTGCGCGAAGAAGTCGCCGCACCGGTCGCTGCGGCGGCTCCGCCGGCCGCACGCCGTCAAGCGGCGGCAGCACCCGCCGCCGCAGCGCCAAGCGGCGGCATCATCTCGCGCCTGTTTGGCTGGTTCCGCAGCGCGGAAGCGGCAGCGCCCGCGCCGATACCGAAACGCGTCGACAACGGCGGCGACGGCAGCAGCCGCAGCCGTCGTGACGAGCGTGGCAATCGTCCCGGCGCCAGCTCGGGCGCACCATCCCCGCGCCAGCCGCGGCGCGAGGCCGCCCAGCAAGGCTCGTCGAAGCCCTCTGCCCAGCAGCCGGCCCGCGGCAACCGTCAGCGCGGCAACGAGACCCAGCCGCGCCCGGCACAGCAATCCCAGGCCCAGGCCGCCAGGGCGGATCGCCAGCCCAAACCGGCCGCAGCAACCGAGAACACCCCTGCGCGTGCAGAGCGCAAGCCGAATCCGCCTCAGTCGCCCAAGGTCGAACGCCAGCCGCGCATCACCGTCGACGAGCGCCCCACCGCGGCACCACCGGATGATGCCGCGAAGGAAGCCGAGCCGTTGCTCGCACCGCTGGCCGCCTCGTCGGTGCCCGAATCTGCCGACAGCCCCCTGGATGCCGAAGGCAGCCAGGCGCGCCGCCGCCGCGGTCGTCGTGGTGGCCGCCGGCGTCGACGTCACGACGAAACCGCCGAGAACGGCACGGACATCGACAGCGCCCTGGCGCTTGACGACGAGGATCGCGAGGAAGCCATTGCAGACGCCACTGCAGCGACCCCGGTTTCGCACAGTGGGCCGTCGCCGCGTGAATCGTCGCCCGTGGTCGCCGCAAGCTATGGCGACACCGCACCGGCCATCGTGCCGGCTCGCCCACCGATGCCTGCCCGGCCGATCGAAACGAGCACCACGCCTTCCATCGACGCGGAGATCAGCGCCACGGTGCCTGCCGCCACGGCATTCAACCTGCCAACCCTGCCGCCGATTCCCGACCCGGTGAAATCCGCAGTGGCAACGGCCGCGGCTGACGAACACGATCTTGTCCGGATGACCCCGGCGAGCACGCCTGCGCCAGAACCGCAACCTGCCGCAGTCGCGATGAGCGCCGGGGATAGCCATGCGACGAAGGCGGACCCTCTTCCGATGGCCGTCACCATGGCCGCCGCCACACCGACGACGCTCAGTCGGCCGGCTTCCGACACGGTGTCATCGACGGTCGTGGCATCGTCGAGCACGCAGCCGGCGCTGGCAGCAGTGACTGCGGCAAGCCCGACGGTCGTGATTCCCGGGTCGGCTGCAGCTTCGGCACCGACCGCGCCGTTTGCGCAAGAGGTCGACCCTTCGATGAGCGTGGCGGTACCGGCGGTTGCCACCGACAAGCCTGAATCGGCAACCGATCCCGTGACTTCGCTGCAGCAACCCACGCAAGGCGATTTGCTGGCCCAGCCGAATCACCCGGCAAGGCCGCTGCCGTCGCTCAGCGAGGAAAGCGAACCTGCCTCGCCGCGCTCGCACGACGAGTCCGACGCGCACAAGGGCGACACGAACAGCTGAGTGGTCACGCCACCGTGCAGCACGACGAAAAAAACCGGACCTCACGTCCGGTTTTTTTTACCGCTTCCGATCACCCGGATGCCTGGCCTGTTGCATCAATTGCCGACGTGGTGATTCGGAGTATCGATCAGTCCATGTACGGTCATCAGATGGGCCAGGCTGAGCACGTGGTCCACGTGCAGTTTCTCCATCAGGCGCTGTTTGTAGGTGGACACGGTCTTGGGACTCAGGTTGAGCTGTTCGCCAATGATGGTCAGCGGTTTGCCGCGCACCAGCATCATCGCCACTTCGAGTTCGCGACTGGACAGTACGTCGAACGGCGAGGCGCTGCCGTCGAGGGTGGCCAGCGCCAGCTGCTGGGCGACGGCCGGGGCAAGATAACGCCGGCCACCGGCCACCTGGCGCACGGCAGACACCAGCTCATCGGCGCTGCAACCCTTGGTCAAGTAGCCGAGTGCGCCAGCGTCGAGCAGACGCTTGGGAAAACGTGCGTCATCGACCACCGTCACGATGACGACGTGGGTGGACATTTTCGAGCGGCAGACGCGCTCGGTAAGCTCGATCCCGCTCATGCCGGGCATGTGCACGTCGACCAGGGCGATGTCCGGCGCCAGGCTCCGGATCAGGTGCAGGCCTTCTTCGGCGCTGCCTGCCTCGCCGCCGACACGAATGTCCGGTTGCTGCTGCAAGATCATTCGGAAGCCGGTGCGAACCAGCTCGTGATCGTCCACCAGGACCACATTGATCACTTGACGCCCTCCTTGGTTGGGCTGCATGAAATTAGGCCGCACGGAGCGCCTTTGCAAGCGGTTCGCCAGGTGAAGCGCTCGGCACGGCATACTCGCCGACGGCGGCTGCGTCGGGGAATGTCGACGTCAGGCCACCAGCGTCACGGCGGCATCGCTGCTGCTTCCATCACCATCATCATCGCCAGCGTAATGGGCCAGCACGATTGCGGAACTCGGCCCGGGCATTTCCACGCGGACCCGATGTCCGAGTCGCTCATGTTCATCACGAGCCATCTCGCGGGCAAGCTTGATCGCCACACCCAGTTGCAGGTTGCTGAACAACGTGATCTGGCCGCGACGGACGCACCAGTCACCCGCGACCGCCTGTCTCAGCGAAATCGTCACCATGGACACCCCTGCCCCCTTGCCCCGAGGAAGCTGGCAACGGCATGACCGGCCGGCCATTCGACACCCTCGTGGTCTGGGCGCAATGTGTCATGTCCACCGCGGCGGATATGTCGGCCGACGCCTACGCACGCTGTACGGGAAGCGTGCTGCGGTCGTCGATCCAATACTGGTTTGCGTCGAGCTGCGCATCGTTGGCCTGAATACGTTCACGGCCCGATCCGTCGCAAACAAAAAAACCGCCAACGGCGGTTCTTTTGTTTGCGGCTTCAGTGTGACGCTCAGCGAAGCCTTCTATGTGGTGCCCAAGAGGGGACTCGAACCCCTACGACTTGCGTCGCTACCACCTCAAGGTAGTGCGTCTACCAGTTCCGCCACCTGGGCAGGTGTGTTGCTCAGTGTTTCGCCGGCGGCTCGGTGGCTGCCGGCACCTCGCCCTGACTGCGGGTCGGAGCGGGGGCTGCCGCCGGCTGTGCGGCCGGAACGGCGTTGTTGGTTGTGGCAGGAGCCGCCGACGGCACTTCCGTGCCGGCCGCAGGTTTGGCCGGAGTCGCCTTGCCCACAGCAGGCTTGTCGGCCAGCGCCCCCATCACGCCCAGGTCTTGCGTACTGGCGTGCGGTGCGCCGTTGCCGTGCAGGTAGATGCCCATGCCGAGGCTGAGCAGGAAGAACAGGCCCGCGAGAACGCCGGTGGCACGGGTGAGGAACGTGGACGAGCCACGCGCGCCGAACACCGTGGCCGAAGCGCCGCCGCCGAAGCCCGAACCGGCATCGGCGCCGGCACCGTTCTGCAGCAGGATCAGCACGATCATCGCCGCAGCGATCAGGATGTAGAACACGCTGAAAATGACGAACATAAGGTTTCTATTGAGCCTGTGGCGCCTGGTGCGCCGCGGCGCAGATTCCAAGGAAGTCGGATGCGGCCAGGGAGGCCCCGCCGATCAGCCCTCCATCCACGTCCGCCTGCGCGAACAATTCCGCGGCATTGGCCGCCTTGACGCTACCGCCGTAAAGCAGCCGGGTCAGACGGGCAATCATAACATCTTCTTTTTCCAGTTGGCTACGAATGAAGGCGTGTACCTGCTGCGCCTGCTCCGGGCTGGCGGTGCGGCCGGTGCCGATCGCCCAGACCGGCTCATAGGCAATCACCGCGGTGTCGAAACTGGCCACGCCATTGAGTGCCAGCACCGCCCGCAATTGCCGCGCGATGACCGCCTCGGTCTCGCCGGCTTCGCGCTGGGTCAGGGTTTCCCCCACGCACAGGATTGGCGTCAGGCCACCGGCGCGGGCCGCGGCGAATTTGCGCGCCACCAGTTCGTCGCTCTCGCCATGGTATTGGCGCCGCTCGGAGTGGCCGACCAGCACCCACTGTGCGCCGATGTCCGCCAGCATCGCGGCGGAGACTTCGCCAGTATATGCACCCTGCCCTTCATGCTCGCTCACATCCTGTGCGCCGATGCCGAGGCCGGAGTCGACATGCTGCCGAGCCAGTTCGGCCATGTAGGGAAAGGGAGGGAACACCGCCACGTCGATGCCATCCGGCATGCCGCTGGCAATATCCTCCACCAGCGCCTGGGCCATCGAGCGGCTGCCGTGCATTTTCCAGTTTCCGGCGACGAGTTTCTTGCGCATGGCTGCTTCCGTTGCGGTCAAACCGCAAGCTTACCGATGGCTCCGAAGATGGGCAAACCTGTGCGGCCACTGGCGCCAGCGGGAATCTCCGGTCAAGAATGGTGTGATTCGCCACACGGAACGCCGCATGACGCCTCCCCGCCCGCTCAGTCTGGTCACCGGCGCTTCCTCGGGCATCGGGGCCGCCTTTGCCCGCCAGCTTGCCGCGCTCGGCCACGACCTGGTGCTGACTGCGCGTCGTGTTGACCGGCTGGAAGCCCTCGCTGCCGAACTCCATGAGCGCCATGCTGCCCAGACCACCGTGCTGCCTCACGACCTGGCCGAGCCGACCGCGGCGCAGACGCTGTGCGACGAGCTGGAACGGCGCGGCCGGCAGGTGGACTGGCTGATCAACAACGCCGGCTACGGCGTACCCGGCACCTTCGTCGCCAACGACTGGGCAACCCACGCGGATTTCCTGCAGGTGCTGCTGGCCGCGCCGACCGAACTCGCCTGGCGGCTGCTGCCCGGCATGCGCCAACGCGGCCACGGCCGCATCATCAACGTTGCCTCGCTGGCCGGACACGTCCCTGGCCCGGCCGGGCACACCCTGTACGCCGCCAGCAAGGCCTACCTGATCAAGTTCTCGCAGTCGCTGGCATTGGAAAACCACGCGGCCGGCGTGAACGTCTGTGCGCTGTGCCCGGGCTTCACCTGGTCCGAATTCCACGATGTCACCGGCACCCGCGACAAGATGAACCGGCTGCCCGGCTTCATGTGGCTGAGCGCGGAAGAAGTGGTGCGCCAAGGCATCGCGGCGGTCGAGCGCGGCGACGCCGTGTACATCCCCGGCCGGGTCAACCGCACCCTCAAGACGCTGGTGCAGTTGCTGCCGGACCGGCTGGCCCTGTGGCTTTCGGCACGGGAATCGAAGCGCTATCGAAATACCTGAATCCAGACGACGTCGCCGCTTCCGTTACTGTTGCCCGCATCTTCGCCACCGGCTTTCACCGACATGTCCCTGTTCCCGACCCAGATGCGTCCACTGCCCTACCGCAAGCCCGTCGAGGGGCGCGACTACTGGGTGATCGACGAGGCGCTGCCGAACGCCGACGAGGTGCGCGCACGCTGCCTGGCCAAAATCGACTGGGAAATGGGCTATCCGTACACCGGCGAAGTCTGGCCGGGCATGCGCGCCAGCCCCGCCCTGCTGGATGACGAACTGGCCGCGCTGGAGGCGCAGGTGCGCCGGCTCACGGGTGTGAAGAAACTGTGGGTCGAGCAGACCGAAGCCGGCATCCGGCTCAACCACAACTGCGTGCAGGTGGTCGGCGCGGTCGAGGGGGCGGTCAAGCCGCACACCGATTCATCGAATCTGTGCCGCTACGCCGCCGTGCTGTACCTCAACCCCGACGTGCCCGAACACTGCGGCACCAGCTTCTTCCGCCAGCGCATGCCCGGCGGCCAGCTCGGCGGCAACATCGTGCTGCCGCCGCACCGCAACCTGGCCGAGGCGCTGGGCAACCGCTTCGTGCAGCCGAACGCCTTCGTCGAGGACGTGCGCGTGACGCACCGCTGCAACCGCCTGCTGGTCTACAAAGCCAACCTGATCCACAGCGCCAGCGCGTACTGGGGCCTGGAAGGAGCTGCCAGCAAGCGCATGACCGCGGTGTTCTTCTGGATGGCGTGACTGCCGGCCCGATCTCGCCAGGCCCTCCTGAAACCCGGCTCAGATCAGCTTGATCTCGCGCAGGCGCTGCAGCAGGTACTCGTGCGAGGTGATCGAGCTGTCGTAGCGGCGCGGGTTGTCCGGCGTGACGCATGAATCGAGCGGATCCAGCACCACGTCCGGGTTCGGGTGCAGGAAGAACGGCACCGAGTAGCGCGGCTTGCGCGCGTTCTCGTTCTTCGGGTTGACCACGCGGTGCGTGGTGGACGGGAACACGTGGTTGGACAGCCGCTGCAGCATGTCGCCGATGTTCACCACGATCGCATCGCCCTCGGTGGTGATCGGCAACCACTTGCCTTCGCGGGTGAGCACTTCCAGCCCTTCCGCGCTGGCGCCGACCAGCAGGGTGATGAAGTTGATGTCCTCGTGCGCGCCGGCGCGCACGTTCGGGATGTTCTCTTCCGTGATCGGCGGGTAGTGGATCGGCCGCAGGATCGAGTTGCCGACGTCGGTCTTGTCCTCGAAGAAGTTCTCCGCCTCGCCGAGGTGCAGGGCCAGCGCACGCAGCACGCGGGTGCCGAGCTGGTCCAGCGCCTGGTACAAGCCGTAGCCGTACTGCCTGAACTGCGGAACCTCGGCGGGCCAGAGGTTCGGCGGCATCACGTCGGCGAATTTCGAGTCGCGCGGGATCTCCCGGCCGATGTGCCAGAACTCCTTGAGGTCGGCGTACCGGCTGTCCTTGGCGGTCTCCACCTTGAACGGGGTATAGCCGCGTGCGCCGCCGGCACCGGCGAGGTGGTACTTCATCTTGGTGTCGGTGGGCAGCGCGAAGAAGCGCCGGAACACGTCGTACGAGCCGTCGATCAGCTCGCGCGCAATGCCGTGGCCGCTGATGCAGCAGAAACCGAATTCGCGGTAGGCCGCGCCGATCTCGGCGACGAAGGCGCCGCGGTCGGTGTCGTAACGGCGGATGTCGAGAGTAGGAACATTCTTCATGGCTGTAGTCATCAGGTTGGCGTGCGGTCGATTCATCCGCCACCGCAAGAGGCGGGGCACGTCGGGCCAATCCATGGCGACCCGGTACGGCTACAGGTTCACGAGCGTTCGGCGGCGGATTTTACCGTTCCGGCAAGCTTTTCCGCCAACTGCTGCACTTCCGCCGCATCGGCTCCCTCGATGGTGACGCGCACCAGCGGCTCGGTGCCCGAGGCGCGCAGCACCACCCGGCCGCGACCGTGCAGGACCTGCTCCACTTCGGCCAGTGCCTGCCGCACCTGGTCGCTGGCCAACGCCTCGCGCGCACCGACCGCGCGCACGTTGAGCATCACCTGGGGCATCTTGCGCAGGCCCTGCCGCGCCGCGGCCAGATCCTCTCCCGAACGCACCAGCGCCTCCAACACGGCCAGCGCGGCGATGATGCCGTCGCCGGTGGTGGCCCGGTCCAGGCACAGGATGTGGCCGGAGGTCTCGCCGCCGAGCACGCCGCCGTGCTGCTTCAGCTGCTGCAGCACGTAACGGTCGCCGACATTGGCGCGGATCAGCGGCACGTCGAGCCCGGCCAGCGCCAGCTGCAGGCCGTAGTTGCTCATCAGCGTGCCGACCACCGGCCCATGCAGCTTCCCCTGCGCCTGCCAGCTGCGCGCCAGCAGGTAGAGGATGTCGTCGCCATCGGCGAGCACGCCAAGCCGGTCGACCAGCTGCACGCGGTCGCCGTCGCCGTCGAACGCGATGCCGAGATCGGCACCGTGCGTCAGCACCGCTTGCTGCAGGGCCTGCGGATGGGTCGAGCCGACCTCGCGGTTGATGTTGAAGCCGTCCGGCTTGTCGCCGATGGCAACCACCTCGGCGCCGAGTTCGGCAAATACCTTCGGCGCCACCTGGTAGGTCGCGCCGTGCGCGCAGTCCAGCACCAGCCGCAGCCCGTGCAGGCTGAAATCCTCGGCCACCGTGGACTTGCAGTATTCCGCGTAACGGGCGGCCGCATCGTCGAGCCGGCGTGCCTTGCCGAGTTGTTCGGAGGGCACGGTGACGAACGCGGCATCGACCTCCCGCTCGATCGCCAACTCGACTTCGTCGGACAGCTTCTCGCCGTCGGCGGAGAAGAACTTGATGCCGTTGTCGTGGTGCGGGTTGTGCGAGGCGCTGATCACGATGCCGGTCTGCGCGCGCATCGAGCGGGTCAGATAGGCCACCGCCGGGGTCGGCATCGGACCGAGCAGGTCCACGTCGGCGCCGGCTGCGACCAGGCCCGCCTCCAGCGCGGCCTCGAACATGTAACCGGAGATGCGGGTGTCCTTGCCGATCAGCACGTTCGGCCGCTTGGTGCCCTCGCGCGCCAGCACGCTGCCGACGGCGCGGCCCAGCTTCAGCATGAAGTCCGCGCTGATCGGCCATTGCCCGACCAGGCCGCGGATGCCGTCGGTACCGAAATACTTGCGTTGAGTCATGGGCTGCCTGGAAGCGGTGATGGGGCGAAGGGAAAGAGGAAGGCGCCGCTCAGTCGTCGTCCGGCCAGCGCGGCATGGCCGGCTTGTCAACGCGCCGCGGCACGGCATCGACCGCATGCACCGCCTGCCATACCGCCAACGCATCGACTGTGGTGGCCACGTCGTGCACGCGCACCAGGCGTGCGCCGCGCTGCACAGCGATCAGCGCGGCCGCCGCCGAACCGGCGGCGCGCTCGGCCGGCACCGTCCTGCCGGTCATCTCGCCGATCATCGCCTTGCGCGACAGCCCGATGTACGCGCCGCTGCCGAGGTCGGCAAAACGTTCCAGCGCGCACAGCAGCGCCAGGTTGTGCTGCAGCGTCTTGCCGAAGCCGAAACCCGGGTCGACCATCACCTTGCGCCGGTCGATCCCGGCCAGTTCGCAGGCAAACAGCCGGTCGGTGAGGAAGCGGTGCACCTCGCCCACCACGTCGTCGTAATGCGGCTCGGCCTGCATGCTGCGCGGCTCGCCCTGCATGTGCATCAGGCACACCGGCACGCCCAGCTCGGCCGCCGCCGCCATCGCGCCGTCGCGGCGCAGCGCATACACGTCGTTGATCATGCCGGCGCCGGCGGCCACCGCCGCACGCATCACTTCCGGCTTGGAGGTGTCGATCGCGATCGGCAGCGTGGTGCGCGCCATCAGCTGCTCGATCACCGGCAGCACCCGGCGCAATTCTTCCTCCACCGGCACCTCGGCCGCACCGGGGCGGGTCGACTCGCCGCCGACGTCGATCATGTCGGCGCCCGCCTCCGCCAGCGCCAAACCATGCGCCACGGCCGCGTCCACGCTGTCATGCGTGCCGCCGTCGGAGAACGAATCGGGGGTGACGTTGAGGATGCCGACCACGCGCGCGCGGTCGAGCCGCAACGGACGCCCGGCACAATCCAGCACCGGCGCCAACAGATCGTTCGACATGCTCATGGCCTCGTCAATATGCGGGAACAGCGCGGCGCTCAGGCTTCGAGCCTGCCGCCAAGCTCACCCATGTAGCGGCGATAGTGACGCAGTTCGGCGATGGAATCGCGGATGTCCGACAGCGCGGTATGCGCCGATTCCTTGCCGACGCTCCTGGCAATCTCCGGCGCCCAGCGGCGGGCCAGTTCCTTGAGCGTGGAGACGTCCAGGTTGCGGTAGTGGAAGTAGCGTTCCAGCCGCGGCATCTGCCGATGCAGGAAGCGGCGGTCCTGGCAGATCGAGTTGCCGCACATCGGCGACTTGCCCGGCGGCACCCACGCGCGCAGGAAATCCACGGTGGCCTGCTCGGCCATCGCATGATCGGTTTCCGAGATCAGCACCTGACGCCACAGGCCCGACTTGTGGTGCTGATTGCAGTTCCAGCTGTCCATCGATTCCAGCCGATCGATCTCGTGGCGTATCGCGAACACCGGCCCTTCGGCCAGCACGTTCAGTTCCTTGTCGGTGACAATCGTGGCGATCTCCAGGATCGAGTCGTTGTCGGTGTCGAGGCCGGTCATCTCCAGATCGATCCAGATCAGGTTGTCTTCGTGGGCTTGGCTCATGGGCTCTCCTTGTGCGCCGGAGTTTATCAGCCCCATGCCGTGCCGGTCCGGCTTTCGGCCATGCGATCATGCCCGCATGCAGACCTTCTTCTGGCACGACTACGAGACCTCCGGCGCCGACCCGCGGCGCGACCGCCCGCTGCAGTTCGCCGGGATCCGCACCACGCCGGAGCTGGAAATCGTCGGCGAACCGGTGATGTTCTACGGCAGGTTGTCGCTGGAGATGCCACCGCACCCCGACGCCTGCCTGATCACCGGCATCACCCCGCAGCAGGCCGAGCGTGAAGGGCTCGGCGAGGCCGAATTCGCCGCCCGCGTGCACGAACAGCTGGCGGCGCCGGGCACCTGCGGCGTCGGCTACAACTCGCTGCGCTTCGACGACGAGTTCACCCGGCAGATGCTGTACCGCAACTTCTACGAGCCGTACGGCCGCGAGTGGGAGAACGGTAACTCGCGCTGGGACCTGATCGACCTGGTGCGCATGTGCCAGGCGCTGCGGCCCGAGGGCATCGTCTGGCCGCTCCGCGAGGACGGCTCGCCCAGTTTCAAGCTGGAACACCTGGCCAGCGCGAACCGGCTCACCCAGGAACGCGCCCACGACGCGCTGTCGGACGTCCACGCGCTGATCGAGCTGGCCCGGCTGATCCGCGTGCGCCAGCCACGGCTATGGGACTGGTACTACGGCCTGCGCCGCAAGCAGAAGGTGTTCGAGCTGCTCGACGTGGTGAACATGACGCCGCTGGTGCACGTGTCCTCGCGCTACCCGGCCAGCCGCCATTGCCTGGCCGTGATCGCGCCGCTGGCAGCGCACCCCAGCCGCGCCGGCGAGGTGATCGTGTACGACCTGGCCACCGATCCGGCCACATGGCTGGCGCTGGACGAGGACGAGATCGCCGACCGCATCTTCACCGCGCGCACCGACCTGCCCGAGGGCATCGAGCGCATCCCGTTGCGCACCGTGCGCGCGAACCATGCGCCGGCGCTGGCGCCCCTGTCGGTACTGCAGGGCGTGGACCTGGATCGCCTGCAACTGGACCTGGCCCGCTGCCAGGCCCATCGCGACGTGCTGCATGCCGTCGACGGACTCGCCGAGAAACTGCGCCGCGTCTTCCAGCGCGCCGCCGAACTGCCGCCACCGGAGGACCCCGAACTGGCCCTGTACGGCGGCGGCTTCCTGCCTGACGCGGACAAGCGCCTGCTGGCCCAGGTACGCGCCACCCCGCCGCAGGAACTGGGCGCGCGCGCGTTCCCGTTCCGCGATCCGCGCTATCCGGAGCTGCTGTTCCGCTACCGCGCCCGCAACTGGCCCGAGACGCTGGATGCCGACGAACACGCGCGCTGGGAAGATTTCCGCCGCGCACGCCTGACCCGCCACACGCCGCTGACCGGGCTCACCCTCGACGACTACTTCGCCCGCCTCGGCGAACTGCGCCGCGATCCCGCGGTGCAGGACAAACTGCCCCTGCTCGACCAGTTGCAGGCCTGGGGCGAACAGCTCGCCGCCAGCGTCAAACCTCTCTGATCCCCCACCCGATCCGCCCTCCAGACCCGCCATGCCCCAGAGCTACTTCACCCCGGCCACCTTCCGCTTCCTGCGCGCCGTCGAACGCAACAACAACCGCGAATGGTTCCACGCGCACAAGGACGATTACGAGCGCCACGTGCGCGAGCCGTTCCTGCGCCTGATCGCCGACCTGCAGGCGCCGCTGGCGCAGATCAGTACGCACTACCGCGCCGACCCGCGCAAGAACGGCGGCTCGCTGTACCGCATCTACCGCGACACGCGCTACTCCAACAACAAGCTGCCGTACAAGTCGTGGCAGGGTTCGCGCTTCTTCCACCAGCGCCGGCACGAGATCCAGGCGCCGGGTTTCTACCTGCACATCGAGCCCGGCGAGTGCTTCGCCGGCGGCGGCATGTGGCACCCCGAACCCGATGCGCTGAAGCACATCCGCGAGTTCCTGGTCGACAACCCCGCCGCGTGGAAGCGCGCCACCCGGGGCAAGGCGTTCCGCGAACACCTGCAGCTGGGTGGCGAATCGCTGGTGCGTCCGCCGCGCGGCTACGACCCCGCGCACGAGTTGATCGCGGACCTCAAGCGCAAGGACTTCATCGCCACCACCGCGCTCAGCGAGGCGCTGGCCTGCTCGGACGAACTGCTGCCGTGGACGGTCGCCACGTTCAAGCAGGTCGCGCCACTGGTCGACTACCTGTGCGCGGCGCAGGAACTGGAGTTCTAGGCAGGAACCGCCGCGCGCCGTGCGGACAACAGCCAGACCGCCACGGCGATACCGATCACGGCGGTGAACGCCACGTAGTGCGCCGGTGCGAGCACGCCGAACCGCCTCATCAGCAGGCCGATCAGCGGTGGCGTCAATCCGCCGAACAACGCATAGGCGACGTTGTACGAGAACGACAGGCCGGAAAAACGCACCGCCGGCGGAAACGCCACCACCATCAGCGCCGGCACCACGCCGACCACGCCCACGGCAAACCCCGCCAGCGCGTACAGCGCGACGAAATGCGCGGCACCGGCCTGCAGGTCGAAATACAACGCGTAGCCGCACACCAGCAAGCCGATCGCGCCGGCCAGCAGCGCCCGCGCGTAGCCGAGGCGGTCGGCCAGCCAGCCGTAGAAGAGACAGCCCAGCGCCAGCGCGAACGAGGCCACGCTGTTGCCGAGGAACGCGCGCGTCGGCACGACATGGAACGCCGACTGCACCAGCGTCGGCGTCATCAGGATCAGCACCACGATCGCGGCGGTGAGCATCCAGGTCACCAGCATCGACAGCAGCACGCCGGGCAGATGCCGTTCGAACACCCGCCGCAGCGGCAGCCCCGAGGCCAGCTCCTTGCGTGCATGCATCGCCTCGAACACCGGCGTCTCGCTGAGCCAGCGGCGCAGCCACACCGCGAAGAAGCCGAATACGCCGCCGGCCAGGAACGGCAGCCGCCAGCCGTGGTCGAGCACCTCGGCCGGAGTCATCCGGCTGTTGATGGCCGCGGCCACCAGCGAACCGATCAGGATGCCCACGGTGAGGCCCGAGGTAAGACTGGCGCAGGCAAAACCGATCCGCTTCGGCGGCACGTGCTCGGCCACGAACACCCACGCGCCCGGTACTTCACCGCCCACCGCGAGGCCCTGCACCACCCGCAGCAACAGCAACAGCAGCGGCGCCAGCATGCCGACCTGCGCGTACACCGGCAGCAGGCCGATACCCAGCGTCGGCAGCGCCATCAGGAACACGCTGAGCGTGAACATCCGCTTGCGCCCGCGCTTGTCGCCGTAGTGCGCCATCACGATGCCGCCCAGCGGCCGCGCCAGGTAGCCCGCCGCAAAAATGCCGAACACGGGGTTTGGGGAGCAATGGAACGGAAAACCGGGATAAGAACGAAAAGTCGTTACGGATCATAGTATTTCGTATTGACCATGTTCTCATTTTTGCTTGGATTGACGGCGTTTGTGGCCCACAGTCAACTGACTCTCTGCGGCCACTGCGCGGGCTTCCGCTGATTGAAGCGCCAAAGTCAGGCCACTGACCTGTCCTCGCGTGGCAGCCAGCTCCAAGGCGAGCTGGTCACGCTCGCCGGTGACGCTGGTCATCGCCGCCAAGCGCGCTTCGCCATCGGCCAATTCTCGACGAATGCGCGCCATGTTCAATCGCAATTCCGTGAGGCTGGTCTGCTGGTCTTCGCTACGTTGCCGCAGCTTGGCCAATTGCTGCTCTGCCTGCCGCTGTCCTTCCCGTGCTGCATCGGTTTCTTGCAGCATGCGGGCTTGAGCGGCCTCCACGCGCGCGTTGGCTTTGTCCCGTTCCACCTGAAAGGTAGCATCGCGGGCTGCAACGGTCGCTTGGAATTCGGTGGTCAATCGGTCGTGGGCCTGCCGTGCGGCCTCTAGTTGCTGAGCCATGTCGGTACGAACGGCCGCCACCTCGTGCTGCAACGATTGAACCTGGCCAAGGGCATCGCGCTTGGCCTCGGTTTCCCGGGTGAGCTGCTGCTGCACCTCGATGCCTTGCTCGCGTAGTTGACTGACCTCGTGCTGCAGCTGATGAACCGTGGCCTGTGCCGCATCCCGTTCGACAGCAACGTCATCGTACGCACGCTTCTGTGCGTCCAGATCAGGGGTCCAGCCGAGATACGTGTAAAAATGGGACACTTGTTCTGAAAAGGAATGCTCTTTCAGAAGCTTGGCTAGAAATTTAGCTTGAGAGCTCAGCGTTCGCCCGGCTGAACGGACTGCGGCTATTCCAGCATGAGTTCCACCACAAAGGGATCGGGAACAGCTTCGATATCGATCAGATAGTCACCGAAGCGCTTAATGTGACCGGTCATATACGGACTCATGATGGCGACGTCCTCTCGCTTCGGCTTCAGTCCCTCGGTCGCCAGTTCACGAAGAATGCGTGTGAGGTCCACCGCATTGCTGAAAATGATCGCGTTGGTGACCAGATCGTTGTACTTGACTGTCTTCTCCTGCTCTTCGGGATCGTTGTCGGCGATCACCCCTTCCCCGCCGAAGAAGTTCCACTTGGCGAAGCCATTGTAGGCTTCGACCTTGTTGGTTGAGGCCGTGATTTTCTCGCGCAAGTCCAAGTCGGAGATGTAGCGCAACAGGAAGTTGGTGCGTACCACACGACCCAACTCGCGGAATGCCTGATAGAGCCGATTCTTGCGGCTGTTGTTGCCCAGTTTGCGCAACAGTGTCACGGATGAAATCTTGCCGGCGGTGATCGACAGCACCACCCGCATCAAATCCTTCCAGTGGGTTTCGATGAGCGCCCAGTCGATGGTGTCTTTGAACAGCGAGTCGATGTGTTCGTAGCGCGTCTCGGCGGAAGGGCGAAAGAACTTCAGATCCTGCCAATTGCGGATACGTGGCATCAGCTTTATGCCAAGCAGGTGCGACAGTGCAAAGACCGGCGCCGACTGTCCCTGGGTATCGGCATGCACCGTGTCGGGCTGAATATCGGACTTGTTCTTCAACAAGCCTTCGATGATGTAAATCGCCTCCCACACGCCGGACGGGATGAAGTGGGAGAACAGCGCGACATAGGTATCGGAGACATGGTGGTAGGCGATGCCGCCGTAGCCGCCATAACGGATGTGGTACTCGGCCATCAGATTCTGATCGCGCATGTCGTACTTCGTGCCGTCGGCGGCGGCACTCTTCCCGTCTCCCCACACCTTAGGCAGGTGCAGGGTGTTGTAGGCGTTGATGATGTCCTTGATCGCCAGGTCCAATTTCTTGCCGTTGATATGCCTGCGATTGACGAAAGAGAGCATGTGCGGTGTCACCGCGCCCCGGAAATGCCGTGCCGCCTGCACGGGCCCCAGATTGCTGCCATAGGTGAACGTGGTCAGGACGTAGCGTTCGGTGGCGCGTTCGAGCTTGGGATCGGAGCCGGAGAGCGGACCAAAATGTCGAGGGAAATTCACCCAATGGGCGACGTTGCACAGGATGTCGAGAATGTTGCGCTCGGGCATACGTTGAAGAATGGCGGTCTCCAGCGCCTTGGCCGATTCGGTGGGCTCCTTGGCGACAACGCGCTTGAGAACGGGAACCCCACGGTCATCGATCACGATCTGATTGTTGTCCGGATACGCGGCATCGATCTCTTCCGCCGTGCGGGTGAGTTCCTCCCGTAGTTGCGCAACAAACAGCGCGGCATCGGCGGGCAAGCCCAACTGGCCGCAGTAATCGGCCAGTCGGCTTTCGCATTCGTCCCAGGTCAAAAGCTGGCCACGATAGTCGGCATATTCCTCGGAGCCGCCGATTGCCATGTCGCCGGTCTTCAGCTCGTTGGCCAGGCAGGAAAAGACGCACACCTCAAGGTGCCGGCGGTGCAGACGAACGGTGCCGTCCTCGGCCCGATGGGACACGACACGCCGCCATCGCTCGTTGGCAAACGCCAGATCAACGGGCTCGTCGATCCAGTCACCGCGACGGGATTCGTGTTCCAGCACCAGCGCCAGGGCCTCCACCAGCGAACGATCTTCGCTGGTCGTGGATAGCTCAAGAAGCCGGACCATGCGATAGATCGTAGGCCGGTGGCTCTTGAAGAACTTCCATAGCAACGGGTAGTAGTTGTCGCCACTGTACGCATTGATCGCAGCGCAATCTTCCTGCAGCACCTCGATACCGCCTCGCTTGCTCAAGAGCTGCCGGATTTCACGCCCCGCCTCGGTGTCGCTCGGGTGCGTATCCAGCACCTGGATGACGTCGGTGAGAGTGGCAACGATGGTCTCGGTCTTCTCGCGATGGCGGACACGCAGCCGGTCCAACTCCTCCTTGCCACGACGATGCAGATTGTTCATCCGCTTGATGTACATCGCGGCCAAGTCGTCTCGGGCCTGAATGCGGGCCCGGTGAATGAGGCTGAGCAGCAGCAGGTGCCGTTTGGGCGGACCGAAATCCCGCAGTTCGGCGGCATCCAACGCTTTCGCTTCCGCCGCAAAATGCTTGATTTTGGTCTCGGGTACGCCGGCCAGGAGGTGGGCTTCACCGACCAGATTCGAGAGCCTGGCAATATGCTCGATCAGTCGCTGGAAATGTTGCAGCGAAGAGCGCTTGGGCAATTGCTTGATCAGCTGAAGCGGACTCTGGCGACGGCCGGACTCGACATCGAGCAACGCGTCCAGCTGGCTGATGTCGGACGGCGACAGGCGTTGTTGGACCAGGTTGAACAGTCGCTGGTTGACCAAGGCACGGATTCGCCGTGCCATCCGATCCAGCGTACTGAAGGCCGGCAGCTCGATCTTGTCTTTGATGAGCTGCTCGATCGATGCGTTGATCAGATCCGCCGGATGATCCATCACCTGGGCGGCCGTTCCCATGGCGCGGGCGGCGACGTGCATGCCGCGGTCGCGGAAGGCTGTCACGCCCAACCATCGGCGGATGGCAGCGTGGTACCGATAGAGCGTGCGTGGTTCAAGAACGGCCGGGCGTGCATGGCCGCTCAGACGCAAGGCATCGCGAACGCATCGCATGATCGCCAGAGGCACGTCATCCACGACGGGGAAGTAGCCCAGCCGCTGAAACCCCTTCAACAGGAGCAAGAAGCTCAGACGGCGGGCGGGCTCTCGAACTTGTCTGGTGGCCAGCGAGAGTTCGTCATCGGTGGGGGTATAGATCTGTTCGAGTTCATCGGTCGAAGGATGACGTTTGAAGCGCGGGTATGCAGTCCGTTCGATCGATGCCATGGTGACCTAGCCGATAGCGGCGCTCAGGCGCCGGTTCCATCACACTTTCAGGTAGTCGTCGCATTCCACAATAAGTTGCTGGATGCTCGGCTGATCCGCGTCGGGCCGTGACAGCAAAATGGCACGTAGATCACCGATCTGTTCATTGTTCGGGATCAGCTCCGAGGGGCTTTCCCACATCCAGTCGATCACGATCGGAGCCAATGCCGCCGCCTCAAGCGTGGCCACTTCGCGCCGGGTGGGCACATACATGCCGGCCCGGATGACCGGGTTATCCCGTCCATGGCTATCTAATGCTGCCTCGAATGCAGTGGCGGGCATACCAAAACGGTCATCGTCTGATCGAGGCATGGGTGTTTCTCCGGTGCTCGGGAACTTGAGAACTTTTCACAGGCTCAGATGATCTTCAGTGCGGTTGCGCTGCTCTGCCGGCTAGGCGCGCGGTTGAGTCGAGCGCATGGCGGGGTTGCGCTCATTCCGTGCCCCCGTGCGTCGCCAATAAGGATCGCCAGGCGGTGCGTGTTAGATGCCATCGTGCCCCACCTGCAAGGTAGCTCCATCGGTTAATCCGCGCTCGATGCGAGCTTGCGCAAACGGGTCGTTTCCGTCGAGGTAGCGCATGGCCGAGTGCACGTCTTTCCAGCCGACGTATTCCATTAACGCTTTCACATCCCAGCCGTTGGTGTTGGCCCAGCCGGCAAAGCCCCGGCGCAGCGAGTGACCGCTGTAGAGATCCGGGGTGGACAGGCCGGCCAGAGTGAACAAGCGGCGCATTAGGGGAATGATGCTATTGACGTGCAGCGGGCGCTCCGGCACGTGACCCCAACGATCGACCTGGCGAAATAACGGTCCGTGGGTAAGCTGCGCGGCAGCGATCCAGTCCATCGTGGCCGTGACCGGGCACCAGCACGACAGCGCCGGAACGCGAAACGTGGTGCCCTCGTGCTGACGATCGCCCTTCGTGCGAGGCAGAAAGCAGGTCATGCCCTGACCTGGCACAAGCTGCAGATGCTCCACCTGCAGGCGGATCAGCTCGTCGCCGCGGAAGCCACGCCAGAAGCCGAGCAGAATCAGGGCGCGATCGCGACGGTACCGAAGAGCTGCGGCACCGTCGTTCCGTCCAAGCGCACCTTCGATGACCAGGTCAAGCCAATCGACAACCGTGGCTAGTTGGGTCAGTTGCAGAGGCTCGGCCCGCTTTTCCATCGCTGGATGCAGGGCCTGGATTCCCTTGAGCACCTGTTTGACGACGGGTGCACCCGTCGGATCGACAAAGCCCTGCGCGGTGTGCCATTGCGCAAGTGCAGCGAGGCGCTGTTTGAGCGTATTGGTCGACAGCGTGCCAGCATAGGCGGCCAGATAGCGCGCCACGCTGTCGGCCGTGGCCGGCAAGTGGCCACCCCAGGTAACTTCGAAATGACGCACCCCCGACGCATAGCTGCGCCGGGTATTGGCGCGCGTGGCGGCGGCGAGGTACCGATCGATCGACGGCGGCGGCGAATCGTTCATCTCAACGGCTGTGCAACGAGGCAATCAGGGGACAGGCAATCGTGCCGCGACGCGAATCGCACTGAGCCACCAGTCGGGACAGGACCGTCTCCATGCGCTTGAGGTCTTTCAGGCGCGCGCGCACGTCGACCAGATGCCGCGAGGCGAATTCCGCCGCCTCGCTGCAATGGGTGCCATCCTCCAAGGTGAGCAGTTGTGCGATTTCGTCGAGGCTGAAACCCAGCCGTTGCGCGGATTTGATGAATTTCACCCGAGCGACATCCACACCACCATAGCGCCGGATGCTGCCATACGGTTTATCCGGTTCCGGGAGCAGACCCTTGCGTTGGTAGAACCGGATGGTTTCCAAGTTGACCCCGGCGCTTTTGGCGAACGCGCCGATGGTCAATGACTCTGCACTATGTTCCATACCGGTTGACTCCGTATATGACTACGGAAGTAGCTTACGCCCGGTTCATCCCTTTGGAGAAGTCCATGTCCGTGTCCGTTGGCATCTACTCGGTGCCGCTCGTGTGCGAGGCGGTGCCGCAGATCGGTTGCGGGTGCCTTGCCAAACCCGTATTGGCACGCCTGGACGTTCACCCTGATATTGCTGAAGCCTGGCTGCACCATCGCGGTGACGTGATCGCGATCGAATGGTTGCGTGAGCTTGAGGTCGACCAGCAGATCGGCCTCTTGCGTGCGGCCCTCGGCGGTGACAGCCATGTTGCTTTGGTAGCTGCTGCGTCGTCGTTGGCGTTGCTTGCTACTTTTCCGAACCCTTCGTCCTGGTACCAGCACGAGACGGTCGATCAGCTCAGTCAGCAGGAGGCACACACCATCGCCGCTCGTCTCGTCCAACGGCTGTCACGCGCGCGCATTGCGTTGCCCGATGGGGCCGCGCTGCAATGCGATCTCGCGTGTGCGCTGCAAGAGGTTCTTGTGGCGGACGAAGCCATGCCCATCGAAGCCCGGCTTGCACGGCTACTCGGGGTGGCGCGAAACACATTCCAGCGGTATCTCGGATCACAGGCATTGTCGCAGCTGGATGCGTGGTTGACGCCCGCAACGCTCCTACCCGAGGACGCGGGTTGACGTGCCGAATTCGCACCGTGGATCGTGGATACGACTCCGTGCCTCAGGCTAATGCAGGGGGCGACGTCTGCGATCCGCTGCGTCTCAGGCTACGACAGGACGGCCCCGCCACGCGAGCTGGATCATGAATGACGTTTGCGTGTGCAACAGCGTGACCGAGGAGGACATCCGCCACGCGGTGGTGGCGGGGGTGCGCAGTTTCGAAGAATTGCAATGGCTCACCGGTTGCTCGGGTGGCTGCGGAGGCTGCGAACAGGAAGCACGCCAGCTGCTAAACGACATCATCACGGAAATCGCATGCGCACATCCGACCTTCCATCTCAGGCCGGGTCAAGACGGACAGTAGGCGTCGGCCAAGGCTTCCGTGGGTCTTGGAACCCATGCTTGATGTCGTACCAAAGTACGGCAGTAGGCTCTGTGACATTGGCGGGCAATGACCGGTCGCGCGATTCGAAGATGAGGAGGTCGCTGGTCGGTATGGAAAATGTTTCCGCATGCGTTCCGCGTGTCACCTTCAAAGAAGGCCAGAGGGTTTCTGGCCACGTACTGGAGAGTTGAGAATGAACACCGCAGCCATTCTGAAATCGGTTCTGGCGGGAGGACTCACGTTGGGTCTAACCACGGTCGCATCGGCTGCAGCCATGCAGAGCAAAACGATGTCGATGAGCAATATGGAGAAATGCTACGGCATCAACGCCGCGCACAAGAACAATTGCAAAACGCCGGGTCACTCCTGCGCCGGTCAGGACACCAAGGCCCGCGATCCAAACTCCTTTGTCGCGGTACCCAAGGGTCTTTGCGAGAAAATCGACGGTGGCAAGCTCGAACCGGCGCAAAAGGGCTGAGCAGCGCCGTGATGCACGATGCGAGCACGCTCGCGACGCGACCGATCCCGGCTGCGGCCGGGGTCGGTCTGCGTGCCCCCCACATGCAACGCGTACTGGACGAGCATCCACGCGTGCCGTGGTTCGAAGTGCACAGTGAAAATTTCTTCGGCGCGGGCGGCGCCGCCCTTGACGTCCTCGAACGCGTGCGTGCCGACTACCCGCTGAGCCTGCACGGCGTGGGTCTCTCGCTGGGATCGGCCGACACCTTCGACGACAAGCATCTGGCGCAGCTGCGCATGTTGGTGCAGCGTTATGAGCCGGGTCTGGTTTCCGATCACATCTGCTGGGGCGCGATCGACGGCACCCACTTCAACGATCTGTTGCCGCTGCCGTTCACCCGCGAGGCGCTGGACCTGATGGTGGCACGCGTGCAGCAGGTACAGGACACACTGGGCCGCGAGTTCCTGGTCGAGAACGTCTCCAGCTACCTCACGTTCCAGCATGCCGAGATGAGCGAGTGGGCGTTCGTCGCCGAGTTGGTGCGCCGTAGCGGCTGCGGCCTGCTGCTCGACGTCAACAACGTCTACGTCAACAGCATCAACCACGGCTTCGACGCGTACGCCTACCTGAGCGCGATGCCGCGCGTGGCGGTGCGCGAAATTCACCTTGCCGGCTTCACCCGCAAGACTGGTCTCGCGGTACCGCTGCTCATCGACAGCCATAGCCGGCCGGTCGACGAGGACGTCTGGGCGCTCTACGCCAAGGCGCTGGATCTGTTCGGCCGCGTCCCCACGCTGGTCGAATGGGATCAGGATATTCCCGAACTTGAGGTGTTGCTGGCGGAAGCCACTCGCGCCGAGGCGCTGCTCGATGCCTGCCGTGCCCACACTGCTTGAGCTGCAACGCGGTTTCGCCGATGCCATGCTTCATCGTGGCGACGACGTCGTCGCGCAATGGGTTGTCGGTGCCGGCCTCACCTCCGCTGCGAGATTACAGGTGTATTGCAACGCCATCGCCGGTACGCAGATCGAAACGCTGCGTACCACGTACCCCGCGGTGAGGGCGTTGGTTGGTGAAGCTTTCTTTGAGGCTGCAGCGACGCGTTATTGCCTGCACCATCCGTCGACGCACGGCAACCTGCAGACGTTCGGAGACGCCTTCGCCGCGTTTCTCGCCACGATGCCTGAAGCAGCAGCGCTTACCTATTTGCCCGATGTGGCGCAGTTGGAGTGGCTACGGCAGCAGTCCGCGCTGGCCGCCGAGGCATCGGCGCTGGATCCGGCCACGTTCGACGAGACAATATCGTTGCCCATTCGGTTACATCCCAGCTTGCGCCTGCTGACCAGTGCGCACCCGGTGCTGACGATCTGGCATTACACCAACGCCCCTGGGGGTGAGCGGCTGCAGCTGGATGGGCGCGGTGAACAGGTCGCGCTGTGGCGCGACGGCAGCGAGGTGGCGATGGCTAGCCTGGACCCAGCGAGCTTTGTCTGCATCGCTGCGCTGATCGATGAGCGCGATCTGGCAGTCGCGCATGCGGCGGCGCTGGCCATTGACGGGAAATTCGATCTTGTAGCGTGTCTGCACACCCTGCTGGCACGCCGGCTGGTCGTCGCGGATCGCCGCGTGGGTCGCCGTCCAGAAATTGACGCTTGACTCTGTACCTAAGTACGCGAATAGAGTGCTCCCGTAGATTCCTCACTCATCTGGATCATCCATGGAAACCACCACACAAAGTCCCAAGAAAACCGGTTCTGGCGCGCTTCTGGCCGGCGGTCTTACCGCACTTCTTGCGTCGACCTGTTGCTTGGGTCCACTGGTGTTGGTCGCTCTCGGGTTCAGTGGCGCCTGGATCGGCAATTTGGCCGTGCTTGAGCCGTACCGCCCGTACTTTATCGGCGCGGCGCTGATCGCAATGGTTTTTGCCTGGCGACGCATCTACCGGCCTGCAGCGGCCTGCGCGCCCGGTGACGTCTGCGCTGTGCCGCAAGTCAAGACGGCCTACAAAGTGTTGTTCTGGATCGTCGCAGCCCTGGTGCTCGTGGCGCTGACCTTCCCCTATCTCGCCCCGCTGTTTTACTGACCCGTCGGAGGATCCACCCATGAAGAAACTTGCCGCTCTCATCGTTCTTGCCACCGTCGTTTCTGCCCCTGCCTGGGCGGCTACGAAGACCGCCACTCTGTCGGTGTCCGGCATGACATGTGCCACGTGCCCCATCACCGTCAAGAAAGCGCTGTCCAAGGTTCCCGGTGTCGAAAAGACCGAGATCCTGTTCGACAAGAAGGAAGCCGTCGTGACCTTCGATGACGCCAAGACCAGCACCCAGGCACTCATCAGTGCCACGACGGATGCGGGCTACCCCTCCACCGTTAAGAACTGAAGCGTCCAAGGTCATTCCTATGTCCCTAACTAATCCTCTCACACGCACGGCCGACAAGGCCGGCGTGATCGGTGCCATCGTCACGGCGATGGGCTGTGCGGCGTGCTTTCCCGCCCTTGCCAGCCTGGGTGCCGCCATCGGGCTGGGCTTTTTGAGCCAGTACGAGAGCGTGTTCATCCATTACCTGCTGCCGCTGTTCGCCGTCATCGCCTTGCTGGCCAACGTGATCGGCGGACTTCGCCACCGGCAATGGCTGCGGATGGTCCTTGGCATGGTCGGTCCCGTTCTGGTGCTGGCGGCTGCCTTGCTCATGAGCAGCATGGGTTTGCCCACGGCGTGGTTGCTCTATCCCGGCCTGGTGCTGATGGTAGGGGTATCGATCTGGGATCTGGTATCGCCGCCAGGAAAAGGTCACGGCGGAGCGAACCCGGACCCCACTTGTTGTTGAGTGGCCGCCATGGCCTTCCGCTGACTTGGTCTTGGATCGAGCCCGCGAATAGCCAACGGCTAGGCCCCTTGGCATCGCATCTGGAGATGAAACACATGAAGGCGTGGCTGATGGCCAAGAAAACCGACCTCATCACGGCAGCGATCGTCATTGGCATTGTGCTTCTGTTGATCGTCGTCGTGCCCTATTGCTGCTGATCGGGGCCATACCGTGACCGTGATGGTTGGTACGGCCTTTTTATCGATTCAACGATGTGCCGCTCTGCTCGAAACCGAAGCGACGCATGCTTATTTGCCAGGAACATCATGAACGAACAGACCCTCTCCGTAACCGGCATGACCTGTGCGGATTGCGCCCGGCATGTCGAAAAGGCGCTCAAGACACTCACCGACATCGTCGCGGCCGATGTCGCCTACCCGCAAGGCGTGGCGCACATCCGCAGCATCCAGCCCATGAGTCTGGATCAACTCAACGCGACCTTGCCAAAAAACTACCGCGTCGCCGCAGCCCCGCCATCGCACGCCGACACACCCGCGGCCAAGCCGTCCAAGCTCAATCAGGCACTAGACTCGTTGGGCGGTTTGTTCAAGCCTCGCGGCGATGGCGACACCAAGCCCACCGATACCGAGCAGCGTCTGCGTGTCGCTGTCATCGGCACGGGCGGTGCGGCCATGGCTTCGGCACTGAAGGCCGCGGAACTCGGCGCTCAGGTGACGGTCATCGAGCGCGGCACCATCGGCGGCACTTGCGTCAATATCGGTTGCGTGCCATCGAAGATCATGATCCGTGCCGCGCACGTGGCGCACCTGCGCCGGACCAGTCCGTTCGATGACGGCATCTCCAGTACGGCGCCGGTGGTTCGGCGTGACCGACTGCTCGCCCAACAGCAAGGTCGTGTCGACGAACTGCGTCACGCCAAGTACGAGGGCATTCTCGACACTAGCCCCAATATCCAGCTGCTGCGTGGCGAAGCGCGTTTCAAGAACGCGAACACCCTGGTCGTCAGGTCGACGGTGGGGGATGAAACGGAGGTGTCCTTCGATCGCTGCCTGATCGCCACCGGTGCCAGCGCGGCGGTTCCGCCCATCCCGGGCTTGAAGGACACGCCGTACTGGACGTCTACCGAAGCACTGGTGAGCGGCACCATTCCACCACGGCTCGCCGTCATCGGCTCGTCCGTGGTCGCCGTGGAACTGGCGCAGGCGTTTGCCCGGCTGGGCAGTCGCGTGACGATCCTGGCTCGCAGCACCTTGTTCTTCCGTGAAGACCCAGCGATCGGTGAGGCCATCACGACGGCGTTCCGCGCCGAAGGCATCGACGTCTTGGAGCACACGCAAGCGAGCCTGGTCGCGTATACGAACGGTGAATTCGTGCTCGCCACCGGACACGGTGAAGTGCGTGCCGATCAGTTGCTCGTCGCGACCGGCCGCACTGCCAATACGCGCGCTCTCGCGCTGGATGCCGCGGGTATTGCCGTCAATGCCCAGAACGCCATCGTGATCGACCGCGGTATGCGCACCAGCGCGCCGCACATCTACGCCGCTGGCGATTGCACCGACCAACCGCAATTCGTCTACGTGGCAGCGGCCGCCGGCACACGCGCAGCCATCAACATGACGGGCGGCGCAGCGACCCTGGATCTCACGACCATGCCGGCAGTGGTGTTCACCGATCCGCAAGTAGCCACCGTGGGCTTGTCGGAAGCCGAAGCGCACTTGAAAGGCACCGAGACCGATAGCCGCACGCTTTCCCTCGACAACGTGCCACGGGCGCTCGTCAACTTCGACACCCACGGGTTTATCAAGCTGGTCGCCGAGGCCGGCAATGGCCGGCTCATCGGGGTACAGGCGGTCACGCCCGAAGCGGGCGAGATCATCCAAGCGGCTGCACTTGCCATCCGGGCACGCATGACGGTGCAGGAGCTCGCCGACCAGTTGTTCCCCTACCTGACGATGGTCGAGGGCTTGAAGCTGGCGGCGCAGACCTTCACCAAGGATGTAAAACAGCTGTCGTGCTGCGCGGGATAACCGTAAGGAAGGTGGAACCATGAGCTGTTGCAGCCTGCCAGTGGTCGAGTGCGTTGTTTGCGGTACGTGGATTCCTTACGACTCGGTATTCGCGTTTGAGGACGGACAGGATTCCGAACCGGTTTGCAGCGCGGCATGCCGCGCTGCCTTCCTGAAGCCGCGTTCCTTCAATGAGGAACGCGGCAAGGCGAGTATCGAAGTGAGACGACCGTGACCGCCTACACGATATCCAAACTGGCGCAGGACGCTGGCGTGAGCGTTCACGTGGTGCGCGACTACGTGCTGCGTGGCTTGGTCCACCCAGCGTGGCGCACACAGAGTGGCTACGGCATCTTTGATGGCCTAGCCTTGGCGCGGCTGCGCTGCGTGCGCATGGCCTTCGAGGCCGGCGTCGGTCTGGATGAATTGGTTCGCCTGTGTCACGCGCTGGACCGCGGTACCACCGATGTCGAGGGATGCCTGGCGCGCCTACATTTGTGGATTGCGGCACGACGCGAGACGCTGGCGCTGCTGGACCGGCAGTTGGTGACGATGGTGACTGCCCAGTCTTCGCGTGCTGAAGCGGAAAGCACCCATGCGTAATACCGATCTCAACGGAGCAACACACACCTCGCGTGGGCGAGTCTACGCCTGGGGTGTGCTCGCATTGTTGACGTGTCCTTGCCACCTTCCGCTGTTGGCACTCCTCCTGTCAGGGACAGCCGCGGGTGCTGCGCTCAGCAACCACTTCGGTGTTGCCATCCTCGGGTTAGCCACACTATTCATTCTGTCGTTGACGAGCGCGCTGCGAGCCTTGCGGAAGCGGCCATGACGGTGTCGCCGGCCAACGGTGCGCTGATCACGAGACCTCGACCGCAGGGGGACCTCCCCATGAATACGCTCCACACCCCCATCGTCAATTGCGCGATCTGTTGCACAGAGATTCCACTGAGCGCCGCGCTGACGCCGGAAGGTATGGCCTACGTCGCGCACTTCTGCGGCCCGGCGTGCTTGCAGCGTTTCTCGGCGCGCGCCGAGCACGAAACGGTGCCGGCGGCCACGCCTTCCCCGGAAAGTAACGAGACGGATCAGGCTCAGAGCTAAAGGCTCTGTCACCCATGAATCCCGTGCCGCCCGCAACGCCTCATGCTGATACCGCAACCTCGTTGTTTTCGGTGCTGACGCTGGATGGCGGTGGCGCTCGCGGATACCTGACCCTCAAGATTCTCGAACGCGTCGAGGGGTATCTGAATACACTGACCGGCGTCGTGCTTCCTTTGGGTGCCCGGTTCGACCTCATCTGCGGCACCTCGACCGGCGGGATCATCGCTCTGGCACTGGCGCTCGGCCGACCGGTCAGCGAGATATCGGCGTTGTACGAGGCACATCTGCCACGCATCTTCGGCTCAGCGATGCGGCGCTTCGGGTGGATCGGGAACTTCCGCCCCCGTTACCGCAGGGATGCGTTACGTGAGGCCATGCAAGCCTTTTTCGGCAACCTGACGCTAGCTGAGGTGCAGACCGATGTCTGCGTCACTGCGGTCTCGCTGATCAACGCTCGACCTCATCTGTTTCGGAGCGACTATGTCAAGTCAGGGGTATGGCGCGACGATGATCGCCTCGCCGAACTGGCGCTGGCCACGTCCGCTGCACCAACCTTCTTCGCTGCCCATTCGACGGACCATCTGGCCGACCTCGTCGACGGTGGGCTGTATGCCAACAATCCCGCACTGCTGGGTGTGGTCGAGGCGTTCCGGTTCAGCCGCCCGAGTCGTCGCGGCATTGCACCGCCTTACGATCTTGGCGCCACCTGTCTGGAACAACTGGCCGTACTGTCGGTGGGCACCGGTGAACAATGCGCCATGCCCTACGACCCGGATCGCTTGCGTAGCGGTGGGCGCCTGGCTTGGGGCGCGCATTTCCACAGCGTTGTCAACGAAAGCCAGTCGCAGTACATCAATCTGTTGGCGGCAGGCCTGCTCGGCTCGGCCTACCACCGCATCAATCCCCGCCTGGATTTTCCGATGGCCATGGATGAGGTACGCCGCCTGCCAGCACTGAAGAACTTGGCGGAACTGTCCGAACTGGATGAGACATTCCTACGCACCCGAATCGCTGCGTTCTGAAGCATGTATGGCCTTCACGCGTTACGGGCAACGACCCCCTTATCGTTAGTTAAAGGAGAGCGTCATGATCAAACCGTATGATCTCGTCGTGATCGGTACCGGAACAGCGGCCATGGTGGCTGCGATGCGGATACGCGCAGCTGGTTGGCGCGTTGCGGTTATCGATCGCCGTCCCTTCGGTGGCACCTGCGCCTTGCGTGGCTGTGATCCCAAAAAGATGCTCATTGGCGGTGTGGATGCCACCGACCACGTCCGTCGGATGCAGGGCAAGGGCGTGGCCGGAAACGTCACGATCGATTGGCCCGATTTGATGGCGTTCAAACGCAGCTTCACCGATCCCGTGCCGGCGAACCATGAACGTCGATATCGCGAAAAAGGGATCGATACCTATCATGGGCAAGCGCGGTTCACGGGGCCCAACACCATCGAGATTGATGGGGACATCCTCGATGCCAAACACGTAGTGATTGCCTCCGGTGCGGAGCCCGTCAAATTGCATATCCCGGGCGAGGAGCATCTGGTCACCAACGAGGACTTCCTGGCGTTGCCCGCGCTGCCACGACGCATCGTGCTCGTCGGTGGCGGTTACATCGCTGCCGAGTTCTCGCACATCGCGGCTCGCGCCGGTGCGCAGGTGACCATTCTTCAGCATGGCGCGCGCCTATTGAATGGCTTTGATCCCGACCTCGTCGCCTGGCTCATGCAGGCATTCGATACTATCGGCGTAAATGTACGGCTGGAGACCACGGTCACCGCGGTCGAAAAAACAGCCACCGGCTACCGTGTGCGTTCAACCTCCCATGGTGCGACAACGACGACCGATGCCGATCTCGTCGTTCACGCCGCCGGGCGAGCGCCTGCACTGGCGTCGCTTGACCTCGAAGCGGGCTAATTTTGCCCAACCCCCAAAAATGTAAAGTGCTCTTTCAATGTTCAATGTTGCCGGCGTTTTCGAGGCGTAGCACGTGTCTCAGCCAACCAAGCCTCGCGGCTTTCGCCCTGGCTTTGAGCGACTGCTTGATGCGACTCACGCCGCTGGCCGCATGCCTAGCTGCCCACGGCATGCCGTGCGATTTTCTTCTCCTAGCCGCTAGCTTGATTTTCGCGTCCGCCGTGGCGCCATCCAACTTTGCTTGGAGCGCCATTTCCACAAGTGATTGTTTTTAAATAATTAGCTGAACCTTGCTAAAATTAGCAAGAAGAGCGAAAGCGTGCTAATTCCTGCTGGATGGCCATCGGCTACCGGGCTCCAGACGGACTTCGTGGTTTCTTTCTAGTGCCCGACGGCTTCACCTTGAGGCTCTCCAATTTAGTGTGTAGCGCCGCTTCACGCAGGGTCGCCGCGTGCAGCGCCTGCTGAGCCGCGAGCAATGCTGCGGGAAGACCGTCCATCCGTGCCAGTTGCTGCTCCAGCATCTGGGCGCGGGTTCCTTGTTCGGCGGCGAGATGCTCCGCTGAGCGAGTCGACATCAAAGCCTTTTCCAGCCGCGTGGCGACGGTCGATGCTTCTCGTTCCTGCCGGTGTAGCGTTGTCTGGAGGGTTTTGGTTTCTGACCTGGCTCGGTCGACTTCGGCATGCGCCCGATCTTCGACGGCCCGCAGATGTTGCGATTGGGTTTCACGCTCAGTATCCATCGCGCTTTTGTGCGTCTCCAACGCTTCGGCGAGTTGATCGGCGCGCTGTTGCAGCCCGTCGCGTTGCCGGCTTAACTCATTTAACTGGGTGGCCTGCTGCTCGACAAGACGTTGCACATCCATCAGTCGCGTTTCGGCGATACCACGCGCCTGAGCGGCGCTGTGAGTTTGCCTCTGGGCCTCGGCGAGCTGTTCTTCCCATTGGATCCGTTCTTGGGCCAAGACGGTCTGTGCAACGACCAACTCTCCTTGCTCTTGGGCTAATCCAGACCGAGCGGCACCGGCGGCATGCTCGCTGGCAGTCGCCCACACCGCCCGAAACGCCGCGGCTACCTCTGGCGGTAGTTCGGGCAATCGCGCCTCACCGGCAAGCCGTTTGGCCAACGCCTCCCACCACGTTTCCAACAGCTGGCCGACGCGCGCCGGACTGCCTCGTCCCAGTTCGGACCGCACGCGCTCCACCGTTGGGCGCTCGCCACGTGCCAGCACCCGATCGGCCGCGGCAAAAACGTCTGTTTCCGGCACCCCGATCGCCATGCCCTGCCCTCCATAAATAAGGTACGATAAGGGAACGGTTATCGTACCTTATCTGCCTGATAGCGCAATTTTACTACGGCCAACGTAATGAATATACTACATGAGCTGCGACCGCTCGCTAGCGTACCGGTCCTGGATCCGGCGCTGTTGGACGCCGCCGGCGCCCGCGCGGCCCAGGAATTCGTCGCTGATGGCACGCCGGCCAACACCGCGCGCAGCTACGCCAGCGCCCTGCGCTACTGGGCGGCTTGGTATGCGTTGCGTTACGGCCAGGTATTGGGCGACACGCCGGTGTCGGTCGCCGTGGCCAGCCAGTTCATCGTCGACCACCTCGAACGCAAAGCGGCCCACGGACTGCAGCACGAACTGCCGGCGGCCCTCGATGCGCGGCTCGTGGCGCTCGGGGCCAAAGCGAAGCTCGGAGCGCTGGCGTATGCCACGGTGGCGCACCGGCTCGCGGTGCTGGCCAAGTGGCATCGCCTGCACGACTGGGAACCGCCCGGCGACGATCATCGGATCAAAACCTTGATGGCCAAGGCGCGCCGCGCCCAAGCCAAGCGCGGCGTGACGGTGCGCAAGAAGACCGCGTTGGTGGCTGAACCGCTGCAAGCGATGTTGGCCACCTGTACGGATGGCGTCCGCGGCCTGCGGGATCGCGCCCTACTCCTGCTGGCCTGGAGCGGCGGTGGTCGGCGCCGCTCCGAAGTGGTGGGGATCCAGATCGATGACATTCGCCGGCTGGGTCCCACCACGTGGACCTACGCCTTGGGTCATACCAAAACCAATGCCACCGGCGGGCGTCGGGAGAAGCCCCTGCGCGGCGAGGTGGTGCTCGCCCTAGAGGCCTGGATCGAGGCCGTGCAGCTCACCGAGGGCGCTCTCTTCCGCCGGGTATACCGCAACGGTCGCGCCGGCGCCGCGCTCACGCCGGATCAGGTGGCCCGTATTGTCCAGCGGCGCGCGACGCTCGCAGAGCTGCCGGGCGATTGGGCGGCGCACAGCCTGCGCTCAGGCTTTGTGACGGAAGCCGGCCGTCAGGGCGTGCCGCTGGGTGAGGTGATGGCGATGACCGAGCACCGCAGTGTGGGCACAGTGATGGGGTATTTTCAGGCGGGGGCGCTGCTCAGCAGCCGTGCCACCGATCTGCTGGCAAAAAAATGAGGTCAATGCCGGTTCGACGACAGGTGGAGAGTCGGCAGGAATTCATCCAAAAATCGGCAATTCGGCTTCTAAGTTACCGTTTGTAGGAACATTTCAGTTGCCTAGTAGTTCATTCTCGGGCAATTGTGCAGCAGCCTGCTGCACAATTCAGGCGCCCCAGTGACGGTTCATCGGCCTACGGCACTACTTTTCTGGATCGCGGCCTTGCCTGCTCGTCACATACTGCGGTGACATGAAATGACTGCTATTACACTTAGTGTGGTAAGGTCATTGACACAAAAATGAAGGGGCGCTAGGCTCAACATCATGGATGTGGATTTCGAAGACGCCTCGCTCAAGAGGCTTGAGGCGGACCCGGGATTTACGGCCGGCTACGAGGCCGCCATCGTCAAGGCGTTCCGAAAACGGATGCAACTCATCCGTGCGTCGGTCGACGAGCGCGCCTTTTATGCCATGAAGTCCCTGCATTACGAAAAACTGAAAGGAGACCGGGACGGTCAATGTTCGATGCGATTGAACGATCAATGGCGGCTGCTCTTGCGCGTGCGGCAAGACGAGGACGGTAGAACGGTCGTGATCATTTCCATCATCGATTATCACTAACCTTTCCCGAGGATGACCCCATGAACACTGTTGCTGAAATCTTCCCGCCGGGTGAGTTTCTCCGCGAAGAACTGGAAGCTCGCGGTTGGTCGCAGACCGAGCTGGCCGAGATCATCGGCCGTCCGGTGCGGCTGATCAATGAGCTGATCGCCGGCAAGAAGGCGATTACTCCGGAAACGGCCATCCAGTTGGGCGACTCGCTGGGCACCGGCCCGGAGTTGTGGATGAATCTGGAAAGCCAGTATCAGCTGTCCAAGGTCCGCTCTACCGACGGCCTGATTGCTCGGCGCGCCAAGCTCTACGAGCGGTTTCCGGTACGCGAGATGATCAAGCGCGGCTGGATCGAGGCCACCAAGAGCATCGAGGTGCTTGAACAGCAGTTTCTCACGTTCTTCGACGTGAACAGCCTGGAGGATGAGATTCCGTTCTGCCACGCCGCCAAGAAAACCGAGGTCCACGATCTGCCCAGCATGTTGCAGCTGGCCTGGCTGTGCCGGGCTCGCCGCATTGCGTCGGAGCTCGTGATCGCCCCCTACACCGAAGCCGGCTTGCGGCAGGCCCTGCCGCGTCTGTCGGCGCTCTTGTCCGCCCCCGAAGAAACTCGGCATGTCGCTCGGGTGCTCGCCGAGTGCGGCGTACGCTTTGTGATTGTGGAGCCCATTCCGGGCTCCAAGATCGACGGCGCCTGCTTCTGGCTCACCGACGTGCAGCCCGTGGTGGCGCTGTCGTTGCGCCTGGATCGCATCGACAACTTCTGGTTCGTGCTGCGCCATGAGCTGGAGCACGTGCTGCGCCGCCATGGTCGGGAACGCGGATACATCCTGGACCAAGACATGGAAGGGACCGCGGCCGACCAGATCAATGACGAGGAAGTGGTGGCGAACACCGAAGCTGCTGAATTTTGCGTGGCGCAGGACGAGATGACCGGATTTGTGGCCCGCGTGGCGCCATTTTTCGCCGCAGAACGCGTCGTGCTATTTGCGCAGCGCCTCGACGTGCACCCCGGCCTGGTGGTCGGCCAATTGCAGCGGCGACTCGGACGCTACGACCTGTTTCGCAAGTTTCAGGTCAAGGTGCGGCAAGCGGTGACGTCGTCGGCGCTGACCGATGGCTGGGGTATGGTTCACACGGTTTAGAGGAGCGGAACATGTCTGGTTATACGAATGCCGTCAAAGAGTACGTCGAGCGCTACAAGGCCGAGGTCGGATCCGATGCGTTGCTCGATCCGCACGCGGTCGCCGAATGGGCTTTTCGCAACGGCCTTCACAAGCCCAGCGTCAAGACCGTCATCGACGCGATCGCCACTGACATCGCCCAAGTCTTTCGCGAGGAATACCGAGTCGATCGCCTCGGGCGCCGCTATCGCGCCAAACATGCCGCGACTCAGAAACGGGGCACCCAGACGCTATCGCTATGGGCGGATCTTGACGATCCAAACGCGCCCCACACCCACTTCGTCAAATCGTTCGCCCAGCGCCGCCTGCAAATCGTTGGCGACTGCGTGCAACTGGCGACGGACGTGGACGTCTACAACGACAAGCGTTGCCCCACCGTGCCGATCCAGGTCCCGCTCGACTTCACTCTGGACGTGATGGAGTTGCAGCAGGCCGTCAAGAAAGTGGCCTAGTCGAACGGATGAAGTACCCAGCACGACTGCCGGACGTACGTAGCACAGGTTGTTTTAGCGATCAGGTCCTCATTCCACCAGGAGAAGACGCATGGCAAAGAACGAAAAGACCGGCCCTACGGTGACAAAAGCCGCTTCGACGGTCTTGCGCGACCCCGGGGCCAGCAGGGTTGCCAAGTCGTTGGCGGGCAGCGCGCTGGCCCAGGCCCACACGGGCAAACAGTCCTCGCCGTCGACCGCGAAGACCGCCGCCAAAGTGCTCAACGATGGCCGCACGAGCGCGACCACGAAGTCGCTCGCCGGCAGCGTATTGACGCAGAAGACCCGGAAGTAATGGCCGGACTCGTGGACCGAGCTATCCATCGAATGCTCCACAGCGACCGGTATTCATGGGCTGCTCAAGCAAGGTATCCGCGTCCTTGCATTTTTTGGATGTGAAGTCCGGGCAGCGCCATGAGCCAACCGTTTGACGAGGCCAGCGACCATGCTCTCCTGCGACGCACGGTGCTCCTCGTGGCGTTGCTCAACCTCGGCTACTTTGGCATTGAATTTGTCGTGGCCCTTCGCATTGGGTCCGTCTCGCTGTTTGCCGACAGTGTGGATTTCCTGGAGGACGCATCGGTCAACCTGCTGATCTGGACCGCCTTTGCGTGGTCGCTCAAAGCCCGCGCACGCGTCGGCATGGGGCTGGCGGCCATCCTGCTCATCCCTGCGCTCGCCACGCTCTGGGCGGCATGGAACAAATTCCACGCGCCGCTTCCACCGGCACCGATACCGCTGTCGATCACGGCGCTGGGCGCGCTCGTTATCAACCTCTCCTGCGCGTTGATGCTTGCACGTTACCGAGCCCATCGAGGAAGCCTGACACGGGCGGCTTTTCTCTCGGCGCGCAACGACGTCTTGGCCAACATCGCCATCATCGCCGCCGGCCTCGTGACGGTTTTTTCTCCGTCGGCGTGGCCCGATCTGATCGTCGGTCTTGGCATCATGGCGATGAATGCCGACGCCGCCCGCGAGGTCTGGCGGGCAGCTCGGGACGAACATCGCAGCGCGATCGAAGCGGAGTCCTGATCCGTTTTATCGCACGACGAAGCTCCACCCTGACCGACTCATACGGACCCTGCTCCAACCTCTGCCATGGTCAACCAGCGGATGGCATCCCTTGGCAAGGGATGCAAGTTTCCATAGATGTCCGGTTCGGCGTTGCGATGAAGCGCCTCTCGCGCGGCATCGGCAAATCCGGAGTCGCGATGGGCGAGCCGTTCACGGCACAGGACCGCCAGAGCTACGCAGTCACTCAGTGCACCGCGGATCAGTTCGGCCCGACGTATGTTGTCCTGCGTGTCGTCGAAAAGTGCAGCGGCTGCACGAATCGCCGGATGGCCGTCTGCAAGCGCACGGCGTAGCACCCAAGGCGGCAAACGTGCGTGCATTCGCCGCAGAACAAGCAAGGCGCGTATGGCGGCAAGCCGACTGTGTACTCGCGACCCAGCCTCTTCGAACAGCGCCGGCAATGCCTGCAGCAAGGCGGCCCGGCCATATTCTTCAAGGCTTTCGAGGGAATCGGCCGCGGCTCGCTCCAGCACATCGTCTCTCAGCATGTCGACGAGTACAGGAGCCAGCGACGAAAGTCCAAGTCGGCCGGCCGCAGCCACGGCCGATGGCAGGCGCTCCACGTTGGCCGCGTAGATAGCGTCGACGCATCGTTCAGGGTAGTCACGCGTGATCAGGTGGCGAATGGCGACATCCTTGACCTGATACTCAGCCTCGCGCCGACTCGACGGAAGCCGCCGCCATGGGATGTCGTGCAAGACGTCCCTCAAGCCCTCACGAGCCATCGGCGACCGCAGACGTGCGAGCATGGAGATGGCAAACAGACGCCCGTGTGGGATTACCTGCGCGCCTTCACGCAGATAGCGACGCAGCGGTGCAATCGCGTGCTCACCCAGCGCCATGATGCGCTCGGTCGCGTCCACGCGATTTGCAAGATCATCGATGGATGCTTGCACCTCGGCCTCCCGATCCGGGGAACCTGGCACAAGGGTCGTGGCGGCATGCTTCGGGGTATGAAGTTCCCTAGCCGTGCGCGCAACAGCCCGCACCGGATGGTCGTGGAGCAATCGAACGGCGTCGTTCCATGATTCGTCGCGCCGCAACTTGGCCACTGCCCTGACAATCGCCAGGCCCTGCGTCACATCCACGGGGTGCGCAAGCGCGCATCGCGCCAATGGCAGGGCCGCCGCCGGATCACCGCGGCGTCCGAGCGCCTCGATGGCCATCATCCGCACATCGGCCAGCGGATGCCCCAAAGCGTGCACCAGGCGCGTATCGTATGGACGGCAACACCACTGCGCGATGTCGACACCGCAGCGCGGGCAGATCGGTAGCGCCTGCTCGATTTCGGCAAAGCAGTGCGGGCAGAAATAGACTGTCGTGGTCGCCTACCACGGCGACGCAAAGCCGGACCGCACCAACCAACGCGCGTGGCGGGAAAAACCCAGCCTAGACACGGGATGCAGATCATCACTCGACTCCTGATCCGGAGATTTCGAGTCACTGCAGGAGTCATCAGCCCTAGAGGCGATCGTAGGCGAACTCCATCGCCCATGCGCTTTCACGATACACCACGTCATTCAAGGATGGGGCGGCGGTCTCATCGGTCTGCGAGCTTGCTTTCCCCTGCCGTGTACGGCTAACGTCTGAGCTGGAGATGGCATTCTCCTGGAACCGCCGCAAGGCTGATGATGCCTACCTGTCCGGTTTCCGGAGGTAGGTTGCGTCCCTCCTCCGTCAAACCCGCTATGTATCGCCACGGGTGACGACGATGAATATTGAATCCCGAAGTTTCGCTAGATACCGCTCCTGCTCCGACGGTGCAGGCGCGTGGCTGCGTCAGTCCCGACCAGTCGCGATGGATGCAACCCTCGAACCCGTTAAAACGAATTCCGCGGAGGTTCTATGAACGGCTGCTCGCTTCGTTTCTACATGCACGAGAACCAGAAGCACCGGGGCATGCTCCTGTACGAATGTACGAATGGTTGCTTGAGCAGGCCAAGAAGCAAGGTATTCATGGCGGTTCCGCCTTCAAGGCCATTGCCGGTTATGGACGCCACGGTGTGATGCACGAACAGCATTTCTTCGAGCTTGCCGGCGACAATACCGTGCTGGTGGAATTCATCCTGGGCGATGCGGAAACCACCACCATGCTCAAGATCGTCCAGCAAGACGGTGCCCCCTTGTTCTGGGCGAAATTCCCGGCCGAGTTCGGCATCGTCGCCAGCACGGACACTGTGAAGTAATCGCGCGTTAGCCACCGCTATTTCGCAAGGAATACACCCCTGATGGTCGATAACGAACGCAACTGAAATCGTCGCGAGGAGATGGCATTCTCCCCGAATTGCCGCAAGGCTGATGATGCCTACCCGTCCGGGTTTCCGGAGGTAGGCATTTTTTTGTGTCCGCCTTCGCCAGACCTGCCCGTCTACCGGCCGCGAACGGTATCGAAGATTGGAACTTGGCATGGGTGCTGCACGATGCGCAGCGGTTCTGGCCCATCAGCAAGGAAGCATGCGTTTGCGGCAACACGCTGGCGGCTTCGTCAGGGCAGTACGACGAGCGCCGGGGAGGCTCCCATGAAGGGTTGTTCACTGCGTTTCTACCTGCATGAAACCGCGATGCATCGTGGTGGATTTTTTACCTATGAACAGGTGCTGGCGCTGGCCAGGAAACAGGGCATTCACGGGGGCACCGTGTTCAAGGCGGCCGATGGCTATGGCCGACACGGCACCATGAATGAGCAACGCATGCATACGCTGTCGGGATACCAGATCCTGATCATCGAATTCATTCTGGATGAAGCCGAGGCCGACGCCTTGCTCAAGGCTATCCAGGAGGATGACTTTCCGTTGTTCTGGGCGAAGCTTCCTGCCGAGTTCGGTTCGTTCGGCATGGACTGATCGCGAAACGTGGGGACGCCTTCCCATACGTCAGCAGCCCTTACCTTCGACGCGAGGGGACGGCACGGAAGGTGGTGTTGGGTGCGTGCCGGCGAGCAACGCACGGATGCGTTCCAAATCGGTACGCATCGCGGCTTCGCCCGCATGAGAACCCTGCGTCGCAAGCACACCGCTGCCCAACGATTGTCGCAGTTGCTGGCAGACGTGGGCCAACCAGTCCTTGAGTTCCTGGGCGTAAGCCAGGAACGCATGTTGAAGTGGTGCCTGCCAATCTTGCCGCAGGTACCGTTGTAGCCGGTACTGTCGCCAGGCCCGCGGGCCGCGCAGCAAGTAGCGGTGCGGCATGTCCGAGGGTGGAAGGACAAACGGGGGTGCGCCACGCAACATGGCCGACAGCCGCTCATCGTCGAGATCCTTACCCACGCGCTGCAACTGGGTGACGATATCGCGCACCACCTCGTCCGCCAGTTGCCCGGCCAATGTGCCGAGGTGATGGGGCACCTCCGGAGCGTCTGCCATAAGCACATGCACGGCATCCTTGAGTACGACGTCCGCCCCACGATAACCAAGGTCACTGCACAAGTTACGCAAGGTGGCTTCGGCTCCCGATAACGCGTCGAGTGCCGCACCGGAGCCTTGTTGAGCCTGGGGTGAAGTATCCGCCGACGGTTCGTTCAACGCCTGCTCAAGCATCATGCTGACACGCCGCGCCAGATGGCCGAGACGCTGCTGTGCGCGCTCATTGCTCTGCGCCGCGCACGCGGCCAACGTCGTCTGCAGTTCAGTATCCCGCCAGCGGTGCAACGAAACGCTGTGCGAGGGCGCCACACTGACTTCAGCCACGGTCACGGGTTCCTGCAAGACCTCCGATAACGAACGCTCGATGTAGCTCCGCTGCTGTTCCAGTGCGTCGGCTGACACGGTATCGGATTTGGTCAGCAGCACGAGGCACGAAGCATGGGCCTGCTGCAAGGCACGTGCGAGATCCACGTCCTGCAACGAAAGAGTGGCCGACGCATCAATGGTTATGATGCCGAGGTCGCACTGGGGCAGATAGGTAAGCGCATGAGCAGACGCCTTGGCATGCAGCGAACCGAGTCCGGGCGTATCGGTGAGCACCACGCCGCTGTGCAGCACGTCGGCGGCCACTTCGATGGTGACTTCCCGCAGCCGCCGATGGTTGCCGGCATTTCCGCTCTCGGCGATGTACTGCGGCAACGCATCCACCGAGACTTCCTCGACGCGCCCCTCCAGGTCGATGGCCCGGATGCGCAGGGCATCGCCATGGCGGATACGCGTGACCACCGCCGTTACAGGAATCGCGCCCACCGGCAGCAGCGCCTGCCCCAGCAACGCGTTGACCAGGGACGATTTGCCGCTGCTCACGCGACCCAGCAACGCTACCTCGACCCGGTCGCTCTCCTGCCCGGCCAGCAGGATCTGCACGCTGCTTCGCAGCTCCAGCAGATGGTGGCGTTCGATCACTTCGGCCAGCGTCACCAGCAAGGCATCCTTGGTGCGGTCAGCCGGCAACAACAAGGGCTGGCGGCGCAGCTCCCGGGCGATGTCATCCAGCAGCAGGCCCAGTTCCGCCGCCATCGCTCGGCAATCCTGCTCGCCCTGCGCGTCCAACTCACCGTAGCCGCGCACATAGCTCGGGCGCAGTTCGAACACCGCGTTGCGCGCCATGCTCATGCGGGTCTGGAATCCCCACGATGCGTCGATGGTTGGCAGCGTGGTGTACGCCATCTCCTGCGTATCCATGAAGCGACGCATCACCGAGCGAAGCCGCGCGAGATGCGCGCGCAGGACCTCGATGCGCTTGGCATCCGGGTAATCCGCATAACGCGGAAACAGCGCGGCCGGATCATCGCCTTCGAGCGTGGCAATGCCGTCCTGCACTTCATGTTCGATGTGGGTCAGCAGGTTCTGGATGTAGTGCCGATGGTTGTTCGTCAGCATGGGCAAGGATCAAATCAGCGCCACAGCCATGATCAGTACCAGCAGCAGCCCGACCAGACCCAGGTAGATATTCATGTTGCCCGATTGCAGCGGGCTCAGCTTCGCCGCGAGCCATTGCACCATATGCGTCGGCCCGCGAAACACCGCCGCTTCGAACAGCGGCGACACGTCGGCACGATGGTGTACCTGTCGCACGAAATAGGCGCTGCCGCTGTGCTCGTGTCTGATCTCGTTCGCTGGCCGATAGACGAAGCGGTAGAACGTGCGCATCGCATTGGAAAAGCTCAATGCCGTGGTCATGCCGTGGGGCGGCGCCGGACAGCCGCCGTACCATACCGGCGCGCGACGCACGCGAAAGCGCCGGCGCGCGCGGAACAGCAACGCCAGTGGAAGCAGTGCCAGCAACGGACAGACGATCACCAGCAGGGTCGGCGAAATAAACGCAAACGTGTCCGTCAACGGCACCAGGATCCACCCCTTGTGCAACGCCGCGCTGCTCTGCCCCGCAAAATCGCTCGCCACGACATCGTTCAACCCTTGCAGCCACCATGGCATGCCCACGGCCAGCGCCAGCACGCCCAGCCCCAGCAAGCCACAGGCCATGGCATGCAGGCGACCAACGCCCGGCACCGAACTGCTTGATGGTCGACCGAGGATGCCCAGGCCGACCAGCTTGACGAAGGTGGCAAACGCGATCGCCGCCGTCAGCGCCATGCCGGCACCCGCCAGCGAGAGTGTCAAACGTCCCGCCAATCCGCTTAGATGAAAACCCTGAAACAAAGTCTGGAAAGTGAACCACTCGCTGACGAAGCCGGCCTGCGGCGGCATCGCGGCCAGGCTCATGCCCGCAAACACCACCCCGACCCCGTACAACCACGGACTGTGCCGCATCAGTCCCTGCTGATTCACCGCATAGCTTCCCGTCGCGTGGAACGATCCGTCCGCGGCCAGCATCAGCGCGCCTTTCGCCAGCGCATGCCCAGCCAGATGCAGCAGCGCCACCACGAAACCGAGCGAGGCCAGTGCCAGCAAGCCCTCGCCGCGAAAGACCTGCGAGGCACCGAGCAAGGTCACCGCAATGGCGGCATTCTCGGCCGAAGAGAACGCCAGCAACCGCCGCCAGTCGTCTTCCTGGAACGCGTACAGCACCGCCAGGATCGCGCTCAATACACCCACCGCCACCGTGACGATAGCGAGCAGACCACCGCCCGGCAGCCACAGCGTGAAGGCGCGCTCCAGCGCGAAGAACGCCGCGTTCAATACGATGCCCGACAGCAGCGCACCGCTGGCACCGCTGCCCTGACCATACGCGCCGGGATACCACTCGTAGAACGGCAGCAGGCCCAGCTTCGCGCCGAAGCCGATCAGCAGCAGCACGCCGATCAGCAGCATGTGGCCGTCTGCCGGATGCGTGGCCAGACTGGTGAAAGCAACGAAGTCGATGCTGCCCACCGAGTGGGCAAGCAGCAGCATGGCCGCCAACAGGGCCACCGCACCGACCTCCAGCAATGCCAGCATGAACAGCAGCCCGTGCCCTTCACGCGTCGCGCCGAGCCGCTCGCCGATCAGCAGCACCGCACCGCCGAGACTCATCACTTCCCACGCCACCAGAAAGCCGATCGCATCCTGCAGGCCGAAACAACCCAGCGCACCGAGCATGCTCAGACCGGCGCCCACCACCCAGCTGCGCCAATGCGCAGCCGGCGTGCCCAGCGCCGTCGCAAAGAACGCCGCGATCGCACCGAACAGCAGCAACCATAATGCGTCCGGCGCGAGCTGGAAGCGCCCGCCGACCACACCGGGCCAAGTCGTGATTGGCAACATGCCGCCCGGCAACTGCCATAGCGCGGCCAGCACGATCGCGGCCGCACCCAACGCCAAAGCGCCACGCGCGATCACGCGGCCGTAGCCCACACAGCCCAGCACGACGGCCAGCAACCACAGCGCCGCTGCCAACGCGATCAACCGATCAGGGTTCATGCGGACGACCTCCCTGCACGCGCTGCGGTTTGCGTTCGAGCAACAGCAGCAGCGCCTCGATGATGGCCGCCGGATTTGGCGGGCAGCCCGGCAGCCAGATGTCGACCGGCAAGATGCCGTCCAGCCCCTTGCCGCTGGCGTAGGTTCCGCCGCAGACGCCACCGCTGACGGCGCAGGTGCCGCACGCCAGCACGCGACGTGGCTCGGCCATCGCCTGCCAGGTGGCGAGCAACGGTTCGTGCATCGCCGCGGTCACGGTGCCGGTAACCAGCAACAGGTCCGCTGCACGCGGCGAGGCGGTGAAGAAGATACCCAGCCGATGCAGGTTGTAGAACGGGTTGTTGAGAGCCTGCAGTTCCGACTCGCAGCCATTGCACGAGCCGGCATCGACGTGGCGGATATGCAGACTGCCGCGAAAACTCTTCTCGATGTGCATCGCGAGTTTCTCGCTGGCCAGCGCCTGGGGCTCCAGCGTCCACTGCAGATCGGCACGCTCGCGCACGCCGAACGCCCACGCTTCGCTGGGCTGCAAGGTGCTGGACGGACAGACTTCCACGCACAGCTGGCAGGCGATGCAGCGTCCGTAATCGAGCGCCGCAAGATGGCCGCGCGTATCGAGCCGGATCGCCTGGGTGGGACACACCTGCTCGCAGCGCTGGCAGTCATCGCTGCAACGCTCGGCAGTGATCTGCGGCATGCCGAGCGTGCCATGCTGACCATGATCGCCATCGGCCTTTTGCGGCCAGTCCGTGGTGGCGGAGCCATGCCCAAGACCTCGAAGCGTCCACAAAGCCATGTCAGGTCTCCTAGCGGTCGCAGCCGGCGATGGTGAGGCCGAAGCTGGCCTCGTTGATCGCGTAATCCATCATGTTGCTCCCGTGAACGGTGAACGGAAACGCGCGCCAGTTGGAAAACGAGGGCGACTTGATCTTCACCCGAGCAAGCCGTCCCTGTGCATCGATGTGCACGGCGTAATACAGCGAGCCGCGTGACGATTCGACCCAACCCAGGCCGCAACTCGACGGCCGTACCGCGCATGTCGTTCGGATCTCGCCCGGCTGCACTTGTGGCAGCAGCAACTCGATCAGGTCAAAGCTGACGCGCACTTCGGCGGTGCGCACCCGCGCCCGCGCGTAGGCGTCGCCCTCCTCGGCCAGTGGCACGGCGACCGGAAGATCGGCATACGCCGCGTAGGGATGATCGCGCCGCATGTCGCGATCGAGGCCCGATGCACGTTCCACCGGTCCGGTCGCGCCTTGATCGAAGGCGACTTCGCGCGTCAAGACCCCGGTGGTGATCAGACGATCCAGATAACTGGTAGTTCGTTCGAGCTGCACCAGATACGATTCCACCTCGTCGCGCAAACGGCTCAGCGTATCCGGCAGATCGGCGGGCAAGACGATGTCGCGGCGCAGCCCACCAGGCATCAGCACGTTGCGCATGAAACGCTGGCCGCTCAGCCGCCCGGCGAGTTGTTTGATCTTCTCCTCCAGCAAGCGTCCCTCGGCCTGGCCCACCTTCAGCGTGGTGGCATCGGCCAGCGCGCCGAAGTAGTGCAGATGGTTGTAGAGACGTTCCAGCTCGGCCAGCAGCACGCGCAACTGCCGGGCGCGCCGCGGCACCACGCAGTCGGCGGCATCCTCCACCGCCTGACAATAGGCCAGCCCATGCGCCACGCTGCCGACCCCCGATACTCGTTCGGCCAGCACGCAGCCGACCAGCGGGTCGGTACCTTCAAAGCACGTTTCCATGCCGCGATGCTTGAAGAACAGGCGCGGCTGGTAGTGCATGATCGCCTCACCCAGATAGAAGAACAGGAACTGCGCCGACTCCATCACGTCCGCGCGTACCGGCCCGAAGCTGAGCAACTGCACCTGGGGATCGCGCACTTCGGGTAGCACCAGCGGTGCGCGCAATGACGGATCGGGCGGCCCCTCGACTCGCCTCAGTGCGATACCACGCGCCGCGCCATCGACGATCAGCGGATACGGCTCGGGATGTCCGTCGAACGTCAGGCCATACAGGTCCTGCATCTCGCGTTCGTACCAGCCCAGCAACGGCGCGCGCAGCGCCAGACTCGGCAGATGACCGTGCGTGGTCGGGCATTGCCATACCTGCAGCGGCTGGCCCGCGCCGGGGGCCGCCAGATAACGCACCTCGGCCACCCCCGGCTGCGGAAACCAGGCATACGCCATCTGCATGCGGCCACCGCTGCCGAGCAACTGCTCCAGATACTGGTGCAGCGAGTCCGGTTTGACTTGGAAGTATTCCACGCGGGCATTCATGGGGTCGCTCCCAAGGCGTTCGCGATGGTGTGGAACAACGCTGCCCACGAAGCGGGCCACCACACCCCGAGCAGCAGCAGCGGCACCAGCGGCAAGGCCATCGGCAGTACCCGCCAGGCCGTGTACCAACGCTCGTGTTCGTCAGTCTCGCGATTCACCGGCACGACAATGGGGTCGGCCAGATACATCGCGCGAAAATGATTCAGGAATGCCACGAAGATCACGATCAGAAGCACCAGCATGACGATCGCCGCCCACAGATAAGGCCCGGCCCAGCCCGCCCGCAGGATCGCAACCTCGCTGAGAAACATGCCGAACGGCGGCGCACCGGTAATCGCCACCGCGCCGCATAGCCAGAGCGCGCCGGACACGGGAAACACCTGCCACACGCCGCGCATGTCGTCGATGCGCTTGCTGCCGTAGCGATGCATCGCGTTGCCCGCACCGAAGAACAGCAAGGGCTTGGCCAGTGAGTGATTGAGCATGTGATACAGCGCGCCGGCCACGCCGAGCGGGCCGCCAAAACCGAAGCCCAGCGCCAGCACGCCCATGTGCTCCACGCTCGAATACGCCATCAGCCGCTTGATCTGGGTTTGCCGCACGATGAACAGCGCACCCACCAGCAGCGACAGCACACCCAGGATGATCAGCGCGGTATGCGGCAAGGCACCCTGCCCGGCCGCATCCGTCGCCGCCAGAAAACGCACGATGCCGACCATCGCGGTATTGAGCAACGCGCCGGACAGCATCGCCGACACCGGCGCCGGACCTTCGCTGTGCGCATCGGGCAGCCAGGTGTGCATCGGTGCCAGACCGACCTTGGTGCCGTAGCCGATCAGGGTCAGCAGAAAGCCCATCTTCAACAGCACCGGCGGCATCTGCGGCGCGGCATGCACCAGCGACGCCCAGGTCAGCTGATACGTTTCGCCATAGACAAACGTGCCGCCCCAATACAGCAGCGTGGTGCCAAGCAACGCCAGACTGATGCCCGACGACACCACGATGATGTACTTCCACGCTGCCTCCATGCTTTCGGCGTTGCGCTCGAAGCCGACCAGAAAGGTGCTGACCAGGGTGGTCAGCTCGATCGCGATCCAGTACACGCCGATGCTGTTGACCAGCGGCGCGACCAGCATGGTCAGCGCAAAGCCGGCCAGCAGCGCGTAGAACAGCGGCAGTTGCGCCTGCCGGCGCACGTCATGGCGCATGTAACCGATGGCGTAGATCGAGGACAGCAGATAAACCACCGCCACGCACATCACCACCCAGCCGCCGAGCGGATCGACGATCAGGTAGCCATCCAGCAGAGTTGCCGGCAGACCGGCAAGAAAAGGCAGCGGGCATGCTACCCACACGACCACCCCACTGACGACCAGATTAAGGTATTCGCTGAAGCGGGCACGACGCACGGCCAACCCCAGCACCACCACCAGTACCGGTGCCAGCAGCAGGATGAGCAGGCGTGTGGTGAGGCTCATCCGGTCAGCCTCCGCAGGTCGCGGCTGCTGGTGCTGCCGATCTGGGTGAGGAGGTAGCGCACCAGCACACCGAAACACGCCACGGCGACCAACAGATCGAACAACAGCACCAGTTCGATCATCAACGGCATGCCGGGCACCAGGATCTGCGCGCCGAGGAAAATGCCGTTCTCCAGCACCAGGATGCCGAGGATCTGGCTGATCGCCTCGTGCCGCAGGGTCAGCATCAGGAACCCGATCAGCTTCATCGAGAACATCACCGTCAACGCCAGCACCACCACGTTCGAGACGATGTGCAGGTCCGTCGTGAGGCGCATCGCCACGACCAGCGCGAAGATCACCGCGGCCGCACCGATCACCAGACTGGTGGAGGTGCTGAGCACCTCATGCAATTCCCGCGCGGTGTTCAACCGGCGCAGGATGCGCAGGATCAACCACGGCAGCACGATGCCGCGAAACAGCACAGTCAACAGCGCGACCCAGTACAACTCGCGGTAGCCACCGTAGTACCCGATGAGCGCCGAGAGCATGCCGATCAGCCACGACTGTGCGGCGAACGCGAGCATGTAGTCCTTCAGCCAGCGTGAACCCAGCATCACGAAAGCGAGTAGCAGGCTGGCGATCGCCAGCAGGCTGAACAGCGAGGCGGCCAGAGGATCGAGGTGGGCAGCGAGCATGGCGTTCATCGGATCTGATTCGCAACGATGGCCAGCACGGCCAGCATGAAGGCGGCGGCCAGTGGCTCCTGGTAGCGATAAAAGCGCAGACGTGCCTGCGCGGTTTCCACCGCGATCACCGCGCAGGCGACGACGCCAAACTTGATCAGGATCGCCAGCACCGCCCCGGCCAGGCCCAACGCGGTGCCCAGCTTCGACAGCCCCCACGGCAGCAGCAGCACGTGGCAGAAAATCGTGTAGAGGATGAATTGCTTCATCATCCCCGACCACTTCAGCAAGGCCAGCAGCGGGCCGGCATACTCCAGCACGCGCGCCTCCTCGATCATGTACACCTCGATGTGTGTGCTGGAATGGATCGGCAACCGATCCGTCTCGGCCAGCAGCAACACGAAGAACGCGGCGACCAGGAACAGGTGGGTCGGGCCCCAGTAGATGGCCGGCTGCGCGATCAACAAATGATTCACCACGAACGGCAGCATGGAGTGCGCCATCAGGGTGATGCCGACAAACACCAGGATCAGCGTCGGCTCGGCCAGGATGGTGATCATCACCGTGCGGCTGGCACCCACGCCGCCATAGGCGCTGCCGGAGTCGAGTGCGGCCAGATTGACGAAGAACGTGCCGAGCGTGAGCACCAGCCCGCCGCCGAGGATGTCGCCCATGTCCGACAGCGGTAGCGGGTAATTGGTGAGCACGGGAATCAGGATCGGCACGGTCAACATCGCGGTGAAGGCGACGATGGGCGCGGTCCAGAAAATCCAGCTGGCCGTGTCCGGCACCACCAGCTGTTTGCGGAACAGTTTGCGCAGATCGCGATACGGCTGCAGCAGCGACGGCCCCTGCGCGCGCTGTGCGCGCTCCTCGTAGCGCAGGATGAAACCCTGCAGCAACGGCGACAGCAGGAGCGCTGCGAGTACCTGGGCTAGCTGGGCGAGGACGTCCCTGAGCATGCCAGCGGGTCAGCGATGCCGGCCGGGATCGTCGACATGATCGACGCCAATGCGCTGTCTTCGACCCGATGCTGCGCTGCATGGCGTCGCCATGCAGATCGCAAGGGGGACAAGCGGAATGAAAACCGGGGGCACGGTGGTACAGGCCATGAGTGGCTCCTTGAAGGGATAGCCATCGATCTACCTGTAGGAGTCATCAGCCCTGAGGGCGGTCGTAGGCGGACTCCATCACCCTACGCGATTGCGCGTTTCACGTTAGCACGCCGATCGCCGCTCATGGAATACCCCAGGACGAGCATGCCGTTTGAAGGTCAGTCGTCGATATATTCACTCGACCGCGACAGGGCTGGTCACTTGTGGCGCACACGTTGTCATGCACGGGGCCGCATCGACCACCCACAAGTGATCGATGCGGCGGACTCCCGCACCGACCTGGCGTTGCGATTCCGGCTGGAAGGCCGAGCGCCGGCCGATGATCCCGGATCGTTGCGGATCGACGATTTCACGGACGCCCCGACCCACTCGCCTTCTAATCCGGAGCATCAGGTCTCTCGCAACAAGCAAACGTGTCAGTTCCCGTTCGTGCCCGACGTGAGCTCTTCTTCCAAGGTATGAATTTTATCGAGAGCCGACATCAGCGCCTGCTGTCGTGGCACCACGTCGCCCCCGCTGCGGATTCTCACTTCCCGTCCCTTGTCGATTGCCAGCGCAATACCCGTCGCCGTAGCTTCGATACGCTCGTGCATGTCACGGCGAAAGTTCTGCATGCTTCTCTTGATTCGTTCCTCGAAGTCGTGGCGCAGGCGGCCTGATTGCATGTCCACCAGCTCATCCGCACGTCGATGCGCATGGCGCAGGATCAGCGGATGACCAAGCACGCCTGGCAATAGGCGCATCAGCGCGCGGCCGACCAGTTGCATGGTCGGCAGTTCTTCCCAGAATTTGTAGTAGAACGTCGCCGGCGCAGGCTGCAGGGAGCCGCTGGCGATAGCAGTGAACGGCACGGCGAACAACTCGGCCGAATAGCGCAGCAATTCGTCCACCAGATCGTGCATGCCTTGCCAGAAGCGCTGGCACACATGGTCGAAGGCCTGGTTTGCAACCATATTCTCCTCGGCTCGCCAGGTCTCGAAGGCGCTGCGTACTTCGTCAATCAGCCGATTTTCCAGGCCGGCCTGCAACGCGGTGGCGCCTTTGTCTCGTAACTCTGCGTACCAAACGGGGAGCGCCGCATGAATGCGGACCAGCAGTGCCTGTGCGAAAGCGCTCAGGTTGGGCTCGATCTGCTGATTGAGCAACTTGCGGGCGTCCGAGTCGAGCAAGGCATCCAGATCGGACTGGGCTTGCCGTGTCTGCTGCTGCTTTTGTCCAAACGCCTGCAGCTTGGCATCCAGTGAAGCCAGCGGCAACGACAGCGCTTGCTGCTCCAGTTCCAGCAACAGCCGGCTCTCGGCCAGCAGGCGCAGTAGCTGGCGTCGCACCGATTCGAGCCAGATATCACCGCCGTCCTCCTGCAAGAACCATTGCAACGTCTGATCGAACTGCGCCAGTCCACTGTCGACCCATTGCCGAGTGTCGCCACGGATTCGCGCCTGCAATGCCTGTCGCGCCGACACGGCGAATACCGGAACGTCGGCAGCTATCGCCTCGCGAAGTACCCCGACCGCAAACGCCATCGATTCATCGCGTTCTGCTGCGGAGAGGTAATCGATCTTGTTGAGCAGGCAGAACACCTTGCCCGCATACCGGCGGATCTCGGCGAGAAAGTCCAGTTCGTTGCGGCTCAACGGCTGATCGGCAGACACCATGAAGATCACCGCATCGGCCTCGGGCAGATAACGGGAGGTGACCGCGCTGTTGTGGCTATGCACCGAGCCGACACCGGGCGTATCCACCAAGCGGATGCCGCCCTTGAGCCATGCCGCCGGAAAGGCCACGGCGACCTCGCGAACGCGCTTGATGTTGTCGGGGTTCCCCCGCTCGGTGACGTAATCCGCCAACGCCTCAAGCGGGATACCGCGGATCTCGCCGCTCTCGAAGGTCACGTTGGCGCTGGCGACATCGCCATAGTGCAACAGCGTGACCACGGAAGTGAGTGGTACCACGCCGGTCGGCAACAGGTCCGCGCCGAGCAAGGCATTGATCAGCGTGCTCTTGCCGCGCTTGAACTCCCCTGCCACCACCAGGTGGAAGGCATGCTCGGAAAACTTCGTGCGAATAGCGTCTAGCGCAGGCGCGCTGATCGATGGAACGCCGGCCGCGTCCGCTATCACCGCTGCGAGCGTGACATGGGACGATTCAAACGCGACGCTCATCGGCAAGCCCTCATGCGTCGCTGCGCGGCGGGACCATGTCGCGCAGCAACCGCGGCGCCATCTGCCTGGCCAGGGTCGTCAGCGCCAGATAGGTCAACGTGATATCCGGCAACGCGCCGGCCGCGCGGGCGAAGCCGCCATTGCCGGTCTGGCAGCTGAGCATGAACGCGACGGCGTCCTGGGCATGCGGAACGGACAATCCCAATCGGCAACAGCTGCGCATGCCGGCGCATACCGTTTCCAGATTGGGCGATAGGGAGCCCGCGGTCAGGCGAAAGCCGAACCCCGGTACCGCCATGCGATTCACGAAGTCGCCGGTGCGCGAGGAAGCGGCGTGACCGCACAGCATCAGCACAGCGATAGCTGCCTCGGTATCGAGCAGGTTCGCAGGCGTACCATACCCGCCGTCGTCATGTTCTCCCTGCAGCAACGTCCGCGCCAAGTCATCAACGGCCATCGGCAGACCGAAGCGCCGTTTCAGCCACACGGTACATTTGATTCGCTGCAACGCGGCGGAAAGGGACGCATACGTTGCGATGTCTGGAAAATGCGTCTGAAGCGCCATCACGGCCGATGCCACTTCTGCTGACTCCGGATCACCAACCTCCAAGGCAAGCAACGCGCGTACCCGGTAATAGAGCGCGAGCGGCTGCGGCTCCACCGGTTGCCCGATGATGAAGCTGGCGTGGCTGCTCTTCTCCGGCAAGACAACGCCCAGCAACTCGGTCAACACCACGATGGCGTGCCAGGTGTCGGAGAGATTGGGCTCCTCCACGTAGTAGCCGCGGTAGAAGCAGAACCCTCCATTGGGCGACTGTCGCTCCAGCAGGTAAGTGCGCACCCGATCCAGCGCTGATACCAGCGGGTTTTTCCGGGAATCGATGGAGATGGCAGAATCGGATGACATTAATGCTCCCTAATACGCCGTTGCGTAACAAGGAACACTGACGATGCAACGAACGATCGCGCACTACAGGACACGGTGGGACTCCTTGCGGATGGCCTTCGAGTTGCCTGTAGGAGTCATCAGCCCTGGGGGCGGTCGCAGGTGAACTCCATCACCTGACTGACAACTTAGCACGTCATGGCAGCGCGCAGAATCTCCCGGCACGTCGTGATGCACAATGGTTCAGAACGGCTGGATCACGGGACGAAAATAACGATGATGCGCACCGAACCGGAGCCCCCCGCATCACTTCGCGCCGCTGAGCGCACGGCATGGAAGTCGATGGTCAGACGCAAGCTGGCGCGCCTCTCTCATCGAGCCTTCCAAGTGGGCGTCGTGCTCAAAGGGGTGGATGGTGTGCTGGAATTGCTCGGTAGCGCGGCGTTGCTCCTGACCACGCAAACGACGATTCGACGGGCAGTTTCCCTCCTGACGAATGAAGAGTTGGCTGAGGATCCGCGCGATTACCTCGCGAATCACGTTGTCCACATGGCGCAACAGTTGTCCCTGCGCACACAGCATTTTGCGGCGATCTACCTCTTCGCTCATGGAGCGATAAAAATAGTCCTGGTGGTCGGGTTGCTTCGCGGATTGCGCTGGTCGTATCCAGCCGCGCTGCTGGTGCTGACGGCTTTCATTGGCTATCAACTCTATCGGCTGGCGTACCTGCCCTCGCTGGGGCTGTATGTGCTCACCGCCCTCGATCTTGCGGTGGTGCTCCTGATATGGCGCGAATGGCGACATGCCCGCGCCTGGCACGACAAGCCGTGAACCCGACCCGGTTGGCGGCCAGGCTTTGCGCGGTGCGTACGGATGCCCTACTTTGCTGGAAGCGCTCACCCCACCGCTTCATCCGTACGTCGTTGTCCAGGTAGCCACGCCATGAAGATCCTGATTGTCGAGGACGAGCCCAAGGCTGCCGCCTATCTGAAGCGCGGCCTGGAGGAGAGCGGCTTCGTCATCGACTGCGCCGACAACGGCGAGGATGGCAGTCATCTCGCCCAAACCGGCAGCTATGACCTGATCATCCTCGATGTGATGCTGCCGATCCGCGACGGCTGGTCGGTGCTGACGGAGTTGCGGCGCGGCGGCATGACGACGCCGGTGCTGTTCCTGACCGCACGCGACGCTGTGCACGATCGCGTGAAAGGACTGGAGCTGGGCGCCGACGATTACCTGGTCAAGCCGTTCGCATTTTCCGAACTGCTCGCACGGGTCCGCACGCTGTTGCGGCGCGGACCGGCGCGACAAGCGACTGTGCTCGCCGTTGCCGATCTGGAAATCGATCTGCTGCGACATCGGGCCACCCGCGCGGGCGTCGTGCTGGAACTCACGCCCAAGGAATTCCTGCTGCTCGCCTTTCTGATGCGCCGGGCGGGCGACGCACTGTCGCGCACGCTGATCGCCGAGCAGGTGTGGGACATCAATTTCGAGAGCGACTCGAACGTGCTGGACGTCCATTTGCGGCGCCTGCGGTCCAAGGTGGACGACCCCTTCGAAAAGAAGCTCATCCACACCTTGCGCGGCGTCGGTTACGTACTGGAAGAGCGTCCATAGCATGGACTTGCATTTCCGCCGCCACTGGTCCCTGTCCATCGCGGGACGGATGACGATCTGGTACACGCTGTCGGCGTTCGCGCTGATTATGGTCGCCACCGGCGTACTGTATTGGGGGCTGGTGACCAGCCTGGCACAGGAAGACGCACGCACGCTTGATGACAATCTCAACAACATGCGGCTGCTGCTGGCGGGCTCTCCGGCGTCAGATGTCGAACTGATCCGCAGAAGCCAGGACGCCGTCTGGAAGACTGGACGAACGCCGCAGTTCTATTTCCGCATCCTGGATGGGGACGCCCATACCCTCGTTGAAACGCCAGGCATGCCCGCCATGCTGCCGGCGCCGACAGCTACCGAGCTGGCGAGGTTCCCGCTGCTGGCGACTTCCGACAGCCGCGCCGTGCTGTCTCGCTCCAGCGATCAATTCGAGGTGCTCAGCGCGCGACTGGTTGGCGCCACGCCGGACGCCCCGGCGCGTTTCATCGAAGTGGCGATGATGCGCGACAACGACGAAGATCTGCTGGCGCGCTACCGCGAGCGGTTGGGATTGGTGCTGGGCTTGTCGCTGATCCTCTGCTCGCTCGCCGGCTACGTCATCGCGCGATTCGGCATGCGTCCGATCCAGCGGATCAGCCGCGCCGCCGAACACATACGCTCGACCACCCTGCACGAACGCATCGATACGGCCGGGCTGCCGGCGGAACTGCTGGGCATGGCGCAGACCTTCAACAGCATGCTCGACCGTCTGCAGGAAGCGTTCGCGCGGGTCTCGCAGTTTTCCGACGACGTGGCGCATGAGCTGCGCACGCCGATCAACAACCTGCGCGGCGAGATCGAGGTGGCGCTGAGCAAGGCTCGCTCCGACGACGAATACCGCGAAACGCTGGGCTCGGGGTTGGAGGAATGCGCGCGTATTTCGCGGGTAATCCAGAGCTTGTTGTTTCTGGCCCGCACCGAAAACACGGTCGAACCGCTGCCGCGCGAGTCGGTCGACGTTGGTCGTGCCTTGGTCGCCGTGCAGGAGTTCTACGAAGCGGCCGCTTCCGAGGCGGGCCTCGCGCTGCGGGTCGACGCCGCGCCGGGTAGCTGGGCACCGCTAAATCGGACGCTGTTCCAGCAGGCCATTGGCAATCTGGTGTCCAATGCGATCGCGCATACACCGCGAGGCGGATCGGTGCAAATGACGACTCGCGTGGAAGCGGATTGGCTGCAAGTGATCGTGGCTGATACCGGCAGCGGCATCGCGAGCGAACACTTGCCGCATGTGTTCGAACGGTTCTATCGCGCCGATACCGCGCGCTCGGGCGCCGAACAGCGGGTCGGGCTGGGTCTGGCGGTAGTCAAACGTATCGTCGAGCGCCACAACGGACGGATCGAGATCGAAAGCCCGCCGCTGCGGGGAACGCAGGTCAGGATTCGGCTGCCCCGTTTCGGTTGATCGCCCCAGCCCCCAGCGCACGTCGTCGAGATGACGATTTCGTCATGCGCGCTTCATGGCTGCGTTAGTTGCGACCTTTAACCTTCTCCTTTTGCCATATAGGCCGGTGCGCATTGCCACGGTCGAAGGGATCGTTGAATGCCGCGAAGACATCGATCGCTGCTGCTGGGCGGCTCCATCGCCTTGCTGCTGGCGGGTTGCGCAAGCTACCAGGCGCGCCCGCTTTCACCGGCAACCCAGGCGGCCGCGCTGGATCAACGCACACTCGATGCGCCCCGGCTCCGGCATTTCCTCGCCGCCAGCGTGCCGGCGACCACAGCCGCGCATCCGACGGGCGCATGGGACCTCACCGCGCTCACCTTCGCTGCGCTCTATTACCAACCCGATCTGGATCTGGCGCGCGCGAAACTCGCCACCGCCAGAGCGGGCATCACCACCGCAAAACAACGGCCTAACCCGACGCTGGATTTCTCGCTCAACTACGACGCCAGCTCGCCGATCGCCGTGCCGTTCACCGTCGGTCCGGTCGTCAACTTCATCATCGAAACCTTTGGCAAACGCGGTTACCGCACCGCTCAGGCGCAACATGCACTGGCGGCGGCGCGCTGGGAACTAGCCACCACCGGATGGCAGGTGCGCAGCCATGTCCGCACCGCGCTGCTGGACCTGTGGGCGGCCCGGCAACGCCTGCAACTGGCGTGTCGGCGCCTGACCTTGCAACAGCAGCTGGTGAGCCTGATCGATAAACGGCTGGCCGTGGGCGAGGCCTCGTCGCTGGACAGCACACGCGAGCACATCAACCGCGCGCAGCTGGACCTCGCCGTGCAGGATCTCGAACGCGCGATGGGCGAAGCACGGGTGCAACTGGCGACCGCGATCGGCGTTCCGGTCCAGGCGCTCGATGGCGTATCGCTGTCGTTTCAAGCCTTCGAGCAGCCGCCATCATCGGCGCAGACACCAGCCAGCGGCGCCTTGCGCGAACGTGCGCTGACCCAGCGCACCGACGTGCAGGCCAGCCTGGCCGACTACGAGGCCAGCCAGTCGGCCCTGCAACTGCAGATCGCCCATCAGTATCCGAACCTGACCCTGGGGCCGGGATACAACTACGACCTTGGCGACAACCGGTATCTGCTGGGTTTCGGTGGCGAGCTGCCAATCTTCAACCAGAACCAGGGCCCGATCGCCGACGCTGTCGCCCGGCGCGCACAAGCCGCTGCTACGTTCGAGGCATTGCAGGCCAGAATCATCGGCGCGATCGATCAAGGCACGGTGGCGTACCGCGGCACCATGCAGAGTCTGGCGCACGCTGATGCGTTGCTGGCCGATGCACGGCGTCGCCGGCAGCAGATCGAAAGCGCGTTCCAGGCCGGACAGGCCGACCGGCCCACTTTGGTGACCGCTGAACTGGAACTGGCGTCGATCGAGGCCTCGCGCTTCGACGCGCTGGTCGCGCAACGGCAGGCGCTGGCCGCGCTCGAAGACGCCTTGCAGCAGCCGCTGTTCGATCCCGGCCTGTGGCCCAAGATCCCCGAACAAAATCCCCGCACCATCACCGACACGGAGCCGTCGTCATGATCGGCCAACAACGCCCTCACTCCCGACGCACGCTGGTGCGCGTACTTCTCGTTATCGTGGCCATCGCACTGATCGCCCTGGTGATCTGGGGCTTCATCGCCGGGCGCAAGGAGGCGGCCACCGAAGGCCAGCGCGAGAGTCCGGTGGAGGCACCCTTGCGCGTGTCGACGCAGAACGGCGCGTCGGTCGTGACGCTCGACGCGAAAACGGAGCAAAGCAACGCCATCGCGACCGCCGCGCTCGCGAGAGCGCCGTACCAGGCGCAGTTGCACGCGTACGCCTCGGTGCTCGATCTGACGCGGCTGACCGATCTCAGCAACAGCTACCTCGGCGCCAAGTCGCAGCGCGATACGGCGCAGGCTAAATTGGCCGCATCGAAGATGGCCTATGCGCGCGCGCAAGGTCTCTACAACGACGAGCAGAACGTCTCGTTGGCGCAGCTGCAGCTGGCCGAAGCCGCTTTTCGCACCGACCAGGCCGCACTCGCCGCCGCGCAGTCGCAACTGCGCACGCTCAGCGACACCGCGCAGCAGGAATGGGGCAGCGTGCTCGCGCAATCCATCGTCGACGGCTCGCCGCTGATCCGCCACTTGATCGAACGCCAACAGGTGCTGGTGCAGGTTACCTTGCCGCCCGGCAAGACCCTGCCAACGCCGCCGACCACCGCGTCGCTGCAATTGGATGGCAATGCGCGCACCACGATCACCTTCGTGTCGATCGCGACGCGTACCGACCCCAGGATTCAGGGTGTCAGCTTTTTCTACGTCGCGCCGGCATCCAGCGCGCTGCTGACCGGCATGAACGTGCAGGCGCTGCTGCCGTCCGGCCCGACGGCCGAGGGTGTCGCCGTGCCGGGAAGCGCCGTGGTGTGGTGGCAGGATCGCGCATGGGTCTATCTCAATGCGGCGCCGCACGCGTTCGTGCGCACCGAGATTCCGACTGACCAACTCGCGCCCGGCGGCGGCTTCATCGTGAAGAACCTGCCCAGGCAGTCGCGCATCGTCGTCCGCGGCGCACAACTGCTGCTGTCCGAAGAGTTCCGCGCCCAGATCCAGGTGGACGACTGATGCCGAGCGCAAATCATCAAGCCGGCCATTACGGCGGTCCGCAAGCCGCGCTCGTTCGTTTTGCGATCCGTTTTCGCGGCATCGTCATCGCGCTCGCGTGCGCGTTGCTGGTCTATGGCGTCTATGCGCTGGGACACGCCAAATACGACGTCTTCCCGGAATTCGCCCCACCGCAAGTAGGCATCCAGACCGAAGCCGCCGGCCTGACGCCGGAGCAAGTGGAAATCCTGGTCACACGGCCGATCGAGAATGCGGTCAATGGCGTGTCGGGCGTGAGTACGCTGCGCTCGACCTCGATCCAGGGCCTGTCGGTGGTCACCGTGTTCTTCGACCCGGCCAGCGACATCTATCGCGATCGCCAGGTGGTCGCCGAGCGGCTGGCGGTCGCGGCCCAGCAGCTTCCGCAGGGCGTGCAACCGCCGGCCATGACGCCGCTCACGTCATCGACCGGCATCGTGCTGGTCGCCGGCCTGACCTCGAACACACGCTCGCTGATGGACGTGCGCACGGCCGCGGAGTGGACGCTGCGACCGCGCCTGCTGGCCGTGCCGGGCGTGGCCGACGTCACCGTGTTCGGCGGCGACGTGCGCTCGCTGCAGATCCAGGTGCATCCGGATCGGTTGATTCGCTATGGGTTGACGTTGAACGATGTGGCAGCGGCCGCCGGCCACGCCACCGGTGTGCGCGGCGCGGGGTTCATCGATACGCCCAACCAGCGCATTGTGTTCCAGAGCGAAGGTCAATCGCTCACCGCTGACGAGATGGCGCGCACCGTGCTGGTGAGTCAGGGCACCGCCCATGTCAGCCTGGGCGACGTGGCCAACGTGGTCGAAGCGCCGGAGCCGCCGATCGGCGGCGCGACGATTCAGGGCAAGCCGGGCGTGGTGCTGGATATCTCCGAGCAGTACGGCGCCAACACGGTCGACGTGACCCAAGCGGTAGAAGCGGCGCTGAAGGATTTGCAGCCGAGCCTGCAGGCCGATGGGCTGATCCTGCAGAGCGATCTGTTCCGTCCGGCGAATTTCATCCATACCGCGACCAGCAACGTGCGCAGTTCGCTGCTGCTCGGCAGCGTGCTGGTCATCGTGGTGCTGTTTTTGTTTCTGTTCAATTTGCGCACGGCGGCGATCTCCTGCACCGCCATTCCGCTATCGCTGCTGGCCGGCGCAATCGTGCTCGGTTTGTTCGGCGTAACGCTCAACACGATGACCCTGGGCGGCCTGGCGATCGCCATCGGCGTGGTGGTGGACGACGCGGTGATCGACGTCGAGAACATCATTCGGCGGCTGCGCGAAAATGATCGCCTGGAACAACCGCGTCCGGTGGCGCGGGTGGTGCTTGATGCGTGCCTGGAAGTACGCAGCGCGGTGGTCTACGCCACCTTCGCGGTGATCCTCGTGGTGCTGCCGATCATGGCCTTGTCCGGCATCGCCGGCCGGCTGTTCGGACCGCTGGGTCTGGCTTACATCCTGGCCGTGCTGGCTTCGCTCATCGTGGCACTGACGGTGACGCCGGCGTTGTCGATGGCGCTGCTGGCCAATCACAAGGCGCCGGAACAAGACCCGCCGGTGATGCGCTGGAGCCGCAGCCGCTACGAACACCTGCTGAGCAACACCGCCCGGCGTCCGCGCCTGCTGATCGCGGTGGCGGTGATCTTCACCGTCCTCGGCTGCGCCGCGTTGCCGTTCTTCGGCGGCAGCTTCATTCCCGAACTGAAGGAAGGCCATTTCATCGTCCACATGTCGGCGGTGCCCGGCACCTCGATCGACGAATCCATGCGAATTGGCACGCGGGTTACCGCGGCGCTGCGGCAACTGCCGACGGTGCGCTCGGTGGCGCAACGGGTGGGCCGGGCGGAAAAGGCCACCGACACCTACGGCACGCATTACAGCGAAATCGAGGTCGACCTGAAGCCCGGGTTGTCCGGCGATGAGGCCGAAGCGGCGCAGGCGGATATTCGCAAGGCGCTGTCCGGCTTCGTCGGCCTGAATTTCTCGGTGAAAACATTCCTGACCGAGCGCGTCGAGGAGACCCTTTCCGGCTACACCGCCGCGGTGGCCGTCAATATCTTCGGCAACGACCTGGACGTGCTCGATCAGAAGGCGCAGGACGTCGCCAAGGTTCTGGGCACGGTGCCGGGTGCCACCGAGGTGCAGGTGCAGTCGCCGCCCGGACTACCGCAATTGACCATCCATCTGCGCAAGGCGGATCTGGCCCGTTGGGGGTTCGATGCGGTGGACGTGCTCGACCTCGTGCGCACAGCCTATCAAGGCGACGTGGTCGGGCAGGCCTACCAGGGCGATCAGGTGTTCAACGTCATCACCGTGCTCGACCAGGCCAGCCGCGACAACCTGACCCAGATCGGCAATCTGCCGCTGCGCAGTCCCAGTGGCGCCTATGTACTGCTCAAGCAGATCGCGGATGTCTACGAGGCGTCGGGCCGCTATCAGATATTGCACGAGGGCGCCCGACGCTTGCAGACGGTCACGGTGAACGTCGCCGGCACCGATGTTGCGTCGTTCGTGCAGGCGGCCAGGAGCGCCATCGCCAGCAAGGTCACATTGCCGGCCGGCACCTATATCCAGTTCGCCGGCGCCGCCGAGGCGCAAGCGCAATCGCAACACGATCTTCTCGTCAATTCATTGCTTGCTGGGCTGGGCATCATTCTGCTGCTCTCGGTCGTGGCCCGCACCTGGCGCAACCGCCTGCTGATTTTGGCCAACCTGCCGTTCGCGCTGGTCGGTGGCGTGCTGGCCGTGTTCGCGACCGGCGGATCGTTGTCGCTCGGCAGCATGGTCGGCTTCGTGACGCTGTTTGGCATCACGCTGCGCAACTCGATCCTCATGATCGCCCACTACGAGCATCTGGTCGAAGTGGAAGGCATGCATTGGGAATTGGACACCGCCATTCGCGGTGCCGCCGATCGACTGACGCCGATCCTGATGACGTCGATCGTCACGGGCCTCGGCGTGTTGCCCTTGGCGATCGGCATGAACGCGCCCGGCCGCGAAATCGAGGGGCCGATGGCGCTGGTGATCCTCGGCGGCCTGCTGACCTCGATGGTGCTGAACCTGCTGGTGCTGCCGACGCTCGCGCTGCGCTATGGAAGTTTCGAGCCCTACCACGACGAGCTGGATGTGGAAGCGCTTGCGCATGACGGTACGGATCGCTGACCCATGCATACGCCCTGTCCCGACACGATTTCCTGCGACGCGATGGATCGCCCCAGTGCGGACTTGCCATGACCACGACGCGCCTAACATCGTGGTACCGGCCTACAACGAAGCCGACGTCCTGCCGTTGTTTCATGCGCGCCTCACGGCGGTGCTCGATCGCATGCCGATACGGGGCACCATCATCTATGTTGATGACGGCAGCCAGGATGCGACGTGGTCGTTGCTGGATCGGCTGGCCGCCGCCGACGATCGTATCCATGCGCTTCGCCTGAGCCGCAACTTCGGCAAGGAGGCGGCGCTCACGGCCGGCATCGACGCGGTATCGACGCCGTCAAATGCCGACGTGGCGAGTCCCCGTAAACCGGGATTGCCGCATCGAGTCGGCGCGGGCACAGCCAGGCAAGCCGCGGCATTGCAGCGCATCGCAAGTCCCCCGTCCGCGCTTGAAGCAACGCCCGCGGGTACGGTATTGTCCAGCATGGGAGATGGCATGCCTCCTCGCACGACCCAACCGCCGCAAGGCTAATGATGCCTACCAACGACGCGCCATCAGGCTCGCGATGCTTTGGTAGGTATGGCTTTCCTCCAAGAAGTCCGATCCGGAGCGCGTCTTTGACAAGAAGCGGCTTCGGAGGTTGTCATGTGCGCGTACGACTGGATCGACACGTCCCTTCCCTATTCGGGGTACCAGAGAGCCTGTAACGGACTCGCGTACAGCCGCTCTCACGCCGACTGTCGGATCGCCACCGTGGTGTCAGCGATGCTTGTCTCTTGGGTCTTTATGGGCGAGTTGACCTGGTTCGCCGTGGGCATGCTGCTCTGGGGAATGGGGTTCGGCACCCATGAATCCACCCTGCGGATTGCAGTAGCCCGGCAATTTCCGCCTGCGCGTCGCGCGTCGATCTTTGGCGTGTTCGACGCCGCATTCGGTGTGGCCTGGTTCCTTGGAAACCTGGCGCTGGGCGCTGCGCATGCCTACGCGATGTGTGCCGTCGTCCTGGTATCCGTTGTCCTGCAGGGGCTGGGTTTGCCATGTCTTGCGGCTGTCCGATCCACGACCACCACGAAGGAGACCTTCGCATGACCACCTTGATCCTCGTTCGCCACGGTGAGGTCGAGGGCCTCGATCCACCCACCTTTCACGGCCGCATCGTTCTCCCGTTGACCGACACGGGCGCAAAGCAAGCCGCGCTGACCCAGGAAATCATGCACGCCCGATGGGCGGTCGAGGCCATCTATTGCAGCCCGCTGACGCGTTGCGTTCGCACGGCCGACATCATCAACGAAGCCTTTCGATTGAATACGGTGCCGCATCAAGGGCTGACCGACATTGACTATGGCGCCTGGACCAACATCCCCGCCGACGAGGTGGGGAAGCGCTGGCCGCGTGAACTCGGGCGGTGGAAAAGCCAGCCGCATGGTTGCCGCGTCCCCGGTGGGGAATCCTTGCAGGAAGTGGCCGCGCGGGTCATCGCCACTTTCAACACCCTTCTCGATGCGCATGCGCGAGGAACCGTCGCGATCGTCACCCACGACAGCGTCCTGCGCGTGTTGCTCTGCCATGTGATGGGGCTTCCCCTCTCCAGTTACTGGCTGTTCAACCCGACGCCTTGCGGGATCAGCGTCGTGTCGCATGACGAAAACCGTTTCACCGTCCATTCGATCAATGAAACCCAACACCTGCTCAATGCATAAGCGAGGCGTTACATGGCTCTTCACGACATAAGCCCAGGCAAGAACATCCCGTACGAAATACACGCCATCATCGAGATCCCGATGGACTCGAATCCGATCAAGTACGAGGTGGACAAAGCCTCCGGCGCGATCTTCGTGGATCGCGTGCTGTCCACGCCGATGCGCTATCCGTGCAACTACGGCTACATGCCGCAAACCCTGTGCGGCGATGGCGATCCCATCGATGTGCTCATCGTCATGCCGATTCCGCTGATTCCCGGCTCCGTGATCGAGTGCCGCCCGGTCGGGGTGATGGCGATGACGGACGAGCACGGCGAGGATGCCAAGATCATCGCGGTGCCGGTTCCCAAGGTCTTTCCTGCCTACCAGGACATCCGCTCGGTCTTTGAACTGCCAGAGTCGACGCGCGACCGCATCCAGCATTTCTTCGAGCACTACAAGGATCTGGAAAAAGGCAAATGGGTGCGCATGGACGGCTGGCTCGACGCGGATGCGGCCCGCGAGGAGATCAATCGTTCGATTGCCGCCTATCACGCCTCGCAGACGTAGTGTTCTTGCTTAACTGGAGTCGTCATGGCTTCTCGATCGGACATCAAGGCACCGAACCGCATGGATGACGCGCGGTGCACGCTGATGGACACGGTTCGGCAGCTTGCGCTGGAGCAGCACTTCAGCCGCACGGTACTGAAGGCGGCCGAACCGCTGGCCGCGCGTAGCCAGGACTGGTGCAAGCCGTTGGCCTGGTTCCGGCCGGAGGGTGGGCATGCCGACGCCCTCCAGTGTGGGGTGATCGATGCGGATGGCGCGAACCAGCGTGTCACCACCTACCTGTATCCCCTGTTCGGCCAGATCAAGGTCGAATCGAATTGCACTTGCGGTCAGACGCAGTGCCTGCATGCCGCGGCCATGCTGATCCGGTTGCAGCAACTGGTCGATTGGCCACGTGCCATGACGCCGCTGCAGCGCTGGCAGCAGAGCATCGAAACGACTCGCGAACCTTTGCCACTTGCCGAGTCGATCGACCGCGATGAAGTGTGGCCAACGGTGTGCCTGTTGCAACCCGATGGCGATCGTCAGCCGGCAGCGCTGATTGCGCACCTGATCTTGCTGCCTGACGCCGATGCGCTGCCGCGCATCGAGGAGTGGGTTTCCGCCAAATTACCGCGCGCGCAGCCGCACCTGTCACGTCAGGCCTTGATGTGGCAGGCCCAGCTGGACCGGACACAGAAACGCCATGCATCGAACAAGTCCGGATACGTGCTGCGGGGGCATAGTGGCGCCGACTTGTTGAGCGAATTTCTGCAGGCCGGCATTTGTCACGACGCGCGGACCCTGCAAGAGATACGCTCCGGTGCCGTGCGGCTGCCTCGCTGGCAGTGGTCGCACGATGGTCAAGGCTGCGCTTCGATCGAACTTGCCTGGTCGACATCGCACGAGGTGCATGTGATCGACCTCTCCGGATTGCATTATCTCGATGGGGCGAGCGGCGAATTCGGCGCGTTGCACCTGTCCCCTACCGCGTGGGAGATGCTCGCACAGATGCCGCCGATACCGCCGGCGGAAGCCGCCGTACTCGCGGCGGAATGGCCGCCACATCCCCTGCTTGCGTCGGTTCCACCCCCTCCTCTCCCGCCGTCCGTGCGCGAGCTGGGTGCGTCGCTGCGGCTCATCGTGATGCTCGGTGCATCGCGCCATACGCAGACAGGCGATCATGTCTTTCATGTGCAGGCTTTCGCCGACTACGGTGGCTGCCGCCTGCCATTGGCCAGCGAACCCTACGCGCAGGACGTGATTCGCAAAGTGAGTGGCGAGTACGTTCGGATCCGGCGCGAAATCGACCGGGAGACAAGCGCCTGGAAGGCCGTCGAAGACGCTGGCTTTGTCGGCTTGAACACGTTGCTGCCCGATAGCCGCCGCATGCTCGCACCAATACCCGATGCGCAGGCGCTGGGGCACCGCGTGCATTATCGCGGCGGTGCGGAGACGTTCATCGCCCTTGAAGCGCAACTGCAGACGCTCGTCGCGGCTGGCATCGTGCTGGACTACGATTCCGAACTTTCGTTTATCGCGCTGCCACCGGAAACGAAACTGCAGGCCACGCTGGAGCATGGCCAGCGTCCCGGCTGGACGCAGTTCGAGCTGGCCGCCACCATCGACGGTGAGGAGATTGACGTGCTGCCGATCATCCTCAGCGGTCTGGCGCGACAAGCCTTCTCGCTCACGCCTTCGCCCGGCGAACCCCGCGATGCCCACTGGTTGGCACCTATCGGATTCCAGCGCTGGTTGCCGCTGCCACTGGCCCAATTGCGGGAGTGGATATCGCCGTTGGTGGAATGTCTGGATCAGCCTTCCGGCAACACCGGCACCCATCTCCTTCTGTCGCGCTCGCAGGCGATGGCCCTGAGCGATTGCCTGCAGACGCAAGGCATCGCCGTGGAAGGCGCACAGGCGGCGAACATTGCCGACACGCTGGCTTCGCTGCGCGCCGCCCTCGCCTCGGCACAAACGGCGGTGTTGCCGGCATCCTTCCAGGGCAGCCTTCGCGCCTACCAGCAAGAAGGCCTGCAATGGTTGCAGGCGTTGCGGCAAAGCCGGCTTGGCGGTGTGCTGGCCGATGACATGGGCCTGGGCAAGACCGTCCAGATCATCGCGCATCTGCTGGTTGAACTGGAATCCGGGCGACTGGACCGGCCGGCGCTGATCGTGGCGCCGACCAGCCTGATCTTCAATTGGCTCGATGAAATGGCGCGGTTCGCACCGGCGCTGCAATGCCTGAATTTCACCGGCTCCGCCCGGGCGTCGCTGTACGATCGCCTGGCACAGGCGCACGTCATCATCACCAGTTATGCGTTGCTGGCCAATGACCTGCCCCAGCTTGAAGGCATCGACTATGCCATGCTCGTGCTGGATGAGGCACAGTGGATCAAGAATCCGCGGACCCAGACCGCTCGCGCTGTGCGTTCCCTGCGCGCCGACCACCGGCTCGTGGTTACCGGCACGCCGCTCGAAAACCATCTGGGCGAACTGTGGGCGCACTTCGATGCCGTGCTGCCGGGTTATCTGGGCGACTACCGCTCGTTCAACCGCAGCTTCCGTGTCCCCATCGAGCGGCGCGAGGACGATGCCCGTCGCGCGATCCTGCGCCAGCGCATTGCGCCGTTCCTGCTACGGCGCAGCAAGGCAAAGGTCGCGCCGGAGCTGCCACCGAAGACCGAAACGAGGTATGGCCGGGATTCTGGAAATTTTCGCAGAAACACATCTAAGTAACTGTAGCGTCTAAGGTTCTGTTCCATTGAATTAGCTCAACTCAGCTAAAATTAGCAACATCGAAGAATTGCTGCGAATCGCGGCTGCACATCGAAAACGCCGAACATGCTGTCACCCGATCAGCATGGCGATGTGGGTTACGGAACCGGCGGCTTACGCTGAACAACTCCCGGAGCGTGCATGCACCTGAACGAAATCTCACGGGGCGTCTAACTAGGTAAGGCTCAGCTAAGAGCAAACAAGCAATCTGAGCCTGCCAAACACTTCGCGAGGAGCTGTTTCGGTACCAACAACCTCAATTCTGGAGAACCAATTATGCGCAAGTCCCTGCTCGTCAGCTCGTCCCTTGCACTGTGTGCCATGGCGTTTTCAACCATCGCCGCCGCTACTCCTGCAGATCTGGCGGCACAGGCCCACGTCAAGATGGCCGAGGCGCGTAGCATCGCCCTGAAAGCTTCTCCCGGAAAGATTGTCAAGGAAGAACTTGAAAAAGAGTCGGGCGGAAGCGGCCTGCGCTATTCCTTCGACATCACCGCAGCCGGTGTTACTCACGAGATCGGGGTAGACGCCAAAGACGGCAAGATTTTGGAAAACTCCATCGACAACGGCAACGATTAATCCTCAGCCGGCCGGCATCCGGCCAGCGACATTAATTTGAAGCGAGCCCCAACACGGAGTGATCCGAGGCCGCTCCGGCCGCGCAGTCGAAGTGGCTTTTTGCTGATCGAACTTGCTGCAGCTCACGAAGGGACCGTGCCCGGAAATGGGTAAAATCGACGCGTAGGCCTCAAACGAGGCCTACGCGTCGCGCTGCTTGCCCTGTTTTTTCCGAGGCATTGCTGGCGACATCCGTTCTGCCAGTAGCGCACTGATACGCGATTCGGCCGTGGTCGCCCGAGTTTCCAGCGATCGCATCGCCGTTCCCAGTCCATCCAATTGCCCGCGAGCCGCGGCCAGTTCGACCGCCATCCGATCGCGATCCGCGACAGTAGCGGCCAATGCCTCTAAGCGGGTATCACGTTCGGCCAGTTCACGACGGTGATGTCCTGCTTCCAAGCGCAGCTCCGCCAAACTGGCCTGCTGTTGCTCCAGCCGCTCTCGCGTTTTGCCGGCCTGCTGTTCTGCGCGGCGCTGACCTTCGCGAGCTGCATCGATCTCCTGCAGCATTCGGGCTTGGGCGACTTCCAGCCGTCCGCTCGCTATATCGCGTTCGGCCTGAAAAGCCGCATCCCGACTCGCTATCAAGGCTTGGAACTCCTCAGCCTGCTCGGTTTGAGCTCGCCGGATACGTTCGATTTGTTCAGCGGTTTCAGCCTGCAAAGCCATGAGTCTTTGTTGTAGTTCCTGCCCATCCTGGAGAGCTTGGTTCTTCGCGCCAATCTCAGTCTCTGCTCGCGCTTGCTGCGCGGCGACTTGATGCCGGAGTGTTTCACATTGTTCACTCAGTGCTGCCACCGTCGCCAGTGCTATGTTGCGCTCTTGCGCGGCTGCATTCCGTTGCTGGTCGGCCTCCGCCAAGGCAGTTTCCAAGGCGCCACTCTGTTCGGCAAACACCGCTTGGCCCTGCTCGACAGCGGCTACCCACAGAGCCTCCATGGCATCGGCCACGGCGGCCGGGAGATCAGCACCGAGGGCGTCAACCTTCGTGCGATCGCCTTTCCACAGTTTTAGCTCGTCATTGATCGTCGTACGGCTGCCTTGCTGGATGGCGGCGTAGATTTGATCGACGGTGATTTCGTGGGGCCGCTTCCCGTCGGCAACGAGCTGCGCAGCGGCTTCGCGGGTACGTTGGCGGGTGTCACTGATGCGGCTCATGGCATTTCCAGTCGCTCGGAGGGTCAATTTTTGAAGTGACGATAGATGTATATCACAGTATTACATTATATATATAACGATTAATCCTAGAAATTTACGATAACTCCCATAATCGAAAGTCTTTTGGCAGTACGCTGCGTTTCCCGTGGTGTCGGACATCGGAAAGCATGACTGAGCCCTTGTTGAGCCTTATGACGTGGCCCCTCACCTTGCCGCCCGCCCTGTCGGGAGGTAACGGAAGCAACCGAGCCCCGGCCAGCGTGGCGCGGCAGATCGCCGCCAACGACGACGTGGCCGCCATCGGCCTGTGGCTGGCGGAATATCACGACTCGCCGCATACCTTCCGCAGCTACCGCAAAGAGGCCGAGCGGCTGCTGCTCTGGGCCACGCAAGTGCGTGGCAAACCGGTGTCCAGTCTCACCCGCGAGGATGTGATCGCGTATGAGGCGTTTCTCGCCCAGCCACCGGCGACCTGGTGCGATGCCGGTCTCGCCCGCCGGGGTGAGCATCGACGACTGTTCGTCGGGCCGTTGGCCGAGCGCAGTCGCCGCCAGGCGCTGGGCATCCTCGCCGGACTGTTCAACTACCTCGTGCGCGCCGGCTATCTCGCCGGCAGCCCGTTTGTGCTGCAGCGACGACGGGCGCGCCGCGGCACCCGACGCACGATCGAACGCTATCTGGACCGTGCTCTCTGGGAAGAGGTGCTGCGCGTCGTCGACGATTGGCCCCAGGACACAGCGCGGGAACGGCAACGCCACGAACGCGCTCGCTGGGTGCTTCGTTTTCTCTATGAGACTGCGCTGCGGGCTGCCGAAGCGGCGGCCGCCGGCGAAGGTGATTTCCAACATCTTCGGGGACGGTGGTGGCTGCATACCGTGGGGAAAGGTGGCGTCGAAGGCACCATTCCCCTGGGCGATGGCCTCATGGACGACTTCGCACGCTATCGGCGCTTCCACGGACTGCCCGCGTTGCCTTCGGGCGACGGCAACATCCCGGCCATTCTGGGCATCGCCGGACGTCCGTCCCCGCTGACGCCCACGGCGGTCTATCAGGTCGTCAAGGACACCTTCCGACGCGTGGCCGAGACACTGCAGCGGCAGGATGAGGTCAAGGCCACACGAGTGCGCCGCGCATCGACGCATTGGTTGCGGCATACGGCCGCCACGCACCAGGCCGAGGACGGCACACCCATCCATCACATTCAGCAGAACCTCCGCCACAGTTCCATTGGCACGACGTCGATCTACGTTCATGCGGAAGAAGATGCGCGCCATGCCAGTACCACCAAACCACGCATCGCGACCTCGGTGCCTCACGGAGATGTGCCATGACTGACCCCGACGATCGCTTTGGCATGCCGGCGAGCGCATTCCAGGCTGCCCGGGAAAGCCATGGTTTGGATAGCCCGGTTTTTTGGATGGGTATGTACGTACCCACCCGCCAGGAGGTGGCGACATTGCCGGCCACCCAGCTCCTGCCGATCGTGATCGACTGGATGTGGGAAAGTCCGTCGGAGTTGATCCCGAATAACGATCAGATTGCGCAACTGTGCACCATCCTTCGGGCACGACCTGACGCCACCGAGTCCGAGATACGCGAACTGATCGTGGCCTGCGAGGATTATTTGAAGGTGTAACCCCATGGCCTGCAGCAAAGTGGATCATCGGCCAGAATTTCAACGTCCGTACACACGATTGGGCGCACGCTCCCACTGTTGCGTCTGGCAACGCATCGTTGGGACGGCTATATGACCATTTCACGCAAATCATTACTTTCGATGCTTGGCGCCTTGGCGCTCGCATCGGCCCTCAGTGGTGTCGCCTTGGCCCAGGACAGCACGCCCACGAGCGGCATGGACAAGATGGGTGCGATGCACTCGGACATGAAGGGTATGCACCACAACATGATGGGCATGCACATGATGCCGGCGACCGTGACGGCAGCGGATGCGAAGACCGGTGTGGTCGAGGTGACGACCGAAGGCATGACCCTGAAGGTGCATTTCCCACCGTCCGCCATGGCCGGCCTGAAAGCCGGCGACAAAATCACCTTGCATATGGGTTTCAGCAAGCCGTGAATCCCCTTGAACCCACCTCCAGAGTTGAGAGGGCCAGATCGCCCGAGTAAGCTCACTCTATGAGATTCTCGTTGCGTCAGCTTGCGCGTTCTCGTCGCCTCCGGGCGATGAGCGTGTTGGCGTGGCTGATGCTCGTGATCCAATCCGTGGCAGCCGCTCCCATGAGCATGCCGATGGCATCGCATGCTCAGGCCGAGCATACGATGGTCGCCGCGGCCGCAGCACACGGCATGCATTGCCATCACGCGGCCACGTCCACAGCCGCTGATTCCTGCTGCCATCACTCGGCGGACTGCTGCAACGGTGCGGTTGGCCAGTGCGCCTGTGCCGCGATGTGTGCCACGGCGCTTCTGTCGAGGGCGGCATTGATGCCGGCTTCGATGGCATTGACGGCAACCTACGCGATGCCCTCAGGCATAACGGCCCCTTCGGGGACGAACGCGCCACCGCTCCGACCGCCGGCGGTCTGACTCTCCCATCGTTTCGATGAGCATGGCTCACGACGGTCGCGTGTCGACCCTCGTAGCCATCGGCTGTGATCGGCATCGCCACGAGGATGCCGCCTGCCTTGGAGAGGCCCATGAAAATCCTTCCCCCGTCCGCGATGGACTGGTCGCGGCGTCGTTTCGTCCAGGGTGTCGCCTTCGGCGGCACCGTCGCTGCCCTCGGTCTGCTGCGCCCGTCAAAAGCCTGGGCGCTGAACACTGCGGGGCAACCTGCCATCCTCAGCGGCACCGACTTTGCGCTCGACATCGCCGAAACGCCGGTGAACTACACCGGGCGCCCGCGCTTGGCCACCACCGTCAATGGCAGCGTCCCTGGGCCAACCCTGCGCTGGAAGGAAGGCACCACGGTCACGCTGCGCGTCACCAATCGTTTGCGCGTGCCCACGTCGATCCACTGGCACGGCATCATCTTGCCGTTCCAGGAGGATGGCGTGCCGGGCATCAGCTTCCCCGGCATCGCGCCGGGCGAAACCTTCACCTACCGTTTCCCGGTGCGCCAGAGCGGCACCTACTGGTACCACTCGCACTCGGGATTCCAGGAACAGACCGGACTGTACGGCTCGCTGGTGATCGATCCGGCCGGGTCGGAGCGACACCCCACCGCGCGCGATTACGTGGTGATGCTCAACGACTGGACGGATCAGAACCCCGAGCACATCCTCGCCACGCTGAAACGCCAGAGCGATTACTACAACTTCGCGCAACCCACCGCGCCCGAGTTCTTCCGCGACGTGCGTGAACAGGGTCTGCGACAGGCGCTGGCCGAACGCAAGATGTGGAATCAGATGCGCATGAACTCCACCGATCTCAGCGACGTCTCAGGCTACACCTATACCTACCTGATGAACGGCGCCGCCCCGGCCGGCAACTGGACCGGTCTGTTCAAGCCCGGCGAGAAGGTCCGGCTGCGCTTCATCAACGGTTCGTCGATGACGATCTTCGACGTGCGCATTCCGGGCCTGAAGCTGACGGTGATCTCCGCCGACGGCCAAGATGTGGCACCGGTGCCGGTCGACGAGTTCCGCATTTCGGTGGCCGAAACCTACGACGTGATCGTCGAGCCGCAGGAAGACCGGGCGTTCACGATCTTCGCCCAGTCCATCGACCGCACCGGTTACGCGTGCGGCACGCTGGCGCCAAGGCCCGGCATGCAGGCGGTGGTGCCGGCGATGGATCCGCGCATGCCTGTGAGCATGGTGGACATGATGGGGGCGATGGCCCAGGGCGGCGGACACGGCGGCATGTCCGGGATGGCGGGCATGGCCGGGATGCAGGATATGCCCGGCATGGACATGAGCGGCATGGCAACAGCTGCCGCACCGGTGGTGCATCACGCCCGCACCGAATACCACAACCCGGGCGTCGACATGCACGTGGACATGCCACGCACCAACCTCGATGACCCGGGTACCGGCCTGCGCGACAACGGCCGACGCGTGCTCACCTATGCCGACCTGCACACGATTGGCGGCTCCATCGACCCGCGCGAACCGAGCCGCGAGATCGAGCTGCACCTCACCGGCAACATGGAGCGCTACATGTGGTCGTTCGACGGCGTGAAGTTCTCCGACGCCAAGCCGGTCCATTTCCGCAGCGGCGAGCGGCTACGCCTGGTGCTGGTCAACGACACCATGATGAACCACCCGATCCACTTGCACGGTATGTGGAGCGAGCTGGAGAACCCGGACGGGCAGTTCCAGGTGCGCAAGCACACCATCAACGTGCAGCCAGCTCAGCGCATCGCCTACGGCGTGAGCGCGGACAACCTGGGCCGCTGGGCCTACCACTGCCACATGCTGTATCACATGGAAGCGGGCATGTTCCGTGAGGTGGTGGTGTCATGACGATCAACCGTTGCATCCGCCCATTGCGTGCACATCGGTCACTGTTACTGGCCGCTCTCCTGCTGGCGTTGCCATTGGTGGCCACCGCGCAGAGCGCACCAGCGTTCAGCAGCACGTCGCCGATGGATATGAGTTCCATGTCAGGCATGAATCACGGCAGCATGCCCGGCATGACCATGCCGGCTCCCGCGAGCAGCACGCTGAAACCCGCGACGAAAGCGCCCGCCAAGAAAGCCAAGAAGAAACTCCGCGCTGCACAGCCAACTCCAGCCTCCCACACCATGCAAGACATGAAGGGTATGGATCACGGTGCGATGCAGGGCATGCCGATGCCCGCCAAGCCGGCTTCGTCGGCGGCACCCACCGGTGACATGTCGGGTATGGATCACGCCTCGATGCCCGGCATGAGTCCGGAGGGCATGAAGGGGATGGACCACGCTGGCATGGTCGGCATGGATCACGGCGCGATGCCCCCAAAGGCACAGGGTGGCATGGCCGGTATGGGCGCGATGCCCGGCATGACGATGGGCCCGATGCAAGGCGGCAGTCCACCACCGAACGCGCGCAGCCCGGACTATTCCGACGGCGTCGGCTACGGCCCCATGCTGGGTATGCACATGCTCGACGACGCATCGCAAGGCATGCTGCTGATCGACCAACTGGAAGTGTTCCACGGCCGTGACGCGAACGGCCAGGTCTGGGAGGCCGAAGGCTGGTACGGTAACGACGAGAACAAGCTGTGGATCCGCACGGAAGGCGAACGCAGTCGCGGCAAGCTCGACGATGGTGATCTGGAAGCGTTCTGGAACCACGCCATCGCTACCTACTGGAGCACCCAACTGGGTGCTCGCCAAGACATAGGCGCAGGTCCGAAGCGGACGTGGGCCGCGTTCGGCGTGCAAGGCCTGGCGCCGTACTGGTTCGAGCTGGAAGCGACCGGCTACGTCGGCACCAACGGCCGCACGGCCGCGCGCCTACGGGCCGAATACGAGCTGCTATTCACCCAGCGATTGATCCTGCAGCCCGAGGCCGAGGTCAATCTGTACGGCAAGGACGATCCGCAACGACGCATCGGCAGTGGCGTATCCGATGTGCAGTTCGGCCTGCGCCTGCGCTACGAGTTCCATCGTCAATTCGCGCCGTACATTGGCGTGAACTGGGTTCGCCGCATCGGCACCACGGCCGACTATGCGCGGCAGGATCATCAACCCGTACTCGACCGGCAGATCGTGGCCGGCGTCCGCATCTGGTTCTGAGGGACACCCATGAAAAAACACACTGCGCACGTCATCACGGTCGCCGTCACCTTGGGCGTGTTGGCCATCGGCGCCGGCGCGTTCGTCTATTCCGGCCTGTACAACATCGGCGCGGACGACCATCACACCAAGCCTGTGTTCACCGTGCTGCAAACCCTACGCGACCGCTCGATCCACTTGCGTTCGGACGATCTGACCGTGCCGAACCTCGACGATCCGCAACTGATCCTGAAAGGTGCCGGCCAGTACGCGGCGATGTGCACCGGCTGCCACCTTTCGCCGGGGGTGAACGACTCCGAGTTGCGGACCGGCATGTACCCGCAGCCGCCCAATCTCTCCAAGGTGCACGTCGATCCGAAGGATGCCTTCTGGGTGATCAAGCACGGCATCAAGATGAGCGCGATGCCCGCCTGGGGCAAGGCGGGCCACGACGATCCGACGATCTGGAGCATGGTGGCCTTCCTTGAAAAACTGCCTGGCATGACGCCCGCCGAATACAAGGCGATTGTGGCCAAGGCGCCGCCGGACGAGGACATGGACATGGATGAAGGTGGCGCCCACAGTCACGAAGACGGCGACGCGCATGCCCACGGTGAGGCGGCCATGAAGGATATGGACATGTCCGGCCAGGATGCGACTTCCGCACCGACGCCTGCAACGGCCCGCTCGGTCGGTGCGAAGCCGACCGGCGACGGGCACGCGCATCCGTAACGGACTTCGCATGGCACGCACCCGATTCATGCCACGCAGACCGCGCCCATGGCGATTGCGTGAGCTTCGTCGCGCCCGCCTGACACGCGGGCTGCTGCTGGTCGGTGCGCTGTTCATGCTGGGTCTGCAGACGGCCTTGGCGGCGTACGCCTGCACGATGCCGCCGACCCTGATGGGGCCGGTCATGGCGATGGGCATGGTTGCAGGAGATGCCGCCATGCGCGGCACCTGCCCGGAGATGCAACACGCGGCGAGCGACCACGTTCTGTGCGCCCAGCACTGCGCGGCGCAGGCATCCGTACCCAGCGACACGCGGCCCATGACCGTGCCTCCCACTTTGTTTGCGATGTTGCCGCCCGCCTTGCCGCTCGTCGTTCCGCCAACGCCGGCGACCTCCGTTCCCGAGCGCTACTACCGGCTGCGTGCGCCGCCGCCACCGGTCACCCTGTTGTTCTGCTCCCTGTTGATCTAGCGCCTCCCGGCCATCGCCGAGGTGCCGTCGTGCCTGCGTGGCGCGACGCCTGATCGATTACGGGAGTGAACCCTCATGCTATTTTCCTGTTTGGCCCGGCGCCGTTGCGCGTGGGCGCTGCTTATCATCCTGGGCGGATCGGTGACTGTTGCCGCGGCGCAAACCGCCAGTGCGCCACCCCTGACGCTCGACGCCGCCGTGCGGCAGGGCGTGATCCATACGCCACTGCTCACCGCGCGCAACGCCGATCTCGATGCGACGCGCGAGGAGTCCGTGCGCGCGGGCCGCTTGCCCGACCCGTCGCTGACCTTCGGCGTCTCCAATTTTCCGGTCACCGACCCGGGCGCCTTCAGCCTGCGCTCGGACACGATGACCATGCGCACGATCGGCGTGATGCAAACGATCCCCTCGCGTGCAGCACGGACGGCCGAACGGTCGCTCGCGGCCGCGCAGGTCGACGCTGCCGAGGCCGAGCGCACCGCTACAACACAAGATGTGCGTGAGCGCATCGCCGATGCCTGGATCGGCGTATGGGCGGCCACACAACAGCGCACGCTGCTGGATGCCTTGCGTGACGAAAGCACCCTCGCCGTACAGGTCGCCAAAGCGCGGCTGCGCGGCGGCACCGGCAGTGCCGCGGACGTGCTGGCGGCACAGGCCCAGGCGCTGACGCTGGCCAACCGGATCGAGGCGGCCGACGCGGAGTTGCAGGCGGCGCGTGCCTCCTTGCAGCGCTGGCTGGGCGACGCGCCGACGGCGCTGGCGGACGCCCCGGACTTCGACCAGTTGCCGGTCGCGCCGGATCAACTCGAACAGCACACCGATCGGCAGGCGCCAATGCAGGCGTGGCAGGCGCGCGAGCAGGTGGCCGATGCCGCACTGGCGCAGGCGCGCGCCTCGAAGCATCCGGACTGGAGCGTGGACGTGACCTACGGCCGCCGCGCGCCGTATCTGTCGGACATGGTGATGGTGCAGATGGGTGTGAGCCTGCCGCTGTTCACCCGCAACCGGCAAGACCGCGCCATCAGCGCGAAGCAGGCGCAACGCGATGCGGTCGAGTCGGCGCACGAGGATGCCCGCCGTGCGCAACGCGAAACCGTCGCGCGCGACGTCGCCGCCTGGCAGGGCTGGGGGCGGCAGATCGCACGCGATCGCACGGCGCTGCTGCCGCTGGCCCGCGATCGCAGCCGGGTGGCGCTGGCCGCCTACCGCGGCGGCGGCACGCTGCAACCGTGGCTCGATGCGCGCCGCGACGAGATCGCGCTGCGCCTCGACTACGCCGATGCGCTGGCAGCTCGCGCCCGCGCCTGGGCCGCCTTGGCCTACCTGTTGCCCGAATCCACTTCGTCTTCGGAGAACCTGCCATGAAACGGATCGGTATCGTGATCGGTGCGCTGGCGGGTGCCGCCGTGCTGCTGGCTTTGGGGTATGTCGGTGGGCGCCATGTCGGCGCCACGTCGACGCCGGCCAGCGCGTCCGCGGGCGCGCAACGCAAGGTGCTGTACTGGTACGACACGATGGTGCCCGAGCAGCACTTCGACCACCCCGGCGTGTCGCCGATGGGCATGCCAATGGTGCCCAAGTACGCGGATGACAGCAGCATCGACAAGAACGTGGTGCACATCGACCCGGCCACCGTGCAGAACCTGGGCGTGCGCACCGCGCCCGTGGTGCGCCGGGTATTGGCAAACCAGCTCCAGGTGCCGGGTACTGTGAGTTGGAACCTGCGTGATGCCGTTACCGTGAGTGCGCGCGTCGACGCGACGGTGGAGCAGCTCGACGTGCGCGCGCCCTATACCACCGTCAAGGCCGGGCAACCGTTGGTTGAACTGCTGGCACCGCAATGGAGCAGTGCGATCTCGGAGTACCGAGCATTGCAGCATGCACACTCGGCCGACGCGCAGGCGTTGCGCGCAGCCGCGCGGCAGCGACTGCAAGTGCTGGGCCTGACCGCGCAGGACATCGCTTCGGAACGGGGTGGCCACATCACCCTGCACGCGCCGAAGGGCGGCGTGGTCACGACGCTGGACGTGCGCGAAGGCCAGCAAGTCGGCGCCGGGCAGACGCTGATGACGCTCAACGGCCTGTCCACGGTGTGGGTGGAGGCGGCGCTGCCGCAGGCCGCGGCGGGGACGGTGCGCACCGGCACGCCGGTGACCGTGCGTGCGACAGCGCTGCCCGGCCAGGTGTTTCGTGGACAGGTGGAAGCCCTGTTGCCCGACCTCGACCCGATGACCCGCACCCAGCGTGCGCGCATCGTGCTGCCCAATCCGGATCACGCGCTGAGTCCGGGTCAGTTCGTCACGGTGGAGCTGCAACCGCCACCGGCCCGGCCCGAGCTGGTGGTGCCCGATGGCGCCGTGATCGCCACCGGCAGCGACACACCACGGGTGATCGTGGCCGAGGGCAACGGACAGTTCCGGCCGGTGGCGGTGCGCCTCGGCCGTTCGGCCGGTGGCGACACAGAGATTCTCGCGGGGCTTTCCAGCGATGAGCGCGTGGTGGTGTCTGGCCAGTTCCTGATCGACTCGGAGGCGAGCCTGTCTGGCGCGTTGCAACGCCTGCAGAGCAGCGAACCGGCGCATACGGCGAGTAGCGCTATGCCGGGTATGCCCATGCCGGAGCAGCGGCCATGATCGCCGCGCTGATCCGCGTTTCGATCCGGTATCGCGTGTTCGTGCTGCTGGCCGCGCTGGCGCTGGCGGCGGTCGGTGTGTTCTCGGCGTGGCATACGTCCATCGACGCGCTACCCGATCTCTCCGACACCCAGGTCATCATCCGCACCAGCTACCCCGGCCAGTCGCCGCAAGTGGTGGAGGATCAGGTGACCTATCCGCTGGCCACCACCATGCTGTCGGTGCCCGGCGCGACCACGGTGCGCGCGTATTCGTTCTTCGGCGACTCCTACGTGGATGTGTTGTTCAGCGACAGCACCGACCTCTACTGGGCACGCTCACGCGTGCTGGAATATTTGAGCCAGGCGCGCGATCGACTGCCGGCCGGCGTCAATCCCGCACTGGGTCCGGATGCCACCGGGCTGGGCTGGATCTACGAATACGCGCTGGTCGACCGCACCGGTCGACACGACATCGGCCAGCTCACCGCGCTGCAAAACTGGAACCTGCGCTTCCAGCTGAAAACCGTGCCGGGTGTCGCCGAGGTGGCCACCCTGGGCGGCATGGACCGCGCCTGGCAGATCGTGCCCGATCCGCAGGCGCTGGCCGCGCGCGGCCTCACCGTGGCGCAGCTCGTTGATGCCGTGCGCGCCGCCAACGGCGCCAACGGCGGCTCGGTGATCGAGCAGGGTGAGGCCGAGCTGATGGTGCGCAGCGAGGGCTATCTCAAGACCCGCGCCGACTTCGAGAACGTGCCGATCGTCGCCAACGCGAACGGCGTGCCGGTGCGGCTGCGCGACGTGGCGACGGTGCGCCGCGGTCCGACCTTCCGGCGCGGCCTCGCCGAACTGGACGGCCAGGGCGAAGTGGTCGGCGGCATCATCGTGATGCGCTCGGGTCAGAACGCCAAGGCCACCATCGCGGCGGTGAAGGCGCGTCTGGCGCAGTTGCAACGCAGCCTGCCGCCGGGCGTCGAGATCGTGCCCACCTACGACCGCTCCCAGCTGATCGACGCCACCGTGGAGAACGTCTGGCGAAAGTTGCTGGAGGAGTTTCTCGTCGTCACGCTGGTCTGCGCGCTGTTCCTCGGTCACCTGCGCTCGGCGCTGGTCGCCGTGATCACGTTGCCATTGGGCGTGTTGACCGCCTTCATCGTGATGAACCTGCAGGGCGTCACCGCGAACCTGATGTCGCTGGGCGGCATCGCGATCGCGATCGGTGCAATGGTCGATGCGGCGATCGTGATGATCGAGAACACCCACAAGCACCTGGAGCATTGGCGCGACGCGCACGATGGGCAAGAACCACAGGGCGCCGCCCGCTGGGCGCTGATCGCCGAGGCCACCGTGGAAGTGGGTCCGGCGCTGTTCGTGAGCCTGCTGATCATCGCGCTGTCGTTCGTGCCGGTGTTCGCGCTGCAAGGCCAGGAGGGCAAGCTGTTCAAGCCGCTGGCGTTTACCAAGACCTACGCGATGGCGGCGGCCGCGGGGCTGGCGGTGACCCTGGTGCCGGTGCTGATGGGCTACCTGGTACGCGGACACCTGCGTGCCGAGCACGCCAATCCGATCAATCGCGGCCTGATCGCGCTGTACCGGCCGATCCTCGACGTGGTGCTGCGTTTTCCGAAGGCCACGCTGGGGCTGGCCGCCTTGGTGCTGCTCACCGCACTGGTGCCGCTCAGCCAGCTCGGCAGCGAGTTCATGCCCGCGATGGACGAAGGCACGCTGCTGTACATGCCCACCGCACTGCCCGGGTTGTCAGCCGGCAAGGCCGCGCAGTTGCTGCAGCTGACCGACCGCATGCTCAAGACCGTGCCGGAAGTCGCGCACGTGTTCGGCAAGGCGGGACGCGCCGACACCGCCACCGATCCGGCGCCGCTGGAGATGTTCGAGACCACCATCACGTTCAAGCCGAAGAGCGAGTGGCGCCCCGGCATGACGATGGACAAGATCAAGGCCGCGCTGAACCAGGCCGTGCATGTGCCGGGTCTGACGAACCTGTTCGTGCCGCCGATCCGCAACCGCATCGACATGCTCTCCACCGGCATCAAGAGCCCGATCGGCATCAAGGTGCTGGGCACCGACCTGACCACGCTGCAGACGGTCGCCGATCGCATCGAAGCAGTCGCCAAGACCGTGCCCGGGGTCAGCTCGGCCGTGGCCGAGCGTCCGACCAGCGGTCGCTATGTCGACGTGCATATCCGCCGCGACGAGGCGGCACGCTATGGACTCACGCAGGAAGCCGTGCAGCAGCTGATCGCCACGGTGGTCGGCGGCGATCCGGTTGGCCAGAGCATCGAAGGACGCGAGCGTTTTCCGATCGTGGTGCGCTACCCGCGGGTGGACCGCGATTCGGTGCAGGCACTGCGGCAGCTGCCGATCGTGGCTGCGAACGGCGCCCAGCTCACGTTGAGCCAGGTCGCCGACATCACCGTTGCGGCGGGGCCGTCGATGCTGAAGAGCGAGGACGGCCAGCTGGCGACCTACGTCTACATCGACACGGCCAGCAGCAACCTCGGCGGCGTGGTCGCCCGGCTGCAGCGCGCGGTGGCCCGGCAGGTCACGCTGCCGCCCGGCGTCACGCTGGACTGGTCGGGGCAGTTCCAGTACCTCGCCAGCGCGGCGCAACGACTCAAGCTGGTGGTGCCGGTGGCATTGCTGATCATCTTCGGGCTGATCTATGCGGTGTTCCGGCGGACCAGTGAGGCGGCGCTCATCATGGCCAACGTGCCGCTGGCGCTGGTCGGCGGCCTGTGGCTGATCTGGCTGCTCGGCCATTCGGTATCAGTAGCCACGGTGATCGGCTTCATCGCGCTGGCCGGCGTCGCCGCCGAGTTCGGCGTGGTGATGCTGCTGTACCTGCGTCACGCCTGGGATCGGCAGCTCGCGCTCGATCCGCAGGCCGGTGTCGACGCGCTCGACGAAGCGATCCGCCAAGGCGCCGCGCAGCGCGTGCGGCCGCTGGCGATGACCGTGGCGGTGATCATCGCTGGCCTGCTGCCGATCTTGCTCGGCCACGGCGCCGGCTCGGAAGTCATGCAGCGCATCGCCGCACCGATGATCGGCGGCATGGTCACCGCGACGCTGCTGACCATGCTGGTGCTGCCGGCGGCGTTCCGTCTGCTGATGCGGTACCGACTTCGCAAAGCAGCGCAGTCCATCCCGACGTTTCATCCACCCCAGGAGATTCAACCATGAAGAAGTACGTTTTCACCCTCGCATGCGCCAGCGCGCTGGCCTTGGCCTCGACCGCCGCGTTCGCCCAACAGATGGACCCGAACATGCCCGGCATGGCCGACATGCAAGCGGCGAAGCCCACCCAGGCGCAGGGCGTAGGCATCGTCAAGGCCATCGACACCGCCAAAGGCACGATCACCCTTCAGCACCAAGCCATTTCCGCCATCGGCTGGCCGGCGATGACCATGACCTTCAAGGTCGACCCGCCGGCGCTACTGCAAAAGGTGAAGGTGGGCGAGCAGGTGCGGTTCACCCTGCATCCGGGCGGCATGGCCAGCACGGTGACAGCGATCAGCCCGGCAGGTTGATCGGGAACCGCCGCCAACCGGCGCTTGCCTCCGGCAGGGGCCGACCGGCGGGGGTGGCAGTGCGGCCACGTGCATCGTGAGGTTTGTGGCCGCACCTGTCCACGGTAGTCCGATGATTTTGGAGTACAACGATGAAATCGCATGCTGCGTATCTCTCCACCGCCCTGCTATTCACGGGCTTGACCATCGGCACGATCGCGCACGCGACCAATACTTACGCCGACGGCTGGATTGGTCATGTTAACGGACGGCAGCTGGACATCTGCTACCGGGTTACGCCACTGTCCGCCGTCGGCACGCGGCTGCAGGTCATGCGGGTGGCTTACGTGATTCCCAGCAAAGGCGTGCCCATTGAACACTTCGCCTTGAGCGGGCAAGCCACCGTTACGTCGATCACGGACGCGCATTGCGTGCGGGCCGAACTGATCCAGGGCACGGCGCAGTGGGCAGATCACGCGCGGCCCATGCCCTGAACGGGTGCGACGACGAGCCCGCCAAGGCGGCATGCTCCGCGACGGCCAGGCGGCCAAGTGAAATTGTCTAACAGCGCGACTGTCGTTTAGGATCGAAGCATGCATCGGTCCGTGCCATCACTGCTGACTCGCCTGCGCCGCCACCGCGGTCTGTGGGTGTTGGCCGTGGCGGTGCTGCTGATCAAGCTGGTCAGCGGGTCGATCTGCGTGGCCGATGGGGCCGGGATGCGATTCGCTTCGGCGACCGCGGCTGCCCCGACCACCCTGGTGGCGGATACCGCCGTCAGCCCGACAGCGGCTGACGATGCAAACAGCTGTCTCCTGGGCGAAGGAAGCGGCTGTCATTGCGCTTGTGCGCATTCGGTGACGTTGCCGGCCAGTGCACCGCTTCCCATCGCCCGGATGGAGGCGCACTTCGCGCCGCTCACCTTCCATTCGGGGGTCACGCCGGCCACCACCGGCTCACTGTTGCGACCTCCGATCGCCTGAAACCGCTCCGTTACGCGACGCCACCGCCTGTGCGGTGCATCGCTTCGTGACCGTTTTCAGGAGATCGCTTCATGTCTGTTTTTCGTTCGGTGCCGATCGGCGCCGTGTGTCTGTTGTACGCGGCGATACTCAGTGCCGCACCCGTCACCCATCCGTCCTCACCGGTAGCTCCCCTGCCGACAGCGTTGGCGTCATCACCGTTGCAGGCGGCGGTGCGTCGTATCTGGCAAGCCAGCCCCGAGGTGCAGGCCGCGCGGGCCGATCTTGACGCGGCCCAAGCCCGTGCACGTGCCGCCGCGCAGCCGCTGTACAACCCCTCTCTGTCACTCGATGCGGAGAACGCCGACGTCAATCGGCGTACGGCTGGCATCAGTCTGCCATTGGACCTGTCCGGCAAGCGTCGTGCCCGGGCCAGTCAGGGCGAGGCCGACCTGCGCGCCGCCGAGGCGGCCTATAACCTGGTGCGGCGTGACGTCGCCGCCCGCTGGCTGAAAGCCTGGTCGACGGCCGCGCTCGCGGCCCGACAGAGTGAGCTGGGCCAGCATCGCCTCACGCTGATGCAGCGCTTCGATGACTTGGCCGCGCAGCGGCTGAAGGTCGGCGACATCAGTAGTCCCGAACGCGATCTGGCCGGCTTGGCCTTGGGCGAGGCGCAGGTGCAACAAGCCACGCTCGCGAGCAACGAAGCGGCGGCCCGTGCCGCGTTGCTGGCCATCAGTGGCGATCAAGGGGCCGCGCTTCCGCCGTTGCCCAAGGGTATGTCACCGGCGGCGGGCAGTCTTACGCCGTTGCCCGTCGATGAACTGCCCGAACTGCGACAGGCCCGTGCCCAGCAAGCGAGTGCCGAGGCCGGAGTGCAGGTTGCCCGCCGGGCACGCATTCCCGATCCCACGCTCAGCCTGACCGGTGGGCAGGTACGCAGCGGGCCGCGCACCGATCAGGTGATTGGCCTGAGCGTGTCGATTCCCTTGCCGGTGCTCAATACCGGCCGTGCCGAAGTCGATGCCGCCCGCGCGGAAGCCGATGCAGCCGCGGCCGGCGTGCGTTCGCGTCAGTTTGTGCTGCGTGCCGGATTGCAGGAAGCACAAGCCCGCTACGCCGCCTTGCGCAGTGCGACCGAAGCCTTTCGCAGCGGCCGGGCCGCTGCCTTCGAGGATCGCACCGCGCTATTAGAGAAGCTCTGGCGTGCCGGCGAGATCAGCACCTCCGATTACCTCGTACAGCTCAAGCAGAGCCTGGACACCGCCTTGTCCGGCCAGGAACTGGAAAGCCAAACCTGGCAGACCTGGTTCGACTACCTCACCGCTGCGGGCCGTCTGACCGACTGGCTCGACGGCCGCACTCAGGACGGCCCCACTCAGGAAATCTCCCGATGAATGTCTCTTTTTTGAAACGCAGCCTTTTCTGCATGGTGCTGCTGGCTGCGCTGGGCGGCCCCGTCATGGCGCAGGAACCCGCACCGGCCAATCCGCTGGCGCTCGACGCCAAGGCGATCAAGGACGCCGGGATTGTGCTCGACAAGGCCGCTCCGCGTGCCTTGACCGATGAACTGAAGGCCCCCGGCGAAGTGAAGGCCGATGCGTATTCCACCGTGCTGGTGTCGCCGCGCGTGGAATCGCAGGTGCTGGCCCGCAAGGCCAAGCTCGGCGACGTGGTGAAGGCCGGTGCGCCGCTGGTGGTGCTTTCCAGTGTGCAGGTGGCCGAGACACAAGGCGCGTTGATCGTGGCCGAGCAGGACTGGCAGCGGATCGCGTCGCTGGGGCCGCAGGCGGTCTCGGCACGGCGCTACAACGAAGCGAAGGTGCAGCGTGACCAGGCGCGTGCCAAGTTGCGCGCCTACGGGCTGTCCGACGGTCAGATCGGTGGCCTGCTGCGCAAGGGTTCGGCCGGTGCCGATGGCAGCTTCGAGCTGCTCGCGCCCGCCGCCGGTCGCGTCACCACCGACGAGTTTCTGGTCGGCGAGCGGGTGGAACCCGGCCGCACGCTGTTCACCCTGGTCAAGGAAGATTCGGTCTGGGTCGTCGCCCAGATGGCGCCGGCCGATGCCGAACGGGTCAAGCCGGACGCCGACGCCCGCATCCTCGTGCATGACACCACGATCCCCGGCAAGGTCGTGCAGCGCTCGCATCAGACCGACGAGCGCACGCGCACGGTGCCGGTGCGCATCGAAGTCGACAACCGTGAGGATCTGTTGCATCCGGGCGAACTGGTCGAAGCGCGCATCGCCGCCGGCAGCGCCGTGCCGAAGCTGGCCGTTCCCGCCGAAGCGATCGTGCTGCTGCAAAACCAGCCGACCGTGTTCCTCGCCAAAGGCAACGGTCAGTTCGAGCCGGCGCCGGTCATGGTCGGCGACACGCGGGATGGCTGGACGGTGATCACGCAAGGCCTCAAAGCCGGCGACACCTACGTGCGCAAGGGCGCCTTCGCCTTGAAGGCCCGCTTGTTGCGCTCGCAGCTGGGAGAAGAATGATGCTGGAACGTCTGGTTGAATTCTCCCTGCGCTACAAGGCGCTGGTGCTGATCGCCTTCGTGGTGATCGGCTTCCTCGGTTTCCAGGCGGTGCGTCAGCTGCCCATCGACGCGTTTCCCGATGTCACACCGGTGCAGGTCAATGTCTACACCGAGGCATCGGGGCTGGCGGCGGAGGATGTCGAACAACTCCTCACCACGCCGGTGGAATCGGCGCTCGCCGGCCTGCCCAAAGTGGAGCAGATCCGCTCGGTGAGCTTGTTCGGGCTGTCCTATGTGTCGGTCTACTTCGACGACAGCATGGACATCTACTTCGCTCGCCAGCTGGTCAACGAACGGTTGCAGCAGGTGGGCGATCGCTTGCCGGCCGGCTACGGCAAACCGGAGATGGGACCGAACACCTCCGGTCTCGGCCAGGTGTTCTGGTACACCGTCGAACGCGCCGACAGCACCTTGAAAGGCGCCACGGCCGGTACGGCACCGAACGACATGGATCTGCGCACACTGCAGGACTGGACCATCCGTTTGATCCTGCGCACCGCACCGGGTGTCGATGACGTCAGCTCATGGGGCGGCCAGGAAAAGCAGTTCCAGGTGCGCATCGACCCGATGAAACTGATCGCGCACAAGCTTGGCTTCAAAGAGGTGATCGAGGCGCTGCAGGCCAACAACGCGCAAGTCGGCGGCAACTTCGTCGATGTCGGCCGCGAGCAGTACCTGGTACGTGGACTGGGCCTGATCCAGAACGCGAAGGATCTGGGCAACATCGTGCTCAAGACCGAAGACGGCACGCCGGTCTACGTGCGTGACGTGGCCACCATCACCGAGGCGGGTGCGCCCCGCACCGGTGCCGTGACGCGCGATGGCAAGGAAGTGGTGATGGGCCAAGCGCTGGCTCGCATTGGCGAGAACGCCAAGAGCGTGGTCGATGCGGTCAAGGCCAAGCTCGACACAGTGAAGCAATCCTTGCCGCCGGGCGTGGTCGTAAAACCGGTGTACGAGCGCACTGAACTGGTCAACGCGGCGGTGGGCACCGCGGTGCGTGCGCTGGTGGAAGGTTCGATCCTGGTGGCACTGGTGCTGTTCCTGTTCCTGGGTGAGTTTCGCAGCGCGCTGGTGGTCGTCGTGGCGTTGCCGTTGGCGATGCTGATCGCCTTCATCTGCATGAATCAGGTCGGCCTGTCGGCCAACCTGATGTCGCTGGCGGGCCTGGCGATCGGTATCGGCATGATGGTGGACGGCGCCGTGGTGATGGTGGAAAACGCCTACCGCATCATGGCCGAGCGCAAGGCGCATGGCGGCCCAGTGGATCGCACGTCGGCTGTGCTGGCGGCCGCCCGCGAGGTGGCCAACCCGATGACGTTCGCGATCGGGATCATCATCGTGGTGTTCCTTCCGCTGTTCAGCCTGCAAGGGCTGGAAGGCAAGATGTTCAAGCCGATGGCGTTCAATATCAGCTTCGCGATGGCCGGTTCGCTGATTCTCGCCTTGACGCTGATCCCGGTGCTCGCCGCGCTGGTGTTGAAACCCAAGGAAGAAAAGGACACCTGGCTGGTGGCGTTCCTGAAACGCCACTACGCCACGGTGCTCGCCTGGGCGCTGGCGCGCCGCAAGCTAGTGCTGGGCATCGCCGCCGGAGCCTTGGTCGGCAGCCTCGCGCTGTTCCCGTTCCTCGGCAAGGAGTTCATGCCTAACCTGAAGGAAGGCGCCATCATGTGGCGCATTACCTCGATTCCGTCGGCATCGCTGGACGAATCGATCGCCATCTCCAAGCAAGTGTCGACACTGGTCAAACAAAAGTTTCCGGAAGTGGAAACCACGCTGGCGATGATCGGTCGCGCCGAAAAAGGCGAAACGGCGGATGTGAACTACATGGAGGTGTACACGCCGCTGAAACCGAAGGATCAATGGCGCAAGGGCGAGACGCTGGAAAGCATCGAGGAAGCGATGCAGAAGGAACTGTCGGCGGCGCTGCCCACCGCGGTGGTGAGCTACACGCAGCCGATCCAGATGCGCATCGAGGAACTGATCTCGGGTGTGCGCGCCACGCTGGCACTGAAGATCTATGGCGATGACCTGGGCGAACTTGATCGCTTGAGCAGTCGCATCAAGAACGTGTTGGCCGGGGTGCCTGGCGTCGCCGATCTCGCGCTGGAGGCGAACATCGGCAAGCCGCAGATCCGCATCAAGGTGGATCGCGATGCGCTGGCCCGTTACGGCTTGAACGCCGACGACGTGCTCACCGTGGTGAAGAACGGCATCGGCGGCGAGCCGGTGACGACCTTACTCGACGGCGTGAAACGCTTCGACATCGCCGTGCGGCTGGACGATGCGGACAAGGCCTCGTTGCCGGCGATCAAGCGCATTCCGATCCGCACGCCCAGCGGCGCACTGGTGCAGCTGTCGCAGGTGGCTGAGGTCAGCGATGCGGAAGGCTACTCGTTCATTCGTCGAGAACAACTGCAGCGCTATGCGGTGATCCAGATGGATGTTCGCGGTCGTGACATCGACGGCTTCGTCAAGGAAGCCAATGCGGCCATCGCGCAACAGGTGAAGTTGCCGACTGGCTATTACAGCGAATGGGGCGGCGCGTTCGAGAACCAGCAGCGGGCGTTGAAGCGATTGTCGCTGATCGTGCCGGCGACGATTTTCTTCATCTTTGTCTTGCTCTACACCGCGTTCAACTCGGTGAAGCACGCCACGCTGATCTTGGCCAACGTGCCGTTTGCCACCATCGGCGGCATCGTCGGCTTGGCGATCACCGGGCAATACCTGTCGGTACCCTCGGCCATCGGCTTCATCGCGGTGTTCGGCGTGGCGATGTTGAACGGCATCGTGCTGGTGAGTTTCTTGAACGAACAACGTGAGAAAGGCTTGCCTGTGCGCGAGGCAGTGATCCGCGGTACGGCCCTGCGTATGCGCCCGGTGATGATGACCGCGAGCGTAGCGATCCTGGGCCTGGTGCCGATGCTGCTCTCCAGTGGCGTGGGTGCGGAAACCCAGCGCCCGCTCGCCACCGTGGTGGTCGGTGGTCTGATCACCTCGACCTTGCTGACGCTGGTGCTGCTGCCGGTGCTCTACGACTGGATCGAAGAACGCGCCGCCCGGCGCCTCGCCAAGGAGAAGACCCCATGAAAGAAGTGAAGGCCTTCATCCATCGTGGCCGCGTGGTCGACGTCATCCATGCGCTGGAAGAAGCGGGGTTTCGTTACCTGTCGGTGAGCGACGTCAAAGGTCTGCTGACCGCGCTCAACGGCCAGGAACAGGTCTATTCGATGGAACTGGGCGAACGGGTGACCCGGCAGATCAAGCTCGAAGTGTTCTGTGAGGACGATCAGGCCGAACGGGCGGTGCAGTTGATCCGCCTGCACGGGCGCACCGGTCAGAGTGTGGCCGGCTGGGTCTACCAGAGCACGGTGGATCGGGCGTGGCCCATCGACGGTCAAGGGGCTGAATGAAGAAGACGGGCGGGTCACTCCCGCCCGTCCTTCCCGATGTCATGTCATAACACTTTGGCGCTCACGTAGAGTGGCCGCCGCACTGGAGACTCCTATGGGCACAACCAAGCCCCACGAACATGACCATCATCACGACCATAGCCATGGCGTGGCACCGGATGCGGACAAGAAGTACCTGACCATCGCGCTGTTGCTGCTGCTCGGCTTCATGGCGGTCGAGGTGGTGGTCGGCATCCTGGCCAAGTCGTTGGCCCTGATTTCCGATGCCGGGCACATGCTCACCGATGTGGGCTCGATCGGACTGGCGCTTGTCGCGATGCGTCTGGCCAGCCGCCCGGCCAGTGGCAGCTACACGTTCGGACTCAAGCGGGTCGAAATCCTGAGCGCCCAGGCGAACGGGCTGACGCTGTTGTTGCTGTCGGTCTGGTTCATCGTCGAGGCGATCCGCCGGCTGATCGACCCGCCGGTGGTGGAAGGTCTGCTGGTCACGGTGATCGCGGTGGTCGGTATTGGCGTCAACCTGCTCGCCGTGTGGGCGATGAGCAAGGCCAACCGGCAAAGCCTCAACGTGGAAGGCAGCTTCCAGCACATCCTCACCGATCTCTACGCCTTCATCGCCACTGCCATTGCCGGTGCCATCATCTGGTGGACGGGTTGGAATCGCGTGGACTCCCTTGCCGCACTGGTCGTCGCCGGATTGATGCTGAAAGCCGGTATCGGACTGGTGCGCGACTCGGGCCGCATCTTCCTGGAAGCGGCACCACGCGGTCTGGACCCAGTATCCATTGCCGAGGCGATCCGTGCCATGCCGGCGGTGACTCGGCTGGACGATCTGCACGTGTGGGAAGTGACCTCGGGCATGCCGGCACTGTCGGGCCACATCTACGTGAATCACGACATCGACTGCCACGATGTGCGCCGAGAGATCGAAGCGATGCTGCATGATCGTTTCGCCATCACGCACACCACCTTGCAAACCGATCACGCGACCACGGACGAATCGGCCCGCGCGACAGGCTGCACGTTCACCTCACCCGGCGCAGCGCACTAGACCCTCGCTTCGCAGCGGGGCGAAACCTTATCCCTGAGATGGCAATGGCGCGATGGCTGATGTCACGGACCGGCGAAACCACAGCCAGCCACTGAGCATGGCCAGTCCGCCCATCCCGAGGGCTCCCAGCATATCGCCGGGGTAGTGCACGCCCAAGTAGATCCGTGCCCAGGCCATCGGCAGGCCGAGCAGTGCGATCCCGATGCCCCAAGGCCGGCTGCATTGATTCAGCAACAGTATGCCGGCCACCACCCATTGCACAGTCAGATGGTCGCTGGGAAAGCTGCCGGTCGCCGCATGAGACACCCATGCTTGACCGACTCCAGCGACAAAGGGACGTGCGCGATCCCAAACCAAGCCGATGATCAGGTTCGCGAGCAATGCTGCAGCGGCGGCACCCGATGCTTTCAGGGCGATCAAGCGCATCGACTGGCGAGGAACCATCAGCATCCACCCAAGAAGGAGAGCTGTCAGGATCAACGGTCCATCGGCCAGGACGCGCGCCACATGAAGCATCGCTGGCGACGGTGGCACCGGCGAATGAATGGCGTTGAACAGTCGAAGGTCAACGGCGTAAACCATCGAGCCAAATCCCGAGATCGGCGACGTCATGGCTTGCCGTTCGGTGCAATGGCGGCGATCCGTGCGTCCTTCGCTTCGCGCAGAATGCCCAACGCCTCCTTCAGCACGTAGCAGGCGATGGCCGTACCGATCACCAGATCAGGCACGGCGCTGTGCAGAAGAAGCACCAGCACACCGGACACGATCACCGCCAGATTGGCGATGACGTCGGCCCGCGTGCATATCCAGATGGCGCGCAGATGCACTTCACCGTGACGAAATCGCGCCAAGAGCCTCAGCACCGTGGCATTCACGATCAAGGAAACGAAGGCAACGCTCATCATCCATAGGCCTTCCGGGTGGCTACCGGTCACCAGACGCCAGAGCACCCCCACCAGTACGCCGACGCCAAGAACCACCAGCAAGGTTCCATTCCAGTGCGCGGCCGACGCCTTGAAATAGGCGCTGCGTGTCCACGCCAGCAAGGCGATGCCGTAGGCGCAGGCATCGCCCAGCATATCCAGCGAATCAGCGACCAGGCCCATCGATTGGGCGATCAGGCCGGCCACGACACCGACCACGAACATGGTGGCATTGAGACCGAGCGCGATGCGCAGGATGCGGCGTTCCGCCTCGCTGGCGGCTTCGGCGTGGCAACCGCAGTCGCTCATGCGCGATCCTCTTCCGGGCGTGTAGTGGTGGATGCGGGCAATGCGTCGGGAGCGCTACGGCCACGAAGCATATTGAACATGAAACCCGCACTCAGCATCAGGACCACGGCGATTTGTGCGAGCAGCGTCTGCCAGGTCGGATAGATGCCGAGCAGTTCAATGTGCGGCACCGGGGCGACCGTCACCGACACCCAGCCAGCTTCCTGCAACGCGGCGATGCCCTTACCCGCGAGAACGACGGCCAGCACGGCGATCAGGATCGAACTCGCCGCGAAGAACTTGCCGATGGGCAGACGCCGACTGGTGCGCAGCAGGAGCCAGGCGATCAGTCCCAAGGTCACCGCGCCGGCCGCAATGCCGCCCAGCAGCCAGACTTCCTGGCCGTCGTTCCAGAGCGCGGCGTAGAACAGGATCGTCTCGAACACTTCCCGATACACCGAAATGAAGGCGAGGCCGAACAGGAACCACGCCGAACGTCGGTCGAGTGCCGCGGCCATCTTTTCCTTCAGGTAGGCCTGCCAGCGTCCACCAATACTCTTTTGGTGCATCCACAAGCCGACACTGAGCAGCACCACGGCGGCGAACAGCGAAGACAGGCCCTCGGTTAGTTCGCGACCGGCGCCACTGATCGAGATGGCATAGCTGGCCAGTGCCCAGGTGATCCCGCCGGCCACCAAGGCAAGAATCCAGCCGGCATGCACGTAACGCACTTCCACGCGTCGATCTGCCTTGCGCAGGAAGGCCAGCAAGGCGACGACCACCAGCAAGGCTTCCAGACCCTCGCGAACCAGAATCGTGAAGGCGCCGAGGAACGTGGCGGCCGGATCGCCCGCCGCATCCGCCGTGACCTCCTGCGCCTGCGCAAGCAGGACATCCACGGCGTGGGCCTGCTGGGTCACCGCCGGCAGCGCGGCCTTGCCCGACACCGCTGTGCGATAGGCGCCCATGGCCGTTTCGATGCGGGCGCGTAGCGCGCCATCGCGTGCGTTGAGCTGGGGTTCGATGGGTTCGACGCCATCGAGATAGGCCGACAATGCCAGTTGTGTGGCTTCCTTGGCGTCGCCGGCACGATAGGCCGCCAGGCTTGCAGCAAGTCGCCCCCGCGCAAGCGGAAGCCCCGTCAACGCCTGTTGCATCGCCTGCGGATGCGCACGCAGGTAACCGATGATCGCGCGGGCATGTTCGGCACCCAGTGCAGGAGCCAGTTGCGACACGCGTGCTTGCGACAACTCCTTCAGGTCCGCGATCTGCGCACGCGCGGCCGTATCGTGCTGCCAGAGGGTCGCACCGGTCGTGGCTTCGCGGGTATAGGCTAGCGACCCCACGTAGTACGCGAGTGCCCATCGCTCGTCCGACGACAGCCGGGACGAGTAACTGGCCATCGGCGTTCCCTCGACACCGTGGCTGATCACTTCGTACAGGGACAGCGGGCTGCGCTGGTCCGCACGCGCCTGGTCAGTGAAGTCCACCGGTCGCGGATTGAGCTGCAGCCCCACGGGACCATCGCCATGCCCGGTGGCGCCGTGACACATGGCGCACTGGTTCTGGTACAGCGTTGCGCCCTGCGTCAGATCGGGCGCTTGGGCCGGCGCGGTGGGTATCGGGTACGCCTTCAGCAAGGCATCGGCCAGGGCATGTGCCTCGATCGCCACCTGCGCTGGCGAGGCCTTCGCATCCACTGAAGCGATGAGCTGGTCGGCCTGGGACAACAACGCGGGTGTACCGGGCGTCGGCGGCAACGCCTGAAGGCGGCGATGCACGGTGGCTGTGAACTCCCGCATCTCGGCGTATTCAGACGCGCTGAGCACCGCTCCGTTCTTGACCGCGCCGGCGTAATCCGTGGCCAGATAGTCGATCATCTGCCATGTCTGCGGCACGGTTGAACTGACGTCTTGAGCATGCGCCCGCGGGAGTGGGAGTGCCCAAAGCAGAAGGGCGGCCACGGAGAGGTTGCGCAATATGCTGCGAATACGAGTCGTTATCATTCATGTATCGTACTCGACCTTGGCGAAACCGCCAATGCAATGCCTCCCGGCAGAACCCAAGAAACATGGTTGAAGGCGATCCCACCTCGCCAGCTCCAAGGCGTGATGGGCGAAAGGCTTGATTTTCAGTGATGGAACCTTCTACCCAACTCTCCGCAGAAGGAAACCTTGATGCCGGTCAGCTACGTTACCGAGGGACAACGCGACAATTACGGCCGGTACAACGGCAACCCGTCCAGCGACGAACTGGCACGCTACTTCCATCTCGACGATGCAGATCGCACCTACATCGCGCGCAAGCGCGGTCATGCGAATCGTTTGGGCATCGCATTGCAGCTGACGACGCTGCGCTACTTGGGAACATTTCTGGACGATCCGCTGGATCTCCCTGCGCTGGTGTTATCCACCGTTGCCAGGCAGCTGGATATTACGGACACGGATCCCTCCCTCGACGACTACCGGACAGGTGAACTCCGGTGGGATCATCAGCGCGATATCTGTCGTCAATACGGCTTCGTCGAAATCACCGAACCGCCTATCGGCTTTCGATTGGGTCGCTGGCTGTACGCACTCTGCTGGACGGGAACGGAGCGGCCCAGCGTCCTGTTCGAGCGAGCCATGACATGGCTGTTGACGCACAAGGTACTGCTTCCCGGGCGCAGCACACTCGAACGATTTGTCGCTCGCGTGAAAGCCCGCGTCGAAGAGCATCTTTGGCGGCGTCTGGGAACCCGTCTCTTGGACAGGCAGCGCGAACGCCTCGAACAGTTGTTGATCGTGCCAGCCGGCAGCCGCTACTCGCTGCTGGATCAGCTGCGATCGGGCCCCACGCGCGTCAGCGGACCGGCACTCATTCAAACGCTGATGCGACTACGGGAGGTTCGTGAGCTCGGCATCGACCTGCCCAGGGTGTCACACCTTCCGGCCAGTCGCGTCATGGCACTGGCTCGCTTTGCGGGAGCCGCCAAAGCCAGCGCCGTGAGCCGCTTGCCCGACGTTCGCCGCCTTGCCACTCTCGTAGCGTTTGTGCATTGCCTGGAAGCCACCGCGCATGATGACGCCGTCGAAGTTCTTGAAATGCTGCTGCGGGATGTTTTTTCCACAGCGCGCAAGGAGGATCGGAAAACACGCTTGCGCACGCTGAAAGACCTGGATCGTGCGGCCACGCTGCTGGCCGATGCTTGCCAAGTGGTGCTGGACAGCACGCTCCCGGACAAGAAACTACGCAAAGCCTTGTTCGCCAAGGTGCCGCGCGACGTCCTCGCCCAGGCGCTCCAGGAAGTGAGCAACCTGGTACGACCGCCCGACGACGTGTTTTACAGCGAGCTGAGCGAACGCTATCGGCGCATCCGGCGCTTTCTCCCCTTTGTGCTGGAGAATCTGCGTTTCGGCGCGAGTCCCGCAGGCGAGGCTGTGGTCGCCGCCTATGAATGGCTTCGCTCGCATCCCGGGCGATTCAAGGCCGACGACGACGTCCCGCGTGATGTCATTCGCAAACGCTGGCAGCGCTACGCGATTCGCGACGACGACAGCATCGATCATCGGGCCTACACTTTCTGCGTGCTCGACGAATTGCATACGTCGTTACGCCGGCGCGACGTGTTCGTCGCCCCCAGTTGGAAGTATGCCGACCCGCGCGCAGGGCTGTTGAGCGGCAACGAATGGGAGACTGCGCGCCCCATCATCTGCCGCACGCTCAGCTTGTCTCCAACGCCCTCGTCGGCACTCGTCGCGATCACCAAAGAACTCGATGAGACCTACCGCGCGGTAGCGTCCCGACTTCCGGACAATCCTGCGGTGCGGTTCGAAGGCGAGAACGACCTGGTCGTCAGCTCCCTCGACAAGCTCGAAGAACCAGCGTCTTTGCTGGCCTTGCGCGCTGCGGTTAATGAGCGTTTGCCACGCGTGGACATTGAAGAGGTATTGCTGGAGATTGCGGCCCGTACCGGTTTCACCGATGCCTTCACCCATCTCACCGAGCGGTCTGCTCGTGCTGCGGAGCTTCCGATCAGCCTCTGTGCCGTATTGCTGGCTGAGGCGAGCAACACGGGCTTCGAACCCCTCGTTCGTGCCGACATCGCTGCACTGAAACGATCGCGTCTGTCGTGGGTCGACCAGAATTACCTCCGCAACGACACCCTGGTTGCGGCCAATGCCATCCTGGTGGCGGCTCAGAACCGGTCGATTCTGGCCCATCAGTGGGGTGGTGGCGACGTGGCGTCAGCCGACGGGATGCGTTTCGTCGTGCCCGTGCGCACTGTGCATGCGGCCGCCAATCCGAAGTATTTCGGTCGGGAACGCGGCGTGACCTGGTACAACCTGATCTCCGACCAGTTCAGCGGTCTCAACCACATCACCGTGCCGGGCACGCTGCGCGACAGCTTGATCTTGCTGGGCGTGGTGCTCGAACAGCCCACCGAATTGCAGCCGACGCAGATCATGACCGACACCGGCGCATACAGCGACGTGGTGTTCGGGTTGTTCAGGCTGCTGGGGTACCGGTTCTGTCCCCGATTGGCGGACGTCGGCGGCACGCGATTCTGGCGCATCGATCCCGAGGCCGACTACGGCGACCTCAATGCCGTTGCCCGCCAGCGGGTGAAACTGCCATTGATCGAGGAGCAGTGGGACGACATCCTGCGGCTGGTGGGCTCGCTGAAACTGGGTCGTGTACCAGCCAACGGCATCATGCGAACCTTGCAGATCGGCGACCGTCCAACCCGTCTGGCCCAGGCCTTGGCTGAGTTCGGACGGATTGAAAAAACCCTGCACACACTGACCTATATTGACGATGAGGCGAAGCGGCGTAGCACGTTGACCCAACTCAACCGTGGCGAGGGGCGTCACAGTGTGGCGCGCGCCATTTTTCACGGAAAACGCGGCGAACTCCGGCAACGCTATCAGGAGGGTCAGGAGGACCAGCTGGGCGCGCTGGGCCTGGTGCTCAACATCGTCGTCTTGTGGAACACCATCTACATGGAGGCGGCACTGGATCAGTTGCGTCAAGACGGTTTTCCCGTACGGGATGAGGACGTCGCACGGCTGTCGCCGCTCAGCCATGACCACATCAACATGCACGGCCGATATTCCTTTGCCGTGCCCGAGGCAGTGGCCCGCGGAGAACTACGCCCGCTACGAGATCCCAACGATAGGGAAGGCGATTGAGAGGATGAGTGCCCCCGGAGGGGTGTTTGGCTATCTATATGGTTTCTATGGATAAATAGACCTTATCCCGGTTTTTCGTTCCATTGCTCCCCAAACCCCAACACCTGCAGCTGGGCCAGCCACGGCGCGGTGTCCGACGGAAAGAACAGATGGCTCAGCGGGATCGCGAAGAACACGAACACCACGAAGTCGTAGAACTCCAGCGCACCGCCCAGCGCGGCCAGCAGCAGGGTGCGCGCGTCGCGGCGACCCAGCGGGCGCGCCGCCGCGCCGGTCACATCCACTGCCGTCAATGCCGTGGCTTCGTTCATGGCGGGGATTGCGCCTCGCTGCGGAAAGGGTTCGGCAACATAGCGCAGCGCGCATCACTTCGCGACGACATTCGCAACCCCATGCTTCACCCTGCCCAGCGGGATGCCGGGCTGCACGGGCGCGCCGGCCAGCCCGCACGCGCCGCCCGGCAATGTCTTCACGGGGAGGGGAAACGTCGTTCGACCCTGGCCCGCGGCCGGCGATCCGGCATGTGCCGCCCTGCTGCGGCGCACGAGTCCATTCACGCCATCGGGGAGGAGCCTTCGATGAATCTGGGCAAACGCATGGCCGCCGAATGCTTCGGCACGTTCTGGTTGGTGCTTGGAGGCTGCGGCAGCGCCGTGCTGGCCGCGGGATTCCCCGAGCTGGGCATCAGCTTCGCCGGCGTGGCGCTGGCCTTCGGCCTCACCCTGCTGACGATGTGCTACGCGATCGGCCACATCTCCGGCTGCCACATCAACCCGGCGGTGACCTGCGGCCTTGCCGCCGGCGGCCGCTTCCCGCTGAAGGAAGTGCTCCCGTACATCGTGGCGCAGGTGGTCGGCGGCCTGGTGGCCGGCGCGGTGCTGTACGCCATCGCCTCCGGCAAGCCGGGCTTCGACGCCGCTGCCGGCGGCTTTGCCTCGAACGGCTACGGCGCGCACTCGCCGGGCGGCTATGCGATGGGTGCGGCCATGGTGTGCGAGATCGTGATGACCGGCTTCTTTCTCTTCATCATCATGGGCGCCACCCACCGGAGCGCGCCGGTGGGCTTCGCCGGCATCGCGATCGGCCTCGCGCTGACTCTGATCCACCTGATCAGCATCCCGGTCACCAACACTTCGGTGAACCCGGCGCGCTCCACCGCCGTGGCCCTGTTCCAGGGCGGCTGGGCGGTGGAGCAGCTGTGGTTTTTCTGGGTAATGCCGATCGTCGGCGGCATCCTGGGTGGACTGATCTACCGCTACCTGCTGGAAAGCCGCGATTGAGCCACCGTGGCCTCGCCAGCCGGCGAGGCCATGCCTCAGGCCTCGGAAAAGGGAAACGCCAGCACGTCGGCGATCGCATCGGTGTCGGCCAGGCACATCAGCAGGCGCTCCACGCCCAGCGCCACGCCGGCGCAATCGGGCAGCGCGTCGAGCACGCCGAGCAGGTTTTCGTCGAGCGGGATCTCGCGCAGGCTGCGTTCGCGCCGCCGCGCATTGTCGCGCTCGAAGCGTGCGCGCTGCTCGGCGGCATCGTTCAATTCGTGGTAGCCGTTGGCCAGTTCGTAGCGGCCCAGGTACAGCTCGAAACGCTCGGCCAGCGGCGGCTCGCCGGGGCGTATCCTGGCCAGCGCGCACTGGCTGGCCGGATAGTCGTGGATCACCGTGATGCGGTCGCGCGGGAACGCCGGCTGCAGCTTGTGCGTGATCAGCAGGTCCAGCCAGTCGTCGTGGCCGAGGCCCGCCGGATCGACGCCGAACTCGGCCAGCGGCGCATGCAGCTCATCGATGGCGGCATGCACCGGGTCGATGCCCAGCTCGTCCAGGAACAACTGCCGGTAGCTCGTCACCACCAGCCCGGCGCGCCGCCCGACCATCGCCAGCGCAGCCTCGACCAGGGCGACGGTTTCCTGCATCAGCCGGCGATGATCCCAACCGACCCGATACCACTCCAGCATGGTGAACTCGGGGTTGTGCCGGCCGCCCGCCTCGCCATTGCGGAACACCCGCCCCAGCTCGTAGCAGTCGCCGATGCCGGCGGCCAGCAGCCGCTTCAGCGGATACTCCGGCGAGGTGCGCAGCCAGCGCTCGCGCGCGCCGGCGTCGACGTGACCGCTGAACGTGGTGCTGAAGCTCTCGATGTTCGGCTCGGTATTGCCGGCCGCGGAAAGCACCGGCGTCTCCACTTCCAGCACCTGGCGTTCGGCGAAATACGCACGGATCAGTGCGTACAGCTGCGCACGCAACCGCAGCGCGGCGAAGGATCCGATGCCCATCAGCCGGCCTCGTGCTTGCCCAGCAGCGCCAGCAGCTGCGCCTCGTCCCACACCGGCACGCCCAGCTCCTGCGCCTTGTCCAGCTTGGAGCCGGCCGCCTCGCCGGCGACCACCACGCTGGTCTTCTTCGATACCGAGCCGGACACCTTGGCGCCCAGCGCTTCGAGCCGGTCCTTCGCTTCGTCGCGGCCGAGCGACGCCAGCGTGCCAGTGAGCACGAAGGTCTGCCCTTCCAGCGGCGCCGTCGCCGCTTTCGCCGTGTGCGGGATGGCTGCAAGCAGGCGCTGCATCGCCGCCTCGGCCTCGCGCAGCGCGGCCAACGCGGCCGGGTCGGCCAGATGATGTTCCAGGCTGGTCGTCGCCGCCTGCGGCACGCCGGCAGTGATCCAGTGCGCCGATCCGCCGGCCAGCAACTGGTCGAGTGTGGAGAAGTGTTGCGACAGCAGCGCGCAGCTCTTGGGGCCGAGCTTGTTGATGTTGGCCATGCCCAGCAACACGCCGAAGTCCAGCCGCGCACGCAGCTGCGGCGACGGCGCGCCCTCGTCGCTGAACGTGATGCCGGCTTCGAGCAGCGCATCGACCACCTGCTCGTTGCCCGCCTGCGCGAAGAAGCCGGCGATCGAGGTGGCCACTTCGCTGCCGATGTCCGGCAGCACGCGCAGCACCGCCGCCGGCGTGCTGCGCACGAACTCCAGCCGGCCCAGCCACGCGGCCAGCGTCTTCGCCGTGCTTTCGCCGATGTGCATGATGCCCAGCGCAAACAGGAAGCGCGCCAGCGTGGTGTGCCGGCTGGCCTCGATCCCGGCCACCAGGTTTTCCGCCCATTTGGTCGCCACCTTGCCGGCCTTGACAGTCTCCGGCGTGGTGCCGTCACGCTCGTCGATGCGCCGCTTCATCTCGACGAAGTCGTCCACGCCCAGGCCGTACAGGTCGGCTGGCGAATGCACGATGTCCAGTTCCACCAGCGCCTCGGCGAAGCGCTCGCCCAGGCCTTCGATATCCATCGCGCGGCGCGAGGCGAAGTGGATCAGCGCCTCCTTGCGCTGCGCCGCACAGATCAGCCCGCCGGAGCAGCGCCACGCCGCGGCGCCCTCCTCGCGCAGCAGTTCGGAGCCGCATACCGGGCAGTGCGCAGGCATGTGCCAGGGGCGCGTATGCGGCGGCCGCAGTTCGGGCATCACGCGCACCACTTCCGGGATCACGTCGCCGGCGCGACGCACGATCACCGTGTCGCCCACGCGCACATCCAGCCGCGCGACCTGGTCGGCGTTGTGCAGCGTGGCGTTGGTGACGGTGACGCCGGCCACCTGCACCGGCGCCAGCCGTGCCACCGGCGTGGCCGCGCCGGTGCGGCCGATCTGGATCTCGATCGCCTCGACCGTGGTGATCTGCTCCTGCGCCGGGAACTTGTGCGCGATCGCCCAGCGCGGCGCACGGGAGACGAAGCCCATCTCGCGCTGGCCGGCGTAGTCGTCCAGCTTGTAGACCACGCCGTCGATGTCGTACGGCAGGCTGTCGCGCTTGGCACCGATGCGGCGGTAGTAGGCGATCAGGCCGTCGAAGCCGCGCGCCGTGTCCACCTCCGGCGACACCGGAAAGCCCCACTCGCGCAGCTGCCGCAGCGTGGCCGAATGGGTCGGCGGCAGCTCGCCGCCCTCGACCGCACCGATCGCATAGGCGAAGAAACTCAGCCGCCGCTTCGCGGTGACCGCCGGGTCGAGCTGGCGCAGCGAACCGGCTGCGCCGTTGCGCGGGTTCGCCAGCGGCTTCTCGCCATGCTTGCGGGCGTATGCGTTGAACGCCTCGAAATCCTTGTGCAGCATGATCACTTCGCCGCGCACTTCCAGCACGTCGGGCCAGCCCGTGCTGCGCAGGCGCAGCGATTCATCCTGATTTTTCCCATTGCGCAAGCGCAATGGGATCGCCCGCACCGTGCGCAGGTTCGCGGTCACGTCCTCGCCGGTCTCGCCGTCGCCGCGGGTGGCGCCCTGCACGAACACGCCGTGCTCGTAGCGCAGGCTGATCGCCAGGCCGTCGAGCTTGGGCTCGACCGAAAATACCGGCTCGCGCCGCTTCAGCGTCTGCTCGATGCGGCGTTCGAATTCGGCCACTTCGCGGAAGCGTTCGCGATCCGACTCGCCGTCCTGCTCGAACGCATTGCCCAGCGACAGCATTGGGATCGCGTGGCGGACCTCGGCGAAACCGCCCTGCGCGCGCGCGCCGACCTTGCGGGTCGGCGAATCGGGCGAGGCCAGCGCGGGATGCTCGGCCTCCAGTGCCTCGAGTTCGCGCATCAGCCGGTCGTACTCGGCATCGGTGATCTCCGGGTCGTCGAGCACGTGGTAGCGGTAGTTGGCCTGCTCGATCTGCGCCCGCAGCGCGGCGGCGTGGGCGACAGTCTCGGCCGGGGCCAGGCGTTCGGTCATGCGGGTCTCCTTCGGATCTCCCCGCAGTTTAACGACACCGGCGCGCGCTGCGGATCAGCGGTGGAAGTGCCCCGCCGCTTCCGGCTGGTAGGCGATCTCCAGCACCTTCAGCCGGCGCTTGCGGCCGTCCGGCGTGGGCCAGTCGATCTGCTGGCCCTGCGCCAGGCCGAGCAGCGCGCTGCCCACCGGCGCCAGGATCGACACCGTGCCGGGCGTCCCGGCAGCCGCCGGATACACCAGGGTCAGGGTCAGCTTCTCGCGGTTGCTCTCGTCCTCGAAGGTGACGGTGGAGTTCATCGTCACGATGTGCTCCGGCATGGCCGCCGGCTCGACCACGTCGGCGCGATCAAGCTCCGCGCGCAGCGCATCGAGCCTGTCGGCCTCGGCGGCCGGCAGGCGTTCCAGCAACGCTTCGATGCGTTCCATGTCGATGCGGGAAACAGTGATCGGTGGCTTGCTCATGGCTTTTCCTGATACTCGCGGCTCCTGCCGCACAAAAGCACACGCCGGAACGAAGGCCGCCCCGGCGCGTGTGGTTGTTGATGGCCTCGATGCCTATCTGGGCATGACTGGCAGATGAAACAAGGCCCACTGTGCGTATACCGCCGGCGAAAAGCAAGCTGTCACAGCAGTTACCATGCCGCGGATGGTTCCCCATACCGCCGCGGATCCCCACGCAGTCGCCCCCGACGCCGGCATGCCGGCGACGGAAGCGGCCGATTCGCGCGAGATGTCCACGCGCGAGCGCTTCCGCGGGCTGCTGTGGCTGGTGGCCGCCGCATTCTTCATGCAGGCGCTGGATTCCACTGTAGTCAATACCGCGGTGCCGGCGATGGCCGAGGCACTGGCGGTGACCCCGCTGGGCATGCGCACCGCGCTGACCAGCTACGTGCTGACCCTGGCGATCCTGATCCCGGCCAGCCCGTGGCTGTGCGACCGCTTCGGCACGCGGCGGGTATTCGGCGCGGCGATCGTGGTGTTCGGCCTGGGCTCGCTGCTGTGCGGCATGGCGCAGACGCTGCCGCAACTGGTCGCCGCGCGTGTGGTGCAAGGCATCGGCGGCGCCGCGCTGATGCCGGTGGGCCGCTACGTGCTGGTGCGCAGCATCGACAGGCGCGAGTTCGTGCGGGCGATGAGCACGGTGGCCACGTTCGGTCTGCTCGGCTCGGTGCTGGGGCCGCTGCTGGGCGGCGCCATCGTCGAGTTCACTTCGTGGCGGCTGATCTTCCTGATCAATGTGCCGGTGGCGATCGCCGGCGTGTGGATGAACAAACGCGACATGCCCGACTACCGGCTCGATCGCGCGAACCGCTTCGACCTGTCCGGCTTCCTGTTGTTCGCTGCCGCCTCGGCGCTGCTGCTCACCGCCTCGGAGCTGGCTGGCAGCGCGCCGGTGCCATGGCTGCGGATGGGCCTGTACGCGCTGGTTGCCGTGCTGCTGGGCACGATCTACGTGTGGCACAGCCGGCGCACCCCGTATCCGGTGGCGGACCTGCAGCTGCTGCGAGTGCGCAGCGTGTGGGTGTCGCTGGCCGGCGGGCTGTTCACCCGGCTCGGCATTTCCGGCATGTTCCTGCTGCTGGTGCTGTTCCTGCAGGTCGGTTGCGGCTGGTCGCCGCTGATGGCCGGCCTGATGATGGTGCCGCAGGCGCTCGGTTCGATCATCGCGAAGTGGGCGGTCAACCGCGCCCTGGTGCACTACGGCTACCGCCGCCTGCTGCTGGGCAACACGCTGATCGTGGCCGCTCTGCTGGCCGCGTTCGCCCTGCTCGGCCCGGGCTCGCCGGTGTGGGTGATCGCGTTGCTGACGTTCGCCTACGGCGCCTTCGCCGGCCTGCAATACACCACCATGAACACGCTGATCTACACCGACCTCGACATCAAGCACGCCTCGATGGCCTCGTCGATGGCCTCGACCGTGCAATACCTCGCGATGAGCTTCGGCATCGCACTGTCCACCTTGCTGATGGAAGCAATGCTGCAAGGCCACGCCCATGAAGATTACGTGGTGGCATTCCGCTGGACGATGATCATGCTGGCGGCGATCACCGCGGCGGCCAGCCGCATGTTCAGCCGGCTGCGGCGCGATCATCGCCAGCTATCCGGCGCTGCATGACGCGGGAGGCTGCATGTAGCATGCAGTCTTTGTCGAAAGTCCGGGCGCGCGCCGCATGCACCACGCCAGCGAGATCCTGTTCACCCTGTTCGTCGTGTTCGTCGCCGCCCAGATCGGCGGCGAGATCGCACAGCGGCTGAAGCTGCCCGGCGTGGTCGGCGAGATCGCCGCCGGCTGCGCGATCGGCCCGTCCCTGCTGGGCTGGATCACCCCGGAGCAGATCGCCACCGGCACCCCGCTCGACGTGCTGGCCGAAATCGGGGTGATCCTGCTGCTGTTCGCGGTGGGCCTGGAAACGCGGCTGGAAGACCTGAAGAAGGTCGGCAAGGTGGCGTTCGTGGTCGGTGTGGTCGGCGTGCTGGTGCCGTTCGGCATGGGCAGCGTGTGGGCCCACGGCAACGGCTTCGACTGGGACCGCTCGCTGTTCGTCGCGGCGGCCTTCGTGGCCACCTCGGCCGGCATCACCGCGCGCGTGCTGCAGGAGCTGAGCGCGCTGCAGCGCATCGAGAGCAAGGTGATCCTGGGCGCCGCGGTGATCGACGATATCCTCGCCATGCTGCTGCTCGGCGTGGTGGTGTCGCTGCAGGGCGGCGGCAGCATCGACGCCACGCACCTGCTGGTGGTGCTGGCCGGTGCGATCGGCTTCATCGCGGTGATCGGCTGGGGCGGCGCGCGGGTGATGCGCTGGAACTCCGCCTGGCTGGACAAGCCGCTGGGCCCGCATTCACCCTTGATGATCGTGCTGGCGCTGTGCCTGGGCCTGGCCTGGCTGTCCACCCGCTTCGGCCTGGCGGCGATCATCGGCGCGTTCCTGGCCGGCATGATCGCCTCGGAAACCCGCCAGCAGCACACCCTGGAAAAACAGACCCAGCCGCTGCTGGCCCTGCTCACCCCGTTCTTCTTCGTGGTCACCGGCAGCAAGGTCGACCTGCACGAACTGGCCAGCGCCGAGGCGCTGTGGATGCTCGCCGTGGTCACCGCGATCGCGATCGTCTCCAAGTTCATCGGCGGCTGGCTCGGCTCGCTGTCGCTGGGCCGGCGCAGCGCCACCATCATCGGCTTCGGCATGGTGCCGCGCGGCGAAGTCGGCATCGTGGTCGCCACCCTGGGCCTCGCCGCCGGCGTGTTCGACAACCGCATCTACGCCATCATCGTGGCGATGTCGCTGCTCACCGCGATGGTGACGCCGCCGGTCCTGGCCTGGCTGCTGAAGCGCAACGCCGGCGGCAGGCAGATCGAGGTACCCGACGTACGCGGCTGAATGCCACTTCGACGCACCGGGGCCGGCGGCGCTACGCTGTCCGCACCGGCGCCGCCGGCACCGACCGGAACCCAAGCATGGACGAGACCACGCCCGATACCGCCGCGCCGCTGATCCCCAACCGCACGTTCGACGAGATCGCCGTCGGCGACAGCGCGACGATCGAGCGCTCGCTGACCGCCGAGGACGTGCAACTGCTGGCGACCCTCTACGGCGACAGCGATCCGAAGCGGCTGGACCCGGCGTCCGTCGCCTCGTCCGGCTTCCACGGCGTGATCGGCCACGGCATGTGGGGCGCGGCGCTGATCTCCGCCGTGCTGGGCACGCGCCTGCCCGGCGCCGGCACCGCCTGCCTGGAGCAGGTGCTGCGTTTCCACGCGCCGGTGCGCATCGGCGACACGCTGGCGGTGCAGGTGCAGGCGATCGCGCGGGACGCGGCGACCCGGCGCATCCGCTTCGCCTGTCGCTGCACGAACCAGCACGGCGTGCTGGCGATCGACGGTACGGTCGACGTGACCGCACCCGGCGAGCGCATCGAATACGCCCGCACCCGCCTGCCGGAAGTGCGCCTGCCCGACGGCGCCGGCCGGCCACTGGCGGCCCGCGCCCGGTCACTGGGCGCGATCCGCGTCGCGGTGGTGCACCCCTGCGACGAAACCAGCCTCGCCGCCGCGCTGGACGCGCATGCGGCCGGTCTGATCGAACCGGTGCTGGTGGCGCCGCAGGCGAAACTCGCGGAAGTGGCGCGCAAGGCCGGGCTCGATCTTTCCGGCATCGCCATCGAGGACGTGCCGCACAGCCATGCCGCCGCCGCGCGTGCGGTCGAACTGGCCGCCGGCGGTCGCGTCGATGCGCTGATGAAGGGCAGCCTGCACACCGACGAGCTGATGGCGGCCGTGGTGGCCTCCGCCGCCGGCCTGCGCACGGCGCGGCGCATTTCGCACTGCTATCTGATGCACAGCCCGGCGTACCCGCGGCCGTTCATCATCACCGACGGCGCGGTCAACATCGCGCCGACGCTGGAGGAGAAGGCCGACATCGTGCGCAACGCGATCGACCTGGCGCACATCGTGGGCGTGGCGGTGCCGCGCGTGGCGATCCTCGCCGCGGTGGAGACGGTCAACCCGCGCATGCAGACCACGCTGGACGCCGCCGCGCTGTGCAAGATGGCCGACCGCGGCCAGATCACCGGCGCGGTGCTGGACGGGCCGCTGGCGTTCGACAACGCGATATCCGCCGCCGCCGCGCGGATCAAGGGCATCGTCTCGGACGTGGCCGGCCTGGCCGACATCCTGCTGGTGCCCGACCTGGAAAGCGGCAACATGCTGGCCAAGCAACTGGAATACCTGGGCGGCGCCGCCAGCGCGGCAGTGGTAATGGGTGCGCGCGTGCCGATTGTGCTGACCAGCCGCGCCGACTCGCGCGAATCGCGCATCGCCTCGTGCGCGCTCGCCGCGCTGGTGGCCCACCATTACCGGCTCAGCCCGCCATGACCGACGGCAGCAATTCGCTGATCCTGGTGTTGAACTGCGGTTCGTCCAGCATCAAGTTCGCGCTGTTCGACGCGGACGCGACGCCACTGGCGCGCACGCCCGCCTGGGGTGGCAAGGTCGAGGGCATCACCGGCGATGCCCCGGTATTCAGCGAAAGCGGCGCCGCGGCCGAGACGCTGGCGCTGGGCTGCGAGCACCCCTACCATGCCGCGCTGACTTATCTGCGCCAGCGCATCGTGGCGCGGCTGCAGGGCCGCCGCATCGTGGCGATCGCGCACCGCGTGGTGCACGGCGGCAGCAAATATTTTGAACCGGTGCGGGTCGATGCCGCGGTGCTGGCCGACCTGAAAAGCTACATCCCGCTGGCGCCGCTGCACCAGCCGTTCGCGCTGGAAGCGATCGGCGCGCTGCTGGACGAATTGCCGCAGCTGCCGCAGGTGGCCTGCTTCGACACCGCCTTCCACCAGAGCATGCCGACCGTCGAGAAGATGCTGCCGCTGCCGCGCTCGGCCTGGGACCAGGGCCTGCGCCGCTACGGTTTCCATGGCCTGTCCTACGACTACCAGGCGCAGGTGCTGGGCGAGCGCTACGGCGACGCCGCACGCGGCCGCACCATCGTGGCGCACCTGGGCAGCGGCGCCAGCCTGTGCGCGATGCGCAACCTGCAAAGCGTCGCCACCACGATGGGCTTCTCGGCGCTGGACGGGCTGATGATGGGCACGCGCTGCGGCGCGCTGGATCCCGGCGCGGTGATCTACCTGATGGAGATTCGCAAGCTGTCGCTCGAACGCGTGGGCCGCATGCTGTACCACGAGTCCGGCCTGCTCGGCGTTTCCGAAGTGTCCTCCGACCCGCGCGAGCTGCTGCCGCGCGAAGACGAAGAACCGGTGCGCGAGGCACTGGCGCTGTACGTGCGCAGCATCGTGCGCGAAGTGGGCGCCCTGACGGCCACGCTGGGCGGGCTGGACATGCTGGTCTTCACCGCCGGCATCGGCGAGCACCAGGCAGTGATCCGCGAACGCGTCTGCGCCGGGCTGGGTTTTCTTGGCGTGGCGATTGACCCGGCCGCGAATGCCGCCCATGCGCCGGTCATTTCCAGCGCAGCCAGCCGGGTGCAGGTGGTAGTGGAAGCCACCAACGAGGAATGGGTGGCCGCCACGGCCGCCGCGGCGCTCGTCCGAGGTTGAGTGGCGCGGGCTGGCCAGCGCAAAGTCAGGCCAGCATGCCGGCCTCCGGCGCGTCCCACACCCAGTTCCGGATTTCCGGAAGGTCCTCGCCGTTCTCGTCGATGTACTGCTTGTGCTCGATCAGCTTGTCCAGCAGCTTCTGCTTGAGGTAGATGCCGCGCTCGCCCGCCTGCGGCACACGGTTGATCACGTTGATCACCAGGTGGAAGCGGTCCAGTGCGTTCAGCACGGTCATGTCAAACGCGGTGGTGATGGTGCCCTCCTCCTTGTAGCCGTGCACATGCAGGTTGTCGTGGTTGGTGCGCCGGTAGGTCAGCCGGTGGATCAGGCTCGGGTAGCCATGGAACGCGAAGATCACCGGCTTGTCGCGGGTGAACAGCTGGTCGAAATCGTCGTCGTCCAGGCCGTGCGGATGTTCGCTGGGCGACTGCAGCTTCATCAGGTCGACCACGTTGACCACGCGCACTTTCAGCTCCGGCAGGTAGCGGCGCAATACCGACACCGCCGCCAGCGTCTCCAGCGTGGGCACGTCGCCGGCACAGGCCATCACCACGTCCGGCTCGCCGTGCTGGTCGCTGCTGGCCCACGGCCAGATGCCGATGCCCTGGCTGCAGTGCCGCTGCGCCGCGTCCATCGCCAGCCATTGCGGCGCCGGATGCTTGCCGGCGACCACCACGTTGACGTAGTGCCGGCTGCGCAGGCAGTGATCGATCACCGACAGCAGGCAGTTCGCGTCCGGCGGCAGGTATACCCGCACGATGCTGGCCTTCTTGTTGACCACGTGGTCGATGAAGCCGGGGTCCTGATGGGTGAAGCCGTTGTGGTCCTGCCGCCACACGTGCGAAGCCAGCAGGTAGTTTAGCGAGGCGAGCGGGCGCCGCCACGGGATCGCCGCGGTCATCTTCAGCCACTTGGCATGCTGGTTGAACATCGAATCGACGATGTGGATGAACGCCTCGTAGCAGTTGAACAGGCCGTGCCGGCCGGTCAGCAGATAGCCTTCCAGCCAGCCTTCGCACTGATGCTCGCTGAGCATCTCGACCACCCGGCCCTGCGGCGCAAGGAACTCGTCGTTGGGCTGCAGCGCGGCCTGCCACTGGCGGTTGGTAGCCTCGAACACCGCGCCGAGGCCGTTCGACACCGTCTCGTCCGGGCCGAACACGCGGAAGTTGCGCGACGGCTCGTTCAGGCGGATCACGTCGCGCAGGAACGGCCCCAGCGCGCGCGTGTCGCCGCTGCCGCGCACGCCGGGCTGCGGCACCGCGAGCGCGTAGTCGCGGAAGTCCGGCAGGCGCAGGTCGCGCAGCAGCAGGCCGCCGTTGCTGTGCGGGTTCGCGCTCATCCGACGCGTGCCGGCGGGCGCCAGCGCGGCCAGCTCCGGCCGCAGCCGGCCGTGCGCATCGAACAACTCGTCTGGCCGGTAGCTGCGCAGCCACGCTTCGAGCTGCTGCAGGTGCTCCGGCGGGCTACTGGCGGAGATCGACAACGGCACTTGGTGCGCGCGGAAGGTGTCCTCGTTCGGCTTGCCGTCCACCAGTTTCGGCCCGGTCCAGCCCTTGGGCGAATCGAGCACGATCATCGGCCAGCGCGGCCGCGCGGTAACCCCTTGCTCGCGCGCGCCGCGCTGGATCTGCCGGATCTGCGCCACCACCGCGTCCAGCGTCGCCGCCATCGCCTGGTGCATCGCCGCCGGTTCGCTGCCCGAAACGAAATACGGCGTCCAGCCGTAGCCGCGCAGCAGCTGTTCCAGCTCGTCGCGACCGATCCGCGCCAGCAGGGTGGGGTTGGCGATCTTGTAGCCGTTCAGGTGCAGGATCGGCAGCACCGCGCCGTCGCCGACTGGGTCGAGGAACTTGTTTGAATGCCAGGCCGTGGCCAGCGGCCCGGTCTCGGCCTCGCCGTCGCCGACGACGCAGGCGGCGATCAACCCGGGGTTGTCGAACACCGCGCCGAACGCGTGGCTTAGCGAGTAGCCGAGTTCGCCGCCCTCGTGCAGCGAACCGGGACATTCCGGCGAGGCGTGGCTGGGGATGCCGCCGGGAAACGAGAACTGCTTGAACAGCCGCTGCAGCCCCGCCTCGTCCTGGCTGATGTCCGGGTAGACCTCGCTGTAGGTGCCGTCCAGATACGCGTTCGCCACCACCACGGGACCGCCATGGCCGGGACCGGAGAGGTAGATCATGTCCAGGTCGTACTGCCGGATCGCCCGGTTCAGGTGCGCATAGATGAAGTTCTGCCCCGGCGTGGTGCCCCAGTGGCCCAGCAGCATGTGCTTGACGTGGGCCAGCGCCAGCGGCTCCTTCAGCAGCGGATTGGCGCGCAGGTAGATCTGCCCGACCGAGAGGTAGTTCGCGGCGCGCCACCAGGCGTCGATGCCGCGCAGCTGATCGGGGTCGAGCGGCTGGTGGGCGAAGGCATCGGTAGTCATGATCGGGCAGCCTCGTGAATGCGAAGATACGGCTCGGTGCACTATGTACACCGCGGCTTGTGAAATTCGCTGCGACACCTCGTCACACACACGGTTCGACGGTTCCATCATCCGGACAGATACCCTGCCGCAGTGCCGGACAGGATCACCCAGCGGAAACCCCATGGCCGTACGCGAAAACACCGAAGACGGCGGCCCGGAAACCCCGCCCTGGAAAGACCTCGGCGCCGGCCTGATCACCGGCGCTGCCGACGACGACCCGAGCGGCATCGCCACCTACTCGCAGGTGGGCGCGGCATTCGGCTACGGCATGCTGTGGGCGGCGCTGGTGACCATGCCGCTGATGATCGCGATGCAGGCGATCAGCGCCGGCATCGGCCGCGTCACCGGCCATGGCCTGATGGACGGCATGCGCCGGTATTACCCGCGCACGCTGGTTTACGCGCTGCTGATGCTGGTTTTCATCGCCAACGTGATCAACCTGGCGGCCGACATCGGCGCCATGGGCGCGGCGCTGAAGCTGCTGATCGGCGGGCCGGCCCTGCTCTACGCCGCGCTGTTCGCCGGGCTGTCGCTGCTGCTGCAGGTGTTCATCCCGTTCACCCGCTACGCACCGATCCTGAAGCTACTCACGCTCAGCCTGTTCGCCTACGTGGCTACCGCGCTGGTGATCGACGTGCCGTGGCGCGCGGTGCTCAGGAGCATCGTGCTGCCGCCGATCCGCTGGGACGCGGCCTACGCCATGGGCCTGGTCGCGCTGCTCGGCACCACCATCAGCCCTTATCTGTTTTGCTGGCAGGCCTCCGAGGAAGTGGAGGAGATCGAGACGAGCAAGCGGCGCAAGCCGCTGCAGGACGCGCCGCAACAGGCACCAAGCGCGCTGCGCCGGATCGGCATCGATACCACGGTGGGCATGATCTTCTCCAACCTGATCGCGTTCTTCATCATCCTCACCGCCGCCGTGGTGCTGCACGCGCACGGCAAGACCGACATCCAGTCCTCGGCCCAGGCCGCCGAAGCGCTGCGGCCGCTGGCCGGTGATCTGGCCTTCGCGCTGTTCGCCGCCGGCATCATCGGCACCGGCCTGCTCGCCGTGCCGGTGCTGGCCGGCGCCACCGCCTACGCCGCCGCGGGCGCGTTCGGTCGGCGCAGCGGACTCGAACACAAACCACACGAAGCCCGCTTCTTCTACGGTGTGCTGATCGGCTCCGCCCTGCTCGGCATCGCGCTCAACCTCACCCCGCTCGACCCGATCAAGGCGCTGTACTGGAGCGCGGTGATCAACGGCGTGGCCGCCGTGCCACTGATGGTCGCGATGATGCTGATGGGTTCGCAGCGCAAGGTCATGGGCGACTTCACCATACCCTGGCCGTTGAAACTGTTCGGTTGGCTGGCCACGGCGGCGATGGGGGCAGCGGTGGTGGGGATGTTCGTGACATGGGGGAAGTAGGGCCTGTCCGAAATTCGCCGCTGGCGACGCCGCCGAAGCTTTCAGTCCGCCGTTGGAACCCGAGGCGCCCGGCATCCCGGTGATCCTGCATCTGTCTGCCGGCCGGTGCCACGGCGGCAACAATGACCGTTATGCGGCGCTGTGCGCCGAGCTGCAGTACTTGCCGCGCGATCGAGGAGGCGCTGCAGACGGAGCCGGCGATCATCGAACTGGCTGGCGAATTCACCCAGCACCAGCATGCGCTTTTCCTCGGCTGCGGCGTGCAGTATCCGGCGTCGCCGAACGGCCCACTGCTGGACAAGCTGAAGTCGAACCTGCAGGAAGTGCGCGCCCGCGGCGGCCGCCTTATCGTGTTCGCCGACGGCATGGACGACATGGCCGGCAACGGCGTCACGCTGCGCGTGCAATCCGGCGGCAGCCTCATCGCGCCGGCCGTGTTCACCGTGCCGCTGCAGCTGCTCGCCGACCACGTCGCCGTGCTGCGCGGCACCGACGTCGACCAGCCGGGCAACCCGGCAAAATCGGTCGCGATGGCATAGGAGCGACGAGCGAGTGGAGAGGGATGAACAACGGGAGAAAGGCCTCCTCCCCGAGGTTCATGCCCTGTCAGCCAGCGTTGCGTGCTCCCGTGCGAGCTTCCGTTCCCACAGCAGTGCCGTGCCCACGATGACATCCAGGTCGTCGTACCGAGGCCGCCAATCGAGTCGCTGCTTGAGCCGGTCGCTGTGCGCCACCAGCATCGGCGTATCGCCGGCGCGACGCGGCAATTCGATCACCGTCAGCGGGTGGCCGTCGACGCGTTGCACCGCGTCGATGACTTCGCGCACGCTGTAGCCGTGGCCGTAGCCGCAATTGAGAGTCAGTGATTCGCCGCCATCGCGCAGGTGGTCGAGTGCCTGCAAGTGGGCTGCGGCCAGATCCTCCACATGGATGTAGTCGCGGATACCGGTGCCGTCCGGCGTGTCGTAGTCGCTGCCGAAGACCGATACGCTGGCGCGCTTGCCGACCGCATGCTCGCAGGCAACCTTGATCAGCAGCGTCGAGTGCGGCGTCGAATGCCCGATGCGGCCCAGCGGATCGCAACCGGCGACGTTGAAGTAGCGCAGGGTCACGTGCCGCATCGCTCCGGTGGCGCAAAGATCGCGCAGCATGGTCTCGGACATGAGCTTGGACGCGCCGTACGGGTTGATCGGCCGGGTGGGCGTGTCCTCGTCGGCCATGCCGTTCTCGGTCACGCCGTAGACCGCAGCGGTGGAGGAAAAGATGAACCGCTCCACGTCAGCCTCCGCGCAACAGGCGAGCAGGCTTTGCGTGTTGCAGGTGTTGTTGCCGTAATACTTGAGCGGGTCGCCCAGCGATTCGGGCACCACCGTATGCGCGGCGAAATGCAGCACCGCATCGACCCGATGCCTGCCCAGCACGCGGGCAACCAGGGCGCGATCACCGACATTGCCGACCACCAGTTCGGCACCACGCACCGCGTCGCGAAACCCGGTACTCAGATTGTCGATGACGACAACGCGCTCGCCACGTGCGACCAGCTGCTGCACGACATGGCTGCCGATGTAACCGGCACCGCCGGTGACGAGGACGCTGTTGTTCATGAACGGTACTCCTTCATGGACCGCGGAAACCCGCGCTCGGCCCGGACGGCACGCCGGCAGCCGCTGCGCTTGTGGATCGACGGTGCCTGCGCTGCAGCAAAGACGTCCGGTATCCGCACCGGCGGCATGGACGCGTGGCGTGCTTGCCGGCAATGCGCTCCAGCGGCGCGTTCACGATGTGCAAATTTTTTCGTGACGCACCTGCACGCCGCCACTGATCGGATCGACTCCCGCCTGGCAGCGTCAATTCGACAAAGACTCAAACTCGGCCAACATTCACCTGGCCAACTTCACGGCCAAGGCAAACTGGCGTGAAAATCGCTTTCACATTCACATTCACATTTGCATGACTCGCATCGCTGGTAATCTTTGGTATTTCAACGACGCCTCGAAAACCTTCGAGACTGCAAGAACGGGATAATCGAGATAAGGCAAGCCACCGTCACTCACGGCTCGGTTATTGACTTAATCATCACAAGTTACATGACCTGGCTCCGGCAGAAATGCCATGGGCACCTGCTATAAAAGACCTTCTCCAAAAACAGACAGAGGGCCGATCTCGCTATCTCTTGCGTCCTTGATCGACGCCAGCTGGCTTGGACCCCGGGAGCAAGTCGGCACCGTGTACAAACGGATACTGATCGTCTGCGTGGGCAACATTTGCCGCAGCCCTATGGCTGAATACCTGTTTCGACAGCGCATGGCGACGCGCGGCATCGAATTCAGCAGCGCCGGGCTCGGTGCGCTCGTCGGCAGCCCGATGGATGCGACTGCCTTGCAATTGCTTGCCGAAAACGGCATCGACGGCACGATGCATCGCGCGCATCAGCTGACACCTGCCATCCTGCGCCAGGCCGATTTGGTACTGGGCATGGAAAAGAACCATGTAGCCGCAATGATTCGGCTCGCCCCCGAGGTTCGCGACAAGGTTTACCTGCTCGACAAATGGCTGCACGGGAATGACATTCCCGATCCCTATCGCCAGCAACGGACTGTCTTCGAACATGTTCACGAGATAATCACGCAGGGTGTCAGCAGCTGGGAGCCCCACCTGTGACTCCCATCCCTACGAGTCGAGCATCCCCATGACCCTCATCAAGGATTCCATGCAGCGCGACCCTGCTGGACCAGCCGCTGCTGCAGATCGCCGGCAAGAACGGCAGCTATGCCCTGGTGGTCGGCAACGTGGGCCACCGGCACACAGTGCACATGCCCATTGCTTTCCGGGCAATTGGCAGCCCACCCGAACATTGACACGCGGAGGCGACCGGCCGCAGTCTGCGACTGCCGGGGCTGCACGCGCATAAGACTGTCCACTCAAAGCATGTTGAGGTGACCGAATGCGGAACATGGAGAACACCAAGCTCGCCATCGTGGGCCTGGGCTACGTCGGCCTGCCGCTCGCCGTGGAGTTCGGCAAGCACTACGACACCGTCGGCTTCGACATCAAGAAGGCCAGGATCGATGAGCTGGTTGCCGGTCGCGACAACACGCTGGAAGTGGACACCGCCGAACTGGCCGCGGCCACGCGCCTGCGCTTCAGCGCGGACCTGGACGACCTGCGGGACCGCGACACCTACATCGTCACCGTGCCCACGCCGATCGATCTCGCCAAGCGCCCGGACCTGACGCCGCTGATCAAGGCCAGCGAAACCCTGGCCAAGGTGCTCAAGCCCGGCGACGTGGTGGTGTACGAATCCACCGTGTATCCCGGTTGCACGGAAGAAGTGTGCGTCCCGATCCTCGAAAAAGGTTCTGGCCTGGTCTACAACCGCGATTTCTTCGCCGGCTACAGTCCCGAACGGATCAACCCGGGCGACAAGCAGCATCGCGTCACCGGCATCCGCAAGGTCACGTCGGGTTCCACGCCGGAAACGGCCGATTTCGTCGATCGCCTGTACAGCTCGGTGATCACCGCCGGCACGTACCGGGCCAGCTCGCTGAAGGTGGCCGAGGCGGCCAAGGTCATCGAGAACACCCAGCGCGACCTGAACATCGCGCTGGTCAACGACCTGGCCATCCTGTTCAACAAGCTGGGCATCGACACGCTGGAAGTGCTCGAGGCCGCCGGCACCAAGTGGAACTTCCTGCCGTTCCGCCCGGGCCTGGTGGGCGGCCATTGCATCAGCGTGGATCCGTACTACCTCACGCACAAGGCGCAGGAGGTGGGCCATCATTCGGACGTGATCCTGGCCGGCCGCCGCACCAACGACGGCATGGGACCGTACATCGCCGGCGAAGTGATTCGCCTGATGGTGCGCAAGGGCATCAACCCGGTGCAGGCGCGCGTGCTGATCCTGGGCCTGGCGTTCAAGGAGAACTGCCCGGACCTGCGCAACACCCGCGTGGTCGACATCGTGCTGGCGCTGCACGGCTACAACGCCCAGGTCGATGTCCACGATCCGTGGATCAACGCCGCCGAAGCCGAGCACGAATACGCCATCAAGCCCCTTGCCCAGCCGCAAACTGGCAGCTACGACGCGGTGATCATCGCAGTCGGCCACCAGCAGTTCGTCGGCATGGGCCCGGCCGGCATCCGCGCGTTCGGCAAGGCCGCCTCGGTGCTGTACGACGTGAAATGCCTGCTGCCGCGCGAAGCGGTCGACGGCCGCCTCTGAGCGGGACTTCATGCCATGAAAGTACTGGTCACCGGCACCGCCGGCTTCATCGGCTCGCATGTCGCACTGCAACTGCTCGAACGCGGCGATGAGGTCATCGGCCTCGACAACCTCAACGACTACTACGACGTCAACCTGAAGAAGGCCCGGCTGGCGCGTTTCATCGCGCACCCAGGCTATACGCATGTCCATGCCGACCTGGCCGACCGCACGGCGATGGAGAATGCCTTCGCCGCGCACAAGCCGCGGCGCGTGATCAACCTGGCGGCGCAGGCCGGCGTGCGCTATGCGGCCGAAAACCCGCACGTGTACGTGGCCAGCAACGTCACCGGTTTCCTGCACGTGCTGGAAGGTTGCCGCCGGCACGAGGTGGAGCATCTGGTGTTCGCCTCCACCAGTTCGGTGTACGGCGCCGACACCGCCATGCCGTTTTCCGAGCATCAATCCACCGAACACCCGCTCACCCTCTACGCCGCCTCCAAGAAAGCCAACGAGCAGATGGCGCACAGTTACGCGCACCTGTACGGCATTCCTTGCACGGGGCTGCGCTTCTTCACGGTCTACGGGCCGTGGGGTCGCCCGGACATGGCGCTGTTCCTGTTCACCCGGGCGATCCTGGCCGGCGAGCCGATCAAGGTGTTCAACCACGGCCGGCACAAACGCAGTTTCACTTACGTGGACGACATCGTGGAAGGCGTGATCCTCACACTGGATACGTTGCCGGGCAAGGACAGCGACTGGAACGGGAACGCCCCCGATCCGGCCAGCAGCGGGGTTGCGCCGTACCGGCTGTACAACATCGGCAATGCGGAAGCGGTGGAACTGCTGCGCTACATCGCGGTGCTGGAGCAGTGCCTGGGGCGCAAGGCGCAAATGGAAATGCTGCCCATGCAGGCGGGCGACGTCCCCGATACCGAGGCGGACGTGTCGGAGCTGATCCGGGCAGTCGGCTACGCCCCGAAGGTTCCGATCGGCACCGGCATCGCAAACTTCGTGAGCTGGTACCGCAGCTACTACGGCGTGTAGTCGATCCATGCCCGGACGCGGACGGGCGCATTGCCAATACGGGGCAACTCGTGGCGGTGGCCGCCCTGTTCGTTCTCGACTGCCCCACGCTGTAGATGGAGGCCCGCGGCTGAAGCGGCCGTCTCCCCGGACACGCCCGGGGAGACGGCCCCGCATGGCGGCGGGCGGTCAGAAGCTGGCCGTCACGCGCGCGTACCAGAACGCGCCGTTGAAACCGAACGGCGAGGTGAGCGCGTACTTGACGCCCAGGAATTGCAGCGTGCCGTTCTGCTCCTTGCCGGGGTAGGTGTTGAAGACGTTGTTGCCGCCGACGGCCACCGTGAAGGTGTCGTTGAACTTGTAGCGCGCCTCCAGGTCGAGCAGCGTCTTGCCGCTGTAGTGATTCACGTCGTCCGGCGGGTTGTTGCTGCCGAACAGGCCGACCGTGGTGCTCCAGCCGCCGTAATGGTTGATCCGCGCGATGGCGTCGAACCGGTGCAGGTTGTAGTCGAAGCTGAGTACTGACCGGCTCTTGGGCACCTGGTGTTCGAGGTCGTACACGAAATCGTTGTTGAGCGTGTCCGGTTTGACCTTGACCACGTCCTGCGTATTGCGGTTGTAGCGGAAGTCGACGTTGAGCCTGCCGTTGCCCAGTTGGTGCCAGGTGTCGACCACGAAGTCGATGCCGTGGACATGGGAGCCGTACGCGTTGCCGAAATAGCTGGCGTCGCTGCCGAGCAGCAATGGTGCGTTCGGGTAGCCACCGGCGGCGAGTTGGTCGACGATGGCCTGGGTCACGGTCTTGCTGACCAGGCCGATGCGGTTGTCGATCCTGATCCGGTAATAGTCCAGGCTCGTCGTGACGTTGTCGAGCGGCGTCCACACGGCGCCGACGGACAGGCTCTTCGACGTCTCGGTCTGCAGCGGTGTCGAGCCGAGCGCGCGCGCCACCGGGTTGTTCACCGGATAGGTGCCGCTGGGGATCAGGCCGCCCTGGGCATTCGCCGTGGTGGTGATGTTCAGCGTGTTGGCCTGGCCCGGGGTCGGCGTGCGGAAGCCGGTGTTATAAGTGCCACGCAGCGCGAACGTGTCGGTGAACGCGTAGCGGCTGGAAAGCTTGTACACCACCTTGGAACCGTAGCCGTTCGCATGCTCGTAGCGCACCGCCGCGGCGCCCGACCACTTGTCGGTGAGGTTCGTCTCGGCGTCGAAGTAGGCGGAGTCGCTGTTTTGCGTGAACCGCCCGGCCGCGCTGGTCGGAAAGCCCTGGAAGGCATCGGAGCCCACGCCGAACACCGACGCGGTCGGCCCCACCGCGATCGAACCGGCGTCGCCCTGGTGGATGATGTAGGTCTCCTGGCGCCATTGCGCACCGAAGGCCAGCGTGAGCGGCGAGTTGTCGAACGAGCGGACGAAATCCGCGCCGGCGCCCTGCTCCCGCTGGGTCAGCTTGCCGGGGTGGAAGCTGGTGGGTGAAAGGCTGCCCAGGCTCGGGTTGATCGAACCCTGCAGTCGGTAGTCGACCTCGTTGCTGCCGGTGCGGTAGTGCGCATCCCACTGGAAGTTGCTCTGCCCGCCGCCGCGCACGCCGCCGACCAGCTGGTGATCGGCGATGTCCGCGCCGAACATCGGGCTGTAGCCGCCGGGGAACTGCGTGTAGATCGGGTTGAGCAGCACCCAGCCGCTCGAACTCGCGGCGTTGGCCGTGAGGTAGTTCGCCGGATTGCCGCCGCCGGCGACGATGCTGTCCACCAGCGACTGCGGCGCATCCGCCGGCGTCAGGGTGCCGCTGGCGTAGTTGACCAGCGTCGAGCGGCCGGCGATGCCGTACTGCGCCGGCAATACCGGGTTGCGGTAGAAGAAGCTGGACAGGACCTTCTTGTCCATGAAGTTGCCGTAGCCGTACAGCTCCACGTCGCCCGTCAGCGGCAGGCCGGCGTTGACGAAGAGCTTGTTCGACTTGGTCTGCGGGTCGCCCCAGCGCTGGCCGAGGCCGTTGTACGGCACCTGGTTCGCACCCACCGCCGCCGCGACGAGCGCCGCGTTGTGCTGCGGAATGCCGCGCGAAGTGGGATCGGTGGTCTCGCGCTCGGCACTCACGTGCACGAAGCCTCCGGCGCCGAGCGGGAACCCGGCGTCGGCGTCGTAGCGCCGCAGGTCGCCGTCGCCCTTGCCGTACTTGCCCAGCTCCGCGCTGACCGTGACGCCCTTGGGGGCCTTCTTCAGAATGACGTTGACCACGCCGGCGATCGCGTCCGATCCGTACAGCACCGAGGCGCCATCGCGCAGCACCTCGACGCGCTCGATCGCGTTGGACGGAAACACCGAGAAATCGACCGCCTGCGCGCCCTGGTTGAAGGTGCCGAGCGGATCGATCTGCAGGTTGACCAGCGCCGAACGATGGAAGCGCACGCCGTCGACCAGCACCAGGGTCTGGTCCGGCGACAGGTTGCGCAACGACACCGGCCGCACGAACGCCGTGCCGTCGGCAATGGGAAAGCGCTGGGTAGTCAGCGACGGCACGATATTGGTCAGCGCGTCGGTAAGGTCCGCCGACGGCTGGTTCGTGATCTGGCTGCCGCTGAACGCGTCGATCGGCGAGATGGATTCAGTCGGCGACAGGCCGGCCCGGTGCGTGCCGGTCACCACGACTTCCTGCAGGGTGGTGGTCGATTTGGCCTTCGCCGCATTGCTGCGTCCCTGCGCCGTGGTCGCCTGGCTGGCCGTGGCCTGCCCGCTGTCCGACGCTCCCGGATCCTGCGCCTGCGCCGAACACGCGACCAGCGCCGCGGCGGCAAGCGCTGTGCGCACTGCGCGCAAAAGCACGATGTTGACCCCTGCATGGTTAGGCATTTTCTCTCCCCTTCTGGTTGGCCCTGTATCCCCTACAGCGCAACCTACTCCGACCCTTTCCACCAAAAAAGTCCCCCATTGGTAGTACATGCGTGAAATCACCCTGTTGGCGACAGCCTCGCCACTCGGCGCACTCGTCACCGCACCGCGCTCGGCTCCGGCGGCACCCTGGGCATACCGACACTGGTCTCTTCGTATGTACTTGCCACCCGGGTTCGCACGACAGGAGTTGGGACGTTGGAGGCAGGAAGTGGGCTTTGCCGTTCTTGCGGGCGTTCCGTTGCACGGGCGACCCGGTCACTCCAATGCTGTCGGCGACTCGAAAATCCAGCCCGCCATATCGCCGCAAAAAATTGCAGGTGGCTCTGACACGCTTAGCCTCTGCGGCCAAGGGAAGTGCGCACTGAGGGGCGTTCGGCGCACGGTCTGCCGCGCCTTGCAATACGCGCCCGTGGCCGTGCTGCATGGTGACAGGTCGTTGGCGATCCGTTCCACGACGTCGCGATCCATCGTCGCCTGGCACGAAGCGTCGCCGTTCAAGGTCTGCGCCATGAACAGCGGCAACGTGGTCATCGGCGGAAACAGCCGCTAACGGTGCGCAGGCATTTGCCTCGTCGTCGGCACCCTGATCGTCCATGAGCACAATGCAGCGAAGGGATGCGCCGCATTCCCGCAAATGCTCGCGCTGACCGTAGCGGTATACGCACTGTTCTTCACCATGGCCGACAGCGACGCCTTGACCGCCGTCGCGACCTGGTTCCGCAACCTGCCATTGACCTATGGCCTGCGGCCGACAAGCGAGGGGATTACCGCTACTTCTGCAGCGTGCTGATCGGCTCCGCCCTGCTCAGCACCGCACTCAACCTCACCCCACTCGACCCGGCAAAGGCGCGGTACTGGAGCGCCGTGATCAACGGCCTGGCCGCGGTATCGCTGATGGCCGCGCTGATGCCGATGGGCTCGCAGCGCAAGGTCAAGGGTGAATTCACCACGTCGTGGTCGCTGAAACTGTTCGGCTGGCTGACCACCACCGCGATGGCGGCGGTGATGTTCGTGATGTAGGGGAAGTGAGGCATGGCCAGGCACAGCCCAGGCGGCGACCGGACGACCCTCGCCGGAGCCGGCCGCATCCCTTCGATCCGCGATTCGCCGGCACCCAGCGCTCAACGGCATACCAACACTGGAATCTCGCTTTCCAGCAGCGTCTTGTGGGTCTCGCTTCCGAGCAGCAAGCGGGTCACGCCGCGCCAGCCGTGCGATGCCATGACCACCAGGTCGCAGTGCTGCGCACGCGAGGTCTCGAGGATCGCCTCATGCGGGTGATCATTGAAAACATAGCTGCTGCCGCATTCGACGCCGGCCGCCTTGGCCAGCTGCTGCACTTCGGCCAGATAACGCTCGGCGCGCACAACGGCGTCCCGCGCGTACGTGGCCTCGGTGGCAGTCACCATCTCGGCCATGTAGGCGATGGTGTGGAACGGCGGCACCACATGCAGCGCATAGACCTTCGCCTTGCATGCCTGCGCCAGTTCGAGGCCGAGCTTGACCGCGCGCAACGAGAGCTCCGAACCGTCGATGGGAAGAAGGATGTGCTTGAACATGGCTGGCTCCTCGGTTGGGTTGGATCCTCGGCGGCAGGCGTGGCCATCATCAATGTCCAGTTCGCTGCCGGTCATGGATTCTGATTCGTCAATGGCGAGCTCATCCGGCTCGTCCCTGTGGCCGGGCGGATGCAACGCGCCGATCTCGCGTCGGTGTTGCAGTGGACCGCCCTGCACTGCCGCGATGTACCGTCACCAGTCGAGCCGCGCAGGCCGCCCCGCTGCCCCATGCGCCATCAGTTGCCCTGCCGTCCAGCCTGCCCACGCTCGTGCCTTCGGTATCGACGACCGCAGCATGCGCACGCCCGCAGGGGGCGGTGTTGACCACGATCAAGTGGACACTGCATCGCGAACCTGGTTGATTCCAGTCAATCGGGCCGTGCCGAAGCGGGTTCACGAGGAACCCGTGCGGCAGCGTGAAGGATCGAGTCCTGCCTGATTCATCGTGAACGTGGACAGGGCGAATGCGGATATCTCCTGTCGCATGGCGCAGGTGGCCCGTTGCAAAGCCGACCAAGCAAGGCCTTGCTCGTCGCTCGTCGGCGCGCTGCCGGACATCGCCAGCATCGTCGTTCTTCCCGCGACGCCGCTGGCGACCGATCCCGGCCTTGCGTTGCTGCCGGCTGCCTTCTCCGTGTTCCCGATCGCGGCGACGATGGCCTCCCCGCCGGTCGAAACGGCCGCGCGACGATTCATGCATTCCGCCAACGATGCCTCACCGGCGCAACAAGCTGGCGAGCAGACCAGGAGCAAGGCTTCATGAGCGACCCGTGGACGCGCCTGCTACAGCTCGCCTACTTCATGCTTCCCGCCTATTGCACCAACATGGCGCCACCCTTCACCCGGTACTGGCGCGGCTGGAACCGCCCTATCCACGAGCGCCTCCTCGGCAGCCACAAGACCGTGCTCGGCTACCGTGCAGTTGCGAAGACGGCAGCATAATGCAGGGCCATGCTCTGGGCCATTCTCTGGGCCTTGCCCCGCGCCTCACGCGGGCAAGTGGTGCGGAGGCTGACCTTGATGATTTTTCGGCCCCATGCGTCACGGAGCCAAACTGGAACTACCAGCCGAAAATGCCACATGCCGCTTGGTCTGTGCCTGACCAGATAGGAGGGTGTCCGCATGAAAGTGTCCAAGCGGAGTGTCCAAGCGCCACATTCCTGGCATAAAAAAAGCCCTTGATTTATAAGGGCTTTTCGGACATGGCGGAGAGAGTGGGATTCGAACCCACGGTAGTGTTGCCACTACGGCAGTTTTCAAGACTGCTGCCTTAAACCGCTCGGCCATCTCTCCAGACTTGTTCGCGATCTTCTGCGAGGGTCGCCATGCTATCAGGAACACGGCGACGGGTGCCTGTGGGGGAAGCCAGATGATCGTGGTTCCGATTCTGCAGGAGCGCACCTTGTGCGCGAGCTCTTCGTCACGTGACCAAAAGCATCGCGCACAGAGTGCGCTCCTACAGTCAGGTGCCCTTCTTCGACAACGCCACCAGGCAACCCACGAGAATCCCCACCGGAATCAACGCACCCAGCAGCGGAACCAGCAGCACCGGTTCGCGTACCACCATCGGCACCAGCTGGGTGGCACTGGCGAAGGCGATGATGGCGAGGCGCCAGCGGCGGCTGCGGCGGGCGAACCAGAAGCTGGCGAGCACCAGTGCCATGGCCGCCATGGACAGGTCGAGGTCGAGCGCGGGCATCCGCCACACGCCGTCGAAACCGAGGCGCATGCCGATCACGGTGGCCAGCACCGCCAGCAGGAAGAAGCTGGTGTAGAACTCCACCTTGCCCCAGCGGCCGTACCCGGATGCCGGCGTGTTCACGCGATGCTGTCCAGACCAGCCATGTACGGGCGCAGCACTTCGGGCACGTCGATCGAACCGTCGGCATTCTGGTAGTTCTCCATCACCGCAATCAGGGTGCGACCGATGGCGAGACCGGAACCGTTGAGCGTGTGCACCAGTTCGGGCTTGCCGGTGTCCGGGTTGCGCACGCGGGCCTGCAGGCGGCGCGCCTGGAAATCCTCGCAGTTGGAACAGCTGGAGATTTCGCGGTAGGTCTGCTGGCTGGGCAGCCACACTTCGAGGTCGTAGGTCTTGACCGCGGTGAAGCCCATGTCGCCGCTGCACAGCAGCACCTTGCGATACGGCAGGCCGAGTTTCTGCAGCACCTTCTCGGCGTGGCCGACCATTTCCTCCAGTTGCGCATGCGACTGGTCAGCATGGGTGATCTGCACCATCTCGACCTTTTCGAACTGGTGCTGGCGGATCATGCCGCGGGTGTCGCGGCCGTAGCTGCCGGCTTCGGCGCGGAAGCACAGCGTGTGCGCGGTCATGCGTAGCGGCAGTGCGTCGGCGTCCTGGATGGTGTTGCGCGCCAGGTTGGTCAGCGAGACCTCGGCGGTGGGGATCAGGTAGCGCTTCGTCTCGCCCACTTCGGTGGCGAACAGGTCTTCCTCGAACTTCGGCAGCTGGCCGGTGCCCTGCATGCTGTCGGCGTTGACCAGCACCGGCACGTTGCATTCGAGGTAGCCATGCTCGGCGGTGTGCAGGTCGAGCATGAACTGGCCCAACGCGCGGTGCAGATGGGCGAGCTGGCCGCGCAGCACGGTGAAGCGCGCGCCGGACAGCTTGGCGCCAGTGTCGCCGTCGAGCCAGCCGTGGCGCTCGCCCAGTTCGACGTGGTCCTTCACTGTGAAGGCGAACTCGCGCGGCGTACCCCAGCGGCTGACCTCGACGTTGTCCTTCTCGTCCTTGCCGACCGGCACGGACGCATGCGGGATGTTCGGGATGCCCAGCGCGATGTCGGCGAGCTTCGCCTGCACCTCCGTCAACGCCTGCTCGTTGGCCTTGAGCTTGTCACCGATACCGGCGACTTCGGCCATCAGCGATGCCGTGTCCTCGCCCCTGGCCTTGGCCTGGCCGATCGACTTGGAGCGGGTGTTGCGCAGGTTCTGCAGATCCTGGGTCTCGGTGGCCAGCTGCTTGCGGGCGTTCTCCAGCGACTCGACGGCGGCCACGTCGAGCGTGTAGCCACGGGTTTCGGCGAGGCGAGCGGCAGTTTCGGCAAGGCGCGAACGCAGCAGGGCGGGATCCAGCATGATCGAAGTCCGGGTGAAGGCTTGAACCGTGAATTATCGCTGTCGGGCGGCTGTTGCCGCAATGCAACGCGCGCTTTCACTCCTCCCCTCTGCACACAGGGGAGGGAGAACGGCATCCCGCGAGGAAGGAGCCAGGCGACTCATCTGGCCAGCTTGCGTTCACTGCGACCCAGCCACCAGGCGATCGCGGCGCCAGCGAGCAGCCAGCCGACGAGTTGCTCGACCAGCGCGGCCAGGGTGAAATCGAGCGGGAAGCGATACCAGTTCCAGTACGGCAGCGTCGTGCTCAGCCAGGCAAAGACCGCCGCGGCCGCGGCCAGCGCCACGCGCCGCCGGAAACCCAGCCCGGCCAGCCCCAGCACGAAGGCCAGCGCCAGCGCGGCAAGCGTATCGGATGCCCACTGCCGTCCGATCTGCGGCCCCATCTGCATCAGGTCGTCGCCTTGCGGCAGGTAGACCACCCAGGCGTACGGCGACGTCGCTGCCTTGACCGAATAAGCCTTGATCACTGCTTCGTCGCCCATCCGCTTCGGGTCCAGCGACGGCAGGATGTAAACGCCCGGCTGATCGCCGAGACCTTCATGCAAGCTGTTCAACACGACGCTTTCGTTGGCCGGCATCTGGATGCCGACATTACCCAACCCCAGCACCATGTGCGCCGCCACGCCCCACGCAAAGATCACGATGCCGCCGATCAGACCTGCCACGAGTACGCGCATGGTTCACCCTCCCGGTCGATGCGGCGAATCTAGGTCGGGCACCGGGGCGACGGCAAGGGTGCGCGCAGCAGCCGGCGTTATTTGCCGCGGGCCTTGGCGCGGGCGGCGCGCAGGGCCAGCAGCTTTTCGCGCAACTGCAGTTCCAGGCCGCGTTCGACCGGCTCGTAGAACACGCTGCCGGCCAATTCGTCGGGCAGGCATTGCTGGTCCAGCGCGATGCCGCCTTCGGCGTCGTGGTCGTACTGGTAGCCCTTGCCGTAGCCGAGGCCCTTCATCAATTTCGTCGGCGCGTTGCGCAGGTGCATCGGCACTTCCAGCGTGCCGCCGCTGCGCACCGCGTCGCGGGCCTTGTTGTAGGCCAGGTAGGCGGCGTTGCTCTTGGGCGAGATGGCCAGCCAGATCGCCAGCTGGGCCAGGCCCAGTTCGCCCTCGGGGCTGCCCAGGCGCTCGTAGGTATCCCACGCGTCAAGCGCCATGCGCCAGGCACGCGGCTCGGCCAGGCCGACGTCCTCCACCGCCATGCGGGTCATGCGCCGGGCCAGGTACAGCGGGTCGACGCCGCCGTCGAGCATGCGGCACAGCCAGTACACCGCCGCGTCGGGATCGGACGAGCGCACCGACTTGTGCAGCGCCGAAATCTGGTCGTAGAACTGCTCGCCCTGCTTGTCGAAACGGCGGGTGCGGTCGGCCAGCACCTGGCTCAGGGTGGTTTCGTCGATGCTGCGGTCTTCGGCCAGTTCGGCGGCGATTTCCAGCAGGGTCAGCGCGCGGCGCACGTCGCCGTCGGCGGCCTGGGCGATCGACTCCAGCGACTCGTCGGAGACTTGCAGCTGCAGTTCGCCCAGGCCGCGTTCGCTGTCGATCAGCGCGCGCTTCAGCGCGGCGATGATGTCGTCGGTGGAGACCGGTTCCAGCACGTGCACGCGGCAGCGCGACAGCAGCGCGGAGTTCAGCTCGAACGAGGGGTTCTCGGTGGTGGCGCCGATGAAGATGATCACGCCGCGCTCGATGTGCGGCAGGAACGCATCCTGCTGGGTCTTGTTGAAGCGGTGCACCTCGTCGACGAACAGCACGGTGCGCCGGCCTTGCGCGAAGTTCAGTTCGGCCTCGGCCAGCGCCTTGCGCACGTCCGGCAGGCCGGACAGCACGGCGGAGATTGCGCGGAAATCCGCATCGGCGTAACGCGCCACCAGCAAGGCCAGCGTGGTCTTGCCGCAACCGGGCGGCCCCCACAACACCATCGAGTGGATCTTGCCGGCCTCCAGCGCGCGGCGCAGCGCCTTGTCCGGGCCGACCAGGCGCTGCTGGCCGACGATCTCGTCCAGGCTGCGCGGGCGCATGCGTTCGGCCAGCGGCTTGAGCGCATCGGGTTCGGCGAACAGGCCGGGGCTGGATGGCGAGGCGGGACGGGGCATCCGGGCATGATAAGCCATGCCTGCCGATTCATCTGATGGCAGCGGATTGCCGGTATGATTCCGGCACGCGGCGGTGCTTGACCCGCTGCGTGTCGCCGGGGGCAGGATGCAGAAGGGGGCCGCTTCCCTCCAGGGGAAGGATCACGACGGGTCGTGCCGACGCACGCCCGACAGGCGGGTGCCGCCACGCATGAGCGACGCGCATCGCCGTCGCCGGCGTTTCCGGCTGCCTCTGGCGGGTCTCTTTCTGCTGTTTTTGCTGGGCTCCGCGGCGCGCGCCGACAGCGGCGATCCGTGGGCGCCGTTCGATGCCCCCTGGTTCGACCAGGTCGGCATTTCCGACGGTTTGCCGCATTCGGTCACCACCGCGATAGCCCAGGACCGCGACGGCCTGATCTGGATCGGCACCATGGGCGGCCTGGTCCGCTACGACGGCTATCGCCTGCAGGTATTCGGCGCCGGCAGCGGCAAGGCGCCCGGCCTGCCCGACGCCTACGTGCGCAGCCTGCTTGCGCTGCCGGATGGCAGCCTGCTGATCGGCACCAATACCGGCGGGGTGGCCCGCTTCGAGCAGGCAGACAACAGCTTTCGCGTCTATCCGGTCGGTGCCGGCGGCCTCTCCGACCGCAAGATCTACGCGCTCGGCGAAGATCATGCCGGCGGTGTCTGGATCGCCACCGAGAACGGACTGAACCACCTCGACCTGCGCACCGACGCGATCCGCCGGGTGGACACCGGGCCGGATACCTCACCGCGCAACTTCAGCGTGCTGCAGGACCGGCACGGCAACCTGTGGCTGGGCAACAACAACGGCCTGTTCGTGCGCCGCGCAGGCAGCGACGTCTTCGTGCGGCCGTCGACGCCGGACGGTCCCGCCGCTGCGGTGCTCGGCAACCAGATCTGGTCCGTCATGCAGGATCGCGAAGGCCGCCTGTGGGCGGGCAGCGTGCAGGCCGGCGCGGCGTATCGCGATACCGACGGCCGCTGGCACGGCGTGCCGGGCTTCAGCGGCTACCCGGACGGCGCACGCCACTCGACCGTGCGCGACTTGCTGCAGACCGCCGGCGGCGCGGTATGGATCGCCACCGACGGTGGCGGCGTGCTCGAATACACGCCCGGCGACACCGGCGTGCGGCGGATCGATCACGACCCGGCCGTGCCTTCGTCGCTGCCCGGCGACTCGGTGCGCGCGCTGCTGCGCGATCGCTCCGGGAACATCTGGGCGGCCACCGACCTGGGCGTCGCGCACCACAACCCGCAGGCGCGCATCGCGTTCTCGCTGCTGCCGTCGCCGCTGGAGGGCAACGCGCTGTCCGACACCAACGTGCACAGCATCTTCGTCGACTCGCGCGGGCGGATCTGGCTGGGCCTCGGCGCCGGCCACATCGACGTGATCGACCTGAAGGCCGGCCGCATGCGCCACCTTCACCTGGACGGCAGCCAGACCCAGCGCGACGTGCGCAGCCTCGCCGAAGTCGACGGTTCGATCTGGGTCGGCACCCAGGGCCTGGCGCGGATCCACCCGGACACGCTGGCGATCGCGGATTCGGTGCTGCCGGCATTGCACGACAAGCCGGTGCTGAGCCTCAGGCGCGACGGTACGCGCCTGCTGATCGGCACCTACGACGGCCTTTACCGCTACGACACCCGCAGCGGCACGCTGGAACACGCCAGCCACGTGCCGAGCGATCCGGCCAGCCTCGCCAGCGATACCGTGCGCTACATCGCGCAGGTGGGCGACGACTGGTGGTACGGCACCAGCCGCGGCCTCAGCATCGCCCGCGGCGACAGCCTGCCGCGCCGCTTCATCAACCTGCGCCATCGCGCCGACGACTCCGCCAGCCTGCCGCAGGACCTGATCGGCTCGATCAGCCGCGGCCCGCACGGCCAGGTCTGGGTCAGCACCTTCGACGGCCTGGGCATCGTCGACCCTCCCGTCGACGGCGAATCGTGGCGCTTCCGCACGGTCGGCCCGGCGCAGGGCCTGTCCAGCAACAAGGTCACCGCCGTGCTGGCCGACGACCACGGCCGGTTCTGGGCCAGCCTGTCCAACGGCGTGGCCAGGATCGACGGCGATACGCACGAGGCCATCAGTCTCGGCACCCGCGACGGCCTGCACATCGCCAGCTACGTCAATGTCGCCGCGGCACGTGCACCCGGCGGCGAGCTGCTGTTCGGCGGGCTGGGCGGCTTGACCGTGATCCGTCCGCACTGGCAACCGTCGCCGGTCGCCACCACGCCGCTGGCGATCACCAACGCCGTCGTCAACGGCGTGGCCATGCCGTTCGGCAAGCTGCCGGCCAGCGGCGCGAAGGTCACGCTGGATCGCGGCAATCGCAACCTGCGCCTGGACTTCGCCCTGCTCGACTACCAGGCACCGATGGAAACCGCCTACAGCTACCGCATGGACGGCCTCGACGAGGACTGGACGAACATCCCCAAGGGCAGCCTGCCCAGTGCGATCTACACCAGCCTGCCACACGGCCAGTACCGGCTGCGCCTGCGCGCCGCCACCCGCGGCCTGCAGCCGCGCACGGTCGAGACCGACCTGGCGCTCACGGTCAAGCCACGCTGGTACGAAACCACCCTCAGCCGGGTGGTCGCCGCCCTGTTGCTGGCGGCGCTGATCGCCACGCTGGTGCATTTGCGCACCCTGTACCTGGGGCGGCAGGCGGCACAGTTGCAGCGGCAGGTCGACGAGCGCACGCGCGACCTGCTCGTGGCGAACCGGCGCCTGGACGAACTGGCCAGCACCGACGGCCTGACCGGCGTCTACAACCGCCGCCGCTTCCTGGAACTGGCCCGGCTCGAGCGCGAACGCGCCCAGGCCGGCCCGAGCTGCATCGCGCTGTTCGACCTGGACCGCTTCAAGCTGATCAACGATACCCACGGCCACCTGGCCGGCGACGCCGTGATCCGCGGCGCGATCGAGGTGATCCGGCAACACTGCCGCCAGGGCGACCTGGTCGGCCGCTACGGCGGCGAGGAGTTCGTGCTGTGCCTGCCCGACACGCCATTGTCGCTGGCGCGGGAGATCGCCGAGCGCATCTGCGCGGCGCTGGCCGCCACCACGGTGAACCACGACGGGCGCCCGATCCCGGTGACCGCCAGCATCGGCATCGCCGCGCTGCGGCCGGGCGAGTCGATCGAGCAATGGCTGTCGCGCGCCGACAAGGCGCTGTACGAGGCCAAGCGCGCCGGTCGCAACCGTTGCGCCGTCGCCAGCTGAGCGGTGCTCAAGCCGCGTCGGCGTCGATGCCCCGTATCAGCGTGTCCCCACCGCGACAGGTCCATCCGGGCGGCTGATTCCTGACATGGTACGCGTGCCCGCATGAGGGCTGCGTTGTGTCCAGTTCGATGCAGCCCACCTCGGGCGCTCAACGAAGCCCGTGTTTGTCCGGGCGGCGATCAGCCCGCCGCCACGCTGTTTCCCGTCGTCCTTTCCCGCCCCATCCCTGCAGCTATGGCACCGACACGTGACGCTGGCAGCCGCTAGCGCGTCCGCGGCCTCTTGGCTGCCGTCGCGATCTTTTCAGCAAGGTTGTACTCGCTTTGCCAGGAGTGCCCGGACTTCTGCTCGATATAGTCCCGGATCAGCTGGCGCACCACCTGCGACGGCGTGGTGTCGTCTCCCGCACACAAGCGCTCGAACACCGCCTTCTTGCGTGGATCGATCAGGACAGTCAGACGGGCCGTACGGCTTTCTGTTGGCATGCGAGTATCATCGGCTGTACACTAAATCATCATACTATGATAATAAAATTATCATGACAAACGTCCAGGCGGTGCCGCTCAACAGCCGCTCAACCAGCGACCTGCTCGAGTCCACCGTATGCATGGGGTGAGTGCACTGACGACAACCACAGCACTGACGGCGCTGCTGGTTCTGGTTGCCTCGTGGTTGCTGATTGGTGCACTCGGCCTGGTCCAGTCCAATCGCATCGGTTGGGTCGCACGCACGCTATTCCCACTGGGCGCGCTGGTCGCGCTGGGCATGGCCGGCATGGGCGCCATGTCCCTGGCCACGGGCTTTGCCGCGCAGACCAGCGTGCTTGCCTTCGGGCTGCCAGACATGCCGTTTCATGTGCGTCTGGATGCGCTGTCAGGCTTCTTCTTGCTGCTGCTTGGAAGTGCGGGGGCTGGCATCTCCATCTTCGCCGCCGGTTACTTCCGGCAAGGCGAAGGCACGGCGCCGGGGCTGCTCTGCCTGCAGTACCACGTATTTCTGGCCAGCATGGCGCTGGTCGTGCTGGCCGATGACGCCTATCTGTTCATGGTGGCGTGGGAAACCATGGCGCTCAGTTCGTACTTCCTGGTGACCACCCAACACCGTATTCCGGAGATCCAGCGCGCCGGCTTCCTGTACCTGCTGATGGCGCACGTGGGGGCACTGGCACTGTTGCTTTGCTTCGGTGTGCTGCACGGCGGCAGCTGGCTGATGACGTTTGATTCGATGCGTGCGGCCACTCTGTCGCCGGCCTGGGCCGCGGCAGCCTTCCTGCTGGCCTTGTTCGGTTTCGGTGCCAAGGCGGGCCTGGTGCCCTTGCATGTGTGGTTGCCGGAAGCCCACCCGGCCGCGCCATCACCGGTGTCCGCGATGATGAGTGGCTTGATGCTCAAGGTGGCGGTCTACGGCATGTTGCGGATCAGTTTCGATCTGCTCCACGCCGGCCCATGGTGGTGGGGCATGCTGACGCTGGCGGTGGGACTGGTCACGGCGCTGTTCGGTGCGGTGTTCGCTGCCGTACAGACCGACATGAAGCGGTTGCTGGCCTATTCCTCCATCGAGAACATCGGCCTGATCTTCGCCGCGCTTGGCCTGGCGCTGCTGTGCTACGCGTTCGACATGCGCCTGCTGGCGGCGTTGGCACTCACCGCCGCGTTGCTGCATGCACTCAATCACGCCCTGTTCAAGAGCCTGCTGTTTCTCGCCACCGGCTCGGTTCTGCACGCCACCCACGAGCGCAGCCTGGGCAAACTCGGCGGGCTGATCCGGCGGATGCCGTGGGTCGCCACGCTGGCCCTCGTCGGCACCCTGTCCCTCGCCGGGTTGCCGCCGCTCAACGGTTTCGTTTCCGAATGGCTGCTGCTGCAGGCGTTCTTGTCCACGCCGTCCATCCCGCATGCGTTCATCAACATGATCGTGCCACTGGGCGCGGCCGTGGTGGCACTCACCGCCGCGCTGGCCGGTTACGTGATGGTCAAATTCTACGGCGTCATATTTCTCGGCCAGCCACGTGAACCCTCACTGATGCAGGCCCACGATGCGGGCTGGCTCGAACGGGTGGGGCTGGCCTGGCTGGCGGTGGGCTGCATCCTCATCGGCGTGTTTCCGCAAGCCGCGCTGGATGCCATCGCTGGCGTGACCCAGACCCTGCTCGGCACCGTGATCCAGCGCGGCCCGGCGCCATGGTGGATCGCTCCGGTGGCGCAGGCGCAGGCTTCTTACAGTGGCCTGTGGCTGCTGTTGGGCATGGCCGGCGTGATCGCGGTGATGTTCGTGCTGGTACGGCGGATGTACCACGGTCGTGTGCGCCGGGTGTCACCATGGAATTGCGGTTACCCCGAGCTGACCCCGCGCATGCAGGACACCGCCGAAGGATTCGGTCAGCCGATTCGGCACATGTTCGGGCCGTTTTTTCGCATCGAGCGCGAAGTGCCTTCGCCGGATGATCAGCTCCCGCGTTACCGCATCCAGATCGATGACCACCTCTGGCATGGGTTGTATCTTCCGCTGGCCCGCATCGTCGGCTGGCTGGCCGATGCGCTGTCCGTGCTGCAGCGCGGACGTCTGGCCATCTATCTGCTGTACAGCTTCCTGACTTTGATCGTATTGCTGGTGTTCGTCCTGTGAACGCACTCGCGCTCGTCAGCCAGCTCGGCGGTGTGGTACTGGCCGTGGCACTGGCCCCGCTGTTGGCCGGATGGGTAGCACAATGCCGAGCCTGGCTGCAGAATCGTTCGGCCCCTCCCCTGCTGCTCCCCTACCGCACCTTGCGCAAGCTGTTCCGCAAGGATGCGGCGCTGGCCACGCAGGCCTCGCCCTTGTTCCGCGCCGCGCCCTACGCCGTGTTCGGCGCCATGGCCACGGCGGCGGCGATCATTCCCTCGGTAACCACCGACCTGCCCCTCGCCAGGGTGGCCGATGCCATCGCCTTGGTCGGCCTGTTCGCAACGGCACGCGTGTTCATCGCCCTGGCGGCGATGGATATCGGCACGGTCTTCGGCAGCATGGGCGCGCGACGCGAAATGATGATCGGATTTCTCGCTGAGCCAGCGTTGCTGATGGTGTTGTTCAACGCATTCCTGATGTTTGGCAGCACGGCGCTGCCGACCATCGTGAAAGGCACGCTGGACGCCGATGGGTTGACGTTGCATCCGAGTCTGGCCTTCGCCGGCGTCGCTTTCGTGATGGTGTTGCTGGCCGAGAACGCCCGCATTCCGATCGACAACCCCGGCACGCACCTTGAAGTGACCATGATCCATGAGTCCATGGTGCTGGAATATTCCGCGCGCCATCTGGCCCTCATCGAATGGGCGTCCTGGTTGAAGCTGTTCAACTATGCGTGCATCGGTTTCACGCTGTTCGTGCCCTGGGGCATCGCGCCGCACACGGCCGGCCCCATGGGTTTGTTGCTTGCCATCGTGTGGTTGCTGGCCAAGCTGGCCGTCGCCGGCGCGGTGTTGGCGGTGATTGAAACGGTCTCGGCCAAGCTGCGCATCTTCCGGGCGCCGGAGTTCCTGAGCATGGCGTTCCTGCTCGCCGTGCTGGGCCTGCTCGTTCATCTACTGCTGCAATCCTGAATGATGCCTCCACTCAACCTCGCCACCCAGCTGCTGCATGTGCTCGCCGCCGGCCTGCTGATGATCTCGTTCGCCATGCTCGCACAGCGGCGGACACGGCGGCTGATCGTGCTGCTGGCCTGGCAGGGTGTGGTGCTGACCGCCTCCACGCTGCTGGTCGCTGTCACAGCGCACTTGCAGCATCTGTATTACTCCGCCGCGCTGACCCTGATCGAAAAGGTCTGGCTGATGCCGTGGATCCTGCTGCGGCTGATGCGTCGCCTGGGCATCGAGGGCGACAGCGATCCGCTGGTGAACATTCCCACCCTGATGCTGGTTGGGCTGGGTCTGGTGATCTTCGCGTTCGGGCTGGCCCAGCCGATCAGTTCGCTGGCCACCACGGTCACCCGACAGACGCTTGGCATTGCGATGGCGGTGATCCTGCTGGCCTTCCTGATGATGATTGCCCGACACAAGGCGGTGACCCAGGTGATCGGTTTCCTGGCGATGGAGAACGGCTTGTTCTTCGCCGCCACCAGCACGACCTACGGCATGCCGATGGTGATCGAGCTGGGTATTGCGCTCGATCTGCTGGTCGGCGTGTTCATTTTCGGCATCTTCTTCTTCCAGATTCGCGAGCAGTTCGACAGCCTCGACCTGCATCAGCTCGAAGCACTCAAGGAGGACTGACGTGGAGCTTGCGTGGGTGCTGGGTACTCCATTGTTCGGTGCGATCGTGCTGGCCGTGCTCGGTGCGCGGCGCTCCGCCGCCGAACTCAACGTCGTGATCAGCCTGGCGACGTTGATCGCCGCCGCGGCGCTGGTACTCAGGATCATCGGCCACGGCTCGATGACCGTGGCCCACGAGCAGTTCTTCGTCGATCCGTTCAACGTGTTCCTGATCGCGCTGACCGCGCTGATCGGCTTCACCACGGCGGTGTTTTCGCGCCCCTACATGCGTATCGAACAGGATCACGGTCGACTCAACACGCACCGCCTGCGGCTCTATCACAGCATGTACCAGCTGTTCATGGCCGCCATGCTGGTGGCACTGTCGACCAACAACATGGGGCTGCTGTGGGTCGCGATGGAGGCGGCGACGCTGTCGACCGTGCTGCTGGTGTCGTTGTACCGCACCCGCGCCAGCATCGAGGCGGCCTGGAAATATTTCATCCTGTGCGGCGTCGGTATCGCGCTGGCGCTGTTTGGCACGATCCTGTTGTACTTCGCGGCAGAGCGGCTGCTCGGTGGCGAGGGCATGAGAGCTCTGTTGTGGACCCACCTCAACGCGGTGAAAGGCCAGCTTGATCCGACGGTGATCGGGCTCGCGTTCGTCTTTCTGCTGGTCGGCTACGGCACCAAGGTCGGTCTCGCCCCCCTGCACAACTGGCTGCCCGACGCCCATGCGGAGGGCCCCACGCCGGTCTCGGCGGTGTTGTCGGGGCTGCTGCTCAACGTGGCGATGTACGCAGTGGTCCGGTGCAAGATCCTTGCAGCCGGCGCGATGCAATCGGCGCTGCCCGGACGCATGCTGATGGCGTTCGGTTTGCTCTCGACGGTGCTGGCGGCATTCCTGCTGTGGCGTCAACGCGACATCAAGCGTCTGTTCGGCTACTCCTCGATCGAGCACATGGGCATCATCACGTTTGCGTTCGGCATGGGCGGACCGCTGGCGAATTTCGCCGCACTGCTGCACATGACGGTGCACTCGTTGACCAAGTCGGCGATCTTCTTCGCCGCCGGCCATGCCTCGCAGATCGCGGGCACCCAGCGCATCGATGGCATCCGCGGCCTGCTGGCGGTGAGTCCCACCGTCGGCTGGGGACTGATGCTGGGCTCGCTGGCGATCCTCGGCATGCCGCCGTTCGGCGTGTTCACCAGTGAGTACATGGTCTTGATCACGGCCATGCGCGACCATCCGTGGGCGACACCGTTCCTGCTCGTCGCCCTGGCCGTGGCATTCGCCGCGATCTTCCTCAAGGTGCAGCCGATGGTGTTCGGCGAAACGGATGCGCAGCGCCTGCCGCACCCGCCGGCACTGGTGCCGGTGTTTGTGCACCTGTCGATCGTGCTGATGCTCGGCCTGTACATGCCGCCCGCCCTGGCCCAGTGGTATCGGCTCGCCGCGAGCCTGATCGGATGAAGCTCATGTGGCCCGACTTTCTCGACACCGAATCTGTGCCCTTGCCCTCCAACGTGGCGGCCCGCCGCATACAGGTCGATGCCGCGCGCTGGTGCGAGGCCGCGGATGCGATGCGCGAAGCCGGGGCGGACCTGCTGTCGTTGTGGGGCAGCGATGATCGTGACCGCGACCGGTGCCTGCGCGTGCACGCGGCCTACCTGCTGCGCGATCGGGTGGTCGTGGTGGAGCACGCGATGCCCGCCAGCCAGGCAATCTACCCCTCGCTGGCCACGCGCTTTCCGGTGGCCGGGCGGCTGCAGCGCGCAACCTACGATCTGCTCGGCATCCGCGCCGACGCTGGCGATACGCGGCCGTGGCTGCGCCACGGCGGCTGGCCGGAGGATGTGTTCCCGTTGCGCCGCGACGTCGCGGCGACCCAGACCTGGCCAGTGACCAGCAGCCCGTATCCCTTCGTCCCGGTCAGCGGTGACGGCGTGCACGAGATGACCGCCGGTCCGGTGCATGCCGGCACCATCGAGCCGGGGCGTTTCCAGCTGGCCGTGGTCGGCGAAAAGGTGCTGCGCCTGGAGGTTCGCCTCGGTTACACGCACAAGGGCATCGCCAAGCGCTTCGAGGCGCTGGCCCAGCGCGACGCCCACCGCCTGGCCGCCCATATCTGCGGCGATTCGACGGTGGCTTTCAGCTGGGCGTATTGCGCCGCGCTGGAATCGATCACCGCCAGCACACCTTCGCCGCGCGCCCTCGTCCTGCGTGCACTGGCGCTCGAACGCGAGCGCATCGCCAATCATCTGGGCGATCTCGGCGGACTGGCCAACGATGCCGGCTTTGCCTTCGGCCAGACCCAGTTTTCCAGCCTGAAAGAGCAGCTTTTGCGGCACAACGCGGCGCTGTTTGGCCAGCGCTACCTGTTTGACTTTGTGGTACCCGGCGGCGTCGCCCGCGACCTGCCGGCACGCGCGCTGCCGGGCATGCTCGACGAGATCGCGGCACTGGAACACGCGGTAGGCGACCTGCGTGGAATCTACGCTCGACACGCGGGCCTGCAGGATCGTTTCCTCGGTGCCGGCCGATTGACCCCCGCCCAGGCTGCCGCATTGGGTGCGATCGGCCTGGCCGGGCGTGCTTCCGGCGTCGCCCGCGACCTGCGCGTGGACCAGCCATGGTCGCCGTACGATCACTCGTCGCCGACGTTGGCCACGAGCACCGAAGGCGATGTGGCGGCGCGCGTGCAGGTGCGCTTCGACGAGACGCTCGAATCACTGCGGCTGTGCCGGCAATGGCTGCAGGCGCTGCCAGCCGGTGAGCGGGTCTGCGACGTGCCGGTGGCGCCCGCCGGTCAGCTCGGCATCGGCCTGATCGAAGGCTGGCGCGGTCCGGTTATGCTGGCGCTGGAAACCGGCCCCGCCGGTGGCATCCGGCGCTGCCGCGCGCATGATCCCTCGTGGCAGAACTGGCCGCTGCTCGAAGTCGCCATCTTGGGCAACATCGTGGCGGACTTCCCGCTGATCAACAAATCCTTCAACCTTTCCTACAGCGGACACGACGGGTAAGCGCGCATGTTCGATATCCTGTCACGCATTCGTCGAACCGGCCGCCTGAGCGAACCGTATCCGGTGCCGGATACCGGCGAGACGGCGTCAACCGCGATCCAGCGCGAGCTGCACGCCGTGTTCGGGCGCGCCTTGTGCATTCGCCATGTCGACGCCGGCTCCTGCAATGGTTGCGAGCTCGAAATCCACGCGCTGAGCAACGCGTACTACAACCTGCAAGGCGCCGGCATCCGGTTTGTGGCCAGTCCGCGCCATGCCGATCTGCTGCTGGTCACCGGACCGGTCTCGGTCAATATGGAAGACGCACTCAGGCAAACCTACGAAGCGATGCCCGATCCCAAGTGGGTGCTCGCCGTGGGGGACTGCGCGGCGGCCTGCGGCGGCCTGTTCGGCGCCAACTATGCAACCCGGGGGCCGGTCAGTGCCATCATCCCGGTGGATGCCGTGGTCACCGGCTGCCCGCCCGAGCCACTGGCGATCATGCGCGGCCTGCTGCAGATAACCAGCAAGCGGCCGGCATGACATCTCCGCGCTGCCCGGTCAGCGGCCTCATGCGTAATCGGTGAGCGCGACGATACCCTGCTCGTGCACCGGAAACGGCCAGCTGGCTCCGCTGGTCCGCAGATCATCCGGCTGCTGCATCAGTCCTTCAGCGGCTGTACGTCGATCACCGGCGCGTCGCCGATCACGTCGGCGCCCTTCGGCGGCACGAAGTTGAAGGTGGCCGGCGGAATCGGCACGTTGCGCTGCCAGCCGGAGAAGCGGATCTCGGTGGTGGAACCGAGCTGGTCGCGGAACGTCATGCGGGCCAGGCCGTTCGTGTCGAAGCCGAGGTCGGCGTAGTCGAACTGCGGGTCCTTCGCGGTGGAACTGAGCCGCAGCCAGGCCAGGCCGTCGTGCTGGCCTCGCTCGACCACCTTGAAGTCCCTGTCCATCTGCGCGAGGTCGGTCAGCACGGTGAGCGGGCTGTGCGCCTCCTCGCTCGACTGGATGCGCACGGTGACTTGCTCCAGCTCCGGGTCGTACATCCACACTCGGCTGCCGTCGGCCACGATGGTTTGCTTGTACGGTGCGGTGGTGTCCCAGCGGAACTGGCGCGGCGCCTGCAGCGCCAGCGTGCCGGAGCTGGCCTTGCTGGCATGGCCGTTGATGTCGGTCAGGGTCTGGCTGAAGTGGCCGGTCAGCGAATGCAGGCCGCTGGCAAACGCATCCAGCCGCGCGCGGGCGGGGCCGGTGGCGGCCTGGGCCGCGCTGGCCAGCGACAGCAGGAACGCGGCGGCGACGATGGTGAGGCGTTTCATCGGATTCCCGGAAGGTGGTGACATGCCGCAATTGTGGACAGCACTGGCTTAACCGAACCGTAGGAGCGCACTCCGTGCGCGCTGCCCTTCGGTACATCGAAAGGCATCGCCTGCCAGCAGGCTCCTGCGGGTCTCATTTCAATTCTTCGGCGGTGGCGGCGCCAGCACTTCGCGGTTGCCGTTGTGCTGCGGGGCGCTGACCACGCCGTCCTGCTCCATCTGTTCGACCAGCCGCGCGGCGCGGTTGTAGCCGATGCGCAGGTGCCGCTGCACGCCGGAAATCGAGGCGCGCCGGGTCTGCGTGACGATCGCCACGGCCTTGTCGTACAGCTGGGTGTCGGCGTCGCCGCCCTCTTCGCCTTCCTGCGGCAGGCCAGAGTCGTTGATGAACTTGCCGTCGCTGGTCGGTTGCGCCTCTTCCAGCACGCCCTCGATGTAGTTCGGCGCACCCTGCGATTTCAGCCAGGCGACCACGTGGTGCACTTCATGGTCGTCGACGAAGGCGCCGTGCACGCGTTCCGGCGTGGCAGTGCCCGGCGGCAGGTACAGCATGTCGCCGTGGCCAAGCAGAGTCTCGGCGCCGGACTGGTCGAGAATCGTGCGCGAGTCGATCTTGCTGGAAACCTGGAACGCGATGCGGGTGGGGATGTTCGCCTTGATCAGGCCGGTGATCACGTCCACCGACGGGCGCTGGGTGGCCAGGATCAGGTGCACGCCGGCGGCGCGCGCCTTCTGCGCCAGGCGGGCAATGAGTTCTTCCACCTTCTTGCCGACGATCATCATCATGTCGGCGAATTCGTCGATGAACACCACGATGTACGGCAGCGGCTCCAGCGGCTCGGCGGCGAGGTTCGGCATCTCCGGGTTCGGCCGGAACAGCGGGTCCAGCAGCGGCTGGCCGGCGTTCTCGGCGTCTCTCACCTTCTTGTTGAAGCCGGCCAGGTTGCGCACGCCGACGGCGGCCATCAACTTGTAGCGGCGCTCCATCTCGGCCACGCACCAGCGCAGCGCGTTGGCCGCTTCCTTCATGTCGGTGACCACCGGCGCCAGCAGGTGCGGGATACCCTCGTACACCGAGAGCTCCAGCATCTTCGGGTCGATCATGATCATCCGCACGTCTTTCGGACTGGCCTTGTACAACAGGCTCAGCACCATCGCGTTGACCGCCACCGACTTGCCCGAGCCGGTGGTGCCGGCCACCAGCAGGTGCGGCATCTTGGCCAGGTCGACCACCACCGGCTTGCCGCCGATGTCCTTGCCCAGCGCCAGCGACAGCGGCGACTTGGTCTGGTCGTACTTGTCCGAACGCAGGATCTCGGAGAGGTAGACGATCTGCTTGTGCGTGTTGGGGATCTCCAGCCCGATCACGTTCTTGCCGGGGATCACGTCGACCACGCGCACGCTGACCACCGACAGGCCGCGCGCGATGTCCTTGTCCAGGCTGGACACCTGCGAACCGCGGATACCCGGCGCCGGCTCCATCTCGAAACGGGTGATCACCGGGCCCGGGTAGGCGCCGACCACCTTCACGTCGATCTTGAAGTCCTTCAGCTTGAACTCGACCTGGCGCGAGAGCACCTCGAGGGTTTCCTCGGAATAGCCCGGCCCCTGCGGCGGCGCCTCGTCCAGCAGCGACAGCGGCGGCAGCTCGCCCGGCACGGCGGCGCCGACGAACAGCGGGATCTGCGTTTCGAGCTTCGCGCGTTCGCTCTTGGTCACCGGCGCCGGCGGCGCCTCGATGCGCACCGGTTCGCGCTTGGCCTGGCGCACCGCATCGGCCTTCTTGACCACCTCGCGCTCGGTGCGCGCCTGCCGCGCGGCCAGCGCCTGCGGCGCCTCGCGCAGCTTGCCCTTGAGCCAGTCGAGCAGCTTCAGCACGCCATGCCCGGTCCAGTCCATCACCTTGAACCAGGACAAGCCGGTGGCCAGCGTCACCGCGATCAGGAACAGCGCCAGCAGCAGCAGCGGCGCGCCCTTGTCGCCGAACGCGCTGAGCAGGGCGTCGCCCACCCACACCCCGATGATGCCGCCCACGCCCTGCGGCAGTACCGGCTCGTCGTGGAAATTGAGGTACAGCAGCGCCGGGCCGGTGATGAAGAAGAACACGAAGCCGATCAGGCGCAATGCCGGCTCCCACGGATGCACCGCCTGCTCGCCGCGCTGGCGCAGCACCTGCACGCCCAGCAGCAGCAGCAACAGCGGGAAACAATAGGCGACCAGGCCGAAGATCCAGCGCAGCAAGTCGGCGATGTAGGCGCCCACGGTGCCGCCGAAATTGCGTGCATGTTCCAGCTGGCCGGCATTGGTCCAGCTCGGGTCGTGCGGGTTGTAGCTGAACAGGCACACCAGCAGGTACAGCGCCAGCGGCAGCAGCAGCAAGGCGCCGGCTTCGCGCAGCCGTCGCTTCAGCTCTTCGCTGAGTCCCTCCTTCGGTGGTTGCCTGACGTTCGTGCTGCGCGCCACTCTGGGTATCCCTTTCCTGCCCAAGCTCAGAGCATACCTTGCAGCGCGGGATGCACCAGCTTGCCGCCGTCGACATTGATGCCGCTATTCAGCGGGGCGAACTGGCGCCACTCGTTGCCCGCCGCCAGGCGCTGCACGTAGGGCAGGATCGCGGCGGAAATCGCCAGCGACGAGGTCTGCGGCACCGCACCCGGCATGTTGGTCACGCAGAAGTGGGGGATGCCATGCACGTCGTAGGTGGGCTTCTCCCAGGTGGTCGGCTTCGAGGTCTCGAAGCAGCCGCCCTGGTCGATCGCGATGTCCACCAGCACGCTGCCCGGCTCCATCGTCCTGACCATCGCCTCGCTGACCACGTGCGGCGCCCGCGCGCTGGGGATCAGCACCGCGCCGACCACGATGTCGGCGTCGCGCACTTCCTCGGCCACCGACGACTCGTAGGCATACAGCGCGGTGACGTTCGGCCCCAGCGCCATCATCTCGGCCAGGCGGTCGTGGCGCTTGTCGAACACCACCACGTTGGCGCCGGCGGCCGCGGCCAGCGCCGCGGCATTGCCGCCGGCGGCACCGGCGCCGAGCACCACCACCTTGCCGCGCGGGGTGGAAGCCATGCCGCCAAGCAGCTTGCCCTTGCCGCCCTGCGGGCGATGCAGCAGCGTGGTGCCGAGCTGGGTGGCGATGCGGCCGGCGATCACCGACATCGGCAGCAGCAGCGGCAGCACGCCATTCTCCGTCACCGACTCGAACGCCACGGCGGTGAGGCCGATGTCGAGCAGGCGGCGGGTCAGCTCGGGCTCGGCGGCCAGGTGCAGGTAGCAGAACAGCAGATGGCGCTTTTCCAGCAGGGCCAGGTCGCCGGCGATCGGCTCCTTCACCTTCACGATCAGCTCGCCGGCCGCGTACAGCGCGGCGGCGTCCGCCACCACCGTGACGCCTTCCCGGGTGTAGGCCGCGTCGGCAAAGCCGCTTTGCAGTCCGGCACCGGACTGGATGAACACCTCGTGGCCGCGGCGCGCCAGGTCGGCGGCGGCAGCGGGAATGAGCGCGACGCGCCCTTCCATCGTCTTGGTTTCGCAGGGAATGCCGATGCGCATGGAGAAGGAGTCCTAATGGAAGGTTGAACCCATCGCGCCGTCGACGCGGTCGTGCCGCCGATCTGCCGATGCCTTGAATCGGTGCCGCATATTCCCCATTCTTCCGGGGTCGTGCGCTCCGTCGTCATCGCCCGCAGCGGTCCGGAAGGAAACCGCCGCAGGGGTCGGAGCGAATAGCCACTCAAGTCACCCGAAAACCCAAGGATTATAACCATGAGCGTCGCCCCCAAACACAGCCGCCTGCTGATCCTCGGCTCCGGCCCCGCCGGCTACACCGCTGCGGTGTACGCGGCCCGCGCCAACCTCAAGCCGACCCTGATCACCGGCCTGCAGCAGGGCGGCCAGCTGATGACCACCACCGACGTGGACAACTGGCCGGGCGACGTCGAAGGCCTGCAGGGCCCGGCGCTGATGCAGCGCATGGCAGAGCACGCCGAGCGCTTCCACACCGAGATGATCTTCGACCACATCCACACGGCGGACCTGAAGCAGCGCCCGTTCCGGCTCAAGGGCGACTCCGGCGAGTACACCGCCGACGCGCTGATCGTCGCCACCGGCGCCACCGCCAAGTACCTCGGCATCGAAAGCGAGGAGAAGTTCAAGGGCAAGGGCGTCTCGGCCTGCGCCACCTGCGACGGCTTCTTCTTCCGCGACCAGGACGTGGTGGTGATCGGCGGCGGCAACACCGCGGTCGAGGAAGCGCTGTACCTGGCCAACATCGGCCGCAAGGTCTACCTGGTGCATCGCCGCGACAAGCTGCGCGCCGAGAAGATCATGCAGGACAAGCTGTTCGAGAAGGCCGCCGCCGGCAAGATCGAGCTGGTCTGGAACCACAGCATCGACGAGGTGCTCGGCGACGACACCGGCGTCACCGGCGTGCGCGTGAAGGACGTCAACTCCGGCGCCACCCGCGACATCGCCGCCACCGGCTTCTTCGTGGCGATCGGCCACACGCCGAACACCGGCATCTTCGAGGGCCAGCTCGACATGCACGACGGCTACATCAGGATCCACAGCGGCCAGAGCGGCATGGCCACGATGACCTCGGTGCCGGGCGTGTTCGCCGCCGGCGACGTGGCCGACCACATCTACCGCCAGGCCGTCACCTCGGCCGGCTTCGGCTGCATGGCGGCGCTGGACGCGGAACGCTGGCTGGATCAGCAGACGCCGGCCGGCTGATGAGACGGGAGTGAGTGGAGAGGAGTGAGCAACGAGTGGTGGCGGGAACTTGCCGCTTCCTCCACTCTCCACGGCCATGCACGAAATCCGCTTCCACACCGCGATCGCCGAACTGCCAGCCGCGGCGTGGGATGCCCTGCGCGCCGACGCGAACCCGTTCGTGTCGCACGCGTTGCTGGACGCGCTGGAACGCAGCGGCTGCATCCGTCCCGACTGGGGCTGGCAGGCCCATCACCTGGGCCTGTACGAAGACGGCCGCCTGCTCGCCGCCGCGCCGCTGTACCTGAAGGGCAACTCGCACGGCGAGTTCGTGTTCGACTGGAGCTGGGCCAGCGCGTGGCAACGCGCCGGCGGCGAGTACTACCCGAAGCTGCTCAACGGCGTGCCCTACTCGCCCGTTGCCGGTCCGCGCCTGCTGGCCGGTAACGACGCACACACGCCATCGCTGCAGCGCGAACTGGTCGAGGCGATGCGCCGCGAAGCCGAGCGGCTGGGCCTGTCATCGGTGCACGCGAATTTCCTGCAGCCGGCCGAGCTCGCCGCGTTCGGTGACGGCTGGCTGGCGCGCTCGGACGTGCAGTTCCACTGGCACAACCGCGGCTACCGGCACTTCCCGGATTTCCTCGCCGCGCTCAACCACAAGAAGCGCAAGAACATCCTGCGCGAACGCCGCCAGGTGGCGGCGAGCGGACTGGCCATCGAGTGGCGCAGCGGCGACTCGCTCCATGACGACGAATGGCAGCGCGTGCATGCACTGTACGAAGCCACCTTCGACATGAAAGGCAACCACGCCGCGCTGACCGCCGCGTTCTTTCGCCAGCTCGGCACGCTGGGATCGACCGCGCAGCTCGCCCTGGCCCGCGACGGCGCAGCCATCGTGGCGATGGCGCTGTTCGTGCAGGGCGACAAGGTGCTGTACGGCCGCTACTGGGGCGCTGCGGTGGACGTGCCCGGCCTGCATTTCGAGCTGTGCTACTACCGCGGCATCGACTACGCGATCGCGCACCGACTCGACCGCTTCGAACCCGGCGCGCAGGGCGAGCACAAGCTGGCGCGCGGCTTCCTGCCGGCGCGCACGCACTCGCGCCACTACCTGGCAAACCCGGATTTTCGTGCCGCGGTGGCCGCGGCGCTTGCCAGCGAGGCCGAAGCGGTCGACGCTTATGCCACCGAGTTGGGGGATCACAGCCCCTATGCCGATCACGGCGAGGTCGATCGATGAACCGGTTGCCGCTGCTGGATGCCGAAGCCTGGGACCGCTTTCCCGACCCGTGCCACGCACTGGCCGAGCCGAACGGACTGCTCGCGTTCGGCGGCGACCTGTCGCCGCGCCGGCTGCTGGCCGCATACAGCCTCGGTGTCTTCCCGTGGTTCGGCGAGCACGAGCCGATCCTGTGGTGGTCGCCCGACCCGCGCTGCGTGTTTCATACCGCCGACCTGCGGATCAACCGCAGCCTGCGCCGCCAGCTGCGGGACAAGCCCTGGCGGCTGACCGTGGACCACGCGTTCGAGCAGGTCGTCCGCGCCTGCGCCGCGCCGCGCGCCAGCGACGCCGGCACCTGGCTGGTGCCGGCGATGATCGACGCCTACGTGCAACTGCATCGGCTGGGCCACGCACACAGCGTCGAGGTGTGGGATGGCGAGCGGCTGGTCGGCGGCATCTACGGCGTGGCGGTCGGCCGGCTGTTCTGCGGCGAGTCGATGTTCAGCGCCGAGAGCGGCGGCTCCAAGCTCGCTCTGGTCACGCTGGCGCGGCTGCTGCACGCGATGGATTTCCCGCTGCTCGACGCCCAGGTCGCCAACCCGCATACGCTGGGTCTGGGCGCCGTCGAGATGCCGCGCGTGGAGTTCCTGCGCCAGGTCGCCCGGCTCGGCCAGCTGCCCGGCCTGGTCGGCAGCTGGGCCGCCTTCACGTCGCGGCTGATCCAGCCCGGCGCCGGCGACTGAAACTCAGTGCGCCAGCGCCTTGAGCTCGTCGTAGTGCTCCAGGAACAGCGCCACCAGCTCGGGATCGAGCTGGCTGCCGACGGCGGCGCGCAAATAAGCCAGCACGTCCGCCTCGGGCCACGCCGGCTTGTACACGCGCGCGGTGATCAGCGCATCCCAGATATCGACCACGCTGAAGATGCGCGCCGCCAGCGGAATGTTCTCGCCGGCGAGGCCCTGCGGATAGCCGCTGCCGTCCCAGCGCTCGTGATGGCTGTAGGGAATCTCGCCGGCGTCGCGCAGGAAATCTACCCGCTGCAGCAGCTCGTGGCCCAGTTGCGGGTGCTGGCGCATCACCGCCATCTCCGCGTCGTCCAGCTTGCCCGGCTTGATCAGCACCGCGTCCGGCAAGGCCAGCTTGCCGATGTCGTGCAGCAGCGCGCCGAAGCTCAGGTTGCGCAGCGCCTCGCCATGCACGCCGGCCAGCCGCGCCAGGCCGGCGGCCATGCGCATCACCCGGTCGGAATGGTCGCTGGTCTCGCGGTGGCGGATGTCCATCGCCGACACCAGCACGCGCAGGGCCTGCTCGTACCCGTCCAGCAGCCTGCGGTTGGCGGCCTGCAGTCGGCGCAGGTCGCGCGCCACCATCCAGTACAGCAGCGCGCCGGTGCAGGCCACGAACAGCCAGCCCTTGACGCTCTGCAACCAGCTCAGCTCGGCCCGATTGCGCACCAGTGCATCCAGCGCGCGATCGGACAACCATATCCACAACGCGGACAGCAGCACGTAAAGCAGGACCGTGCGGAACTGCGGGCTGATTCTCACGAAAGCTCCCTTGGCAGGATCATCCCGCACACGCTCGGGCTGCGCATCATGCGGGCCGGCGCAAGCATGAACCAGGATCAGGCGCGGCGGTGTGACCAGGGCCTCAGCGATGGTGAAGAACACCACTTCCCGTGGTTTTCTTCGGTCGCGAGTCCGGTACACACCCGGGCTCGCTCACATGAAAAATCACTGGCGTGACTGCTTCATGTCCGGCCATCGGCGGCCGGGCTTCGAGGTTGAAAAATCCACAAGCTCTCAGCCCGTTCGTGCCGCGTACCGGCGCGCGACGTAATCATCGAGGATGCCGACGAATTCCTCGGCGATGCGGTCGCCGCGCAGGGTCATCGCCTTCTCGCCGTCGATGAACACTGGCGCCGCCGGCGCCTCACCGTTGCCGGGCAGCGAGATGCCGATGTTGGCGTGCTTGGACTCGCCCGGGCCATTGACGATGCAGCCCATCACCGCGAGGGTGAGGTTCTCCACGCCGTCGTACTTGATGCGCCACACCGGCATCTGTTCGCGCACGTGTTCCTGCACGGTCTTGGCCAGCTCCTGGAAGAACTCGCTGGTGGTGCGCCCGCAGCCCGGACAGGCGGTGACCAGCGGGGTGAACGAGCGCAGGCCCATGGTCTGCAGCAGCTCCTGCGCCACGATCACCTCGCCGGTGCGCGAGGCGCCCGGCTCGGGCGTGAGCGAGATGCGGATGGTGTCGCCGATGCCTTCCTGCAGCAGTACCGCCAGCGCGGCGCTGGAGGCGGTGATGCCCTTGGAACCCATGCCGGCCTCGGTCAGACCCAGGTGCAGCGCGTAATCGCAGCGTGCGGCCAGGTCGCGGTACACCGCGATCAGCTCCTGCACGCCGGACACCTTGCACGACAGGATGATGCGCTCGCGCGGCAGGCCGATCTTCTCGGCCAGCGCGGCCGAATCCAGCGCCGAGCGGATCAGCGCCTCGCGCGCCACGTGGCTGGCGTCCCACGGCTCGGCGCGGCGCGCGTTCTCGTCCATCAGCGCGGTGAGCATGCCCTGGTCCAGCGAGCCCCAGTTGGCGCCGATGCGCACCGGCTTGCCGTACTGGATCGCCTTCTCGATGATCGCGCCGAACTGGCTGTCCTTCTTCTTGCCGAAGCCGACGTTGCCGGGGTTGATGCGGTACTTCGCCAGCACCTCGGCGCAGGCCGGCTCGCGTTCCAGCAGCTGGTGGCCGTTGTAGTGGAAGTCGCCCACGATCGGCACCTCCACCCCCATCATCGCCAGCCGCTCGGCAATCCGCGGCACTGCGGCGGCGGCGGCCGGCGTGTTGACCGTGATGCGCACCAGCTCGGAACCGGCGCGGGCCAGCTCGGCGACCTGTTTCGCGGTGCTGGCCGGGTCCTCGGTGTCGGTGTTGGTCATCGACTGCACCACCACCGGCGCGCCGCCGCCCACCGTCACCTTGCCGATCTGCACGGCCACGCTGGGCCGGCGCGGCGCCGGGGCGGCCGGATGCGGTTTCTGCGGAACGAACTCGCTCATGGAATCAACCGGATGTGCTCAAGGTCGCGATGGCCCGCGACGACGACGCCAAGAATACCCGATCGACCACCGTTTCCCGCCGGAAGCCCGATCGCGCCGGCGCCGGCAAGCAGGAAAACGCTCCGCGCATCACGCTTGGCGACCCGACGCACCTGCCGCCAGCGGGCCAGGCGTCGGCCGGGCCGGCGCGGTGCATACTGGCCGCCGGCGAAGGACGAATTGCCGCAGGCGCTTGATCGAAGTCATGACGACGTTACATGCTTCGCGCCAAAATACGCAGCTATCTTCACGGGGGCGTCCATGCCGAACACCGAGTATTACAACGACAAGGTCGTGCGCCAGTTCCTGCTGGCCGCGGCGGTATGGGGCATCATCGGCATGTCGGTCGGCGTGTATGCCGCCGCCGAACTGATGTGGCCGGCACTGAATTTCGAGATCCCCTGGCTGACCTTCAGCCGGATCCGCCCCGACCACACGTTCGGCGTGATCTTCGCGTTCGGCGGCTCGGCGCTGATGGGCACCTGCTATTACGTGGTGCAGCGCACCGGCCACGCGCGACTGGCGTTCAGGAAGCTGGCCGCCTTCACCTTCTGGGGCTGGCAACTGGTCTGCGTGCTGTCGATGGTCTCGATGCCGCTGGGCATGACCCAGAGCAAGGAGTACGCCGAGCCGGAATGGATCATCGACATCCTGATCGCGATCGTCTGGGTCAGCTTCGGCGTGGTGTTCTTCGGCTCGTTGGCGCGCCGGCGCATCAAGCACATCTATGTGGCGAACTGGTACTACGGCGCATTCATCATCGCGGTGGGCCTGCTGCACATCGTCAACAATCTCGCGCTGCCGGTGTCGCTGTTCAAGTCCTATCCGATCTATTCGGGCGTGGTCGACGCGATGGTGCAATGGTGGTATGGCCACAACGCGGTGGCGTTCTTCCTGACCGCCGGCTTCCTCGGCATGATGTACTACTTCGTGCCGCGCCAGGCGCAGCAGCCGCTGTGGAGCTACCGCTTCTCGATCGTCAATTTCTGGGCGCTGATCTCGGTCTACATGTGGGCCGGCGCGCACCACCTGATGTACACCGCGCTGCCGGACTGGGTGCAATCGGTCGGCATGGCGTTCTCGCTGGTGCTGCTGATGCCGAGCTGGGGCTCGGCGGCGAACGGCCTGCTCACCTTCAACGGCTCCTGGCACAAGCTGAAGACCGACCCGGCCGCCAAGTTCATGGTGATGTCGCTGGTGTTCTACGCCGCCTCGACCTTCGAAGGCTCGATGATGGCGATCAAGACGGTGAACCAGTTCACCCACTACACCGACTGGACCATCGCCCACGTGCACTCCGGTTCGCTGGGCTGGGTGGCGATGATCACCATCGGCTCGCTGTATGCGATGGCGCCGCGCGCGCTGGGCCGCCCGGAGATGTATTCGCACAAGGGCATGGAGGTGCATTTCTGGCTGCACATCCTGGGCACCTTGCTGTACGTGGGTGCGATGTGGACCGCCGGTGGCGTGGAAGGCCACATGTGGCGCGCCACCCAGCCAGACGGCGCGCTCACCTACGGCTTCCTGGACAGCCTGATCGCGATCAAGCCGATGTACGTGATCCGCTGGCTGGGCGGCGTGCTGATCCTGTCCGGCATGTGGGTCATGGCGTGGAACCTGTGGCATACCGCGGCCGATGCCCGCGCGCGGCTGATCAAGCCGATTCCGGTGCCGGTACCCGAACCCGTGCCGCACCAGGTGCCGGCACCGCTGCCTGCCGCCGGTTGAGGGAGCCGATTGATGCGCTCGTCCATGATCGCCGCTTCAATCAAATCCCTCTTGCGTGGCGGCAAGCCGGCCCGGCAAATCCAACAGCGGCCATCCATGGCCGCACTCTTCAAGTAGAGCTCACACCATGGCCTACAAGCATTTCGAAGCAATCGAGAAACACGCCGGCCTGCTCGGCATCGGCATCGCGATCATGGTGTCGCTGGGCGGACTGGCCGAAATCACCCCGCTGTTCGTCGAGGCGCATGCGCTGAAGGCGCCGCCGAACGTGCATCCGTACGACCCGCTGCGACTGGCCGGCAAGGACGTCTACGTGCGCGAGGGCTGCTACCTGTGCCACTCGCAGATGATTCGCGCGCTGCGCTTCGAGACCGAACGCTACGGCCACTTCTCCACCGCCGCCGAATCGGTCTACGACCGCCCGTTCCAGTGGGGTTCCAAGCGCACCGGCCCGGATCTCGCCCGCGTCGGCGGCAAGTACTCCGATGACTGGCAGCGCATGCACCTGATGAACCCGCGCAGCGTGGTGGCGCAGTCGAACATGCCGGCCTACCCGTGGCTGGCCGGCAAGAAGCTCGATGCCGCCGACATCCAGGCGCGCATGCGCACCCTGCGCAAGCTCGGCGATCCGTACAGCGACGCGGACATCGCCGGCGCGCCCGCCGCGGTGGAAGGCAAGACCGAGATGGACGCACTGATCGCGTACCTGCAGGGCCTGGGCATCAAGAACGAGCCCGATGCGGCGGGCGCCACGGCCACCGCATCGGCGGACACGGGAGGCACGCCATGACGCCGATGAACCCGGTCTGGGGCCACCTCGCCGGCGTGCTCATCCTGCTGATGATGTTCAGCTTCATCGGCATCTGGATCTGGGCCTGGCGCAGATACCACAAGTCCACGTTCGACCGCATGGCGCACCTGCCGATGGAAGACGAAGCCGCTTTCGACAACAGGGAGGATCGCCCATGAGCACGGGATGGTCGTTTTGGGTGATGTTCCTGGTAGTGCTCAACATGGGCACCACCTTCTTCCTGTACCTGTGGGGACCGCGCGCGAAGATCCCCACCCTGCCCGACGGCACCAGCGGCCACGTCTGGGCCCATGGCGTGCTGCGCGAGGGCGTGCGTCCGCTGCCGCTGTGGTGGGTGCTGCTTTCCGGCGCGATGTTCGTGGCCGGCTTCATCTACCTGGCGCTGTTCCCCGGCTTCGGCAATTTCAGGGGCGTACTGGGCTGGACCTCGCACGGCGAGCTGGCGAACGCCGTGGCCGCCAACGATGCCCGGCGTGCCTCGCTGACCGAGCGCTTCAAGCTGTATCCGGTGGAGCAACTGGCCAACGACCCCGCCGCGCTGCAGATGGGCAAGGTACTGTTCGAGGACAACTGCGCGGCCTGCCACCAGCGCAGCGCGAAGGGCAACATGACGCTCGGCGCGCCCGACCTCAGCGACGACGACTGGCTGTACGGCGGCAGCGGCAACGACATCACCACCTCGATCCACGATGGCCGCAGCGGCGTGATGCCGCCGTGGGCCAGCCTGGGCGCGGACAACGTGAAGAATCTGGCGCAGTACGTGCTGAGCCTGTCCGGCTCGCCGCACGACGCCGCCAGGGCCGCGGCCGGCCAGCCGCTGTTTGCCACCTGCGCGGCCTGCCACGGCGCCGACGGCAAGGGCAACCAGGCGCTCGGTGCGCCAAACCTCACCGACCACATCTGGCTGCACGGCGGCAGCGTGGCCGACATCGAGAAGACCATCGGCGAGGGCCGCCAGGGCCGCATGCCGGCGTGGAACCCGCGCCTGTCCGACGACCAGATCCGCGTGCTCGCGGCCTACGTGTACCACCTGTCGCACCAGCCCGATGGCGACAAGCCCTGACCGCACTGCCCGCACCGCATCCGCCTGGTATCGCCAGCCGGTGCTGTGGCTGGGCGTGTTCGTCTTCGTAGCGTCGCTGGCCGGCTGCGTGTGGATCATCGTGCTCGGCGCGAACCACGCCGACACGCCGCTGAGTACTTCGCACACCGTGTTCGGCGTGCCGGTCAGCGCACACAGCAGCACCAGCCCGCCGCAGCAGCGGCCGCCGACCGATCGGCCACGATGAACGCCTACGCGGCCTGGGCCCACCCGCAACTCGCCGCGCAGGTGCTGCGCGTGCGCCGCGACGGCTGCAGCGAGGTCGCCTTGCGGGTCGAACCCCTGAACGACGCACGCCAGGTGCTGTGGCTGGAGCAGCGCATTCGCGCGTTGCCCGGCGTGCGGCGCGTGGCCATCGACCGGCCGGCACAGCGCGTGCGGGTGGTGTGGGACGTGCAACGCACATCGCTGCCTAGCCTGCTCGACAACTTCGCCATCGCCGGCTGCCCGGCGCAGCCGCTGCAGCAAGACAGCATCGACGACGCCCGGGCGCAGGAACAGCACGATGCGCTGAAGCGCCTGCTGGTCGCCGGCATGTGCTCGATGCAGGTGATGACCTACGCGTTCGTGATCTACATCGGCGTGGTCGATTTCGTCGACTTCAGCACGCGCAACCTGTTCCGCTGGCTCGGCCTGCTGACCAGCCTGCCGGTGGTGTTCTATTCGGCGCTGCCGTTCTTCCGCGGCGCCGTGCGCGAACTGGGCCAGCGCCGGCTCGGCATCAACTTGCCGGTGGCGCTGGCGGTGGCGCTGGTGTTCCTGGCCAGCACGTTCAACACGCTGCGCGGCAGCGGCGAGATCTATTTCGACTCGGTGACCATGTTCGTGTTCCTGCTGCTCGGCGGGCGCTACGTGGAACTGCGCTCGCGCCATCGCAGCGGCGCGCTCGGCGATGCCGCGATCGACGCCACCCCGCTGCTGGCGCAGAGACGCCGTGCCGACGGCGAGCTGGAGACGGTGGCCGCGATCGCCCTGCTGTCCGGCGACCGCGTGCACGTCGCCGAAGGCGGCACCGTGCCGGCGGACGGCGTGCTGGAAAGCGCCGGCGCGCAGGTGGACGAGGCGCTGCTGTCGGGCGAGTCGCGCCCGCTGCAGCGGCTGCGCGGCGAGCGGCTGGTCGCCGGCAGCGTGCTGCTGTCCGGGCCGGCCGAGCTGCGCGTGGAGCACAGCGGCGCCACCACCGTGGCGGCGCGACTCGGCGCCCTGGCGAGCCGCGCGCGGCATGCGCGTTCGCTGATCGCCCCCAGCGATCGCGAAGTCGGCCGCTTCGTCGCCCGCGTGCTGGTGCTCACCGCGCTGACCGCACTGGGCTGGCTGCTGCTCGATCCCGGCCGCGCGTTCGAGGCCGCGGTCGCCGTGCTGGTGGTGGCCTGCCCCTGCGCGTTTGCGCTGGCCGGCCCGGCCACGCTGACCCGTGCACTCGGCGTGCTGGCCGGCCGCGGCGTGCTGGTCACCGACGGCAAGGCGTTGGACACGCTGGCCACGGTCGACTATGCGCTGTTCGACAAGACCGGCACGCTCAGCGTGCCGCAGCTCGACCGCCGTGCGGTCGAACCCCTGCGCGGCGACACGCCCGACCGCGTCCTGCAGCTGGCCGCCGCGCTGGCCCACGAAAGCTCGCACCCGCTGGCGCGCGCACTCGCCGACGCAGCGCGCCAGCAGGCGCTGTCGCTGCAGGCGCAGTCGGTACAGGTCCATGCCGGCGCCGGCATCAGCGGCGACATCGACGGCCGCGAACTGCGCCTGGGCCGCGCCGACTTCGCACTGGCGCTCGCCGGCCAGACGGCGCCATCGGTGGTGACCGACACGCTGCTGCTGGCCGATGCGCAAGGTGCCATCGCCACGTTCCATCTCGACGAACAACCGCGTGCCGACGCCCGCCGCATGCTCGACGCGTTGCGCGCCGACGGCATCGCCGTCGCGATCGCCAGCGGCGACAGCGCCCCCCGCGTCGCCACGCTCGCCGCCCGCCTGGACATCGGCGACTGGCATGCGCGGCAGTCGCCCGCCGCCAAGCTCGAGCGGCTGCAGGCCGCGCGCGAGCACGGCCACACCACCCTGGCCGTGGGCGACGGCAGCAACGACGCCCCGGTACTGGCCGGCGCCGACGTCTCCGCCGCGCTGGCCTCGGGCACCGAGCTGGCCCAGGCGCATGCCGACCTGCTGCTGCTGGACGGCCACCTGGGCAGCCTCGCCGACGCCCGCGCGATCGCCCGCCAGTCGCGGCAGCTGATGGCGCAGAGCCGGCGCTGGTCGCTGCTGTACAACCTGTGTGCCGTGCCATTCGCCGCGCTCGGCTTGGTGCCGCCGTGGCTGGCCGGCATCGGCATGTCGCTGAGTTCGCTGGCGGTGATACTCAACGCGTTGCGCGTCGGCGGCGACACGGCAGCAGGCCGCTCCGGCGCGTCCGGCCCGGCAGCCCGCCCGCGCGAGCTGCGCGCATGAACATCCTGCTGGTGCTGATCCCGGTCACCCTGCTGGTGGTGATCGTCGCGGTATGGCTGTTCTTCTGGGCAGTCAACCACCAGCAGTTCGACGACCTGGACAGCCCCGCGCAGCTGCCGTTGATGGACGATCCGCCCGAGCCGGCGCCGCCTGCGGAAACCCCGCAGCACGACCCCACCGAACCGCCGTAGGCGCCCGCCGGCGGCCCTCTACCGTTGGCGGCGCAGGGCAGTCTGCAGCAAGCGTCGCTGCGCGCGCCCGGACCAGCTCGCCGGCGCATCCAGGCCCATCCGTGCCAGCGCCTCGCTCTCGCCATCCACGACGTCGCCCGGGCGAACCACGGCACCCAGCAAGCGCCACCTGCCGCGCCAGTGACCGCTGCAGGCTTTCAGCCATTCCAGTGCCGGCAACAGGCGCTGTTCGACCTCGGTGAAATCGCTGCCGAACGGAAACGCCGGCAGCACGCCCTCGTGCCGCAGCGGCGCCAACGCCTCGTGCAGATGCTCCGGGCGATGGCGACGCCAGGCTTCCGGCACCACGAAATCCGCGGCCAGCTTGCCGTGCGCCTTCGCCTGCGCGCACAGCGCGTCGAGGAAGCGCGCATCGGCGATCGACAGCATCGCCTCGACGCACTCGCCGTCGCTCTTGCCGCGCAGGTCGGCGATGCCGTACTCGGTGACGACGATGTCGCGCAGGTGGCGCGCAATGGTGGTCTGGCCGTAGTTCCAGCGGATGTTGCTCCCGATCCCGCCGCGGCTCTCGCGGGTGGCGCGCAGCAGCAGCGCCGAGCGTGCGTCAGGCAGCTCGTGCGCCATCGCCACGAAGTTGTACTGGCCGCCGACGCCGCTGACCACGGCGCCGTCCTCCAGCGTGTCGGAGACCGCCGCGCCGAGCACGGTCGCCATCATGCAGGTGTTGAAGAAACGCGCGCCGCGCCGCTGCAGCATCGCCAATGCCTGGTGCTCGCCGTACAGCTGGTTGACGTTGGAGACCGCGCACATGTCGATCGCGTCCGGATCGGCCGCTTCGGTGGCGGCCAGCCACGCGTACAGTTCGCGCGAACCGAGGAAGAACGCGCCGCGCAGATAGTGCCCGCCCGGCGTGGCCGGGTTCAGGCGACCTGCCGCCGCCGCGCGCTCCAGCGCCAGGTTGTCCCAGCTGCGCCGCTTCAGGATGCCGCCGCGTTGCAGGTGCATGAAGCCGTCCATCACCATCTCGCTGGCGCCGTACAAGCCGGCCTCGAACGGCGCCAGGCCGCCCTGCTGCTCCGCCAGCACCCGGGTGGCGCCGGCCGGATCCAGCGCCGCCAGCGCCTGGCGCCAGCGGGTGTTGTCGTGCTGACGCAACAGCAGCGCCTTGACCAGCGCGTCGGACAGCGCGCCGATGCCGATCTGCAGGCAACCGCCGTCCCTGACCAGCGCGCTGGCGTGCAGGCCCAGCGCGTACTCGGCCAGGCCCACCGGCGAGCGCGGCAGCGCAAACAGCGGTGGCGACGTGGCCGGGCGCAGCTCCACGTCGAAGTACGCTTCGGCCACTTCGGCGTCGCCGCCCAGGTACGGCAACTCCGGATGCACCACCGCCACGCACAGCGGCCGCGGCCGTCCGCTCGACTGCAGCCGGCGCAGCAGATCCAGGGTCAGGTCCGGATTGCACGACAGGCTGTAGTGCACGCCGTCCGGGCCCTCGCGCCGCGCCACCAGCTGCACCAGCAGGTTGATGTCCTGCAACGCGAGGTCGCGCGCCACGTGGGTGTAGTTCTGGCTGATGTAGCTGCGCTGGGCGCTGGCCGAACGCAGCAGCGCGCCGGACTGCAGGTAGAACTCGTGCACCTCGACGTTCGCCGGCAGCGCGCCGCGCGCCTGGTCCAGCGCGTAGTGCGGATCGACCGCGTCGGCGCCGAAGTGGCGCTCAAGGAAAGGCCCGAGGAAACGCTGCTCCAGCCCCGGCATCGGCTGCGGCCGGGTCAGCGACAGTGCGGTGTACAGGCGCATCGAGCGCCCGGTATCGGCCGCGACCAGTCGATACAGCGCGTTGAGCAAGCCATGCGGTTTGCCCAGGCCCAGCGGCGCGGCGATGCGCAGGTGCGGACCGAGTCCGTCCGCAAGATCGCGCGCGCAGGCATCGGTGTCGGCGTAGCGATGCTCGATTGGCATGCACGCGATCATGCCAGAAGCCCCACGACGTCGGCGCGCCGACAAGCCATCGCCTACACTCGGGCCATGCCCACGCCACTGATCCCCGCCACCCCGAGCCGCCTGCTGGCCGAACAGGCGCTGAGCCGCGCCGCCGGCGCACCGCTGCTCAATGGCAACGCGGTGGACCTGCTGATCGATGCCGTCGCCCATTACGAAGCCTGGCTGGCGGCCATCTGCGGCGCACGCCAGCGCGTGCTGCTGGAGAACTACATCATCCGCGACGACGAGGTCGGACGCGCCTTCCGCGATGCGCTGGTCGAACGTGCCCAGGCGGGCGTGTTCGTCGCCGTGGTGGTCGACTGGCTCGGTTGCCTCGGCCAGTCGCGCGGTGCGTTCTGGGCGCCGCTGCGCGCGGCCGGGGGCGAGGTGCGTGTGTTCAATCCGCTGCAACTGGGCGAGCCGCTGGGCTGGGTCAGCCGCGACCATCGCAAGCTGCTGGTGGTCGACGGCGTGCTCGGTTTCCTGTCCGGCGTGTGCATCAGCGCGAAGTGGCTGGGCGACCCGGCACGCGGCGTGCCGCCATGGCGCGACACCGGTGTGGCCCTGCGTGGCCCGGCAGTGGCCGAGCTGGAAGCCGCGTTCGCGCAGAGCTGGGGCGAGACCGGTGTGGCACTGCGTCAACTCGCCGCCGCGGCAGAGCCAGCCGTGCCGGCCGGCAACGTGTCGTTGCGGCTGATCGCCACCCAGCCCTCCACCGCCGGGACGTACCGGCTCGACCAGCTGATCGCGGCGATGGCACGCAAGACGCTGTGGCTCACCGACGCCTATTTCGTGGGCCTCGCGCCGTACGTGCAGGCGCTGGTCGCCGCCGCGCGCGATGGCGTGGACGTGCGCCTGCTGGTGCCCGGCAGCAGCGACATCCCGATCGTGGCCGGTGTGTCGCGCTCGGGCTATCGGCCGCTGCTGAAGGCCGGCATTCGCGTGTTCGAATGGAACGGCTCGATGCTGCACGCCAAGACCGCGGTCGCCGACGGGCAGTGGGCGCGGGTCGGCTCGTCCAACCTCAACATCGCCAGCTGGCTCGGCAACCGCGAACTGGACGTGGCGGTCGAGGACGCGGGCTTCGCCGGCCAGCTCGCCGCGCAATACGAACAGGATCTGGGCAATGCCACCGAGATCGTGCTGGCCTCGCGTCGCCGCCGGCGCGGCAGCGGCGGCCGTGAGCGGGTGCGCCGCCGCGAGGCGCGGCCGCCGCACGTGCGCCATGCCGGCGGCAGCTCCGGCCGTGCCGCCGCCGGCGCGCTGCGCATCGCCAACAGCGTCGGTGCCGCGCTGGCCAACCGGCGCGTGCTCGACGACACTGGCGGCGCGCCGCTGGCGATCGGTACGCTCGTGCTCGTCGTGCTGGCGGCGGTCGCCTTCGTGTGGCCGGCGTGGATCGGCTGGCCCTTCGGCGCCCTCGCCGCCTGGTTTGCGCTGAACCTGGCCATCCGCAGCTGGCGTGTGCGCAGGCGCCGCTGGCGCGAACGGCGCGACGCAGGCGACGACTGAGGCCGCCTTGCTTCTTGAGGCTTTCCCTGCGCTTCCCGTGTCAAGCGGATGTTTTCTCACAACTTGATACGACGCGCATGTTAGGCTCGCGCCCTTATGTCCGCGCCGTTCGACGACACCACGCCACGCCACGTGCTGACCCCCAGCTCGCTCAACCGGCTGGTGCGCGACCTGCTGGGCGACGCGCTGCCGCTGGTGTGGATCGAGGGCGAGCTTTCGAACGTGGCCAAGCCCGCATCGGGTCATCTGTACTTCACCCTGAAGGACAGCGGCGCCCAGGTGCGTTGCGCCATGTTCAGGATGAAGGCATCCGCGCTGCGCTTCCGCCCGGTCGACGGCATGCAGGTGCTGCTGCGTGCCAGGGTCGGCCTGTACGAGCCGCGCGGCGAGTTCCAGCTGGTCGCGGAATACATGGAACCGGCCGGCGAAGGCGCGCTGCAGCGCGAGTTCGAGCAACTCAAGGCCAGGCTCGACGCCGAAGGCCTGTTCGACCCGGCGCGCAAGCGTGCCCTGCCCGTCTACGCACGGCGCATCGGCGTGATCACCTCGGCCACCGGCGCTGCCGTGCGCGACGTACTGAGCGTGCTGGGGCGGCGCTGGCCGCTGGCCGAGGTCGAAGTGCTGCCGGTGCCGGTGCAGGGTCGCGAGGCGCCGCCGGCGATCGTGGCGATGCTGCGCAAGACATCGGCCAGCGCACGCTACGACGTGCTGTTGCTGACCCGCGGCGGCGGCTCGCTGGAAGACCTGTGGGCGTTCAACGAGGAAGCGGTGGCGCGCGCGATCCACGCCAGCGCGGTGCCGGTGGTTTCCGCGGTGGGCCACGAGATCGACTTCAGCATCGCCGACTTCGTCGCCGACCTGCGCGCGCCCACGCCATCGGCCGCCGCCGAGCTGCTGGTGCCCGACGCGGTGGCGGTCGATCGCCACCTGCGGCAGCTGCAGCAGCGCCTGGCCACCTTGCTGCAACGCCGGCTGCAGGCGCAGTCGCAACGCGTCGACCATCTGCTGGCGCGGTTGCAGGCGCAACGCCCGCAGGCACGCCTGCAACGCGACCGCGAACGGCTGCAGCACCTGCGCCTGCGCCTGGCCAGCGTGCTACGCGAAGCGCAGCACCAACGCCGCGCGCGCCTCGACCGCCTGCACGCACGCCTGCTGGCGCAACACCCGCGCACGCGACTGCCGCTGCTTACCCGCCGGCTGAACGAACAACAGCTGCGCCTGCACCGCGCGATCGCGCAAATCCTCGAACGCCGGCAGACCACGCTGCGCCACGCCGGCCATGCGCTGCACGCGGTCAGCCCGCTGGCCACGCTGGAACGCGGCTACGCCATTCTGTTCGACGCCGACGGCCAGGTGCTGCGTTCGGTGCAGGGTGTTGAGCCCGGCAACGCGCTGCGGGCGCGCTTGGTGGACGGGGAGCTGGGGTTGCGGGTGGAGGAGTGTCGGCCTGCGAAGTCACGCGGGTAAGTGCGCCTGACCCCGCTTTGATCGTTGGTCAGAATGAACGGGTCTAGCCCGTTAGCGCAATGATGGATGGCGGCAGCTCACGAGCCCTGAACGCCACGACGCCCTATGCTTGCCGGATCGCAGCCGCAGGCAAGCGCCATGTTGAACAAGAGCTACCCCTACTACCTCGCCAACCGCCCGCAGGCGTCGAAGACGATGCTAGAGGTGCGCGACAAGTACAGTGGCAGGCTGGCCACCCGAGTCGCCGTGCCCGATGCCAAGGCCGTCGAGAAGGCCATCGCCGCCGCAGTGAATGCCGCGAAGCCGATGCGCGAGTTCAAGCCGTGGGCGCGGCAGACGGTGCTGCAGTATTGCGCGGCGCGCTTCGCCGAGCGCCGCGACGAGCTGGCCGAGGCGCTGTGCATCGAGGCGGGCAAGCCGATCAAGGATGCCGCCGGCGAAGTGACGCGGCTGATCGAGACGTTCCGCATCGCCGCCGAGGAGGCGGTGCGCATCAACGGTGAGACGATCAACCTGGAACTGGCCAGCCGTCTGGACGGCTATCACGGCTACACCAGGCGCGTGCCGCTGGGGCCGGTGTCGTTCATCACGCCATTCAACTTTCCGCTGAATCTGGTAGCGCACAAGGTGGCGCCGGCGATCGCCGCCGGCTGCCCGTTCGTGCTGAAGCCGTCGGAGAAGACCCCGATCGGCGCGCTGATCATCGGCGAGGTGCTGGCCGAGACCGACCTGCCGAAGGGCGCGTTCTCCATCCTCACCCTGGATGGCGCGCACGCCGCACCGCTGGTGGAGGACCCGCGCTTCAAGCTGCTCTCGTTCACCGGCGGGCAGGTCGGCTGGGCGCTGAAGGCGCGCGCCCGGCACAAGAAGGTGACGCTGGAGCTGGGCGGCAACGCGGCGTGCATCGTCGACGCCGACCAGGACGGCAAGCTCGACCACGTCGTGCAGCGGCTGGTGTTCGGCGCGTTCTACCAGTCCGGCCAAAGCTGCATCGGCGTGCAGCGCATCTACGCGCATGCCGACATCTACGATGCGCTGAAGCGCAAGCTGGTCGCCGCCACGAAGAAGCTCAAGGCCGGCGACCCGAAAGACAGGAGCGTGTTCCTCGGCCCGATGATCGACGAGGCCGCCGCCGAGCGCCTGCACGGCTGGATCCTGGAGGCGAAGCAGGCCGGCGGCAGGATCCTCTGCGGCGGCAAGCGCCATGGCAACATGCTCGACGCCACCCTGATGGAAAACGTGCCCGCCGACGCCAAGGCGAATCGCATGGAGGCGTTCGGCCCGTTCGCCCTGCTCGCCCCGTTCCGGCGGTTCGACGAGGCGATCGCGATGGTCAACGATTCCGACTACGGCCTGCAGGCCGGCATCTTCACCGACAGCCTCGCCCACGCGATGCGCGCATGGAACGAACTGGAACAGGGCGGCGTGATCGTCAACGACATTCCCAGCTTCCGCGTGGACAACATGCCGTACGGCGGCGTGAAACTGTCCGGCCTGGGCCGCGAGGGCGTGCGCTACGCGATCGAGGACATGAGCGAGACCCGCCTGATGGTGATGCGCGAGTCCTGATTGCGGGAGCGTGCTGCATCCCCCCGCCCGCCGCGTCGTACCAGCCACGAAGGCGGGCAATGCCCGTCGATCCATCGCCCCAAAGAGCCGGCGGGCAGTGCCCGCCCTACAGCGCGCCAGGTTTCGTCGCCTGCACGTTCCAACCCATCGCGTCGTACACGTGGTAGCGCACGATGCCGGCGTACTCGTGCAGGGCCAGGTCGGCCATGGCAAAGTTGTACGACAGCGGCAGCCAGGAACGCACGCCGTCGACGTGATCGGCCGGCACCGGCACGGCATGGATGCCGAAGTGGGCGAAGTACAGCGTGCCGCGGCGCAGGTGGAAGCCGGACGACACCAGCAGCACGCGGTCGGCACCGTACGCCTGCAGCAGCGGGCCGCTGAACTGCGCGTTCTGCCAGGTATTCATGCTGCGCGACTCCAGCAGCAGGTCGGCGGCATCCACGCCGAGCCGCTGCAGATCGCCGGCATAGACGATTGCCTCGGGCCGACCGAGTCCGCGCGCGTCGCCGCCACTCACCTCGATCCTGCACTCGCGCCCGGCCTGCCGGCATGCGCGGTACAGCTGTGCCGCCTTGCCGATGCGCCCGTAGGCGAACAGGCTGGGCTCGACCTCGCCGCTGCCGGCCACGCGCACGGTGCCGGCGCCCAGCAACACGATCGCGTTGCGTTGGCCCCAGTCGATCGATGCGGTCGTCGCCTGGCCCGATTGCAGCTGCGCCAGCAGCCAGCGCGGCACCGGCCCGCAGCCGACCGCCAGCAGCAGGATCAGCGCCGATCCCAGCAGCACGCGGCTGCAGCGGCGCCACTTCAGGCGCGACAGCACCACGGCCAGCGCGATCAGGATCAGCAACACGTTCAGGGTCATGGGCAAGGCCGGTGGAGATGACGGGGCACGGGTGCCATTATGCCGATGCGCCGCGCGGGCACGAGCCGCTCGCGTTCGTCGGACCGGACCACTGCACCGGAGCTGAGCCATGACCACCCTCGTCTTCGTCCACGGCTGGAGCGTCACCAACACCTCCACCTACGGCCAGCTGCCACGGCAGCTGCAGCAGCAGGCGTCCGCCGCCGGCCTCACGCTGACCCTGGCCGACCTCTGGCTGTCCGAATACGTGAGCTTCGACGACGCGGTGACCATGCCCGACCTGGTGCGCGCGTTCGACCACGCCCTGCGCGACCTGCACCTGCTCGACGCCAGCTTCGCCTGCATCACCCATTCCACTGGCGGCCCGGTGGTACGCGAATGGCTGCGCGCACAGCGCGACAAGCCGGCCACCTACAGCACGATCAAGCTCAGCCACCTGGTGATGCTGGCGCCGGCGAACTTCGGCTCGGCGCTGGCGCAACTGGGCAAGGGCCTGCTTGGCCGGTTGAAGGCCTGGTTCGGCGGCGTGGAGCCGGGGCAGCGCATCCTCGACTGGCTGGAACTGGGCAGTGCCGCATCGCTGTCGCTCAACCTCGACTACATCCACAGCGACGACCCGGTGAAGCGCGGGCAATTCCTGTTCGTGCTGACCGGCGACCGCCCCGACCGCCAGTTGTACGACCACCTCAACAGCTACACCGGCGAGGACGGTTCTGACGGCGTGGTGCGCATCGCCGCCGCCAACCTCAACGCCCATCACGCCGTGCTGTCGCCGCAGGCCACCAGCGCCGGCGGCCTCGACATGCTGGCACTTACCCTCAGCCGCGGCCCGCGCTGCGCGTTCAAGCTGATCGCCGGCGCAGCCCATTCCGGCGACGAGCGCGGCATCATGGCCAGCGCCGCACCAGCCACCGTGCAGGCGATCCTGCGCTGCCTCGGGGTACGAAGCGCCGACGACTACGAGAGCCTGTGCGACGTTTTCGAGCGCGAGAACGCCGCGCGCGACGCCGACAAGGTGGAACTGGAGCCGGCCGGACCGTTCGCCCCGCGCGTGCACATCCACGACCCGCGCAGCCTGCTGATCGTGCGGCTCGCCGACGAAGCCGGCGAACCGCTGAGCGGCGCCGGTTTCCTGCTCACCGCAGGCAGCCAGGCCAGCCCCGACCTGCTGCCGGACGGTTTCCTGCTCGACCGCCAGGCCAACTCGAAACAGCGCACCACCATCTCGCTGTTCCTCGACCACAGCCTGCTCGCCGGCGACGACCGCGTGGCCGACCCGCGCAACAGCCGCAAGACGCTGCGTGCCACCGTCGCCAGCCACCGGCCCTACGGCGCCAGCGTGCAGCCGGTGGACCTTGCCGGCCTGGTCCACCATGCGCTGGCCCGAAGCGCCGCCGGCGACGACCTGTTCGCCCTGCTCGGCCCGCACCAGAGCACCGTGCTCGACGTGGTGCTGCCGCGCAAGATCCACGAAGGCGTGTTCCGGCTGACGCAGACGCTGACGCCGCAGGACTTCAGCAAGCCGGTGGCCGGACCGGTGATCGGCTGAACCGGCGAATGGGCAACGCCGGCTGACCGTCCTTGCCGGTCAGCCGCGTGGCAGGCTCCGCATCGGCGATACTGCGCATCCCGGCGCCGCGCCCAGCCAAGACGGCGCCGGGACCCACGCAGAGCCGCGCAACACAGCGTTCGCCGAACCGACCCCAGCATGCAAAAGAAACCGATCTTCTTCGACCCCACCGGCCGGCGGGCCAGCCATGTCTCGCGGCTGGCGCTGGCCGCCGCGGTGATCAGCACGCTGTTCGTGGTGGCCTGCGCGGCCAGCCTGTTCGTGTGGCCCAGCATGAGCGGCCTGCATATCGGCGAGCACAACCGTACCCGGCACGCGCTGGCCAACGTGAAGGCGGCGGCGCCCGAACTGCTGAAGCCGGCGGCGCGGCTGGCCGCCGAGGTCCGCGCCCGGCAGAAGCTGCTGCATCCGCCGCGCACCCACGCCGGCAAGACATCCGCGCACGTGCCGCCGCCGTCGCTGGACAAGCCGGCCGGCCGGCCGCTGGCGATCGGCTTCTACGTCAACTGGGACGAAAGCAGCTACCCCTCGCTGAAACGCGCCTTGCCCACGCTGGACTGGGTCATTCCCTCGTGGATGCATGTTTCCGGCCCGGACATGGCGCTGCACACCGACATCGATGCCAAGGCACTGAAGTTGATCCGCGCGCAGAAGCCGTCCACGCCGATCCTGCCGCTGCTGCAGAACATGGTGAACATGGCCTGGGACGGCCCCGGCCTGGCGCGCATGCTGGCCGACCCGGCGGTGCGCCAGGCGCGCATCGCGCAGATCGTCGCCTTCCTCGACGCCAACCACTTCCAGGGCGTGACCATCGACTTCGAGGACGTGCCCGCCGCCTCGCAGAAGGACCTGAAGGCCTTCCTCAGCGAGCTCAACGACGCGTTCGATCCCCACGGCTGGGGCATCGTGCTGTCGGTGCCGTTCGACGACGCCGACTGGGATTACGCCGGCTACGCCGACATCGTGGATTTCGAACTGCTGATGGCCTACGACCAGCACTGGGCCGGCAAGGACCCCGGCAGCGTCGCCGCCCAGGACTGGTTCGAGGACACGCTCGACCAGCGCATGAAGGTGCTCGACCCCAACCAGGTGATCGTGGCGATCGGTAGCTACGGCTACGACTGGTCGCACGGGCAGAACGCCGAGGCGCTGACCTTCCAGGACGCGATGGACCGCGCCAGCGACGCGCAGGCGGTGATCACGTTCGACCCGGACACGCAGAACCCGACTTTCTCCTACGGCGAGGACGATGGCAGCACGCACCAGGTCTGGTTCCTCGACGGCGTCACCGCCTTCAACCAGATCCACGCCGCCGACGACTACCGGCCCTACGGCTACTCGCTGTGGCGGCTGGGTTCGGAGGACCCGTCGGTGTGGTCGGTACTGGGCCGCCCCTACGGCGCCGCCGCACCCGACGCGCTGCGCACGATCGGCCAGGGCGAGGACATCGACATCCAGGGCCAGGGCGAAGTGCTGGAGATCGCCGCGCAGCCGTCGCCCGGCGCGCGCAGCATCGAGGTGGACAAGAACGACGGCAGCATCGACGACGAAAACTACAGCGCGCTGCCCAGTTCCTACGTGATCCGCCGCGCCGGCACGCTGCCGCACAAGATCGCGCTGACCTTCGACGACGGCCCGGACGCGCAGTGGACGCCGCAGATCCTCGACATCCTCAAGGCGAAGCACGTGCCGGCGACGTTCTTCATCATCGGCGCCAGCGCCGAGATGTCGCCGAAACTGGTGCAGCGCGAGGTGGCCGAAGGCCACGACGTCGGCAACCACACCTTCACCCACCCCAACCTCGGCGACACCCCGCCCGGCATCGTGTCGCTGGAGCTCAACGCCACCCAACGCCTGTTCGAGGCGCTCACCGGCCGCTCGATGCGGCTGTTCCGCGCACCCTACTTCGGCGACGCCGAGCCGACCACCGCCGACGAGCTGGTGCCGATCGGGATCGCCCAGAAGATGGGCTACATCTCGGTCGGTCTGCACGTCGACTCGGAGGACTGGCAACGCCCGGGCGTCGACAAGATCGTCGACAACGTGCTGGGCCAGGTCGCCGCCAGCAACTCCGAGCGCACCGGCCAGGTGGTGCTGCTGCACGACGCCGGCGGCGAGCGCTCGCAGACCATCGCGGCGCTGCCGCGCATCATCGACGGCCTGCGCGCGCGGGGCTACGACTTCGTCACCGTGTCCGAGCTGGCCGGGCTCACCCGCGAGCAGAGCATGCCGCCACTGCCGCCCGGCTCGCTGTCGCGCTGGGCCGACCGCTCGGTGTTCCTTGCGCTGGGCTGGTTCGGCCACCTGATCAACTGGCTGCTGACCACCACGATCGCGCTGGGCGTGGCCCGCCTGCTGCTACTCGGCGTGCTGGCGCTGGTCAACCGCTGGCAGGAGCGCCGGCGCGCGCCGCCGACCCTGCCGGACGATCCGCCGCTGGTCTCGGTGCTGATCCCCGCCTACAACGAGGCGAAGGTGATCGCCAGCTCGATCCGCCGCATCCTCAAGAGCCGCTACGCCAATCTCGAGGTGATCGTGGTCGACGACGGCTCCACCGACGGCACTTCCACAGTGGTGCGCGAGCACTACGCCGCCGAGCCGCGCGTGCGGCTGATCAGCATCCCCAACGGCGGCAAGGCGCACGCCGTCAACACCGCGCTGCGCGAATCGAACGGCACGGTGGTGGTGGCGCTGGACGCCGACACCCAGTTCGAGCCGCACACCATCTCGCGGCTGGTGCGCTGGTTCGCCGACCCTAAGGTCGGCGCCGTGGCCGGCAACGCCAAGGTCGGCAACCGCATCAACCTGATCACGCTGTGGCAGGCGCTGGAGTACATCACCGCGCAGAATCTCGAACGCCGCGCACTGGCCGCACTGGGCGCCATCACCGTGGTGCCGGGCGCCGTCGGCGCCTGGCGGCGCGAGGCGCTGGAGCGACTCGGCGGTTTCCCCGCCGACACCCTGGCCGAAGACCAGGACCTGACCATCGCGGTGCAGAAAGCCGGCTACCACACCCTGTTCGATGCCGAGGCGATCGCCTGGACCGAAGCGCCCGATACCGCCCGCGGCCTCGCCCGCCAGCGTTTCCGCTGGGCCTACGGCACCTTGCAATGCCTGTGGAAGCACCGCGACACCACCTTCAATCCGCGCTACGGCGCGCTCGGCATGGTGGCCTTGCCGCAGGTGTGGTTGTTCCAGATCCTGTTCTCGGTGGTGTCGCCGCTGGTCGACCTGGTGCTGGTCTGGCAGATCGTCAGCACCGGCATGGACTACCTGCAGCATCGCGCCCAGTTCGACGACACCAACCTGCTGCGCATGCTGGCGTTCTACGCCGCCTTCATGGCGGTCGACCTGGGCGCCTCGGCGCTCGCCTTCGCGATGGAGAAGAAGGAGAAATGGAGCCTGCTGTGGTGGCTGGTCCTGCAGCGCTTCGGCTACCGCCAGCTGATGTACTACGTGGTGGTGCGCTCAGTCTGGACCGCCATCAAGGGACCGTCGGTGGGCTGGGGCAAGCAGGAGCGCAAGGCGACGGTGAATACGCAGGATGGCAGCGGACACTGAAACCCTTGTCAATCAAGGGCTGGAACGGTATTCGTTGAAGGGGCGTGGATCGGCTGCCATTCACGCTGGACACCTCCTGGCCACCTCGGCACCATGGCATCCATGAATCTTTCGCTCGACCTCTTCGATCACGCCGCAAGAGCCCCTGAGATAGAGGCTGCCATCTCACACATGGCCCGGCACGATGAAACGGATCGCGGTGCCGTTTTCACCCGTCCGGAAGTGGTCGATGCCATCCTTGACCTTGCCGGCTACCGTTCGGATCGGCCATTGCATCGGCTGCGGTTGCTGGAGCCTTCGTTTGGAGCCGGCGACTTCTTGCTCCGTGTCGTGCATCGCCTGTGGTCGGCTTTCGTACGCGACGGTGGCACGCCGGCGACAGCCCCGGAAGAATTGCGCGATGCAATCATCGCCGTGGAACTGCATCAGGCCACATTCGACCTGACTGCCCAGCGGCTTGTCGCCCTGCTCCGGCAACAAGGCCTCAGCCCACGCGATGCGGATGCGCTGTGCGCGTCGTGGCTGATCCGCGACGACTTCCTGCTGGCGCCACTGAACGGACCATTCGACTTTGTCGTCGGCAATCCACCCTACGTCCGCCAGGAACGGATTCCCGCCGCACTGCTGAACGAATACCGGCGTCGTTTCCACACGCTCTACGACCGCGCCGACTTGTACGTGCCGTTTTTCGAACACGCTCTCGACCTGCTTGGCGACGAGGGCGTGCTCGGCTATATCTGCGCCAATCGCTGGCTCAAGAACCGCTACGGCGGCCCGCTTCGCGAGAAGGTCACGAACGGCTACTGGCTGAAATATTTCATCGACATGGAAAGCACCGATGCCTTCCATTCGGAAGTCATCGCCTATCCCGCTATCACCATTTTCCAGCGCGCCGCCCCGGAATCCACCGGCCGACAGGCCACCCGCGCCGTTGCCGCCGGCGCTGCCACGTCACTGCCCGTGCTGGTCGATGCCCTGCTCGACGCTCACGGTTCCGAACACGTCGCGGAATTCAAGCTGGACAGCATGGGCCCTGCCCCGCTGCTGCTCGACGACATTCCCCGGCTCGTGCTGCTTCGTCGCATGGAGCACGAACTCCCGACGCTCGAGCAGGCCGGCTGCAAGGTCGGCATCGGCGTGGCGACCGGCTGCGATCGCGTGTTCATCGATGCCATGGACGCCCTGCCGGTCGAAGCAGAGCGCAAATTGCCGCTGGTCATGGCCCGCGACCTGGTGGACGGCAGTATCCGCTGGGGCGGCAAGGCAGTACTGAACCCGTTCGACGAAACGGGGCAACTGGTTCCGCTCGAATCCTTCCCGCGCTTCAAGCACTACCTCGACACGCATCGCGACAGCGTGGCAGGGCGCCACGTCGCACAGCGCAACCCCGGCGGCTGGTACCGGACGATCGACCGCATCCAGCCGGGCCTGCTGGAAACCCCGAAACTGCTGGTGCCGGACATCAAGGGCGAAGGTGTCTTCGTCATGGATGAAGGTCGCTATTACCCGCACCACAACCTCTACTTCATCACTTCAGGCGAGTGGGATCTGCGAGCGCTTCAAGCCGTACTCCGTTCATCGTTGACGTTGATGGTGGTGGCGACCTATTGCACACGCATGGCCGGGGGTTTCCTGCGATTCCAGGCGCAGTATCTGCGCAGGATCCGCCTTCCCCGTTGGCGCAACGTCGATGAGCGCATGCGCGACCGCCTGATCGCCGCAGCCGCGACGAAGGACCAGGACGAAGTCGACGCCCCCATATTCGAGCTGTACGGACTGAGCAGCGCGGAAGCGCTGCGGACGCGCCAGATCGCCGATGCCGCACGCGTGGGAAAAGGATCGCTCCAGTGACCATCAGTCTGCTTCCCCCATCGTTCGACGAACTCACCCGCCATGCGGTTCACGTTTTCTGGCATTCACGCAACAGCGGCTCCCTCAACGCGGAGCATGAGGGCGGTCGTGCGGCGGTCGTTGGCGGCAAGAACATGGACGGCTTCATCGAAGTCGTGCGTGCGGTCGTGACGCACTGCGGTCTGGCTGGCGATGCCGTGCACGTGCGCAAGTCGGCGGTGATACTTCCCGGCTTCTTTCGCGCCACCAAGAGCTGGGACGTGCTGGTGGTTCACGAGAAGAGATTGCTCGGCGTATTCGAGTTCAAGTCGCAGGTCGGTTCTTTCGGAAACAACTTCAACAACCGAAGTGAAGAGGTCATCGGATCGGCAGCCGATCTTTGGGTGGCGCACCACCATGGCGCCTATGGCGGCCTGCCCAGAAGCCGGAGCGAAGTGCGCGAATACTCGTCGGCACTGTTGAACCCGGTGATCCAGTCGGATCCGCGCCCGCCATTTCTGGCGTGGCTGATGCTGCTCGAAGAATGCGATGCCTCGATGCGGTCCGTACGCTGCGACGAGCCGCACTTCCCCGTATTCGAGGAGTTCCGCGACGCCTCGTACGCCCGTAGGTATCAAATCCTTTGCGAACGACTGGTGGAACGCCAGCTCTACAGCGCGGCAGCGCTGGAGCTGACCCCTACCGGCAAGGACACGCACCGGGCACTGTCAAAGGCGACCAGCCTGCGCAACATGTTCTCGGAGTTTGCGGGGCGCATCCTCGCCGCCGTCCAAGGTGCGTAGCGCTGCTGCGGCAGTCGGCCAGTTCTCGCGCCACCACACCGGCATTTGCCAAAAGGAGCCGGCTGCAGCGGCACTCAGTTCGCCAGCGGCTCCGCCAACGCCGGCCGCTGCACGCTCAGCGCGGTACCTGCCGCCGCCACGATGATCGTCGCGATGGCCAGCCACTGCAGCAGGCTGAGCCGTTCGCCCAGCAGCGCCACGCCGGCGACCGCCGCGATGGCCGGCTCCAGGCTCAGCAAGGTGCTGAACGTGCGCGCCGGCAGGCGGGTCAGCGCCACCATCTCCAGCGAATACGGCAGCGCCGAGCTGAGCACGGCCACGCCGAGCGCATACGGCAGCAGCGCCGGCGACAACAGCGCGCTGCCGGCATGCGCGATGCCGAACGGGATCGCCAGCAGGGCACCGATCGAGGTGCCCAGCGTCACTGCGTCCGCGCCGTGGGTGGCGCCCGCCTTCTTCCCCAGCACGATGTACAAGGCCCAGCCCGCGCCGGCCGCCAGCGCGTACATCACGCCCGCCGGATCGAGCGCATGCAGCTGCCCGCGCAACGGCAGCAACAGCGCCAGCCCGGCCACCACCAACGCGATCCAGACGAAGTCGAGCCACCGGCGCGAGCCGGCCAGCGCCAGCGCCAGCGGCCCGGTGAATTCCAGCGCCACCGCGATGCCCAGCGGGATCGTGCGCAGCGACAGGTAGAACACCAGGTTCATCGCCCCCATCGCGAGGCCGTAGCCCCACAACGCGCGCCAGTCGCGCCGGCCAGTGTGGCGCCATGGCCGCCGCCACAGCAGCAGGAGCAGCGCGCTGAGCCCCAGCCGGTAGGCGGTGGCGCCTTGCGCGCCGACCAGCGGGAACAGGTGCTTGGCCAGCGACGCGCCGCACTGGTACGAGACCATGCTGACCAGCAGCATGCCGACCGCGAGCGCGAGCGGAGCAACGGTGGAACGTGATGACATGCGTGCAGCCCCGGCGAAAGACCTTGTCCATGATGCTCGAAGACCCCGGTGAAACCCACCCCGCGGATCGTCTCGCCGTCGCCGTTGCCGATCGTGTCTGGCAGCAATGCGCGGCACGGCTCGCGGGTGATGCATGGAGGCCGGGATTGCCGCCGCCAGGCAGGCCCCCGCACGTTGCATCAACCAGCCGCATCCGCATCCGCAAGGGAGCATTCCGGAAAACGGATGGGCACCCTCCCGCTCGAACGCCTCTCCGCAAAATCTTCGACCACCTCGTGGTGATTCTGAGCACCCGGTCAGAAACTGGTGCCCCGGCGGTCCCATGCTTGTCATCTGGCGCTGGGATAAATGGCGGGTCGAGACGATGGCCGGGGGGCTCTTGCTCGACCCACTCAACCGGGGACACTAATCAATGAACTGGAAAACCAGGATCGCTGGCGGCTTGCTGCTCGCCTGCGCAGTCGTTGCCGTTCCGGCATTCGCCGGCAGTCTGCCCGACCACGAGGAATTCGACGCCACGCTGCAGGTGCCGTTCCGCAGCGCCGGCGCGCGTCCCGTGACGATGCACTTCTCCTATCCAGGGGCGACGCCGGGAACACAGGTGGCGTGGGAGGTCGCCCTGCTCGGCCACGATGGCAGCGAGCTGCGTGCGTGGCGGGGACACAGCGCGCTCGGCACCGGCAGCACGCAGGCCAAGGTGCTCTGGGACGGGCTGGGCCGCAACGGCCAGGCCGTACCCAGCGGCTATGTCACGGTACGGCTGCGCGCCGTGGCGCTGGACGGCGCCACGGTCGCGCGCATCGGCAGCGGCCTGCCCGGCCAGGCGCTGACGCTGGCGCAACAGCGGGCACCGGAGCTGGTCGAGGAGCAACGCTACGACGTGCTGGTGGGCGCCGTCGCTGCACCCGTCATGCCGCACTTCCAGGCCCTGCGCCAGCACAACGGCACCACCACGGCCCTGTCGCCGATGTCGGCGACGAGCACCGGCGGCCTGCCGTACACCATCTACTTCGGCAACCTGCACAGCCAGACCAACCACAGCGACGGGGGCGGCGTGCTCTCCACTTGTGTCGGCGCGCAGAACCCGCAGAGCGGCGCCTATGGCCCGTCGGATGCCTACCAGTACGCCCTGAACGACGGCCTGGACATCCTGATGACGTCCGAGCACAACCACATGTACGACGGCTCGACCGGCACCAACACCTCGGCCAGCCCGACCACGGCGCACAACCTCTACCAGTCCGGCCTGCAGGCGGCCAGCACGTTCAACGCCGCGCACGCGAATTTCCTGGCGATCTACGGCCTGGAATGGGGCGTCATCAGCAACGGCGGGCACCTCAACATCTTCAACACGCCAAGCCTGCTGGAGTGGGAATACAACAGCTCCAACCAGCTGATCGGCGACGTGTTCACCGCCAAGAGCGACTACGGCTCGCTGTACGCGCTGATGAAGGCGAACGGCTGGGTGGGGCAGTTCAACCATCCCGCCAGCACCGGCCAGTTCAACATCGGCGGCACGGATCTCGCCTACAGCGCCGACGGCGACACCGTGATGGCGCTGGCCGAGGTGCTCAACAGCTCGGCGTTCTCCACCAACGTCACCGAGACCGAAACCAGCCGTACCAGCTACGAGGCGGCGTTCAACATCCTGCTCGCGCGCGGCTTCCACGTGGCGCCGAGCTCCGACCAGGACAACCACTGCGCCAACTGGGGCGCCAGCTACACCAACCGCACCGGCGTGCTGATTCCCAGCGGCACGACGCTCAGCCTCGCCAGCTTCCTCGACGCGGTACGCGCGCGCCGCGTATACGCCACCGAGGACAAGACCGGCCAGATCGTACTGACGGCGAACGGCCATGTGATGGGCGAGCGCTTCGGCAACAGCGGTCCGCTGACGCTTGCCGTCAACTACGCCAGCAGCGCCGGCCACACCGCACAGCGCGTGCAGGTTTTCGAAGGCGTACCCGGCGGCAACGGCGCGGTGACCGCCACCTCGAGCACCGCCACCACCACCATCACGCCGGCCAACGGCGACCACTTCTACTACGCCAAGGTCACCCAGGAGGACGGCAAGCAGCTGTGGTCCGCGCCGGTATGGGTCACCCAGGGTGCGGGGGGCGGCGATACCACTCCGCCGACGGTGAGCGCGTCGGAGAGCGGCACGTCGGGCACCATCACGCTGTCGGCCAGCGCCAGCGACAACGTTGGCGTGACCAGGGTGGAGTTCTACGTCGACAACGCGCTGGTGGCCACGGACACCGCCACGCCGTACACGGCCACGCTGGATTCCACCACGCTGGGCAACGGCACGCACAGCCTCGTGGCCAAGGCCTACGACGCGGCCGGCAACGTCGGCACCAGCAGCACGGTCAGCTTCAGCGTGTCCAACAGCACCGGTGTCGACACCACGCCGCCGACGGTGTCTGCGTCGGAGAGCGGCAACTCGGGCACCATCACCTTGTCGGCCAATGCCAGCGACAACGTGGGCGTGACCAAGGTGGAGTTCTATGTCGACAATGCGCTGAAGGCAACCTCGACCGCCGCGCCCTACCAGGCCACGCTGGATTCCACCACGCTGGCCAATGGCAGCCACAACCTGGTGGCCAAGGCCTATGACGCCGCCGGCAACATCGGCACCAGCAGCACGGTCAGCTTCAGCATTTCCAACGGCGGCACCGCCACCGAGCTGGTGAAGAACAACAGCTTCGAGAACGGCACCACGCCGTGGACACAGACCAGCGGGGTCATCACCAACGCCAGCGGCGAAGCGGCCCATACCGGCAGCTACAAGGCCTGGCTGGACGGCTATGGCAGCGCGCACACGGACTACGTGCGCCAGCAGATCACCATCCCGGCGACGGCGACCAAGGCCACGCTGGACTTCTACATGCACATCGACACCGCCGAGACCACGACCAGCACGGCCTACGATAAGCTCAGCGCGCAGGTGATCACCTCGGCCGGCAAGTACGTGACGCTGGCAACCTGGTCGAACCTCAACGCGGCCAGCGGCTACGTCGAGCATGCCGTGGATCTGTCGGCCTACATCGGCCAGACCATCCAGATCAATTTCTACGGCGTGGAAGACAGTTCCAACCAGACCTCGTTCGTGATCGACGACGTCAGCGTGAAGGCGCAGTAAGCGGGCAGGCGGGAGTTCCGCGGCGAACTCCCGCCCTCCTCCGGCTCCGCTCGCACGCCCATCGGGTGGAAGGGCGTGACGGCAGGCGCACCTCCGCCAACCGCTCAGTCGTTGCCGCGCACCTTCATCGTCAGCCCCTTCAGGAAATTGCGCAGCAGCTGGTCGCCGCACAGCCTGAAGTTCTTGTGGTCGCTCTGGCGGAACAGCGCGCTGAGCTCCGGCTTGGAGATCGGGAAACCGGCGGCCTCAAGGAGCTCGTGCATGTCCACGTCCTTCAGCTCGAACGCCACGCGCAGCTTCTTCAGCACCACGTTGTTGGTGACGCGCTTTTCCGGCGGGCGCGGCGGCCGGCTCTCGTCCTTGCCGCGACGGTGGAAGACCAGGCCGTCGAGGAACAGTGCCAGCACCTTGTTGCTGCACTCGGCGTAGCCGGGTTCGTCATCCTTCTTCAGGAACGCCTGCACGTCTTCCTTGCCGATCGGCGAGGCCGCATCCGCCAGGTGGATGATGTCCACCACCCTGCCGTCGCTGAGGTCGAGCATGTAGCGGATGGCGCGCAATACGTCGTTGCTGATCATGGGGTTCGGTCGGTCCTGCAAGGGACGCCATGCTACCGCACCGGCCCGGCGTACCCGGTAAAGCCGGCCGGCGGCCCGGCGCACGCCACCTGCCCGCTGTCCGGCGATTTGCCTTAACCTCGCCACCCATGGATGCCACGGCCACCCCCGATACGATGCCGATACCAGCCGACAACCTCGTCGCGTTGGAGGCGTCGCACGCGCACCGCCGCGGCGGGCGGCACCACTTCTTCCTGCCGCGCCGCATGACCACCCCGCGGCCGCCGCAGAAGCCCGGCATGCCGGGCGAACGGCAGCCCGACGGGGCCGCGTCGGAACAGGCCCGCCCCGGCGCAGCCGTGGAACGCCGCAGGGCGCTGCGCGCGAAACCGCGCGAGCCATGAGCGGAACGCTGTCCACGCTGGCCCAGCCGTGCCGCCACCAGGAAGAGATCAGGAAGAGCCGCTTCCTCGCACTGGCCGCACCGGTGGATTCGCCCGAGCAGGCACTGGCGTTCGTGCGCGAGGCGGGCGACCCCGCCGCCACGCACAACTGCTGGGCGTACCGTATCGGCCAGGACTACCGTTTCAACGACGACGGCGAACCCGGCGGCACCGCCGGCCGGCCGATCCTGCAGGCGATCGAGGGCCAGCAGATGGATCGCGTCGTGGTGCTGGTGACGCGCTGGTACGGCGGCATCAAGCTCGGCGCCGGCGGGCTGGTACGCGCCTACGGCGGCACCGCGGCGGAATGCCTGCGCCGCGCCGGGCGCGTGCCGATCGTGGCGATGGCGCGGCTGGAGCTGCGCTGCGATTTCGCCGATTTGGCCCTGCTCAAGGCGCGCCTGAAAGACTTGCAGGCCGAGGTCGAGCACGAAACGTTCGGTGCCGACGGCGTGGAACTGCAACTGTGCCTGCCGGACAGCCGGGTCGACGAAGCCCAACTGCGCGTCAGCGACATCAGCCGCGGACGCAGCACCGCGAAACGCCTGTAGGAACGCGTCAGGGCCGGCTGAATACTTGAAAACCACGGCCGCGGATTGAATCGACGGCAACCCGCCCCACCTTAGAACGGATCGCCCGTGTGCGGGCCCGCGTCCATCTTCGATCCGCCGGTGAGAACCCATGAGCGACGCCCCTACCGACACGTCCCGCCCCGCCCACCGCATCGGCGCGCTGCGCGAACTGTGGCCGTTCCTGAAACCGCACCGCGCGCTGGCGCTCGGCTGGCTGCTGTTCCTGGCGCTGTCCTCCGGCGCCTCGCTGGTGCTGCCGCTGGCGTTCCGCCACATCATCGACCAGGGCTTCGGCCACTCCAGCAACACCGTCATCAACCAGACCTTCGTCGCCCTGTTCGGCGTGGCGCTGGTGCTGGCCTTCGCCACCGCCGCGCGCTACTTCTGCATCACCCTGCTGAGCGAACGCGCGCTCGCCTCGCTGCGGCAGACCCTGTACGCGCACGTGATCCGGCTCGACGTGGGCTTCTTCGAGAAGAGCCGCGTGGGCGAGCTGCTGTCGCGCCTCAGCGCCGACACCGAGGTGGTGCAGGCGCTGATCGGCTCGGGCGTGTCGGTGGCGCTGCGCAGTGCGGTGATGCTGGTGGGCGCGGCGGTGGCGATGGTGTGGACCGCGCCGTCGCTGGCCGGCCTGACCGCGCTGGTGATTCCGGCGGTGATGCTGCCGATCCTGCTGTTCGGCCGCCGCGTGCAGAAGCTGTCGCGCGCCAGCCAGGACCGCCTCGCCGACGCCGCCGCGATCGCCAACGAGACGCTCAACGCCTCCACCGCGGTGAAGGCGTACGCGCGCGAGGACATCGAGAGCACCCGCTACGGCGGCGCGATCACCCGCGCGCTGGCCACCGCGCGCCGGCGCATCGGCATGCGCGCGCTGCTGACCATGGCGGTGATCGTGCTGGTGTTCGGCGCGATCACCCTGGTGCTGTGGGCCGGCGCACGCCACGTGCTCGCCGGCACGCTGGGCGCCGGCGTGCTGGGCCAGTTCGTGCTGTATGCGGTGTTCGCCGCCGGCTCGGTGGCGGGCCTTTCCGAGGTATGGGGCGACGTGCTGCGCGCGGCCGGCGCGATGGAGCGCATCGGCGAACTGCTGGGCGAACGCGCCGACATCGTCGACCCGGCGCAGCCGCAAGTGCTGCCGCAACCGATGCGCGGCGAGCTGCGCTTCGACGGCGTGACCTTCCACTACCCCACCCGCCCCGACGCGGCGGCGCTGCACGACTTCACCCTGACCGTCCGTCCCGGCGAGACGGTGGCCCTGGTCGGCCCCTCCGGCGCCGGCAAGAGCACGGTGTTCGCCCTGCTGCTGCGCTTCTACGACCCGCAGAGCGGCAGCATCCGCATCGACGGCATCGACCTGCGCGAAACCACCCTGGCCGGCCTGCGCGGCGCGATCGCGCTGGTGCCGCAGGAAACCGTGATCTTCGCCGGCAGCGCCGCCGACAACATCCGCTTCGGCCGCCAGGACGCCGGCGACGACGAAGTGCGCGACGCTGCCCTCGCCGCCGAGGCGCACGAATTCATCAGTGCGCTGGAGCACGGCTACGACGCCGAGCTGGGCGAGCGCGGCGTGCGCCTGTCCGGCGGCCAGCGCCAGCGCATCGCGATCGCCCGCGCGATCCTGCGCGACGCGCCGCTGCTGTTGCTGGACGAAGCCACCTCGTCACTCGATGCGCAATCGGAAGCGGCGATCCAGCAGGCGCTGGCGCGGCTGGAACAGGGCCGCACCACCCTGGTGATCGCCCACCGCCTCGCCACCGTGCAGCGCGCCGACCGCATCGTGGTGATGGACGGCGGCCGCATCGTGGCCCAGGGCACGCACGAGAGCCTGCTGGCCGAGGGTGGGCTGTACGCGGAGCTGGCGCGGCTGCAGTTCGTGGCCTGAATACCTTGCTCCTCCCCCTGCTTGCAGGGGGAGGTTGGGAGGGGGTGAAGCTTTTGACGGCAGCCTTGGTTTGACGAAGAGCGACCCCACCCCAACCCTCCCCTACTGCGCAGGGGAGGGAGAGAAGCCGCTCTGTCCCCGCAAGTGGGCTCAACCCGCCAGCGTCGCGTTGTCGATCACGAAGCGGTACTTCACGCCGCTCTTCACCATGCGGTCGTAGGCCTCATCGATCTTCTGCGCCGGGATCGTCTCGATGTCGGCGACGATGCCTTTCTCCGCGCAGAAATCCAGCATTTCCTGGCTCTCGGCGATGCCGCCGATCAGCGAGCCGGCGATGGCCCGGCGCTTGAAGATCAGGCTGGCGATGCTCGGCGACGGGTGCGGATGCTCCGGCACGCCGACCATCACCAGGGTGCCGTCGCGCTTGAGCAACGCGGTATACGCGTCCAGCGAGTGGCTGGCGGCAACGGTGTTGAGGATGAGGTCGAAGCTGCCGGCGTGCGCCTTCATCTCGCCGGCGTTGCGCAAGACCACCACCTCGTCCGCGGCCAGGTCCAGCGCGTCCTGGCGCTTGCTTTCCCAGGTGGTGAACGCCACCACGTGCGCGCCCATCGCATGCGCGATCTTCACGCCCACGTGGCCGAGCGCTTCGATGCCGGCATCCGCCTCGGCGAGCAGGTGGCCCGGGACATGATCGCCGTGCCGATCGGCCCGCCGACTGGTGCCCGCCCTTCCCCGGCTACCACCTCTACTACCCGGGCCGGCGGCAACCGCCGCCGGCGTTTTCGCTGCTGGTGGAGGCGTTGCCGAAACGGGCCCGATATTTGATGTCGGCACGCCAGGCACTGGCCCTGACTCACATATCGGTTCGCAGCGCAACGCGACTCAGTGCGTCGACGACTTCCGCTCAGCATCCACCGCCCGCTTGACGGCGGCCACGAACTCGCGCCGCGCGGCGACCAGTGCGTCGGACGTCGCATGCGGCCACGCACCGACCTGGGCGATCACCAGCTGGCGTGCGGGGTCGACGTAGACCATCTGGCCGAAGATGCCGATGGCGGCATAGCTGCCGTCGGTATCCGTCCACCACAGATAACCGTAGCCGCGGTCCGGATCATCGACGCTTTCCTGGCGACGCAGCGCGCCGTCGAGCCACGCCTTGGCGATCACCGGCTTGCCCGCGATGCGGCCGCCGTCGAGCATGAACTGCCCCAGCCGCGCGTAGTCGCCCAGCGTCGCCGACAGGCCGCTGCCGCCGGTGTCGCTGCCATCGCATTCGTCCTTGATCCAGTACGCATCGGCGGCCATGCCGTACGGCTGCCAGATCGTCTGCGACAGGTAGGCGGCCAGCGAGCGGTGCGTGGCCCGCTGCACCAGGATGCCGAGCAGGTCGGTTTCCGCAGTGTTGTAGTTCCAGTGCGTGCCGGCGGGCCACTGCCGCGGCTGCTTCTTCAGGTACGACAGCACGTGCGCCTGGCCGTCGATGCAGGCGTGCATGTACATCTGCGCCACGTCCGACTTCGCATCGGCGTAGTCCTCGTTCCAGTGCACACCGGAGGTCATCGTCAGCAACTGCTGCACGGTGACCTCCGCATAGGCGCTGTCGCGCAGTTCCGGGATGTAGCTGCCCAGCGTGTCGTGCAGGCTATGGATGTCGCCGCGCTGCAAGGCGACCCCGAGCAGCACGGAGGTGACCGACTTGGCCACCGAGAACGAGGTCCAGCGCTGCGCCGGCCCGAAGCCCAGCGCGTAGCGCTGCAGGCGCACGCGGCCGTGCTGCAGCACCATCACGCCGGCGAGGTGGTGCTGGTCCATGTAGCCGGCCAGCAGCCCCGACGCACCCTGCCCGTCCAGCAGCAGCGGCTTGCCCTGCGGCAGCGCGTGAACCTGCGTGCCGTGCGCGGCGCGGTCGCTGGGAAACCGTTCGTACATCCGCCGGAACTGTGCCTCGCGCTGCGCCTGCGGCCAGAACAGCACGCCCTCGCGTTGCTGGCCGATGGTCTGTGTGCTCTGCTCGTTGGCTATCGATGGCAGCGCGATGAGCAAGCACAGGGTGGTAAGCAGGCGGATGCAGAGAGTTGGACACATGGCGGTGTTTACCGAATCGGCAGCGAAACCGGCATTTTACCGACTTGTGCCAACGTCGACCGCTGCAGGAAGTGCGCGATTCGCGCGCGGCCGGGACTGGGCACGCCGGCGCGCACTCAGTGCGCTCCGGCCAGGGTCTCGGGTTCGGGCGCGCGCCTTCACGCCTTCGTCCCGGGCACGGTGGTCCCATCGGTTCCCCACGAGTCGGCGTTGGGTGTCAGCCGCCGGGTCACGCCGGCTCTGGCGACGCATGCCGTGTCCAACCAGAAGGAGTCCCCCATGATCAAGCGCGTACTTCCCCTACTGCTCGGACTGTCGCTTTGCAGTGTGGCCTTCGCACAGGATCTGCCTGCCGCTGCACAGTCGACGACAACGACTACCCAGACCACTACGATTTCCACCTGGACCTCCCAACCGCCGACCGGCGCGTTGAGCGAGGAGGCCATCAAGACCGCGATCGCCAACGCCGGCTACAAGGAGGTCAAGGGCCTGAAGTTCAAGGACGGCGTATGGCGCAGCAAGGCCCGCGGCGGCAACAAGCAGTGGGCCGAGCTTGCGGTGGGGCCGGTGAGCGGCAAGGTCTACGTCAGCGGTGCGCCGTCCAAACTCAACGAGGACGAGGTCAAGGCGAAACTGGCCGCCGCCGGCTACGAAAACGTCCATGACGTGGAGTACGAGCACGGCCTGTGGAGCGCCGAGGCCAGGACCCGGGGCGGCGCCGACATCGAGCTGCTGGTCGATCCGGACGATGGCAGCGTGGTGGCCAAGTCGCACGATTGATGCGCTGGGGTTGCGATGATTGCGGAAGCCCGGTGCGTTGCGCACCAGGCTTCTCATCATTGCGCCGTGGAAAGCAAACCCTCCCGCCCCGCAGTTTTCCCCCAACCCCGGCCTATCGGCCTGCCGCAGGAAGCATCCCGATCGTGCGCAGCCAGGTCTCGGCCAGGGCCGGCCAGTGCGTGATCGGGTTCGACGTTGGCCGCAGCCCGAACGCATGCCCGCCATGGGCGTACAGGTGCATCTCGGCCGGCACTTTGGCGTTCTTCAACGCGATGTAATAGGCCAGCGACTGGTTGACGCCATCCACGTAGTCGTCTTCCGCCTGCACCAGGAACGTCGGCGGCGTGTCGCGGGAGACCGGGGCATTGGCATTGAACTTGTCGTCATCGGTCGCCAGATGCCCCGGATAGATCGGCATGGCGAAATCCGGGCGGGCGCTTTCCCTGTCGGCAGCGTCCACCGGCGCATACAGGGGGCGCGCAAAGTTCGTGCTGATCTCCGCCACCAGAAAGCCTCCCGCCGAAAACCCGAGCACGCCCACCTTGTGCGGGTCGATGTGCCATTCCGCGGCGTGATGGCGCACCAGCCGCATCGTTCGCTGGGCGTCCTGCAACGAAGGCACCGATAGCTGGTAATTGTGCGGACGGCAATCGCATTGCCAGACATAAGGGATACTCGGAACGCGATACTTCAGCAGTACGCAGGTGATGCCCCTGGACGTCAGCCAGTCGCAGACCTCGGTGCCTTCGAGATCCATGGCCAGCCCCTGGAAGCCACCACCGGGAAACACCACCACCGCGGTTCCCGTGTTCTTCCCGGTCGGGCCGTACACCGTCATCGTTGGCCGCGACACATTGACCACCGACACCACAGCCTTGCCGCCGATCAACTTCTTGCTGGTCGTGGTGTACTCGGCCCCCGGCATGGGCTTGGCATTCGGCGGCGTGCCTGGCCACAGCGGTATCTGTGCATGTCCGGCAGCAGGTTGCCAGACTGTTGTCGCAGCATGCACGCCACCACATGCAGCCAGCAGACACACGGCAATGACCCAAGGCTTCATGACGATCCTCCGTTCCAGCGCTCGCCAACGCTGCGCGATCAACGCAGCAAACAGGCCCTGCATGCTGCACGCCGCATCAGGCCTGCTGCGGCCGCTTCCATGGATTTTTTCGGGCAGGCCGGCGGCAGTCCGCGGCTCTTGCGCCGGGCATGCCGCAGGGGCTTTCAGCTACGCCGGCGCGCTGATGCGGGGCTGTCGCCGGCGTGCGCCGACCACAATCGACGCAGCTGGCGTGCCGAACCCAGCCCGGCGCGTTCGGCGGCACGTTCCACGCTGTCGCCGCTGGCCAGTGCCTGGCGGGCGAGTGCCAGTCGCAGGCTGGCGTGGTAGCGGTTGATCGACATGCCGCTGGCCTCGCGAAAATGGCGGGTAAGGCTGCGCACGCTCATGTGCCCGATGTCGGCCAGGCGCGCCAGCGGCCAGTCCTGGTCGGGCGCCTTGGCCAGCGCATCCTGCACGCGATGGATGGCCATGCTCATGTGGTTGCGCCCTTCCAGCCACGGCGACAGCGCCGGGTCGCCGGACGCACGCCGCACATAGACGGCCATCTCGCGTGCGACGGCAGCGGCCAACCACGGCGAGCCGAGCCGGGCGATCAGGTGCAAGGCCAGGTCGATGCCGGCCGTGATGCCGGCGCTGGTGCACACCTCGCCGTCCTCGACGAACACGCGGCTGTCCAGCACTTCGGCGCTGGGCACCAGTCGGCGCAGCGTGTCGAGCAGGCTGTGGTGGGTGGTACAGCGCCGACCATCCAGCAAGCCGGCAGCGCCGGCCAGCAAGGCGCCGGAACAGACGCAGGCCAGCGACCGGCCGTTGCCGCCATGCTGCCGCAGCCAATCGACCAGGGCCTGGCTGGCGGGCGACGACAACACCGCCTCGCCGCTGCCGGTCGCGCCGCAAACCACGATCAGCGTGTGCTCGCCGAGCCGGGCCGGCAGCGGTTCGATGCCGGTCAGGCCCACGCCGAGCGCGGTCGAGGCGGCCTCGCCGCGCCGCAGGGGCGCCACCATCCGCAGGCGCACCGGCAGCCCCATCGACGCGGCGATCCTGAAGGCATCGGCCGCGCCGGCGAGATCCAGCAGGATCAGCGCCGGCGGCAGCACGAAGCACACCTCAGTGATCGGCGAGGACGTCATCGACGCTGCGAATGCGGGCAAAACGGCCATCCAGAACCAGCTCGGTACGCTGCTTGATGTCCTGCGCATCGTAGCGAGTTCCGCTGCCGGCGTGGATCATCGGAAAGGTCAGCGTCGCCTCGGTCACGTAGTCGACGGCAAAGCCGAGATCCGACGCCACGCGCGCCGTGGTCTCGCAGCACTGCTCGGAGCGGATGCCGCTGACGATGACCCGCTCGATGCCGCGCTCCTTCAACCAGGCCCGCAGGCCGGTATCGGTGAAAGCGTTGTGGACGTGCTTGCGGAACACCACGTCATGCGCGTCGGGCACCCACGCCATCGGCCGCACCAGGCCGGACGCCGCGCTGAAATGCGCGTCGTTGTCCTCGTGCAGGATCCGCACGACCGGCCAGCCGCGCTCTGCCGCCGCATCGAGCAGCTTCACCAGGTTTTCGCGGAAAGCGGGGACATCGTCCTCGCGCCAGTACGGCGCGTGCAGGAACGACTGCTGGACATCGATGACCAGCACGGCAGGCAGCTGGGACATGGGGCGACTCCATCGATAAAGGAGTCGCCACTGTAGGCAGCGCGCGAACGGCCAACCAGCACCATGGCGGACCACGAGCGGACGGATCGGGCCAGTCCGCCAGCAGGACAAGGGCGCGCCTGCGCAGGCGCGCGCAACCGGTGCCCCGCGGACCGATCGTCACACCGGCTTCCCGTCCGACGATCGATGGCGGCAGGTTTCGGCACCTTCCTGCGTGCGCGAAGGCACGAACCTTTCGTTTCGCGCCTTGCCTGCCGAGCCCTTCGCCCCGGCAGCAGTTACGATACTTTCCACCCTGTAAAGCCGGGACCACCATGCGCGACGCCCTTGCCATCCGCGAGTTCAGCGACGAACTCGCCGTGCACTTCCGCGACATCAACGCGGAATGGATCAACGCCATGTTCCGCCTCGAAGCAACCGACCGGGACGTGCTGGAGAACCCGCGAGCGCGGATCATCGACGCGGGTGGCGTCATTCTCTTCGTCGAGGCCAGCGGGCTTGGGATCGTCGGTGCATGCGCCCTGCAGAAGACGGGGGCCGCCAGCTACGAGCTCACCAAGATGGGTGTGCGCGAGTCGGCACGCGGCATGAAGGCCGGGGAGTTCCTGCTCGCCGCGATCATCGAGCGGGCAAACTCGCTGGGCGCCGATCCGCTGTACCTGCTCACCAACACCCGATGCGCGGCTGCCATTCATCTGTACGAGAAGCTTGGCTTCCGGCACGACGCCGAAATCATGGCCCGCTATGGCGCACGCTATGAAAGGTGCGACGTGGCCATGCGCTACCACGCGGAAGCCTTGCGGTAAGCCACCTCGTGGCGTTCAGCACGGGCCCGCATGCCGCTCGGGGTCGAGAGCGCTGTTGTCGCGGATAAAAGCTGCATGGCTTGAAACCTGCACAGCGCGCCACCCGACCCGCCTGCGCTCATAAAACGCTTCAACCCTGCCGCGCGGGCAGGAGGCGGCTGTCGCGCAGCAAGCCCGCCGAGACCAGCGACCCCGGTACGCAGACCGGAAGATCTTCGCGACGGTCATAAAAATAAGATGCCCGGGACAATCCAAGCGCTACCGCAGCCGCTACTACATTGTCACTGACACCTTTTTCCACCTCAGCCAAAGAAAAGCCCCGCGACGCGGGACTCTTCATGCAGCGTGTTGCCGTGCGGCCGACGATCAGGCCGCCGCGGGCTCGGCTGGGGTGACCGGCGTCGAAGGCGCACGCGGGCCGCGGGCGAAGCGGGTGGCGAGCATCCGGCGCAGCTCGTCCACGCCCTGCCCCCCTTGCCGGTGACTTTGAGCACGGCGTAACCCTCCAGCGCATTGGTCATCAGGTCGCTGCCCACCGCCATCTGCGTGTCGTCACCGCGCTGGCTCAGCTTGGACAGCCGCGCCAGGCACGGACGCAGCGCATCCAGCGTGGCCAGGTCGCGACGATAGGCCGGACAAGCCGGTCTCCATGCGTACGTCATTCCCGATCAGGCACCAGTGCCAGTCGATAACCGAGCGCCTTCGCCACCTTCATGGTGTGTTGGCAAGGCTGGGGTTGCCTTCACCCGACAGTGCCTCGTACAGCCCGGCGCGGGTCATGCCAGCAGCCTCGGCCAGCTGGCTCATGTTGCGTGCGCGCGCCACCGTGCCGAGGGCTTTCAGCATGAATACGGGGTCGTTGGGCGCTTCCTCCGCGCAGGCTTCGAGATAGGCAGCCATGTCCACCTCGGTCTCGAGGTAGTCGGCACTGTCGTAACGGGAAAAGGTCTCTCGCACGCCTTTCATGATCCACGCTCCCACTCGGCTGCAACGCGCTGGGCTGTCTTGATATCGATACGCTGGGTGCGCTTGTCGCCACCGGCCAGCACCACCACGAGCACCGAGCCACGCTGCATGAAGTACACCCGATAACCGGGGCCGTAGTCGATCTGCAACTCGCTGACTCCGCCGCCTGCCGGCTTGACGTCACCAAGGTTTCCGTCGGCGATGCGATCAAGCCGAGCCGCGATCCGTGCCCTGGCGCGGGCATCGCGCAGGCTGACGAATCAAGTATCGAACGTCGCGGATTTGACCAAGTCAAACACAGATAAAATGCAAACTATGGTTGTCACTCAATCAAGCCATCGTAGGCGGCCGTGTACTCGACTCATGAAGTGCGGGAAGAGAGAATCTCGGTACGGCTGCTGCCCCGCGATGATCGAACCTAAGACTCGACGCTCCGTCAACGAGCGAGCAGCCCACCAGGACATGCCGGTCGGGTGGACCCGCATCAAGTGAACCTGACGCCCATCCTTAACTTCCTCCGTCCCGATTTTCGATTTTCGCATCGCGCGCGACGACTACGCCCACGGCACCGATTCGGCGAGCAGCTCGCGCAACCGCGACTCGCTCATGCCGGCCAGATCCTGCTCCGCCAGCCGCATGTTCTGCGCACTCATGGCCGTCTTGCGAACCGCGCCATCGCCGGAACAGGAGAACACCAGCAGCGTCCCCCCAAACGAGCCATCCAGCACGGCCGCTTGCCAATGTCCGCCTGCCGCATCATCAAAATTGCGCATGAAACCGGAACCCATCTGAAATGAAATTGGCGTCGGGCGGCAGTTCCCCGCCGACACCCCCGAAAGCCTACTACTCCGCTGCTGCCTTGGCGCTTCGGTCGGGCAACAATGGCGGCGACATCCCCCACAGGAAGCCGCTCATGATCCAGCGTTTCGACACCGGTCCGCGCATGTCCGAAATGACCACCCACAACGGCGTGGCCTACCTCGCCGGGCAAGTCCCCGAGGACACCGGCGTCGACATCGTCGGTCAGACCGAGCAGGTGCTCCATGCCATCGACGACCTTCTGCAACAGGCCGGCACCGACAAGACCCGCATCCTGCGCGCGGAAATCTTCCTGGCCGACATGGCCGACTTCAACGGCATGAACGAAGCCTGGGAAAAATGGGTACCGCAAGGCGCCACGCCGGCACGTGCCACGGTGCAAGCAAAACTGGCCAAGCCCGACTGGAAAATCGAGATCGTGATCACCGCGGCGATCGCGTGATCGCCGGATACCACAGCCGAAAGCGGCGGAGCCGAGGCCTGGGAACGCCGCCACACCCCGGTTTACACGGTTCGGATGTCGGAAGTCGCCCCGGCATCTTTCTGGGCGCCAAGGCTTGTGACCCCGGTTTTGCCGATGACTGGCACTGCTCCGGCAGATGAGCATTCCCGCATGAAAGCGTGGGGAAACCTCAGACTCTGACCCGAGTTTCTGCCGTTTGCGATTTGCGGGCACGACTCAAGGTATCAGGAACAATTCGTGCTACGCGCGGCCGCTTCCAAATTGTCCCTGACACCTTTTCGGCTTCTTGGCCCTTGCCGCTTTCTTCGTCGTGGGTTCGCTCAGCAACATCTTCGCCCCGGGATCCATCTACGAGGAATACCTGAAATGGGGATACCCGCGCTGGTTTCATTTCGTGACCGGATCGCTGGAACTCGCTGCGGCCATGCTGCTTTTCCGGGCGCCGAGTCGCCTGCTGGGCTCGGCACTCGGCTGCACTGTGATGTTTGCTGCCCTCGCGACCGTCATCATCCACGGCGAATACGGGCACGCTGTGCCACCACTCGTCGTGGCGACATTGTCACTTGTGGTCGGCTGGATAAGCTGGCGCAAGCGGCCAACCGTCTCAGCGTGACTGACAGCACGGTAACGGGCTCTGAAGACCCGGTTGGTTTCTCTAGTTCTTTCAGAGCCATGATCGGATTCATTCGTTGTATTTGCGGAATGATCCCTTGAAGCGATCTACCGGGTACTTAGCACCGTTCGCTTCCAACTTTCTTCGCACGACATCGTCGACGTTGATAGCTAAGTCGTGCACCAGATAGGTCAAAAGAATACAGAGGTCGGCAACCTCCTCCTCGATCTTGCCGCGAGCCTCGACCGATCGCTTGGCCAGGTCAGCGTCTGGCGTCCATTGAGTGATCTCCGCGAGTTCTGCTGCTTCCACGGCTAACGCAGTCGAGAGCGTGCGCAAGGTATGGAACTGCTCCCAGTCACGTGCAGACCTGAAATCCAGCACGGATTGCCGTAGTGCAGAATCTTTCAAGATACTCATGGCATGAACCTGTTTTCATTGTGCCAGCGCAGGGCGTCACGATCCGGTCGGTCAACGGACCGCTCTGGCAACAGGGCAAGCTCCTGCCCGTCGAGGCGGTAATAGGCCTTGCCATTGAAGTATTGATCGCGAATCTTGGAGCTGATGCGGATGCGATAGTCCGGTTGGACCGTCACTAGGCCAAGATCAAACAGCTTATGGAAATCAGAACGTAACAACAGGCCGTTGGAGATGACATGCCGTCCTTGATCGGCATAGGGCCGGATATGTGCAGCCTCCAACACGGGCAACGTTGATTCACCCGTCAATGCGCAGCGGCGTGCATATGCATCAAGGACGAGCGTACGGAAGGCTCCTTGACCGAGCCGTCCGCGTTGAAGGTATTCGGCACCATAACGAGGTGCATCGTCCTCCACTCCCTTCGCCAAGACAGCCAAAGGCAAGACTGCCTGAATTTCTTGCCAAAGAGCTGCACCCTGCTCGTTCGACGAGTCGTATTTCTTGCCTCGTACGATCCCAGCCGCGCTGAAATGCTCTTCTACAGGAATCCACAGCTGGCGCGGGAGATAAAAAACGTCAGAAACGACGGTACATCCAATTGGCTGCTCGACCCCTACCGCAGTATGGGCATTTTCGCCGATCAATTCCGCGAACTGGCGAAGCGACGAGGCCCCATTTCGTTCACCGAAGAAATCCCAAGCAACTGAAAGTGGCAACTGTGTGAAGTGCGAGAAAAACCCACCTCCAACGATGTGGTTCTGCGGGCGCTTCAACTTGAAAAGGAACGGAGTGCCCGCTGGCAAATTAGTAAACGGCGCACGCGCTGATGGCTGCCAGAAGTTAACTTCATCAAACGCCCGATCGCTGACGAACTCATACCATTGGTTATCTGTGACGCCCAACCAGAATTTCATGCCGCCCCCGAACGAACGACTCCCTTACCGAGAGCTGTTGGAAGTATGGCCGTATTGACGCAGTCAGTTCATGTCAAGTGGAGGAGCTGGGTGGCGTGCTTTTCAAAGCTCTACGCAATCAAACCGCCGATCCGCCTCCACCTCCGCCTCATAGTCCACATCCGCCCGGTCAAACCCGAACAGCTGCAAAAACTCGTGCTTGTAGCCCGCGTAGTCGGTGATCTCACGCAGGTTTTCGGTGGTGACGGTGGGCCAGAGGGTTTTGCACGGGATCTGCACGTCGTCGCGCAGTTCCCAGTCGTCCAGCCGCAGGCGGCCTTCGTCGTCGGTGGGTGCAGCCTTGCCATCGGCACGATAGAGGCGGTCGTGGAACAGGCGGTTGGCCTGCTCGATCGGGTTCTCGTGGATGCCCTTCTCCTTCATGATCTTGAAGGCGATGGACACGTACAGCGGGATCACCGGGATGGCGGCGCTGGCCTGGGTGACCACGGACTTCATCACGCCGACGTAGGCGTCGAGGCCGGGGTGGCGGCTGCGCAGTTGCTTCGCGGTGTTGTCCAGGTGCTGCTTGGCCTGGCCCAGGGTGCCGTGCCAGTACATCGGCCAGGTGATCTCGGTGCCGATGTAGCTGTAGGCGACGGTCTTGGCGTGCTCGGCGAGCACGCCGGCGGCGCTCAGCGCGTCGATCCACAGCGCCCAGTCCTCGCCGCCCATCACGGTGACGGTGTCCTTGATTTCCTGCTCGGTAGCCGGCTCGACGGTGGCCTCGATCACGGTGTCCTTGTTGGTGTCGACCGAGGTGTTGTGGAACGGCGCGCCGATGGTCTTGAGCGCCGAGCGCACCACGTCGCCGGTGTCCGGCAGCTTGCGCACCGGCGAGGCCAGCGAGTAGACCACCAGGTCGATCGGGCCGCCCATCTCGTTCTTGATGATCTCGATGGCCTTGGCACGGGTTTCGTTGGCGAACGCGTCGGCGTTGATCGACTTGCTGTACAGGCCGGCGGCTTTGGCCGCCTTGTCGAACGCGGCGGAGTTGTACCAGCCGGCGGTGCCGGTCTTGTCGTGGCTGCTGGGCTTCTCGAAGAACACGCCGAGCGTGGCGGCGCCGTAGCCGAACGCGGCGGTGATGCGCGAGGCCAGGCCGTAGCCGGTGGAGGCGCCGATCACCAGCACCCGCTTCGGGCCCTTGGCCTTGTCGTGGCCCGCGGCCTGGGTGACCTTGATCTGGTCGAGCACGTTGCGCTCGCAACCGACCGGGTGGGCGGTGATGCAGATGAATCCGCGGACTTTGGGCTTGATGATCACTCGGGGCTCCTGCTGGTATTCGGATGCTGATGGGCAGTTCGTCATATTAACCAAGCGGGGCGGCCATGCGCTGCCGTAGGGAGTTTCTAGAGGTCCGCCCCTCGCTCGTCATCCCGGCGCAGGCCGGGATCGCATTGGCTGTTGCAAACGGCTCTTTGGATAACCCTCCTCGTTGCCGAAGTGCGATTCCGGCCTGCGCCGGAATGACGATGTGGGGGCGAGGTGCGTCATTGCGAAGTGCGATTGCGGCCTGCGCCGGACACCTTGGACAAGAGCATCGTCCGCGGCGGGCTCCTACGACAGGGTGTGCAGGACGGTCGCCATGGCGCGCACCTGCCCGGCATCGCTGCGCAGCTCGCCGCTTTCCATGTCGGACAGCACCGCCCGCCGATGCTGCATGCCGGACGGCTGCCGGCTTTTGGCGGAGGCGTGGAATTCGCGCGCGCCGGTGGCGGCGGCGAGCGCCGCGATGTTCTGCGCGGTGATGCCGGCGCCGGGCATCACCGCCAGACGCCCGGCGGCCTGCGTCACCAGCTCGCGGATCAGCGTGGCGCCGTCCACCGCGCTGGCCTGCGCGCCCGAGGTCAGCACGCGCTCGCAACCGAGCGCGACGATGTCCTCCAGCGCGCGCGCCGGGTCGCGGCTGAGGTCGAAGGCGCGGTGGAAGGTCACGCCGAGCTTGCCGGCGGCGGCGATCAGGGCGCGGCAGCGCGGCATGTCGACCTCGCCATTCGCATCGAGCACGCCGAGCACCACGCCGTCGCAGCCCAGCGACACGCAGGTCTCGATGTCGCGCTGCATGGCCTCGCATTCCAGTTCGCTGTAGAGGAAGTCGCCGGCGCGCGGGCGGATCAGCACGACCAGCGGGATGCGCAGGCGTTCGCGGGCCAGCGCGATCTGCGCGTGCGACGGCGTGAGGCCGCCCAGTTCCAGCGCCGTGCAGAGTTCGACCCGCCCCGCTCCGCCCTCTTGCGCGGCCAGCGCGGAGGCGACCGAATTGGCGGCAATCTCAAGCATCATGGGCAAGCGGGATCATGAATAGCTCGTCGTGTAGACGCTTGGCGAGGGGATCAGGGTGTCCTGCTTCTTCGCATCGCATACCGCGTAGGAGAAGCCGTGCTGGATGGCGTAGGCGCCGACCTCGCCGTCGCGGTTCATGGCGAGGAAGCCGACCTGCAGGGTCTTGGAGGCTTCCGGGCGCTTCTTGACGATGCGCATCACCGCCTCCTTGCAGGCCTCGTGCGGCGAGCGGCCCTGGCGCATCAGTTCGACGACCAGGAAGCTACCGGCGTTGCGGATCACTTCCTCGCCGACGCCGGTGGAGGTGGCGCCGCCAACCTCGCCGTCGACGTACAGGCCGGCGCCGATGATCGGGCTGTCGCCGACGCGGCCGCGCAGCTTCCACGCCATGCCGCTGGTGGTGCAGGCACCGGCCAGCTTGCCGTGCGCGTCCAGCGCCAGCATGCCGATGGTGTCGTGGTTGTGGGCGCCGCCGGGCAGGCCGGGGGCGCCGCCCTTGCCGTAGTCGTGCACTTCGCTGTTGATCGAGGGCTGGTACTTCGCCGTCTTCAGCCATTCGTGCCAGGCCTGCTCGGCTTCGGGCGTGAGCAGGTCCTGCTTCTTGAAGCCCTGCTCCAGCGCGAACTGCAGCGCGCCCTCGCCGACCAGCAGCACATGCGGCGTGCGTTCCATCACCCGCCGCGCCACCGAGATCGGATGCTCGATGTGCTCCAGGGCGGCCACCGCGCCGCAGCTGCCGTCGGCGTCCATGATGCTGGCGTCGAGGGTGACGTGGCCGTCGCGATCCGGGTAGCCGCCCTTGCCGACGCTATGGTTCTTCAGGTCGGATTCGGGCACCTGCACGCCGGTCTCGACCGCATCCAGCGCATGGCCGCCCTGGCCCAGGATCGCCCAGGCCGCGCGGTTCGCGGCGACGCCGAAGTCCCAGGTTGAGACGACCCGTGCCGCCGACGCCTTCGTCCCCCGCACCGCCGGCCCGGCGCTCCGCCCGCCTGCCCACGCCAGCAGCGGCGCCGAAGCGCCGAGCAGGGATGCCTTGAGGAAACGCCGGCGATCAGTCATGGCCTACTCCGCAGTCCGGAAACAAAAAAACCCCGCACAGGATGCGGGGTTTCGCTTTTGCTTTACAACGTTTGTCTGGCTGATCAGGCGGGTTCGACTGCCGACGCCTGGGCGCCCTTCGGGCCCTGGGTCACTTCGAACTGCACGCGCTGACCTTCCTGCAGGCTGCGGAAGCCCTTGGAGTTGATCGCCGAAAAATGGACGAACACGTCCGCACTGCCGTCCTCGGGTGCGATGAAGCCGAAACCCTTGGCATCGTTGAACCATTTGACCGTACCGAAACTCATTTGAGCGAACCTCTGGATCCATGGAATGGGTGCGCCAGGAACTGCGCTGAACCACAGTTCTCCCCTTGGGTTCGCCGCCCCGGCCGGCGCAAAGTAGCAATATGTGAAGGCCGAACGCAATACGAAAATGTCCCGCCAGTGCACAAATTCGCCGCGGCGCTCAATTTCCCGGCAGGGCGGCGAGGATGCGCGGCACCTCGGCGGTGGCCGCCGCCAGGTGGGCGAAGATTTCCTCGATGCTGATCTCCGCCTGGTCGCCGCAGCCGGCGGCGAAATTCGCCACCAGCGCAAGGCAGGCGTATTCCAGCGCCAGCTCGCGCGCCAGCACGGCTTCGGGCATGCCGGTCATGCCGACCAGGTCGCAGCCATCGCGCTTCATGCGGGCGATCTCGGCGCGGGTTTCCAGCCGCGGCCCCTGGGTGGCGCCATAGCAGCCGCCATCGACCACCTCGACGCCCGCCGCGCGCGCCGCCGCCAGCAGTTGCCGGCGCAGCGCTTCGGTGTACGGCTCGCTGAAGTCGATGTGCCTCACCTCGGCGCCCTCGACGTCGCAGTAGCTGGTGATGCGGCCGTGGGTGTAGTCGATCAGCTGGTCGGGCACCACGATCATCCGCGGCCCCATGTCGCTGCGGATGCCGCCCACCGCGTTGACCCCGACCACCCGGCGCGCGCCCAGGCTGTGCAGCGCCCACAGATTGGCGCGGTAGTTCACCCGGTGCGGCGGCAGCGTGTGGCTCTCGCCGTGGCGGGCCAGGAAGGCCAGCCGCTTGCCGGCGAAGTCGCCGAGCACCACGTCGCCCGAAGCGGGCCCGTAGGGCGTGTCGACCGCCTGTCGCGTGGCGTTTTCCAGGCCCGGGAAGTTGTACAGGCCGCTGCCGCCGATGACGGCGAGGTCGAGGGGGGCCTGGTCAGGGTGAGGCATCGTGATGATCCATGTCCGGGTGAAGCCAACGGGGGGAACCTGCTTTGCCCCCTCCCCTGCACAGCAGGGGAGGGTTGGGGTGGGGTCGCTCTTGATCTTCAAGTCAAAGGCAAGAGCTTTACCCCCTCCCGGCCTCCCCCTGCAAGCAGGGGGAGGAGCAAAACCCTATTCCGCGCTCTCGGCTTTCAAGGCATAGATCCCCGGCAAATTGCGGCCCTGCTCGTAGTAGTCCATGCCGTAGCCGAACACGTAGCGGTCCGGCAGTTCGACACCGTTGAAATCCGACGCGATGCCTTCGACCAGGCGGTCGTGCCGCTTGGTGCACAGGCTGGCGATCAGCACGCGCTTCGCGCCGCGCCGGTAGCAGTCGTCGCGCACCGCCTTCAGCGTGTGGCCTTCGTCGAGGATGTCGTCGACCAGCAGCACCGTGCGGCCGGCCAGCGGCACCGCCGGCTCGCGCAGCCAGTGCAGCTCGCTGCCGCTGGTGGCGCCGCGGTAGCGGGTGGCGTGCACGTAGTCGAACTCGAGGTCAGTGCGGATCGCCAGCGCCAGATGCCCGGCGAAGATCAGCGCGCCGTTCATCACGGTGAGGAACACCGCGCGCTCGCCGTCCAGCGCGGCGTCGATCTGCCGGCCCATGTCGGCGATCACGCTTTCCAAGGTGCCGCGGTCGTGCAGCAGTTCGGCCTGCGCCAAGGCGTCGGCCAGGGAAGGGGTTGGGGTGTTCATGCAGTTCCTTGGTCAACGTGCAGTGCCGTGATGCGCGCGACGAAACGGTCGCGCTGCGGGTTGTCCAGAAGGCCGGCCCAGCTGGAACCCAGCGACCCGCGCAGGGCGGCCAGTGGCGGCGGCACCGGCGAGGCGTCGGCCGGCAACGCGGCGATCGCCTCGTCCACCACCTCGGGGAAGCAGGCCAGCACCAGGTCGCAGCCGGCGTCCAGGTGCGCGCGCACGCGCTCGCCCACGCTGCCGGCGGCACCGGCGGCGGCCATGCTGATGTCGTCGCTGACCACCGCGCCGGCGAAACCCAGCTCGCCGCGCAGGATCTGTTCGATCCACACCTTCGAGTAGCCCGCCGGCCTGCTGTCCACCGCCGGATAGGTGACGTGCGCCATCATCACCGCCTCGACCCGCGCCTCGATGCACTCGGCGAACGGCAGCAGGTCGTCGCGGCGGATCTGCGCCAGGCTGCGCCGGTCGATCGCCGGCGCCTTGTGCGTGTCGGTGGCGACCGAGCCGTGCCCCGGAAAATGCTTGAGCGCCGCCGCCATGCCGCCCAGGTGCATGCCGCGCACGTAGGCCTGGCCCAGCTCGGCGGTCACCGCCGGATCGGCGTGAAACGCGCGCAGGCCGATCGCGGCATTGCCGCGGGCCAGGTCCACCACCGGCGCGAAACTGAAATCGACGCCGCTGGCGCGCAGCTCGCTGGCCATCACCCAGGCGTGCTCCTCGGCCAGGCGGACCGCCTCGGCGGGGTCGCGGTCGTAGACCGCGCCGATCGCAGCCAGCGGCGGCAGGCGGGTGAAGCCGTCACGGAAGCGCTGCACTGGGCCGCCTTCCTGGTCCACCGCGATCAGCAGGTCGTCGCCGCCGGCCTCGCGGATCGCCTCGCACAGCGCGATCAGCTGTTCGCGCGACGCATAGTTGCGCGCAAACAACAGCACCCCGGCCACCCCCGCCGCACGGAGCCAGCGCTTCTCGTGTTCGGCCAGCTGCAGTCCGGCCACGCCGATCATCAGCATGCGGCGTCCTCCGCGGCGCGCTCCGCCAGCGACCACTGTCGGTACGGATGCGCGATCAGGTTCACGTTGTAGTAGCGCGCCAGCGCGCTCACCTCGCGGCCCAGCCATGGCGGGCGCGGGAACGGCGCGTCGACCGCCGGCAGCTCGACCTCGGCCACCACCAGGCCCGCGTTGTCACCCGCGAACTCGTCGACCTCGAACAGTGTGCCGTCGACCCGCACGTGATGGCGCGTCTTCTCCAGCACGCCGTTGCACAGCGTGACCAGCATGGTCTGCGCCTCGTCGGGCGGGATCGGATACTCGAACTCGGCCCGCGCGATGGCGAGCGTGGCGGCCTTGATGTTGAGCCACGCGCGCGCGCCCGCCACGCGCACACGCACCGACGCATGCGCCAGCCCGGCGCGCAGCGCCTGCGCATCCACCAGGTAGCCCTGCGCCATCGGCTCGCTGCGCTCGACCTGCGCGTGCCAACTGTCGTCGCGCAACAGGAATTTCCTCTCGATCTCTACAGGCACGGACAGACGCTCTCAGCCAATGACAAAAGCCGGATGAAGCGAGGCTTCATCGAAGAGTGCGGCCATGGATGGCCGCTTCTTGATCTTCGCATTCACGGACGAATGCACAAGCATCACCGCACAAATACCGCTATGGATTCGACGTGCGAGGTATGCGGGAACATATCCATGACGCCGGCCGAGGCCAGCCTGAAGCCATGCCGCTCGACCAGGATGCCGGCGTCGCGCGCCAGCGAGGCGGGATGGCAGGAGACGTAGACGATACGCCGCGTCTGCTTGTGCGGCAGGTATTCCAGCACCTTGTCCGCGCCGGCACGCGGCGGATCGAGCAGCAGCTTGTCCCATGGCTGCTTCGCCCAGTCGGCGGCGCGCTGGTCCTCGAACAGGTTCGCCACGTGGAAGCGCGCGTTGCCGATGCCGTTGCGCACGGCGTTCTGCGCGGCGCGCTCGACCAGGCCGTGCTCGCCTTCCACGCCGACCACCTCGGCCACGCGGCGGGCGATCGGCAGGGTGAAGTTGCCGAGGCCGCAGAACAGGTCCAGCACGCGGTCGCCCGGCTGCGGGTCGAGCAGTTCCAGCGCGCGCGCCATCATCAGCTGGTTCATGCCGGCGTTGACCTGCACGAAGTCGAGCGGCTGGAACTCCAGTTCGACGTCGGCAAAACGCGCGTCGCCGCTGGCGATGCGGAACGCCAGCCGCGGGTTCTCCGGCCACAGCGGATGCACGCTGCTGGTGCCGCCCGGCTGCAGGTAGATCGCGAAACCGTGCTGCCCGCCGAACGCGATCAGTGCGGCACGGTCGCGCTCGCTCAGCGGCTGCATGTGGCGGAACACCAGCGCCATCAGGTCGTCGCCGGCGGCGAACTCGATCTGCGGGATGTCGTTGACCGCGTCCATCGTGCCGAGCAGGTCGGCGAGCAGGCCGACCTTGGGGCCGAGCGCCGGGTGCATCACCTCGCATTGCCGGATCTCGGTGACGAAGCGCGGGTTCTGTTCCTCGCGGAAACCCACCAGCACGCGCTCCTTCTTGGCCACATGGCGCACCGACAGCCGGCCCTTGCGCCGGTAGCCCCACGGCTCGGCCGTGAGCGGCGGCAGCCATGCCTGCGGCGCGACCTTGCCGATGCGCTCGAAGTTTTCCGCCAGCACGCGCTGCTTGGTCTCGATCTGGGTGGCGGCGTCCAGGTGCTGCAGCGAGCAGCCGCTGCACTCGGCGAAGTGGCGGCAGCGAGGCTCCACCCGGTGCGGCGAGGCAACGATCACCTCGACCACGTCCGCCTCGTCGAAGTGGCGGTGGCGCTTGCGCAGCTTCGCCGTCACCTGCTCGCCGAGCAGGGCGCCGCTGATGAACACCGCCTTGCCGTCGACCCGCGCCACGCCACGGCCGTCGTGGCCGAGATCGGTGATGTGGGCTTCGAAAAGCGTCGACGGAACGGAGTTGGATCGGGACATGGGGTGCGGATCGTGAGGCTGGCTCCCGATTATCCCAGATCAGTCCTCGCTGCGCCTGCGGGAGCGCACCCTGTGCGCGATGCTTGCCGTGACGTGACGCAAGGCATCGCGCGCAGGGTTGCATTCATTTTTTCTGCCAGGCGCCGGAGGCGTCCTGGTAGTACCAGCCTGCGTGCGCCTTCTCGATCCAGCTCTTGGCGAAGGTGGTGCGGATCTGCGCCTCCCACTCCGGATGGTTGTTGGCGTTGGCGATTTCGCGGTACAGCGCGGTGCGGTCGCGGTTCTCGTCGGCCACGGTGGCATTTGCCTGCGCGCGCTGGCTCAGCGGCACCTTGGCGGCGTCGCGCATGGCCACCATGCCGTCGCGGGTGAAGCCCACCGCGCCGCTGTCGAGCAGTTCGCCCAGCGCGCCCTGGAAGCGGCCCTGCATGCGGCCACGGATCGCCTCGGTGGCGGCGGTCTGGATGCGGATGTCCGGCGTGTCGGCGGCATGCGCGGCCGGCACCAGCAGGTCGAGCAGCATCGCCGACGGCTGCGCGCCGCCATCCTTCGCCGCCGGCTGCTGCACCTTCGGTGCCGGCTTGGCGGGCGCCGCCTGGTTCAGCACGTTGCCGATGAACTGGTCGGCGGCCTTCTGCGCGGCGGCCTCGGGAAAGTACACGTTGATGGTGACGCAGCCGACCAGCGCCACGGCCAGCGAGGTCAGAATGACGTAGACGAGCTTGCGCATGACGAACTCCTGTCGTTGAAAGGGGTGGAAGAGCCGCCATCCGCAGCTGGGTTCAGCGGATCTGCGGCGCTCCTCCGTGGATCGCATCCTGCAGGCGCCGCACCAGGGTCGGCCAGTCGACCTGGGTCTGGTGACCGACCACCTGCAACCGCGGCAAGCCGCTGCCTTCGACGATAGTGTAGCCGTCGTCGGTGGCCTCCAGACCGCTCATCCGGCACAACGTGCCCTGCAGCGTGCAGTTGAGGCCGATGCGCTTGTAGCCGAAGGTCTTGAACAGCTTCAGCACGGCGCCCTGCAGGCCGGCCGCCATGCCGCCGCCACCGACCGCAGTGAGGTTGTTCACCGCGCGCTGGCTGATCCGGCCGCCCTCGCCTGCCAGCAGGCTGGCCTTGAACGCGACCGGGCTCCAGTTGACCAGGCGCAGATCCTCGATCGAACCGTCCAGCGGGCCGGTGATGCCGCCGAAGTCGAACACGCTGGTGATCGCGGCCAGGTCCAGCTGCTTCAGGGTGATGTTACCCGTCAGTACCGGGGTGGCGCCGAACGGCTGTTGCAGCGAGAGATCGGTGATGTCGACGAAGCCGCCGAACAGGCTGGCCGACAGGCCGCCGTCCAGCTCGAAACGGTCGTCGACCCAGCGCAGCGACGGAATCGCCCCGCCGAGCGTGCCGGGAAACGCCGGCCAGCCCATCGCCTGGCTGAAGGCGGCCATGTCGACGCCGGTCAGCGCCAGCGAGGCCGCCAGCCGCTGTCCCTTGGCCGCTGCCGGGCGCCAGTCCAGCTGGCCAATGCGCAACTGGCCCTGCAGCACCGGCACCAGCAGCGGCTGCTGCAGGCTGAGCATGCCGGCGCGGCTCCGCCACTGCGATTGCGCGGCGCCGTTCGCTATCCGGTGGAACTGCAGCTTGTGCCAGCTCAGCGTGGTAGCCGGCCGTTCGCCGTCGATCGCCCAATCCAGCCCGCCATGCAGGCCATCGACCGCCAGCCGGCCATCGGCGTCGGCCAGGTCCAGCCCGTCGGTGTCGAACGCGAAGCCGTGCGGGCCATCCGCACGCAGGTCCAGCCTGCCACTCAGCTGGCCGGTGATGCGCATGTCGCGCAGGCCCAGCGTGCTCAGCCACGCCTCGCCGTAGCGCTGGTAGGCCGCCGGGAAGTTCGCGCGCAGGCGGTCCAGCCGCAGGCTCTTCAGCGTGCCGTTCGCGTCGAAGGCCAGCGCGCCGTCGAGCTGCAGCGCGTCGGCATCGTTCAGGCGCAGGTGGCTCAGTTCGAAGGCGCCGTTCTGCGCATTCGCATGCAGGGCCAGCTGGACCGGATGACCCGGCAGCTTCGCGTAGATCGGCCCCAGCAGCAGCTCGCCGCCACGCAGGCTGGCATCCAGCTCGATCCGCGCCGGGCCGGCGGTGGTGTCGAGGCTGAAGCGCCCGCTGCCGTCCAGTCCCTGCCCGGCCAGGGTGCCGCTTGGGGTGTCGAAGCCCAGCTTGACCAGGGTGAACTGCCCGGACGACTGCAGGCCGGGATCGCGCAGGTCCAGCGCCAGTTCGGCATCCAGCCGGCCGCCAGTGGGACGCCCCGACCAGACCGTGCCGAGCAGGCCTTGCAGCCAGCCGACGGGGAGATTGTCCAGGCTGATCTGCGCATGCGTGGGCTGGTCCAGCGGCAACGCGGTGCTGGCATGGGCCTTGCCCTGCACGATATCGACGAGCAGGGTGTTGGCCGCTTCGCTGAGCACGATGTTCACGTGGGCGTCGCTGAGCGCACCGCCCGGCGCACCGGCCAGGCGCACGTTGCCGTCGAGGCTCCAGCGCAGGCGGGCGTCCCGTTGCAGGTTGCCATCGAGGCTCAGGCCCAGCCGCCGCCAGCCCATCGCCGGCACGTCGGCCTGCTCCGCGCTCAGTTGCAGCCGCAGTCCGCCGGCGGCATCTTCGCCGAGGCGCAGGGTGACCGCCTGCAGGCGGGCGCCGGGCACGCTGATCGACTTCGCCGTCAACAGCACCTCCGCCCGCGCAGGCAGCGTCCAGCCGAACCCCAGCAGCAGGCAGCAGCACAGCAGGAAGTGGCTTGAAGTCGGGCGCATGTCAGGCCATTCTGCCAAATCAAGATGAACGATATGGATTTCGTCATGAACAGCCCCCTTGCCAACACCGATTCCGACCCGATCGGCACTGCCCGTGCCCACGTACTGGTGGCCGACGACGATCCCGGCAGTTGCCGTTTCCTGTGCGACGGGCTGGACTCGATGGGCGCCCAGACCGAAGCCTGCATGGACGGCATGGCGGCCCTGCAACGGGCACGCGCCGAACCGTTCGACCTGCTGCTGCTGGATTGCCGCATGCCCGGCGCCGGCGCGCTGCAGATCCTGACCGCGCTGCGCGCGGACCAGCGGGCGTGCTCGGCGGAAAGCATCGCGGTGGCCACCACGGCCGAGCTGGAACCCGGCGGCCGCCAGTCGCTGCTCGACGCGGGCTTCAGCCAGATCCTGCTGAAGCCCTGTGGCCTGGCCGAGCTGCAGCAGGTGCTGGCACTGGTGCAGCCGGATCGTCACCCCGCCGGCATGCTGGACGACCGGGCCGCGCTGACCGCCACCGGCGATGCCACCACCATGCGCGCGCTGCGCCTGCTGCTGCGCGAGGAGCTGGCCCTGCTGCACCAGGAGCTGGATGCGCTGAGCCGCGACCGTGCCGGTTTCAGCGAGCGCCTGCACCGGCTGCGTTCGTCCTGCGGTTTCTGCGGCGCGACCGCGCTGTCGGCGCAGACCGTGCTGCTGCAGCAGCAACTGCTGCAGCGCGGCGCCACGCCGATCGCGCTGGCACGCTTCCGCCAGGCCCTGCTGGCGACGCTGCAGGCGCTGGACAGCTAATCAGGCGTTGCCCTGCGCCCCGAGACCGCCGTCGCCAGCACCCGCCAGGCGCGCAGCTCGCCGCCGCCCAGGTGGAAGCGGATCACCTCACGCATCATGTCGCGCAAGGCCTTGAGGCCACGGGCGTCGGGCACCCGGTCCTGGCCGAGTGCCAGCAGGTCGCTGCCGCGCAGCGCATGGGGGCGGTCGGCGGCGCAGCGCACCGCCCCCTGCTCGACCAGGTAGCGGTAGCTGGCCGCCGCCGCCAGCGGTTCGCCGGAGTCCGAGTCGTGCTGCAGTTGCAGGCCGTAGCCAATCGCCTCCAGCAGATCGCGCTCGAAGCGGCGCAGGCTCCAGGCCAGCGATTCACCGGCAGCCAGCCGCGCCAGGGTGCCGGCATAGGCGTCGAACAGCCGCGGGTACGGGTCCTGCCGGCCGGTCAGGCGCACCACCAGCTCGTTGAGATACAGCCCGGCCAGGCCGGCGTCGCCCGGCAGGCGCAACGGCGTGCCTACCGTTTCGACTCCGGTCAGCGTGGCCATCTCGCCGCGCAGCAGCAGGTCCATTGCCAACGGCTGGAACGGTTCCAGCTGGGCCCGGCGCAGGCGCGAGCGTTCGCCGCGCACGCCGCGCGCCACCACGCCGAGCCGGCCATGCTCACGGGTCAGGCATTCGAGCAGCAGCGACGTCTCGCGATAGGGGCGCGCATGCAGGACGTAGCTGGGTTGCTGTTCGAGGCGCATGGCTGGTGGGCAGGGAATAGGAAATCGAGCATGGGGAACAGGAACAAAGCCGCGATCCCGACGATTCCCGATGCCCTCAATCGGTATAGCCGAACTTCTTCAGCATGTTCTCGTCGTCGACCCAGCCTTCGCGCACCTTCACCCACAGCTTGAGGAACACCTTGCGCTCGAACATGCGTTCCATGTGACGCCGCGCGCCCGTGCCGATCGCCTTGAGCTGGGCGCCGCCGTTGCCGATCACGATCGCCTTCTGGCCGGCGCGCTCGACCCAGATGATCGCGTGGATCTCGGCGATGCCGTCGGGACGGTCGTTGAACTGCTCGATCTCCACCGTGGTGGCATAGGGCAGCTCCTGGTCGAGCCGCAGCATCAGCTGCTCGCGCACCATCTCGGCAGCGAGGAAGCGCTCGCTGCGGTCGGTGACCTCGTCCTCGCCGAACACCGGTGGGCGCACCGGCAGGCGCTGCAGGATCGCCTGCTCCAGTTCCTGCAGGCCCTGCCCCTTGAGCGCGCTGACGTAGTGGATCTCGTCATAGCTGTGCTTCGCCACCAGTTCGGCCACGAACGGCAGCATCACCGTCTTGTCCTTGTTGAGGTCGACCTTGTTGATCACCAGCAGGCGCGGCGACGACTGCTCGACCAGGGCGGCGTACAATGCCTCGTCCTCGTCGGTCCAGCGGCCGGCCTCGATCACCTGCACCACCAGGTCGACATCGCTGATCGCCGAGCGCGCGGCGCGGTTCAGGCTGCGGTTCATCGCACGCTTGGCGCCGCGATGCAGCCCGGGCGTGTCGACGTACATGATCTGCCCGGCCTCGCTGGTGTTGATGCCGAGGATGCGGTGGCGGGTGGTCTGCGGCCGCGGGCTGGTGATCGACAGGCGAAAACCGATCAGCGCGTTGAGCAGGGTGGACTTGCCCACGTTGGGACGCCCGGCCAGCGCGACCGTGCCGCAGCGGAAGTTATCGTGCGGCAGGCTGCCGGCGGCGGAGTCCAGTTCTTGGTTCATGACGCGGGTTGCTCGACGGGTCGGGTGGCAAGTGTAGTGCTTCGCCGGAAGCGGCAGGCGGGCGGTTCAGGTGGCGAGGCGGCGAGGTCAGGCGTCGCGCTGCTGCTCCAGCAGCTGGTTGAGCACGGCCTCGGCCGCGTCCTGCTCCGCGGCGCGGCGGCTGCCGCCATGGGCTTCGGCGGTGAATGCGATCGGCTCGCCGATGCTGCAGCTGACCTCGAAGGTCTTGGCGTGGTCCTCGCCGTGGCTGGCCACCAGTTCGTAGTGCGGCAGCGGCAGACCCTTGGCCTGCAGCCACTCCTGCAACCGCGTCTTGGCATCCTTGGAGGAGCGGCGCAAGGCGGCGATGCGCTCGGCGAACAGCCCGCGCACGAATTCGCGGCAGGCATCGAAGCCGCCATCCTGGTAGACCGCGGCGACCATCGCCTCGAACGCATCGGCGAGGATCGAATCGCGTCGGAAGCCGCCGCTCTTCAATTCGCCCGGGCCGAGCTTCAGCCCGTCGCCCAGGTCCAATTCGCGGGCCACCACGGCCAGCGCCTGGCCATTGACCAGTTGCGCGCGCAGCCGCGACAGCTCGCCTTCGCTGGCCCGGGGATGCGCTTCGTAAAGCATCTCGGCGACGATCGCGCCGAGCAGCGCATCACCGAGGAACTCCAGCCGCTCGTTGTTCGGTTTGCCGACGCTGCGGTGGGTCAGTGCCAGCTGCGCCAGCGTCGGGTCGCGAAAACGGTAGTTCGGTTCCAAATTTACTCGCCCACGTTGCCCTGCAGCGGCACGCTCTTGTCGAAGTGCAGCAGGAAGTCGATGTTGTACATGAACGGAATCTGCTTGTCGTAGGCCACGCGCAGCTGGTTGGCGCCGCCGCTGTTGCGCACGATGGTGATGTTCGCCGGCTTGATGGTGGCGTCGTCGACGTACTGGAAGCCCATCTTGAACATCAGGCCACGGCGAATATCGTCCAGCGACTTGCCGTTGGTGCCCTCGGTGGCGACCTGGTTCATCGCCTTGACCACGCCCATATACTCCGAGTAGGACGGCAGCAACTTCATGCCCATATAGGCCAGGAAGCCAACGATGGCCATGATGATCAGGAACCCGATCAGGGTGACGCCGGACTGCTTCGATTTCATAGTCCCCTCGCTATGCCGCCTGTTCGGCGTGCCTGTCTGTGAATGGTGATCCGGGCATGGCGACCGTGGCCGCCCCCGCCGGCGTGCCGATTATGCCTGCGGATTCTCGCACTGTCGGCGGCCGCGCGTGCGCAGCGGTTCGATCCCGTCACGCTTTCGCCCACCGGCCGGCCGCGGCCGGCCTCAGTGGATCACCGTGCCGATGCGCGAGAAGTCCACGCCGCCCGTGCCCCAGCCCTTCCAGCTCATCCAGATCAGGAACGCCTTGCCGGCCAGGTTCTGCTCCGGCATGCAGCCCCACCAGCGGCTGTCCAGGCTGTCGTAGCGGTTGTCGCCCATCACCAGGTAGCAGCCCGGCGGCACCTTCGAGGGCACCCGGTCGTTCGGGATCGAATTGGGCGTGGTGTAGGCCGGCATGCGCGCGATCATGTGGTTGACCTTGCCCAGGTGCTCGGTCCATACCGTGGCGCCCATGTTCAGCATGATCTGGTCCACGCTGCGCTGCGGGTTGCCCACGTACGGGCCGATCTCCTCGGCGTTCACCCGCTGGCCGTTGACCCACAGCTCGGCACCGTGCACCTCGATGCTGTCGCCCGGCAGGCCGATCACCCGCTTGATCCAGTTCTGCGCCGGTACCGGCGCATGCGGGTCGTTGCAGCTCATGTCGCCGCTGCGCACCAGCGTGTCGCCGTCCTGGCACAGGTAGCCGGGGAAGCGGAACACCACCACGTCGCCGCGCTGCGGCTCGCCGAGGTCGACCAGCTTGTTGTTGAACGCCGGCATGCGCAGGCCGTAGGCGAACTTGTTGACCAGGATGAAGTCGCCCACGTCCAGCGTCGGCATCATCGAGCCGGACGGGATGCGAAAGGGTTCTGCCACGAACGAGCGCAGCAGCAGCACCGCCAGCACCACCGGGAACAGCGAGCGCGACCAGTCCACCGGCATCGGGTCGCGGTATTCCTCGCCGGCCGCCTCCAGCCGCGCCTTGCGCTTCTTGTACAGGAACAGGCGGTCCAGACCCCACACCACGCCGAACAGCACGGTGAGGCCAAGCAGAATCGCCGAGAAATCGAATTCCATGCCTTAACTCCAGGTTGCCTGACGGATCATCGCTGATCGCACTTGTTATTTGTCGACCTTCAGTACAGCCAGGAACGCTTCCTGCGGAATCTCCACGCGACCGACCTGCTTCATGCGCTTCTTGCCTTCCTTCTGCTTTTCCAGAAGCTTCTTCTTGCGGCTGACGTCGCCGCCGTAGCACTTGGCCAGAACATTCTTGCGCAGGGCTTTCACCGTGGAGCGCGCGATAATTTGGGCACCCACGGCGGCCTGGATCGCCACGTCGAACTGCTGGCGTGGAATCAGATCCTTCATCCGCTCGACCAGGTCGCGTCCGCGGCGGTCGGCGTGGCTGCGGTGCACGATCAGCGACAGCGCGTCGACGCGATCGCCGTTGATCAGCACGTCCACGCGCACGAACGGGCCGGCATCGAAACGCTCGAAGTGGTAGTCCATCGAGGCATAGCCGCGCGAAACGGATTTCAGCCGGTCGAAGAAGTCCATCACCACTTCGGCCAGCGGCATTTCGTAGCTGATCTGCACCTGGGTCGCCAGGTACTGGATCGAACGCTGCACGCCGCGCTTTTCCTCGCACAAGGTGATCACGTTGCCGATGTAGTCCGGCGGGGTGAGGATGTTGGCGACGATGATCGGTTCGCGGATTTCCTGCACCAGGCTGGAATTCGTCGGCAACTTGGCCGGGTTGTCCAGCATCATCGTCGAACCGTCGGTCTTGAGCACCTCGTACACCACGGTCGGCGCGGTGGTGATCAGGTCAAGGTCGTACTCGCGTTCCAGCCGCTCCTGCACGATTTCCATGTGCAGCATGCCGAGGAAGCCGCAGCGGAAGCCGAAACCCATCGCCTCGGAGGATTCCGGCTCGAAGAACAGCGCGGCGTCGTTCAGGCGCAGCTTGTCCAGCGCCTCGCGCATCGCCGGGAAGTCGTCCGACGAGACCGGGAACAGGCCGGCGAACACCCGCGGCTGCATGGTCTGGAAACCGGGCAGCGCCTTGTCGGCCGGCTTGCCGGCCAAGGTCAGCGTGTCGCCGACGGGCGCGCCGTGCACGTCCTTGATCGAGGCATTGATCCAGCCCACCTCGCCGGCGCCGAGCTTGTCCAGCTTCTTGCGCTTGGGCGTGAACACGCCGACGTCGTCCACCTCGTGGGTGCGCCCGGTGGACATCACCAGCAGCTTGTCGCCGGGCTTGATCTCGCCCTGCATCACGCGCACCAGCGAGACCACGCCCAGGTAGTTGTCGAACCACGAGTCGATGATCAGCGCCTGCAGCCGGTCGGTGTCGCGCGGCTTGGGCGGCGGGATGCGCGCCACGATCGCCTCCAGCACCTCGACCACGTTGAGGCCGGTCTTGGCGCTGATCGCCACCGCATCGGTGGCGTCGATGCCGATCACCGCCTCGATCTCGCCCTTCACCTTCTCGATGTCGGCCGTCGGCAGGTCGATCTTGTTCAGCACCGGCACCACTTCCAGCCCCATCTCCACCGCGGTGTAGCAGTTGGCGACGGACTGCGCCTCCACGCCCTGGGCGGCATCCACCACCAGCAGCGCGCCTTCGCAGGCGGCCAGCGAGCGGCTGACCTCGTAGGAGAAGTCGACGTGGCCGGGGGTGTCGATGAAGTTGAGCTGATAGGTCTTGCCGTCGCGCGCGGTGTACGGCAGCGACACCGATTGCGCCTTGATGGTGATGCCGCGCTCGCGCTCGATCGGATTGTTGTCCAGCACCTGCGCCTCCATCTCGCGGTCGGCCAGGCCGCCGCAGAGGTGGATGATGCGATCGGCCAGGGTCGACTTGCCGTGGTCGATGTGGGCGATGATGGAGAAGTTGCGGATCAATTCCATGGAGCGCGGGCGGCCTGTCGGGCTTGGGCTTGCCGCCACGCACCATGCGTGGCGGCGCATCGGCATGAAGCGATGCTAACCCGGTATTGTCGCACGGAACCCGCCAGCGCCAAGCACGCCCCCCGCGGCGCGGGGTACCCCGCGGGGTGTCATGCGAACCGCGGTTCGATCACTTGTCATCCGGCACGGTCAGGCCGACGAAGTTGCTCTGCTCGCCGCGGCGCACCAGCAGCAGCACCGTGCTGCCAGCCTTCACGCCCTTGGTGGCCGCCTCGAACTCGGCCACGCTGCCGATCTTCTGCTGGTTGACCATCAGGATCACGTCGCCCGCACGCAGCCCGGCCTGTGCCGCCACCGGCCCGGCGATGTCGCCGATCACCACGCCCTGACCCGGCTTCAGTCCGAGCTGCGTGCGGGTGCCGTCGTCGATCGACTGCACGGTCAGGCCCAGCGCGGCCGAGCCGCTGTGTGCCAGCGACGGGGCGGTGCCCTGGCCGTTCACCGCGTTGCGGTCGCGCGCGGCCTCGCTGATGGTGACTTGAAGCGTCTGCTTCCTGCCGTTGCGCAGGATTTCCACCGGCACCTTGCTGCCCGGCTTGGTCATGCCCACCAGCGGCGGCAGGTCCGAGGCCTGCTGCAGCGTGCGCCCGTCGTAGGCCAGGATGACGTCGCCGGACTGGATGCCGGCCCTGGCCGCACCGCTGTTCGCCGTGACGTCGACCACCGCGGCGCCCACACCGTTGTCCAGGCCGAACGCCTTGACCATGTCGTCGTCGACCGGCTGCACCGTCACCCCGAGCATGCCGCGCGACACGTAGCCCTTGCTCTTGAGCTGCTGCACCGCGTTCATCGCCACGTCGATCGGGATCGAAAACGCCACCCCGGAGTAGGTGCCGGTGTTGGAATAGATCTGCGAGTTGATGCCGACCACCCGGCCCTGCAGGTCGAACAGCGGACCGCCGGAATTGCCGCGGTTGATCGGCACGTCGGTCTGGATGAACGAGGTGTACGGCTGGTCGCGCTGGCCCAGGTTGCGGCCCACCGCGCTGACGATGCCCTGGGTCACGGTGTAGTCGAAACCGAACGGCGAGCCGATCGCCAGCACCCACTGGCCGGGCTTCAGGCTGCGCGAATCGCCGAGGGTCACCGCCGGCAGGCTGCCGCCGGCATCCACCTTGAGCAGGGCGATGTCGTAGGTCGGGTCGGTGCCGATCACCCTGGCCGTCAGCGTACGCCGGTCCTGCAGGCGCACGGTGACCTTGTCGGCATGGTCGACCACGTGATTGTTGGTGAGGATGTAGCCGTCGCCCGAGATGATGAAGCCCGAACCCAGCGAGGTGTGCCGCTGCTCCTGCGGCGACGGCATCATCGGCATGCCGAAGAAGCGCCGCAGGATCTCCGCCTGCGGGTCGTCCGGCATGCCTTGGCCGGGCATCATCTGCCCGCCGATGCTGCGGCTGCTGCCCTGCCGCTCGCCGTTGTAGCGGGCCTCGACGTGCACCACGGCCGGCGCGTTCTTCTGCACGATGCCGGTGAAGTCCGGCAGCGCCGCTGCGGCCGGCGCCTGCGCCTGCACCGTGCCGGCAGCGGCGATGCCCAGCAGCGCGCAGCACGCCAGGCTGCGCAAGATGGAATGGTTCATGACTCCTCCTTGGTTGATTTCGGTCGACACGCTTCAAGTGGATGGATGACTCCGGCGGCGCCGTGCCCGCTCCGCACGCGCACCACCGATCGACCCGGGCGGCGGGTCGATGGAGGCGGGAACAGCGAGAACGAGCCGCGGGCAATCACACGCGGACCCGTGTCATTGCGCGACGGCGGAAGCCCGGCGCGAGGTGTCCGGGGCCACCGGCTGCTCCGGCTCGAGCAGCAGCAGGTAGCTGCCGTCGTTGTTGTCGAGCGTGCGGTAGCGGGGCATCGAGGGGTAACCGGACAGGCGCCGCGCATACGCCGACTGGCTCTGGCCGAACGGCGTACCGAAGGTCGCCGAGGCCTGCTGGCTGAGCAGTCCGGCGGAATTGCCGCTGAGCCATGGCGGCACGGCGGCCGGAGCGACCGGCTTGTTCGCCGGCGCGGCGGCAACTGCACTGGCCTGCCGGGCGGTCGACGCGGTCAGGCGTTCGGCATCGCCGGTCGGCTGGCCGATCATCAGGGCGGCGGCGGCCACGCTGGCGGCGATCGCGCCGCCGGTGGACCAGCGCAGCCAGTGGCTGCGCCGGGGCGACGTCGCGGCCGGCGACGACTCCTGTTCGATCGCCAGCATCACCCGCGCGGCAAAACCGGCCCCGGCCAGCGGCGGCAACTGCTGGCGCAGGCTGTCGCGGGCGATGTGGTAACGGGTCCAGGCCTGCTGCAGCGAAGCGTCATGGTCGAGCCGGCGCAGCAGGAAACGCAGCTGCTCCCTCGACAATTCGCCATCGATGCCCGCGGAAAGGCTTTCCCGGGTGTCCTGATTCATGCCTGCCTGCTTCATGTCTGATCCTCGCGGTCCGACAACAGGGGCCGCAGCTTCTCGTCGATCGCCTCGCGCGCCCGGAAGATGCGCGAACGCACCGTACCGATCGGGCAGCCCATCGCTTCGGCGATTTCATCGTAGCTGAGGCCATCCACTTCGCGCAGCGTGATGGCGGTCCGCAGCTCTTCGGGCAAGGCTTGGACAGTGGAAAACACGGATTGTTCAATTTCCTGGCGCATCAGCTCGCGCTCGGGCGTGGCGCTGTCGTGCATGCGTTCGGCGCCGGCCATGAACTCCGCGTCATCGGCATCGATGTCGCCGGCCGGCGGCCGCCGGCCCATCGCCACCAGGTGGTTCTTGGCCGTGTTCACCGCGATCTTGTACAGCCAGGTGTAGAACGCGCTGTCGCCGCGGAACGAGCCGATCGCCCGCCACGCACGGATGAACGACTCCTGCGCGATGTCCTCGCATTCGGCGTGGCTGCGCACGTAGCGCGAGACCAGTCCGATCACCTTGTGCTGGTACTTGCGCACCAGCAGGTCGAAGGCCCGCTTGTCCCCCTGCTGGACCCGCTCGACCAGCAGGCGATCCAGTTCGTTTTCGCCCGTCCGGGCCGTATCCGTCGTCAATGCCGTCTTCCGCTGCGGGAGCTGTTTTGAACTGAACGCGGCGCTCAGACCACGATCCGGCGCCCGAGTTCAGCATGCACCGGGTCTCGCCTCCACCACAACGTACAGCCTGTCGACTGCCTGTCGTGCCTGGCCCGCGCCCCGGACCCGTGCCGGGTCGGCTTAGTTATGGGGACGCCTGCCGCCGGCTCAAGCCGGTTCGGCCACGCGCGCCTCCAGCAGGCGTTGGCGCTCGGCCAGCAACTTGTCGAAACTGACCGGCGGCAGCGGACGGCAGAACAGGTAGCCCTGCAACTCGTCGCAACCGTGCTGGCGCAGGAACTGCAGGTGCTGCTCGATCTCCACGCCTTCGGCCACCACGGCACGCTTCAGCCGGTGTGCCATTTCGACGGTGGCACGCACGATCGCCTCGTCGTCGGGGTCCACCCCGATGTTGCGCACGAAGCTCTGGTCGATCTTGATGCGGTCGGCCGGCAGCCGGCGCAGGTAGTCCAGCGAGGCCGCGCCGGTGCCGAAATCGTCGATCGCGATGTGGCAGCCCAGCCGGTGCAGCGCATGCAGGTTCTCGACCAGGTTCGGCGCCTCCTTGATGCTGATGCTCTCGGTGACCTCCATCTCCAGCAAGGTGGGGTCCAGCCCGGTTTCGCGCAGCACGGCCGCCACGGTGTCCAGCAGCTGCGGCTCCATCAGCTGCACCGCGGACAGGTTCACGCCCAGCCGCAGGCGCAAGCCGTAGCGTTGCTCCCATTCCTTCGCCTGGCGACAGGCGGTGCGCATCACCCACTCGCCGATCGAGACGATCAGGCCGCTTTCCTCGGCCAGCGGGATGAACACCGCCGGGCTGATCATGCCCAGTTCGGGATGCTCCCAGCGCACCAGCGCCTCCATCCCCATGATGTCCTCGGTCTCGGTGTTGACCTGCGGCTGGTAGACCACGCGCAGTTCGCCGTTGCCCTCAGCGTGGCGCAGGCGGGTCTTCAGCGCGATGCCGTGCTGCTGGGCGTACTCCGGACTCACCTCGTAGATCTGGAACGTGTTGCGGCCCTGGTGCTTGGCCGCGTACATCGCCTCGTCGGCATGCTTGAGCAGGGTCTGCGCGTCGCCGGCGTCGTCGGGGAAGAAGCTCAGGCCCATCGAGGCGGTGACCTGCAACTCGGTGCCGTCCTCCAGGAACAGCGGCGTCTCCATCACCTGCACGATCTTCTCGGCCACGCGCAGCACGTCGTCGTTCTTCACGATATGGCGCAGCACGACGGTGAACTCGTCGCCGGCATAGCGGGCCACCGTGTCGGACGCGCGAATGCTGCCGCACAGGCGCTGGGTGACCGAGCGCAGCACCTGGTCGCCGGCGGCATGGCCGTAGGTGTCGTTGATTGCCTTGAAGCGGTCGAGGTCGACGAACAGCACTGCGAAGCACTCGCCGTTGCGGGTTGCCTCGCGGATGATGGTGTCCAGCCGGTCGTTGAACAGCAGCCGGTTCGGCAGGCCGGTCAGGGCGTCCACCAGGCCCTCTGCACGACCCTGCTCGCGGGTGCGGCCCAGTTCCAGCATCTGCGCGAAGCGCGCCGCGGCGCAGCGCAGTACCGGTTCGATGATGCCCATCTTGCCGAAACCGCGCCGGCTGCCGGCCAGCATCGCGCCGAGTACGGTGTGACGCTCGTCGTACAGCGGCAGTCCGGCAAACCCGGCCAGGTCGAGCTGCTGCAGCAGCGGGTCGACCGACGCCAGCCGTTTCGCATCGGTGCGATACAGGATCGGCTTGCCGCCCAGCACCAGCTGCAGCGAGCTCTGCAGCTGCGCCGGCGGCCACGCCGGGGCATCGCCGTTCCACAGCTGCAGCATCTGGGCCGGCGCGTCGGCGCCGTCCTGGCGCGCCGACCATACAGCGAGGTAATCCAGCCCCAGCTCGTCGAACAGCAAGCGACCGGAGGCAGTCTGCGCGTCGACGCCGCTGGTCGAGGCGAAGATGCGCGACAGCAACGACAGGGCGGCTTCCGCCCGCAGGTCGGCGCGATCGCTGCGGAACATCAAGGCCAGCGCCTCGCGCCCGGCGTGCCGGATGCGCCGCACGCTGGCCTGGCCGGTGTCGGCACCCTGCGCCGACTTGCGCTGGCAGGGATACCAGCCGCGGTTGGCCTCGGCCAGCACCTGGTCGATCGTGATGCCCTCGAAACGCAGCACTTCAGCCAGCGGCAGGCCCTCCCACTGGCTGGCGTGCATGCGGCTGTGCCGTGCCACCGTGGGACTGACCTCGAGCAGGCGGCCGGTTTGCGCATCGGCGATCAGCCACTCGCTGTCGCCCTCCTCGAACACGTAGCGGTAGTCCTCGTGCGCACTGCCGTCGGACGTGGCGGCCAGCGGGCGCGGCCGCTGGCCGTTGCCGGCCTGCCAGCGCCGCCAGCGCGGCACCAGTTCGCTGCCGATCTGCGCGGCCGAAAGCCAGTCGGCGATGTCGGCAGGCAGGTCGGCCGCACTCAGCGTGGCATCCTCGCCCAACACCACGATCAGCGGCGTGTCCGTGCCGCCCGGCAGACGATGCAGTTGCTCGCAACTGATGCGCGCCTGCTGTTCGTCGCCGGACAGCACCGCCACGATCAGCTGCAGCGGCGGCAACGATGCGCGGCCCTCGAGCAGGATGGCTGCGTGCGATACGTCGCGCGCACTGTGGATCTGCGGATAACCCGCCTGGTCGAGCGCATCGAACAGGCTGCGGCGCAGTTCGCGCTGGGCGGCAACCACCAGAATGCCGGAACTCATCTGCGTGTCGGCCTCAGACCAGCCAGCGGCCGTCGCGCAGGCGCAGGCGGCGCGGCTGGCTGTCTTCGCTGCCCACGTGCGCCGCCAGTTCGCCAAGGTGCTCGACCAGCGCCACCGGCGCGTCGATCAGCACGACACGGCGCAGATGACCCTTCGGCGCGCGTGCAAGCTGGCGCAGCAAGGTGGCGTCCATCGCCGACAGCGGCAGCTCCAGCCCGAGCAGGAAGTAAACGCCGAAATGCATGCTCTGCTGCATGTAGCGCAAGGCGTTGCCCAGCCGCTGACAGTCCGGCACCCGGACCTGCGCATCGCGCAGGCTGCCGAGGCCGGTATCGGGCTGCCACAGGTACACCGCCTGCCCGGTGTGCCGGGCGATCGCGCGGAACTGGTCGATCAGGACGTGCACGTCCTTGCAGTCCAGCACCACCAGGCCGCTGGGAGCCGCCAGGATACGCTCGAAAATCTCGGCGCCGGCTTGTGGCGGAACGGAGGCCAGTACTGAGGTCATTGCGTCTCCGTCCTGCCGTGTCGGCGATAGTGCACTGGTGAATCCGGCCCGCTGGCAACCACCCGTGGCTCAGCCCATCGAACCATGCGTGGCCCATTGAACCACGACGGATGGCTCCGCGGTCCGACGGTCCCGCGCTGCGCCGTGACACGATCGGCCCGCCGCACCGCCCGGCTGGCCACGACAGGCGGTTTCCCCGAAGAAGGCTCGATTTCACACCGGCGCCGGTACAGGGTCAAGCAAGCACGTCACATCTCGCAATCACGGCGGCGGGACGGTATGGTTCAGGCCTCGACCACCACGCCTGTACGCCCATGTTCGAAGGATTGCGTTTCAACCACTGGAAGACCAGCCAAGGCGACGACGGCGTCGTCACGCTGACCCTCGACCGCGCCGACAGCAGCGTCAATGCGATCTCCCGTGCAGTGCTGGACGAGCTCGAACAGATCGTCGAGCGGCTGGCGATCGACAAGCCGGCCGGCGTCATCGTGCATTCGGCCAAATCCTCGGGGTTTGCCGTCGGTGCCGACGTGAAGGAATTCATCGAGTACGCGAAGCACGACAGCGTGCTGGAGAACATCGAGCACGGCCAGCGCGTCTACGAGGCACTGGCGCGACTGCCCTGCCCCACCGTGGCCGCCGTGCACGGTGCCTGCATGGGCGGCGGCACCGAGCTGATCCTGGCCTGCCGCCAGCGCATCGCCGCCGACGACGAGAGGACCCGGATCGCCCTGCCCGAGGTGATGTTGGGCATCCACCCCGGCTGGGGCGGCACCGCGCGCCTGCCGCGACTGATCGGCGCCACCGAGGCGCTGCCGCTGATGCTGACCGGCAAGTCGCTGTCGGCGAAACGCGCGCTGGGCCTGGGCGTGGTCGATCGGCTGGCCCGCGCCGACGAACTGCTGGCCGAAGCGAAACTGCTGCTGCGCCATCCCGCCTCGCGCCCGTTCGCCCGGCGCGCCAGGGCCTGGGCCAGCAACACCTGGCTGGCGCGGCAGATCCTGGCGCCGATGGTGTTCAAGCAGACTGCCGCGAAGGTGCGCAAGGAACATTACCCCGCGCCGTTCGCGATGATCGACGTATGGAAGCGCGGCGGCTCGGCCATCCAGCAGCGGCTGAAACTCGAGGCGCGCTCGGTGGCGAAGCTGGCGCAGACGCCGACCGCGCAGAACCTGATCCGCATCTTCTTCCTGCAGGAACGGCTGAAGGGCCAGGGCGGCGGCATCGAGCACGGCATCAAGCACGTGCACGTGGTCGGCGCCGGCGTGATGGGCGGCGACATCGCCGCATGGGCTGCGCTCAAGGGTTTCGAGGTGACCTTGCAGGACCGCGAGATGAAATTCGTCCAGCCCGCGCTGGACCGCGCCCGGGCGCTGTACGAGAAGAAGCTGAAGGCGCCTGAGAAGGTCGAGGTGGCCATGCGGCGCCTGCGTGCGGACGTCGAAGGCAGCGGCGTGGCTTCGGCCGACCTGGCGATCGAGGCGATCTACGAGAACGCGCGGGCGAAGGAAGCGCTGTACGCCGGCATCGAGCCGCAGTTCCAGGCCGACGAAATCCTCGCCAGCAACACCTCCAGCATCCCGCTGGACGAGCTGCGCAAGAACCTTGCCGCGCCGCAGCGCTTCCTCGGCCTGCACTTCTTCAACCCGGTGGCGCAGATGCCGCTGGTCGAGGTGGTGCGCCACGACCGGCTCGACCCGGCCATCGAAAAACGCGCGTTGGCGTTCTGCAAGGCGATCGGCAAGCTGCCGGTGGCGGTCAAGGGCACCCCGGGCTTCCTGGTCAACCGCATCCTGATGCCGTACCTGCTGGAAGCCATGCGGCTATACAGCGAAGGCGTGCCCGGCCCGGTGCTCGATCGCGAGGCGAAGAAGTTCGGCATGCCGATGGGCCCGATCGAACTGGCCGACACGGTAGGCCTCGATGTCTGCGCCTCGGTCGGCAAGGAACTGGCGCCATTCCTTGGGCTGGAAGTGCCGCCCGGACTGGACGAAAAACTCGCGGCCGGCAAGCGCGGCAAGAAGGACGGCCAGGGCCTGTACGTGTGGCAGGACGGCAAGCCGCAGAAGCCCGAGATCGACAAGGATTACGTGACGCCGCCGGACGTGCAGGAGCGCATGATCCTGCCGATGGTCAACGAGGCGATCGCCTGCCTCGCCGACGGCGTGGTCGACGATGCCGACCTGCTCGACGCCGGCGTGATCTTCGGCACCGGCTTCGCGCCGTTCCGCGGCGGCCCGATCCAGTACACGCGCAGCGAAGGCGCCGACAAGCTCAAGGCCAGGCTTGAACAGCTGGCGCAGCGCTACGGCGACCGGTTCAAGCCGAAGCACGGCTGGGAGCTTCCGGCGCTGGCGCAGCGTGGTTTCGGGTTGCCGGCCGCTTCCGCCGACTGACCGGTTTGCGATGACCGGCGTGAAAACGCCCGGCACGGCCGGGCGTTTCCGTTGACGCAGACCGGCATCACCACATCAGGTCGTCGGGCACGCCGTCATCGCCCGCGCCGGCGGCATTCGGGTCGACCAGCAGCGCCAGCTGGTGCGGATCGATGTCGCGTACCTGCTCGGCAATCTCGCGACTGACCAGCAGATAGCGACCGCCCTGCTGCACCACGCCCAGTTCGCCGGCATTGAGGGCCGCCAGTTGCGCGGCATCCACGTGCACGCGGCGGATCTTGCCGCCGTATTCGAAATTGCGCGGCTGGTCGGCATCGGCCTTGTTCAACGCCTTGCCGTCCAGCAACTGCTGGATCTTCTGCTTGCGCTCGCGCCGCAGCCTGGCCTGTTCGGCGGCCTCCCGCTCGACCCGCTGGCGTTCGCGGGCTTCGGTTTGTGCGCGCAACGCGTACGCCTTGGCCAGGTCGATGTCCTGCTGGCTCTGCCCCGACGGTCGTGCGGCGTGCGACGCGGCATGTGGCTTGCCGCCCTTGCGCACGGGCTTGCCGGACGACGGCGCAGCCGGGCGTTTCGGCTCGCGCGCCCGGTCCTGTTGGACCTGTTTGACGATGCCGCTCTTGAGCAGCTGATCGCGCAGGGAATCGGCCATGCGGGAGTTCCGTGATCGGTAGGCTGGATGGATCGGATCAGTAATGCGGCGGCGGCGGTTCGTCGTGCGGATCGTCGCCCTGCGCGATGCGCATCGACGCCATCTCGCCGCGCAGGTCGCGCAACGCGCGCTCCAGCGCGGCAATCCGCTGCGACTGGTCGGCATCCGCCGTGGTCAACGCCTGCACCGCCTCATCGATGAAGGTCAGCTTGACCTCCATCTCGTCGAGCCGCCGGGCAAGCATGTCGTTCGAGTCGTTCATCGCGATACTTGCAGGCTGCGGCCGCGGCCGATGCCGTAATAGGCCAGGCCCGCCTCCTCCACCACGAGCGGGTCGTACAGGTTGCGCCCGTCGAAGATCGCCGGCACCGCCAGCGTGGCGCGGATGGCCCTGAAATCCGGGCTGCGAAAGGCCTTCCACTCAGTGACCACCGCCAGCACGTCCGCGCCTTGCAGGGCATCCATGGCGTGCTCGCACAGCACCAGGTCATCGCGATCGCCATACAGCCGCTGCGCTTCTCCGCGTGCCTCCGGATCGAACGCGCGCACCTTCGCGCCGGCTTCCCACAGCTGTTCCATCAGGCGCCGGCTGGAGGCCTCGCGCATGTCGTCGGTATTCGGTTTGAACGCCAGGCCCCACAGCGCAATCGTGCGGCCGGCCAGCCGGCCGTCGAAATGGCGCGAGATCAGCTCGAACAGCTTGCCCTTCTGCTGCCGGTTGACCGCCTCGACCGCACCGAGCAGGCGCGCCTCGTAGCCGTGCGCGTGCGCGGTGCGCTCCAGCGCCTGCACGTCCTTGGGGAAGCACGAACCGCCGTACCCGGCGCCTGGATAGATGAAGCTGTAGCCGATGCGCGGATCCGAGCCGATGCCCTGGCGCACCAGTTCCACGTCGGCGCCCACCCGCTCGGCGATGTTCGCGATCTCGTTCATGAAACTGATCTTGGTCGCCAGCATCGCGTTGGCGGCGTACTTGGTCAGCTCGGCCGAACGCTCGTCCATCACCACCATGCGGTCGTGGTTGCGGTTGAACGGTGCATACAGCTTGCGCAGCAGCGCCACCGCGCGCGTGCTGGACGTTCCCACCACGATGCGATCGGGACGCAGGCAGTCCTCCACCGCGGCGCCTTCCTTCAGGAACTCCGGATTCGACACCACGTCGAACTCCACCGTGGCCTGGCGCACCGCCAGCTCGGCCGCAATCGCCTCGCGCACGCGGTCGGCGGTGCCCACCGGCACGGTCGACTTGTTCACCACCACGGCGTAACGCTGCAGGTGCCGGCCGATCGTGCCGGCCACCTTCTGCACGTACTGCAGGTCGGCGCTGCCGTCTTCGTCCGGCGGCGTACCGACGGCGATGAAGATCAGCTCGCCGTGGGCGATCGCCGGTGCTGCCTCGGTGGTGAAATCGAGCCGGCCGCCGGCGTGGTTGCTCTGCACGATCGCTTCCAGACCCGGCTCGTAGATCGGGATCTCGCCACGCTTCAGCCGATCGACCTTGCCCGCGTCGATGTCGACGCAGACCACGTGGTTGCCCATCTCCGCCAGGCAGGCACCGGTGACCAGGCCGACGTAGCCGGTACCGAAAATGGTGACTTTCATCATCGTCGCAGCAATCCCTTGAAAACCGAGCCGTCTATTCTAACCGCTCAAACGCACCGCACGGCACCGCGCCGCCATCGGCGAAAACGCAGAAGGGCGCGAATCGCTTCGCGCCCTTCTGCTTGGTCAACGCCGCACAACGGCGATGGACTTCTGATTACTTGTCGGCCGGAGCCGCACCAGCCGGCGTCGGGCCGGTCTTGACCAGGGTCACGTCGAAGATCAGCGTGGCATTCGGCGGCATCGGCGGCTGCGGCTCTGCGCCGTAGGCCAGCGCTGCCGGGATGAACAGCTTGTAATGACCGCTCACCTGCATCAGCTGCAGGCCTTCGCGGAAACCGGGGATCACGCCGGCCAACGGGATCTTGGCCGCGCCCGGCGGATTGTGCTTGGCGGAGGCATCGAACACCTGGCCATCGACGAAGGTACCGGTGTAGTTGATCTCGACGGTATCGTTCGGGCCCGGGCGAGCGCCGGTGCCCTGGCTGATCACCTGGTACTGCAGGCCCGAGGCGGTCGTCTTCACGCCCGGCGCAGTCTTGTTCTTGGCCAGGAAGGCGTCGCCCTCGGCCTTGTTCTTGGCCGCCAGCTTGGTCATCTCGGCCTGGTACTTGGCCTGGATCTTGGCCATGAAGGCCTCATGCACCTGCTTGGCTTCGGTTTCGCTCATGGTCGGCTTCTGGCCGGACAGCGCCGCCTTCACCGCGTTGGCCACCGCATTCGGATCCAGTTCGTCGCGCATGATCGGCGGAACCTGGGAAGCAATCTCCCAGCCCACAACGTAGCTGGCCTTCGCCTTGTCGACGGTACCGGCAGCGCCGGCCGTCTGGGCGGCAGCGCCGGCCGTCATGCCCAGCGCAACGGCCATCGCCACCGCCGTCAGCGTGGGACGCAGAAAGTGCTTCATTCGTAACTCCCTCATGTATGGATATGCCGGCGTTGCCGGCCGGGCCCCCCCGATGGGGGCAGGCCTCGCATTGTGCGGTGCTTGTCCGGTCTTGGCAACGATTCAGGGTTCAGACCGTCAGTCGGGATAAAGGTTCACGCCACTGCCGGCCGGCCCCGCCGATCAGCCCGCGCCGCCCCCGGAAGGGCCCGGCTTCTCCAAGGTCTCCTTCAGCGCCGCCTGCAGACGCGCATGCATCTTTACCAGGCCGCGCCACAACACCACCGCCACCACCACGCCCAGCACGATCAGGGACAGCGCGATACCGCGGGGCGGCAGAATCGCCGAACTGAGCCCACTTACCAGCAACGCCAGCGCCAGCAGCGTCGCCAGCGGGATGACCCTGGCCAGCACGTTGCGGATGGCCAGGGTATACGAACCGGCAAACCGCTCGCGTATGCCGATCTCCGCCAGCAGCATGCCCAGCGCCTCGGCCTTGCGGTAGACCGCGATCAGCATGGGCAGGGACAGGAACAGCGCACCGGCCCAGATCAGCGTATGGCGCAGGTTCCGGTCGATGCCGAGCATCGAGAACCAGCTCCAGTTGTGCGTATTGATGTAGGCGCCAATGACGAACAGCGCCACCACCAGCAGCACGTTGATGCCGATATGCCAGAGCAGGCGCCGGAACATGGCGGCGATCGCCGCGTTCTCGTTGACCGGCTTGAGGTTTTCCAGCCAACCGCTGTAGCTGGTCGCCAGCAGCCTCAACGAGCGCGGCGTCACCCGGCGCAAGCCGTTCGCCAACCCGTCGGCCGAACGATTCATGTACGGCGAGGCGGCCATGCACAGCACCGAAACCGCCACCGCAATCGGATAGATGAAATCGCTGATCACGCCAAGCGAAAGCCCGAGCGTGGCGATGACGAAGGAGAACTCGCCGATCTGCGCCATGCCCAGCCCCGAGCGCAGCGCCGTGCGCGCGTCGTGCCCGACCACGAAGATGCCCAGGCTGCACGCCAGCGTCTTGCCGACGATGACGACCGCCGCGATGAGCAGCGCCGGCAGTGCGTACTGCAGCAACATCGCCGGATCGATCTTCAGGCCGATCGCCACGAAGAACAGCGCCGCGAACATGTCGCGCAGCGGTTCCACCAGGTGCAGCACGCGCCCCACGCTGCGCGACTCGGCCACCACCGCGCCCGCCAGGAAGGCGCCCAGCGCCACGCTGAAACCCATCCAGGCCGCGAGCAGGCTGGTGCCGAAACAGATGCCGAGCACGCTGACCAGCAGCGTTTCGTCGCGATCGAAGCCAGCCACGTAATCCACCAGCCGCGGCAGCAACAACAGGCCGAGGATCATCCCGACAATCACGAACAGGCCCAGGTGACCGACCAGGGTGAACGCGGTCTCCGCCTGCACCGAGCCGCCGATCGCCACCGCCGTGAGCAAGGTCAGCATGACGATGGCCAGCATGTCCTCGGCCACCAGCAGCCCCACCACCAGTTGGGCGAACGGTTGATGCCGCTGCCCGCTCTCCGCCAGCGTGCGGGTGGCCACCATCGTGGACGAGAGCGAGATGATCGCGCCAAGGAACAGCGCGTCCATGCCGGTCCAGCCGAACAGGCCGCCGATGCCGTAGCCGATCCACAGCATCAGCCCGACTTCGGCCACGGCTGCGGCCAGCACGCCGATGCCGACCTCGCGCAGCTTGCGCACGCTGAATTCAAGGCCCAGCGTGAACATCAGCAACACCACGCCGAGATTGGAGATGTCGTCGATCGTGCGCGGATCGCCGACCAGCACGCCCGGCGTGTGCGGCCCGATCAGCACGCCAGCCAGGATGTAGCCCAGCAACACCGGCTGGCGCATCCGCTGGAACAGTATCGTGGTGGCGCCTGCCACGATCATCACCACGGCAAGGTCGCGAATGAAGCCGATTTCGTGCATTCGTCAACTCTTCGAAACGACGCAAGTCGCTGCAGCTTAAACGAAGCACGGCAGTACCCGGCCGGCCGTCGAACGAGGCGATGGGCGACGGATGATTCCTGCGCCGGGATGCTGAAAAAAAGCTTGACGGATATGTGGCCCGCACCTATTCTTCTCGGCTTCCAGCGGCGGGGCCATAGCTCAGCTGGGAGAGCGCCTGCATGGCATGCAGGAGGTCGGCGGTTCGATCCCGCCTGGCTCCACCATTGATTCAGTGCAAGTGTCCTTTGCGAGAACCCGCACTTCCATGTGCGGACTTTTCGAAAAAGCAACGTCCCCATCGTCTAGAGGCCTAGGACATCACCCTTTCACGGTGGCGACCGGGGTTCGAATCCCCGTGGGGACGCCACTTTAACCCGGCAGTCGACGTTGGCTGTCGAGGTCAAATGGCAAGTTGGTTGAGACGCTGGAAGATGCTGCAAATGCGGAGTGGTAGTTCAGTCGGTTAGAATGCTGGCCTGTCACGCCGGAGGTCGCGGGTTCGAGTCCCGTCCACTCCGCCACTATTCAAGTAGAAAGCCCGCCTTGCGCGGGCTTTTTGCTGCGGTGTATTTGTGCGCTCATCCATGTGCGCAAAGATCAAGAAGCAGCCATCCATGGCTGCACTTGCTGTACTTGTGCGCTCATCCCTGAGCGCGAGAAAGTCAAAAGGCGGCCATCCCTGGCCGCACTTTCAAACGAGGCCGCCGCTTTCTGATTGTCCCGGTTGCGGCTCCAGCGTACCGATGGAATGCCCCTGCTCGGCCAGGTACTCCAGCCAGCGCGACAGGAATCCGTTCATGCGCAGGCGATGCTGGAACACGGTGTGTGCCGGCGAGAACGGCCCCAGCACCTGCCACAGGTGCCGACCGGGATGGCAGTGCAAGGCTTCCGCCACATGCGCATCGGTATACATGCGCAATTGCGCCGAGGGCGCGCGCTGACCGGTGTGCGCGTCCACGAAGTCGTAGGTGAGTTCCAGTTCCAGCGTGTACGGATGGCATTCCTGCACGTGCAGGTGCACGTCCAGTCCGTCGCCCACGTCGGACACGTATCGGCCTGGCGCCAGCTGCTGCGGCGCGAACAACCGCGCCAGCCGGTGGTAGTTTTCCGCATACAGCCCCATCAGGAACTCGAAGCGTCCGGGCAGCAGGCTGTGGCGGTTGTCCAGTACGACGCTCATGCGGAGTGCAGGCTCCAATCAGAACATGGTCCGCTCGATGCCGAAGCGGTCGAAGATCTTGCTGGCGATTTCCTCGATCGACACGTGCGTGGTGTTGAGGCTGGGGATGCCGGCCTGGCGCATCAACCGGTCGGCCTGCTCCAGTTCCCAGCGGCACTGCTGCAGGGTGGCGTAGCGGCTGCCGGCGCGACGCTGTTCGCGGATCTGCGCCAGCCGCACCGGGTCGATGGTCAGGCCATACAGCCGGTCCCGGTACGGCCCCAGGCGCGCCGGCAGTTCGAGTTTCTCGAGGTCCTCGTCGGTAAGCGGATAATTGGCGGCGCGTACGCCGTAATGCAAGGCCATGTAGAGGCAGGTCGGCGTCTTGCCCGAACGCGATACGCCAACCAGGATCAGGTCGGCCTCGGCATAGTTCACGTCGATGCCGTCGTCATGCGTGAGTGCATAGTTGGTGGCGTTGATGCGCGCCTCGTACTTGTCGAAATCGACCAGGCCGTGCGAGCGGTTCACCAGGCCGGTGCGCTTGCTTCCCAGCTCGTCCTCCAGCGGGCCGATGAACGGCGCAAACACGTCCAGCATCAACGCGCCGCTGGCGGCGACGATCTCGCACAGCGCACGGTCGGCCATGGTGTTGACCACGATCGGCCGCTGCCCGCTCTGCGCATAGTTGGTCTTGATCCGCAGCGCAGCGGCTTCCGCCTTGTGCGCGTTGTCGGTGAACGGCAGCCGGTGCTTGTCGAACCGCACGCCCTCGAACTGCGCCAGGATGCTGTTGCCGATCGTCTCCGCGGTGATGCCGGTGGAGTCGGAGATGAAGAAAACCGTTCGCTGCATACAAGGTCCTGGTTCGTGGAAAGAGCCGTTTGCCGGCACCTTAGCGCAAGCACGAAATCCACCGCCAGCTGACTGGTATGGCGTTGGAATGACATCGGTCGGCAATGGTCTTCTTGTGCCGCGCACCATCCGCAGCGGACAATACCAGTTCTTTGCAACCCGCTCCGGGCCTTCGTGCCGCGCCCATTCCACTTATCCGCGTTTTCCCTGAGGAGACACCCTTGAACGACCTGGTGCTTTGGCTCGACCAACTGCGCATGACCGACCTGGGCAAGGTCGGCGGCAAGAACGCCTCGCTCGGCGAGATGATCGGCAACCTCGCCAAGCTCGGCGTGTCGGTGCCCGGCGGCTTCGCCACCACCGCCAGCGCGTTCCAGCAGTACCTGGAAAAGAGCGGCCTGGCCCGGCGCATCCAGGACCGGCTGGCCACGCTCGACGTCGATGACGTCGACGCGCTGGTCGCCGCCGGCAGGGAAATCCGCAGCTGGATCATCGACACCGCGCTGCCGGCCGAGCTCGAACAGGCGATCCGCGCGGCCTACCTCAAGCTGTGCAAGGACGCCGGTGCCGACGATATAGCCGTGGCCGTGCGTTCCTCGGCCACGGCCGAGGACCTGCCCGACGCCTCGTTCGCCGGCCAACAGGAAACCTTCCTCAACGTGGTCGGCATCGACGACGTGCTGCACAAGGTGAAGGAGGTCTTCGCCTCGCTGTACAACGACCGCGCGATCGCCTACCGCGTGCACCAGGGCTTCAAGCACGAGGAGGTGTTCCTCTCCGCCGGCGTGCAGCTGATGGTGCGCTCGGACGTGGGCGCCTCCGGCGTGCTGTTCACGCTGGACACCGAGTCGGGCTTCCGTGACGTGGTGTTCGTCACCGGCAGCTACGGCCTGGGCGAGATGGTCGTGCAGGGTGCGGTGAATCCCGACGAATTCTACGTGTTCAAGCCCACGCTGAAGGCCGGCAAGCCCGCCCTGCTGCGCCGCAGTCTCGGCGCCAAGCAGCAGCGCATGGTGTATTCAGGCGCACCGGGCGAGCGGGTCAGGATCGAGGAGACCCCGGCCGAGTTGCGCCGCACGTTCTGCGTCAGCGATGCCGATGTGCAGGAGCTGGCCAAGCAGGCGCTGGTCATCGAACAACACTACGGTCGGCCGATGGACATCGAGTGGGCGAAGGACGGCCACACCGGCAAGCTGTACATCGTGCAGGCACGTCCCGAGACGGTGAAGTCGCGCGCACACGCCACCCAGCTGGAGCGCTTCAGTCTCGGCGAAAAAGGCAAGGTACTGGCCGAGGGCCGCTCGATCGGCCAGAAGATCGGCGCCGGCAAGGCCCGCGTGATCCGTTCGCTGGCCGATATGAACAAGGTGCAGGTCGGCGACGTGCTGGTCGCGGACATGACCGACCCCGACTGGGAGCCGGTGATGAAGCGTGCCTCGGCGATCGTCACCAACCGCGGCGGCCGCACCTGCCACGCAGCGATCATCGCGCGCGAGCTGGGCGTGCCGGCGGTGGTCGGCACCGGCAACGCGCTGGAGCTGATTCCGGACGGCGCCGACGTCACCGTGTCCTGCGCCGAAGGCGACACCGGCACGATCTACGAGGGCATCCTGAAGTTCGAGCGCATCACCGCCGACCTTGGCGCGATGCCCGAGGCGCCGCTGAAGATCATGATGAACGTGGCCAACCCCGAGCGCGCGTTCGACTTCGGCATGCTGCCGAACGCCGGCATCGGCCTGGCCCGGCTGGAGATGATCATCGCCAGCCACATCGGCGTGCATCCGAAGGCGTTGCTGGAATATGCCGAACAGGACGCCGAGACCAGGGCGAAGATCGACGAGCGCATGGCCGGCTACGCCGATCCGGTGTCGTTCTACGTCGAGCGCCTGGCCGAAGGGATCGCCACGATCGCCGCCTCGGTCTACCCCAAGCCGGTGATCGTGCGCCTGTCCGACTTCAAGTCGAACGAGTACGCCGGCCTGATCGGCGGCTCGCGCTACGAACCGCGCGAGGAAAATCCGATGATCGGCTTCCGCGGCGCGAGTCGCTACGTCGACCCGAGTTTCGCCGAGGCGTTCGCGCTGGAGTGCAAGGCGGTCAAGCACGTGCGCGAGGTGATGGGTCTGACCAACGTGTGGGTGATGATCCCGTTCGTGCGCACGCTCGGCGAAGGCCGCAAGGTGATCGAGGTGCTGGCGAAGAACGGCCTCAAGCAGGGCGAGCACGAACTCAAGGTCATCATGATGTGCGAGGTGCCATCCAATGCCCTGCTCGCCGACGAGTTCCTCGATATCTTCGACGGCTTCTCGATCGGCTCCAACGATCTCACCCAGCTCACCCTGGGCCTCGACCGCGATTCGGGCATCGTCGCCAGCCTGTTCGACGAGCGCGACCCGGCCGTGAAGAAACTGCTGGCGATGGCGATCAAGACCGCCCGCGCCAGGGGCAAGTACATCGGCATCTGCGGCCAGGGTCCCAGCGACCATCCGGACCTGGCCGAATGGCTGATGGAACAGGGCATCGAATCGGTATCGCTGAACCCGGACACCGTCGTCGACACCTGGCTGCGGCTGGCGAAAAAGAAGGCCGGCTGAACCGACGGACCCCGCATTCGCCCCACCGATCGACCAAAGGGCCGGAATCATCCGGCCCTTTTTGGTGACGGACGGCGCGTGGCCGGGTTCAGCTGGAACGCACGAGCAACACCGTGACGTTGTCGTCGCCGCCGCTGTCGAGCGCACTCAGCAGCAACTGGTCCACGCACTCCTGGGCGGCCAGGTCGGTGCGTGCCACCACACGCGCGATCGAGGCGTCGCTGACGCCCTCGGTCAGTCCGTCGCTGCATAGCAGGAAGCCCATGCCCGGCTCCAATTGCCCCCGCGCCATGCCGACATGCAACTGCTCGATGGCGGTCACGCCCAGCGCCTGGGTCAACACATTGCGCTGCGGATGCTGGGCAACCTGCGCCGGATCGAGCTGGCCGGCCTCGACCAGCGCCTGTACCAGCGAGTGGTCGTGGCTGATCTGCCGCAGTTCCTTCTTCCACAGGTAGATCCGGCTGTCGCCGACCCAGGCGACCTCATAGCCCTCGCCGCTGATCCGCAGCGCGGCGATGGTCGTGCCCATCGGCAGCACGTCGAAACTGGGCCGGGTATGCGCCAGCAGCCGTTCGGCGGCAGCGTGCACGGCTTCGATCAGGCCGTGCCCCTTGCCGACCAGCTCGACCACCCCGTCGCGCACCAGCGCCGACGCCACCTCCCCATGCTGGTGCCCGCCCATGCCGTCGGCCACCAGGAACAGGCCCAGTGAGGCATCAGCGTAATAGGTGTCCTCATTGCGCGTGCGGCGCAAGCCGACATGCGTTCCGTGTCCGAATTCGATCATGGGTTTTCAGTAGGTGCGAGCCGTTGCAGCATGCCGGAAGACCGGGCTGTTGTCACGGCAAGTTCGCTCGCGTATGATTCCCGGCTCGCATGCGCCACCATGCACCGCACCGGAGAGGTGGCAGAGTGGTCGAATGTACCTGACTCGAAATCAGGCGTACGTGCAAGCGTACCGTGGGTTCGAATCCCACCCTCTCCGCCAGAAAAGCATTTAGGCCCCTGATTATAGGGGCTTTTTTGTGCCTGCCTGATTTTGTTCCCTTGCAAGTTCCCCACTGATCGCAATGGCAGGTGTTCGCACTCTTCAGTGCTGCCGGTTGTGCGTACAGCCTCGATCAGTTCCCGGTCGCTGCAGCTGAAGCAGCCGCACCGCGATCAAGTCCTGGTCGCGGAAGTCTTTACGGGCCCACACTCGCAGCACCTGATTTAGGACACGGGAAGGCTTGTATCTGCGACAGAATCGCAACGGCAGCATCGGGCATCTGATGGCTTTTGGGGTTTGCGTCCATGTACTTCACGTACAGCTTGGCCAAGGTGAGCCTCGGCGCCGCCACTGACGGGCAAACGGCCATGGGGTATCCGGCCTGGCCATTTGTAATCAACGCCGCATGGATGCCGTCAAGCCATCCTGCCGCGCCAATTGCGGCGTAATCTTCATCCGTGTCAGGTATCGATATTCGGCCTTCGGCCAGATCAATCGCTCGTGTCAGGTCGTGATATCTCAGGTCAGCACTGGGCATCTGAGCAAAGCTATTCCGCGCCAGCAAAGCTCCAAGAAAGATAAGGAAAAAGACGATTCGTTTCATGGCTTTCCCTGTTAAGTCAATCGTCAATGGCTCGTGCCCAGCAATGTCAGTGACCGTAGCTCGGTGCCGCATAAGGGTCTTTCATGCCCGCCTTGCCGTTGTATGGGTTGACGTTCGGCTTGCTCGACCAGTTGTCAGTTTTGGTCTGATTCGGCGCTGTCCGGTAGCTGGGCGCCACATAAGTTCCCGCCCTGGTTACATGTCCGCTAACGCGAACCGGGGCGGAGCGGGCGGATTTGTGCGTAGGGGCGCGGTAGCGCGACGTTCTAGGAAAGGCGAGTGCTGTCGAGCAAAAGAGTAGGGCAGCAACTGCGATAGCGATCTTCATGATGTTTGCTCCATCGTGAGTGTATGGGTATAGCCGGTGCCATCGTCAGTGAGTTCGATTTCTACCGATCCGCTACTGTCGTCAATGGAATCAATCGTTGCCTCATGATCCTCACCATCAGCGTCGTTGTGGTAAGTGATGCTTTGCCCCACGCGGACTAAATTGCCATCTTCAATGGTTACCGAGTTACCGTTCTCGTCTGTGCCATCCCAAGCAAGCGCCGGGCCGGCGAAGAAAAGCGCCAGCACAGCAGCCACCATAGCAATTCGTTTCATACCCCCCCCCCGGAGTAGCCGCGCGTTTCATGGCGGCTGCATTAATCTTGCGCTGATCCGTTCACGTCGTCCAACACTGTTGTCCGCATAGCGCCCACCTCTCGCAGCATGGACGCTCCGACTGCGTTACGTGTTCATCGGCTGTCCTGCTGCGCCTGCTGGATGAGGTCAGCCGCAGCCTTGAGGTCAGGATCGCCGTTGCTCCTGGCCATTTGATACAGGTTGACCAGATTCGGGATCTGCCCGCTATAGGGCACGTCGATGCTGCGCTTGAGGAATCGCACGAACGCAGGGTTCGTCATCAGACGCGCGGCAAGGTTCGCCGATGCTGCCCCGGCGGCAATGCCTCCTGCTGTCCCTGGGTGCCCAGTGAGCGCCGACATGATGAAGGCGCCAGCGGTTCCCAATTGCAGGCCAGCCGTCGCCGTCCCCGACGGGTTGGCGAACACCTTCGACCCCGCGCGCACGTTCGCCGCCATGCGTGCCACTGCGTCCATATCGTCGCTGAAACCGCGGCCGAACCGACCGAACAGATTGGACTTCGCCTGCGGACTGAGCTTGTTCCAATTCGTGAGGAACGTGGCCATGCTGAACTGATCGCCGGCCGCGTTCTGCTGGCCCGGTGTGGCCTTGCCAAGTCGGCGGACGATGGTCGATGCAAGTACCTTCTGCTCATCTGGCTTCAAGCTCTGCATGACTGTACGCAGCGTAGTTGCTCCGTACTTCGTCCCGGACGTGGCGGCGTTGAATACCGACTCCGGGCCGCCGTTCTTGTCGATCACGCGGGATAGCGCGTCGATGCGCGACATGCCGGCGGCGTGATAAGCGTTCGCCCGGTTCAGCGCTGACTTTGCCTCGGGAATATTGCTCACCGCCTCCTTCATGTCCTGCGACAGCGCTGCATACAGGCGCTTGAGATCGGAGCGGGCAATGGAGCTGTCCCCGATACCGAAACCCATGTCCGCCAACTTCTCGCCGATGCGCGTGCGCAGCTCCTTCATGCCCTGATATGGCACGGTGCGGCCGCGGCCCATGATCGCGTTCCAATCCAAGTCTTCGCCCAGCGCTGTCCGGATGTTGGCCAGCTTGTTGTCGATGAACTGGCCGGATGTGGCCTGCATGCGGCTGGCCGGTGTCGTCATGCGCGACAGCATGGTTTCGGTGTTGTTAGCGAAGATCGGTGTATTCGGCGGAAAGACCTGATCAAGCTTGCTGTAGAGCTGGCGAGACTCTTCCTTGAACCGGTCCATGAAGCCACCCGCTCCGGAAATGCCGCGCTCGATCACTCGGCCCGCCTTTGCCGGGTCGGTAGCCGGCGACAGCCTGCTGGCGATCGACTCCATGCCTTGCGATACCTGATCGGCTTGGCGTTCGGCGGCACCGCGCATGTAACCGGCCGCGCCGGGTGTCTTGGATAGCAAGGACTCAGCGCCTTGCATGCGTGCGTTCTGCGTGGCTTGCGCGACGGTCGGCATGGTGCCAGACGCCTCGAAGTCGGCGATGTTTTGGGCCACCCGTTGCCGGCCAGCTTCGCCGCCACGAAAGACACCCTGAAATCCGACTTGTGCCAATTGTTTCGCCGATGGCACCGCGCCGCCCAGCAACCCGGCTGCCGTTTGCAGGACCGGCCCCGCGCCGGCCTCGTGCGCCGCTTCCGCCGATGCCGCGCCAGTCGCTGTGCTAGCGATCTGGGTTCCGGCGTTTGCCGTCATGGATTCACCCAAGCCGGCAAGCAGCGGCTGTGCGGACCCCATCAGCGCCTTGCCGGCACCGATGAAGCCGCCAGCACCAGCCACGCCGCGATCCACGGCATTCACCACGCGCTCCGTCGCATTCTCCGGCTGCGGGTTCGGGATACCCATGGCGTTCATGTACGAATCGAGCTGTTGCCCGCCCGGGTTGATACGCGAGTCCGAGCCGACGGCCGAGGCGATGGCGTTGTATGGCGTCATCACCAGCGCGTCGTGCAGCAGCGCAGGAATGCCAGCGGCACCCTGGACGACGTTGCGGCCGGTCATGATCGCCGCGCGACCCAGGTCTTGACCGATGGTGCGCGGTGGCGTGACATAACCGCCTTGGACATCGCTGAAGTCGGCATGCTGCACCGGATGGCCGGCCTGCACGTCAGGATGCTGATAATTCGCTTGCGCATAGGCCAGCACCTGGTCCTGCGTAGCCCCTTCGGGCGCGGTGACCGTGTAGCTATTGCCGTCCGGCGCAGTGATTTTGTACTTCTGGGACTTCGATTCGGTTGCGGCATTATTGATCTGCCCCGTGTCACGCATTTGCACATACGCCTGTGCAAGTCGGCGCGCATCGTCCGAGTTTCCGGCTGCGTCGGCTCGGCGCAGTGCTTCTCCAATCTGTTCAAGGGTCGGCATGATTATTTCTCCATCTCATTGGTGCGTGGTTTGTGTGGTATGTGAGGTTCGCTTGCCTCGCGCTCGGTTAGAGAAGCCAGCAAGCGGGCTTTCTGCTGGTGGAATGAACCAACCAGCTCAGGTGATGCGGCTGAAAGCGCATCTTTGATCTGGCGATAATTCAGGGTGAATTCGTCGCCTTCGTTGATTTCGCGTATCGCAATTCCGACTAAAACGCCGGTGTCAGCAGCGGCCTTTATATTTGGATTGAGGTCGTGATTCATGTACCGCCCGCAGACCGTCCACTTGCCGCTAGTCATCAACGTGCATACACGGTCCCCCGCCTTGAAGTAGCCGCCACTGACGACACCAAGCCCTTCAATGGTGGATGGCAACACGCGATGCCTGCGATCGCCGTCGATATCAATTGGTTTCGGCATCGTCAGTGCGGCAGCGTCCATCTGCTCTTGCGTTACCCCGATTTCGTTCAAGAAATCTTTGAAATCGTCGGGCTGTCGTTGCGCGCCGCGTCGCTTCCGCAGGTTCGCCGTCACCCTAGCCTTGCCATCGACGGTGCGCGGGCCTGTGGAACAGCCGCCGTGCCACTTGCAGCGGCGTTTGCCGGGCACGCTCAGCGCGGTACAGGGCTGCCCATCGCTGCGCCGTCGGCCGCCACAGGGCACGCGCATATGTGCCGCCAGCCGGCCATGCTTTTGCAGGTAGGTCACCGCCCAGGCGGGCAAACCAACTAAGTCAATCGCGCATGTGCGTACTGATGTCGAATCTTGGTTGATCGTCATGGGTGATCCCTAAGTTGTTCGCGCGCACGGATGCGTCCATAAACTCTCATGGCCCGCCCTCCCCAATTGGCTTGTGACCGGCGCACGTATGCCGCTGCATCGGGTAGTGCGCGCCCATGCTGGCGCCACAGGCGCCCATGCCCGCGCCCGGGTTGATCGTGTCCCGGCTGAAGTGTCCGCAGCCCTCACAGGTCACGGCTGGCCGCGGGATATAGCCGCCTGCCTTGCGAACGAAGCACCACGGGCAGCCCAGTGCACGCGGCCAGCCGTCGACCACGGGTAACACCGCCGCAATGTCGGGATGAATCCATACCGGGCCGCACCCTCTGCACAGCATCCGTGCCGTGTCGCCAGCCGGCACACGTCCGGTGTGGCGGTCGTCGGTGTCACGTTGCATCGACTCCAGCGCACCGCCTGCACCAAGCGCACCAGATGCACCAGAAGTGGCACCCGAACGCGCACCAAGCGCAGCCTCCTTTGGTGCGCGGTCATTTCCTTGCAAAGCGTTGTCTGCCAAGGCTTTGAGTGATGTTTTAGGGCTTTGGTGCGTTGGTGCGTTCCCTAGTGGTGCACCAGCGCACCAAGCGCCATTCTGGTCAGGCGTCATAGTCGTCACCTCGCGGCGTCGCGGGCTTGTTTGCCCGCTTAGGCTTCGGGGTGTAGCGGCCCGCGTCCTTAGCCTTATTCAGTGCGCGCACCACGGTCGAATGGTTCACGCCCAGCTCGCCGCCGATCTCGCGCATGGTCAGGCCCAGCCCGGCCAGCTCGATCATTTGTTCTTCGCTGGCATCAGATACCGCGCGTGTCGCCCATGTCTGGGTGCCGTCCGGCAGCGTGGTAAGCGCAGCCTCGAAGGGGGACACGTCTTGCCCGTACAGCGCGCGGGCTTTCTCGAAGTGAACCTCGAACCGTGCACCTTGGTCGGGTTCGTAATCGGCGGGCTTGCGGAGTGCGATAACTGTGTCCAGTACATCCTCGCGCTTGGACGTGCCGCGTTGCTGACCACCCTTGCCGGCGTGGTGAACGAAAACCACGCTAAGACCTTGCGAGCGCATCTGTAACGCCCACTCCTGCACGGGCTGCCAGGACTCTCCCTCGTTCTCCTTGCCGCCGCGCACCAGACAGCTGAGGTTATCCACGATAATCACGCGAGCGGCTCCTATCGCCGCGTTGATGGCTTCCCGGCCTTCCGGCTGATACAGGTTCGGCATCACGCCGTCTTCTTGCAGATCGGGCGTGACAAACCGCAGGTATCCAGCCGCCGCTTCTTGGTCATTGCTGGCGATGACGGTCGCAACGCGGGCTTTCAGGTCCGCGCCGGGCATCTCGCCGTCCAGATACAGCACCGGGGTTTGCGCCGTTGCCTGCCAGCCCAGGAACTCGCCCCCCGACGCGAGCGCGTAAGCCACGCCCAGCGCCATGTGCGTTTTACCGATGCCCCGCGGTGCATAGATCATCGCCAGCGATTGCGTGGTCAGCCACGGCTTCAGAAGCTTGTCGCGCGGCGGGAACTTCGCCGATAGCAGGCGGGCAGCGTCGACCACCACCACCTTACGCGGCGGTTTTTCGTCTTGGTGCGTTGGTGCATTCTCAGGGTTTGCACCAGTGCACCAAGATTCCCGCGCCGCCAATTCCTCGATTGCGGCAACCTGTTCAGCGGCCATGGGTCAGCACCTCCCGTGCGTCGCGGATGCGGTCACGGGCGACGCCTACGCGCTTCAGGTCGTCATCGGTCAGGGCCTGTCCCTCGGCGAGCGTGCGGGCAGCGATATGCACCACGCCGACTTCAAGCTGCAAGGCGTTCAATGCCGCTTTCCATTGCGCCTGTTTGGCGTGTTCGCGCAGGGCATCACGTTGGGTGGGCGACATGTTCGCGGTGATCCGTGGCGGGAACAGATCAGGCACGCCCAGGCCAACAGCAGCCAGCACGTCATGTACCAGGCAGCCCGCGAAGCAATGCAGCAGCACGCGGCCGTCATCGCCTTGCGCGATGCTCAGTGACGCGGAACGGTCAGAGTGCGCGGGACACTTGGCAATCCAGCCCTTGCCGGATTTGCGCACGCCGTCCAGTCGCCCCAGTAGACGGTCGACATGGTTGGCGATAGGATGAGCGAACGAAGTGTTTGACATGCCCCCGGAACGGTTGCCGCCGTTGCCGGGGGTTTTCGTATGCGCGGCGTTCAAACTTCACCCGCCTTGCCCAGCCGCTCGGGTAGGGTGCGCAGGCTCTCTACGATGACGTAGCGTTTTGCGCCTAGCTTGAATGTTTCGACCAGGCCGGCGTTTGCCAGCTCATAGGCGACGGTCTTGCTTATGCCGTGTTCGCGGCAGGCTTCCAGAAACGGGCGGTATGCGGGGGTGTTCGGTGTTGCCATGTTGTCGTTCTCCGGCCGCACGGGGTTGTGCGGGTTCGGATAGACAAGCTATGGCTCTTTCTCGATACGTTGCAGTCCGCGTGCATGCATACGCACTGTGGATGCATGCAGGCGCCCCCCGTATGCGTGCACACCCACCTACTTGATCCCCGCCTTTCGGAACCAATCGGTAATGGTTGTTTTTGGATCGGCGCCGGTCAGTGGCTCGCCAGCTTCGCGCGCAGCAGCAACAATCTCGGCCTCCATGCGGCGTATAGCCTCGGCGCGCGAAAACTTCGGCGCGGGCATCTCGCGTCGGCGCTGAAACGCCAGCTCTTTGACCGGATCAAGTCTCGACCAGCGCGCAATAGATGCTAGCGTTCTTTCTGATCTACGTTCGGCATAGTTCATGGCATCCATCGCAGGCAATATCAATGTCAACGTCCCAACAACATTAGATAGAGAATTGAGCGTTCTACCAGCTTGTGCCTCTTTAGATGCATGCTTAAGCATTCTGTAAAGCCACGGGAATATTGAATCTATTGAATCATCATCGAAACATTCCGATAAACTCTTAAACATTCCATTTTCCTTGCGCCCGTATTCGGCAGACATTTTTTCGGCAGATTCTTCATCGTTAGCACCCATCATGGCACCAACTTCGCTCATTATTCCTTTAATCTGATATATGGTTCTTTTCAACTACTTGGCTACATCATCAGGCAGTTTCAGTTCAGCGGCTAACTCGTGATAGCCACTCTCGGCGCGCCTCTGGGTTGCGTCCAGTTCCGCATCGCTCGGGGCGTCCGTTGAGCATATTTTTGACTTGCTATTCGGCTTAATCATCACGCACCTCACGCCCCTGTAAAGGAACCGCGCCAGCCGGGCCAGCTAGCGCGGAGTGAAGGGTTAGGACCGTTTCAACGGCAACCGATGCAATGCGCGACGCGCCAGGAATAGCAGCCGATCCCTCTCCGGCAGCAACTCGCTTTCGCGCTTGTCCGCTATCTCTGCCTCGATGTGGCCCGCCGCATCCCTTGCGCTCATTCCATTGACCACCAGGTGAGCGAAGCAATGCTCATTGAATGCAGTCCAGTGGCCGCGATTCACGACTGGAAAGGGGATGATCTGCGCACTCATGCCAGCTCCCTCACCCAACGATCCGCTTTGCGGCGTGCGGAGCCTTTCAAGTGTGCGATAGGGACGATCAGAGACACGACCGGCTCGTCACGCTTGCTGGTGAATGCTGCGACGATGGCCAGCCATTCGCCGTTGGCACGCATCAGGGATAGCACCTTGCCCCTGCGGGTGGGCTTCATGCGCTGCTTGCGGCGTTCTTCTCTTGCGGCGCCGGCCGTCATGGTGGAAAGAAATTCACTGAATGTGGTGCTCATGCCGTCACCTCCGGCAAGAAGCGGATAACTGACTGGCGCTGCTTTGGCGTCCAGGCCTCAACCTGTGCGGCGCTGTGCGGGAACAATCCAGCCTTGACGGCACGGAGGATGCGTAGCACGTCTTGCCGCTCTTCGGCGTTCATGGCCTCCATGTCTCGCATGAGAGACGCCGCGGCCGGCGTGACGTACAGCACCTCACCGCCCGGCTCATCCGGGTGCTGCTGGAAGATCACGGTCACGGTCTTTTCGGAATGCTTGGCCATGATCATGATTGCGCCGCCTTGCGCGGGTACGCGCCATGCACGCTATTCGACAAAGCCCGGATGACGTCGGCTGTGAACGCCACCAGATAGGCGATCTCAGAGGACATGCCGTCCTCCACGGCTTGATCGGCGATGTGCCCGATCGATTCGGCAAGGCAGGCCGCCAGACTGGTGGCTTGATCGACATCAATGCCGGCGCGAACCTCGAACAGATCGTTGTCGATGACCGGGATATTGCCGAAGGTGGCTCGAATGGTGAGGCCGTTGGCTTCGTTCTTCATGACTTCACCTCCGCTGTGCCGCAACACCCGCTTGCGTTCTCACGAACTTCACCGAGGACTCGTTCAGCATGGTCACCCAGCTCGACCATTGCTAGGCTCAACGCTTCCACATCGCAAACATTGAGGCCGTGATAGCTAACATCGTCGTTTTCGCGCGCATCACTTTTCCCACGCTGATCACGGATCAACATTTCGGCGATTCGGTTGCTGGCATACAAGGCACGATCTACAGTAGCCAGCCGACGCCATACACCCACGGATAACGCCGGCTCTCTCTCTCGCCACTGCGTGTCATTACACCATTCCGTTACCGCCTGAAGTTCGCCGTCATGCACTACCCTACTCGCCATGATCCACCTCGTCTTCGTGACTGAAGGAACCACCCTCTGCATTGCGCAATCAGGGTGGCGGACGTACAGGTTTGGCGAACCGGGGATCAAGGAAGCCCGGCCAGCCCGAGGGCTGCCCTGCACGCCCGCCATAGAAGCGGGCATGACGCAACGGGCACAAAAAAAGCGCCATCGGCGCCGTTGCGCCTTGATCCAATCAGGTCGCCAAACCTGGTCACCGATTTTGCGGCGACGATTGGATCGTACTCGTCGTTTTGGATACAGGCAAGCGACATAGGACTCATCTTCCCAAGTGGCTAGCGTGGGTGATATCTCATGGCTACAACAATGCATAAGACAGTCGAGTTTTCCCGCGAGGAACTCTTCGATAAGGTGTGGCAAACGCCCGTGCTCAAGGCGGCACAAGAGATAGGTGTTTCTGATGTCGCACTTGCCAAAGCTTGCCGCAAAGCAGGTATTCCTTTGCCTGGGCGTGGTCATTGGGCCAAAAAAGAACGAGCGAGATCGAAAAGGCCGCATTTGCCCAAGATCACAACTCACGCTAACGAGATCATCCAGTTCACTGTGTTCGATCCGACGTTAGCCCCTCGCCGTCCAGTGAAACCCAAGGCCCCGTCGGTGGATGTGCCTGATGTTCTTATAGCGCCTCACGCGCTGGTGCAAGCAACGCTCAAGGCAGCCAGTAACACAGACGCTGTCGAAGGGCGCGTTCGACTCGACCGAAAGCGGACCTTGAATATACGTGTTTCGCCGATCCTTCTGGATCGGGCGGTTCGTATCTTCGATGCTCTTATCAAAGCTTCCGAACAGATGGGGTGCGTTTGGAAAATCACTTCCGAAGGCACGACGATCGTCACAACGAATGGCCGTTCCATAAAGGTTGAGCTAAAGGAGCGACTGTCGAAACGCGAGCTACCACCCCCACCACCTGTTTTGCCTGACCGCAAACGCAAAGGCATATGGGGACCGAGCTATTCCGCGATTTTTTCTGCTCCGGTGTATGAATGGATTTCTACCGGACAGCTGACCTTTTTGCTAGACGAAGATCTAGACGGGAGCACACGCAAGACATGGAACGATACGGCTAACACCAAGCTTGAAGAGAAGCTCGGTGACATCTTGGTCACGTTCCCTGTGGCTGCTGCAGTGCTCGATAGGTTGGATGAGGAGCGTGCCGAATGGCGTCGAAAATTTGAAATCGAGGAGCGTCAACTAGTCGAAGAAGCTAGGCTGGTAGAAGAACAAAGGCGATTGCGTAAGAAGCTTGTTTCCGCCATGCAAAGCTGGGAAAGGGCAGCGCGCATTCGTGCTTTCTGTGCCGCCGTTGCGGCAGACGTCGTTGAGGGAACGGCAGAGCATCAGATGGCTGTACCGTGGATAGCATGGGCATTGGAACAGGCAAAAGGCCTCGACCCATTGTGCAGCGACTTAAGCGATCTCCTTCGCCTCAGAGCCCCTGTTGAGGAATGGTTTACGGGAGATCAAGCTTATTCAGGAAACGGCGTCGACTGGTGGGGTGAGAGGCGCTAGCTCCGAAGCTCGCGCATTGCGCGACTCAGCCAGCTTTTCGCTTGATCGCAATGACGTCGCCGCCGACCCTCAGCGTGTCCAGGTAGGCCGCCCAATCAGCCATCAGGCGCTTGCGCCGTTGCAGCAGATCCCCGCGCTGATACGCGGCCTCGGCAGCATCCTTGAGTCGGTGCGCCATCGCGGCTTCAATCACTTCGCGGGGGTGTTGGGTCGTCTCGGCTGCCCAGTCGCGGAACGTGCTACGGAAGCCGTGCGCGGTGATACCGGGCTGCATTTCTTTCAGCAGCGCCATGCCGGCAGCGGTCGTGATCGCCTTGCCCTTGTTGCCGGGGAAGATGTAGCCGTGCGGTTTGACGGGCTTTCCCTTGGTTTTGGGGATCATGGAGCGCAGCAGCGCCACGGCAGCGTCAGACAGAGGCACGCGATGTTCCTTGCCGGCCTTCATGCGTTCTTCGGGGATGATCCACAGCGCGCCGTCCAGGTCGATCTCTTCCCATCGTGCGCCGGATGCTTCACCGGGCCGCGTGGCGGTCAGGATTTGCAGTTCCAGCACGCGAGCGGCTAGCCCGGCACGATCGCGCAGCCGTTCCATGAACTCGGCAATGCCGACATAGGGCAGCGCGGGACGATGCTCGACCTTCTGCACCTTGGAACGCTTGGGGAGTAGTTGGTCTAGATGGTTGCGCCACGCGGCAGGGTTGTCGCCGATGCGATACTTGCGCACGGTCGCCCACGCCAGCACGGACTCGATACGGCCACGCAAGCGGCTGGCGGTTTCGGTCTTGGTCGTCCAGATGGGGTCAAGGCATTTCATGACCAGCGCGGTATCGACCGCAGCCACGTCCAGCGGCCACAGGGGCGCGCAGTAGGTGCGCAGGGTGCTATCCCACTGCTCGGCATGCTTGGCGTTGCGCCAGCCGCTTCTATGGGCCTCGATATACAGCTCAGAGCATCGCCCGAACGTCATCCGCTTGGCCTGCTCGGTACGCGCCTTCTGTTTGACCTCGTTTGCGGAGTCGATGGGGTCGATGCCGTCGCGGAGCATGCGGCGATACTCGGCGGCACGTTCGCGGGCTTCCGGCAGGCTCACGTCCCACGCCGGCCCCATACCCTTGTCCCGTACCTTGCCGGTCAGCGGAGCGCGATAGCGGAACGTCCAGGTTTTGCGCCCGTCGCCCTTCACCAGCAGGTAAAGGTTGCCGCCGTCGCCGTGACGGCCGGGCTTGGCGTTCTTGATCGCCAGGGCAGTCAGACGGTTGATTTTGTGCGCCATGAAAAGTGTCCACCAAAGTCCAGCATACCACTCGCCGTTCCCATCACGCTGCTCCGGCTTTAGGCGGCTGTCAAGGGTCTAGCGCGAACTGCTGGGAACGTTGTATGACAACGCCTACAGGGGTTTTACTGTCCCTAGACGTTCGGGCGGTTTCATGGGTCTACTTTGACGGATGACACCCTCTCCGCCAGAAAGGCAAAACGCCCCCATGTGGGGCGTTTTGCCTTTCTGGCGGTGATGGCTGGGTGAGAACCCACCCAGGTTATTCGGCGCATCCTGTGCCTCACCCTTCGGGCCGTCGGCTTCGCCGGGTTCGCTCCGGCATCCTGCCTTCGCAGTCGACAAATTCGTCAGGAACAAATCTGGACAGCCGCAGGCTGGCCCCGCAGCGCCCAGCGCGGAGAGGTTCGGCCCAAGGATGGGCCGAACAATCTCGCCAGCAACCCCGCGGTATCCGCCCTCCTGCCCTTCCGACCACCACGGTCGTCGCCAAGCACCGGCGCCGCACCACCTCACAACCGCCGCCACACGCTCTGCCCATCCGCACTGCTCTTGTCCAGCGCGGCCAGGCGCTGCTCGTGCGCCGATATCTCCTCTGCCGATGCACGCAGCACACGTGGCCGCGCATGCAGCACCGCCGGTACCATCACCATCACATCGCGCTGCTCGGCGGCGCCCTCGAAGCCCAGGTCGAACGCCACCTGCCCCGAAGTCATCGCCAGGTACACGTCGGCCAGCAGTTGCGCGTCGATCAGGCCCCCGTGCAAATCGCGCCGCGAGTTGTCCACACCCAACCGCTTGCACAGGGCATCGAGGCTGTTGCGCTGCCCCGGGTAGCGCTCGCGCGCCATCGCCAGGGTATCCAGCACGCTGCAGCGGTCGCCGATCCGGCCCGCGGCATTGCCCAGTCGGGCCAGTTCGGCGTCGAGGAAGCCGATGTCGAAGCTGGCGTTGTGGATGATCAGCTCGGCGCCGTCGATGAAGGCCAGGAACTCCTCCGCCACCTCGGCAAAGCGCGGCTTGTCGAGCAGGAACTCGTCTTCGATGCCGGTGACCAGCCGGGCGCCCTCGTCGATCGCCCGATCCGGGTTCAGGTAGGTCTGGTAGTGCCGGCCGGTAAGCCGGCGCTCGACCAGTTCGACACAGGCGATTTCCACCAGGCGATGGCCCTGGCGCACTTCCAGGCCGGTGGTTTCGGTATCGAGAACGATCTGCCTCATGCCCTGCCCTTCATCAGCTCGGCCTGTTTGCGCGCGGCCTGGTCGACCTGCTCGTTTTCGATGTGGCCGTTGTGGCCCTTCACCCACTTCCAGCGCACCTGATGGGCGCCGACCGCATCGGACAGCCGTTGCCACAGGTCCTGGTTCTTCACCGGCTTCCGGTCGGCGGTACGCCAGCCATTCGCGCGCCACTTCGGCATCCACTGCTCGATGCCCTGCATCACGTAGCGCGAGTCGGTGGTGAGCGTCACCCGACACGGCCGCTTCAATGCTTCCAGCGCGCCGATCGCCGCCATCAGCTCCATCCGGTTGTTGGTGGTGGCCGGCTCGCCACCGGACACCATGCGCTCGCTACCCTGCGCCCGCAACAGGGCGGCCCAACCGCCAGGGCCCGGATTGCCGAGGCAGGCACCGTCGGTAAATGCTTCCACTTCGCTCATCGTTGCTCACGTATTCCATTGGAAATCACGGCGCCGCACTGCGCCGGGTACCCGGCGACAACCGGCCGTTCGCCGGCACGCGTACCGGTACCGGCGCAAGCCGCAGCGGCATGGCCGGACGCCGACGCTTGCGTGCCACCAGCACGTAGCCGCCACCGAAAGCACCGGCCAATGCGCCCCACGGTGCCTTCCGCCCCGGCCACACACCACCTACCCGCTGCAACTGCTCGACAGTCAGACCAGCCCGTTCGAGTTGATGCCGGAGCCGCCACGGCATCTGCAATGCCGGCGGCTTGCGGCGTGCATGCCAGTAGCACCACGGCGACCAGCCGCCGAGCGGATGCACGCCGGTCAACGCCAGCACGCCACCGGGTGCCAGCACGCGCATCGCTTCGTCGAGCAGGCTCGAAGGCAGCGGCGCCACCTCCAGCGCATGCCGTAACAGCACCAGCTCGAACGCGTCGTCGATGAAGGGCAACGGCTCGTCCGCGGCGGCCCGCAGATCGCCCTGGTAACGCCCGTCCCGCAGCTGCAAGCAGGTCCAGCAGCCGAACATCGGCAACGCCGGTGGCGCATCGTCACGGGAAGCGCCCAACAGCAGGGCGTGAGTGCCGAAGCAGCGCTGCAGGACCGGCTTCAACGCGCACGTCTGCGCATCCAGCAAGCGGCGCAATGGCGCGCTGGCATAGATGTCGTCACCCCGTTGCTGCTTGCGGTCGACCCGGTCATTCATCTGTATCGAGAGTGTAGCGGCTGACGACAACGGGCAGCAGTTCGAAGGCGGAGCGGAACTGCCGCACGCGGCTGAACAGCCGCCCGGCGTGTTAACGTTCTGCTAACGAGCCGGCACCGGCGCCCCTTTATATTCGACCGCCTCATGCGCGCCCCGGACGGTTGCGTCTGTCGTTCCCCAGGAAAGGCACCCGGCCTGCCGGGTGCTCCTCAAACGCAGCGGAGCCCGCCTTGCACCTCATCCCGTTACCGGCATTGGCCGACAACTACATCTGGCTGCTGCACGATGACCATGGCAACGCTGTCGTGGTCGACCCGGGCGATGCTGCGGTCGTCGAGCAGGCGCTGGTCGCGCATCGGCTGCAACTGCGCGCGATCCTGCTGACTCATCACCACCACGATCACATTGGCGGCGTGCCGGCCCTGCGTGCGCACCACGACGTACCGGTTCATGCGCCGGACGACGAGCGCATCGGCGAAGCGACTGCGCGAGTGCGCGATGGCGACCGGGTCGAGTTGGCCGAGCCCTCCGTGCAATTCGAGGTGATTGCGGTTCCCGGTCACACGCTCAGTCATGTGGCCTACGTCGGCGCCGGTATTCTGCTGTGCGGCGATACCTTGTTCAGCCTCGGCTGCGGCCGCCTGTTCGAGGGCACGCCGGCGCAGATGCTCGCCTCGCTGGATCGCCTCGCCCAATTGCCGGGGGACACCCTGGTATGCGGCGGCCACGAGTACACCGAGGCGAACGGACGTTTTGCACGCACCATCGAGCCGGCCAATGCCGATTTGCAGCAGCGGCTGCAGGAAGTCGCCGCGCTGCGCGCGCGCCTTCAACCCACCCTGCCGGTACTGCTCGCCAGCGAGTGGGCGACCAATCCGTTCCTGCGCGTCGACACCGACGCCGTCATCGCCTGGTGCGAACGGCAAGGCGCTGGCAACGACCGGGTCGCCCGCTTTGCTGCCGTACGCCGTGCCAAGGACGGGTTTCGCGCATGAGACGGTACGCTCGATTCCTGCCGCTACTGCTGTCGATGTTGCTCGCTGCCTGTGCCGGCATGCCATCGCACGGCCCACGGCCACCCTCCGTCGAGAGCTTGCCGGCACCGACAGCCTCCCCCGAAGCCGCACCGCCACCCGCCGAACCAGGGGCGCCCTCTCCCGCAGCCGACGTCTGGGAGCGACTGCGCAGCAGCTTCGCCATGCCCGGCTGCGACGCCGATCCCGCCGTGCTGGCCTGGGCCAGGCACTACACGCGCCACCCCCGGCAGTTCGAAAGCCAGCTGCAGGCGGTGATGCCGCGCCTGGTCTACGTGCAGCAAGTGGCGGACCGCTACGATGTCGCCGGCGAATTCGTGCTGTTGCCATGGGTGGAAAGCCACTTCCAGCCGGTACCCGCCCGCAAGCGCCGGCCGGCCGGCATGTGGCAGATCATGCCGGTGACGGCCGGCGCGATGGGGCTGCGTGTCGATGGCCACTACGACGGCCGGCTCGACGTACCCGCCGCCGCCAACGCGGTGATGAAACTGCTTGAGCAGTACCACGAACAGTTCCACGACTGGCGCGTGGCCGACTACGCCTACAACGCCGGCGAATTCACGATACGCAAAATGGTTCAGGCGCACGGCATGCCGGCGGCGCAGCCAGCGATTCCCCAATGGCCGGTGCGCAAGGTGACGCGCGAACACCTGGCCAAGCTGCTCGGCATGGCTTGTGTGGTGCGCGAGCCGGAGCGCTTCAACGTCAGCTTGCCCACGCTGCCGGACGAGCAGCAGCTGGTGCAGACCGGGATCTCCCACTCGATGCCGATCGCGCGGGCAGCCGATCACGCCGGCATGTCGGTGGAGGCGCTGAAACATCTCAACCCGGCATTCCGCAACAACACGATCGATACCAGCGCCGCCCCCTACCTGATCCTGCCTGCCCGGCATGCCCGGCAGTTCCGCGATGCCCTGCTGGAACAGGCCGACAGCTCCGGCGGCGATCTGCTGGCCAGCGCAAGCCGCGGCGACACTGCGCCCAGCCCGATGCCGGCCGCGAGCCCGCCGTGGAAGGTCCACACCGTGAGGCGCGGCGACAGTCTGTGGCAGATCGCGCGCAAATACTCGGTCGGCGTCAGCCAGTTGCGGCACTGGAACCACCTGAACGGCCACGCGCTGAAGCCCGGCCAGACGTTGACGGTAGGCGCCCCGGACTAGTTTCGTTGCCCGAACGGCGGGCGCCCGGCCGCGCCCCCGCCTCACCCGCAGCGTCGACCTTCATGGCGTCGCCCGGCAAGCCATCCGCCACACACGAAAAGGGGCAGCCCAAGGATGGCCACCCCTTCCTGCGCGGCGTCGGCCGTGCCCGACCGCCAGCGCCTACAATCGCTGCTGGTTGATCTTGATCTTGGTCTTCGCCTTGAGCTGGTCGATCAGCTCGCGCGTCGTCTCATAGCCGTAGGCCTGGGCCATCTGCTGGCGCAACGACTCGCGCTGCTCCGGCGGCACCTTGGACCGGTCGCCAGGCTGCACCTTGTCCACGGCCAGCAGCACATAGCTGCCGTCCAGCATGTCCACGGCGGCGAACTGCGGCTTGCCCTCCGTCGGGTGCGGCAGCAGGAACGCCTGCGTCAGCAGCGGCGCCGGGATCTGCGCGCGCCTTACCACCTCGTTCGCGGTGGTGATGCTGGCGCCCAGCGACTTGGCCACGGCGTCCATCGACTCGCCCTTGCGCAGGCGCGCCAACGCTTCGTCGGCCTGCTTCTTCTCGATGGCGGCGACGCGCGCGTCGAGGATTTTCTGCTGCACGTCGGCCCGCACCTCGGCCAGCGGCTTGGCCGCCGCCGGCACATGCCGGTCGACATGGATCACCACGGAGTGGTTGTTGCCAAGATCGATCAAACCGGAGTTGTTACCCTGTACCAGCACGTCATCGCTGAACGCTGCCGCGACCACCTTCGGATTCGCGGCCACGCCTTCGCCGCCCTTGCGCGTGAACAGGGCCGTGGTCTTGATCGGCAGCTTCAACGCAACCGACGCCGGCTCCAGCGAAGTCGGATTCTGGTAGGTGTTGTCGGACATCTTGCCGGCGACTTCGTTGTACGTGCGGTCGCGATCGGCCGTCGTCGCCTCCTTGACCAGCTGCTCGCGCACTTCCTCGAACGGCTTGGATTCGCCGCTGCGGATGTCGCGCAGCCAGATAATGTGGTAGCCGTCGGACGACAGCACCGGCTTGGAAATCTGGCCCTTCTGCATCGCGAACAGGGCCGAATCGAAGGCTTCGTTGGTCACGCCTTTTTCCAGCCAGCCGAGGTCGCCACCCAGGCGGCGGGAACCCAGATCCTGCGAATCCTGTTCGGCCAGCTTGGCGAAGTCGCCCGGATCGGCTTGCGCGGCGATCTTCTCGGCCTGGGCCAGGGCCGTCTTCTGCTGCTCCGGCGTGGCGTTGGCTGGCACGTTGATCAGGATGTGCGAGACGAGCCGCTGCTCCGGCTGGACGAAACGCTGCTTCTCGCTCGCGTAGCGCTTCCTCAGGTCCTGGTCGCTCGGCTCGGCAGCCAGCGGCAGATCCGCACCAACGACCTCGACGTACTTCACCGAGACCTGCTCCGGATTCATGTAGTCGGCCTGGTGCGCCTTGTACCAGGCCTCGATCTCGGCATCGCTGACCGTGCTGTTGTCCAACGCGGGACGCGGCAGCTGGAAATAGCGCAAGTCGCGGCGCTGGCCCAACAGCTTCAGGAAGCTGTCGAGCTGGGCATCGCTGGCGCCAGTGCTGGCATTGATCGCGGCCGGCAGCAACTGGGTAGCCAGCGACGTGCGGATCTCGTTCTCGAACATTTCCGGCGTCTTGTACTGGCTGGTGAGCCACGAGCGGTAGCTGGTGCCGTCGAACTGGCCGTTGACCTGGAACGCGGGGATCGAGGCGATGTAATCGCGCATGGCCAGATCCGATACCCGCAGCCCCCAGTCCCCGTTGGCCTGCAGCAGCAATTGCTCGTCGATCATCCCGTCGAGAATGCGCAGCTTCGTCTCGTTCTTCTCGAAGGCGCTGGAGTCGAACTGCTCGCCCTGCTGTTCGGCTGCCTGCTGCCGCAGCTGGTTCACGCGATCCTGGTAGGCGCGCTGGTCGATCTCGTGCTTGCCGACCTTCGCCACGAAGGCGTCGTCGTTCGACATGAAGTAGCTCTCCATGCCGAACAGCGACATCGCCAGGACGGCGAGGCCAAGCACAATGATGGACGGCCATCCGTGCATCTTGTTACGCATTGCCTGCAGCATTGAAATCTTCCCGCAAGGTGGTGAAAGCGCGTGGCGCGCGGATGGCACAAGCCGCCGTGCCGACGTGCCGACGTGCGTCCGACAACGGTACGGACGCTCATCGCTCAAATGACAAGGGCGCCACACGGGCGCCCTTGCGAACTGTGGCGGAGTGGACGGGACTCGAACCCGCGACCTCCGGCGTGACAGGCCAGCATTCTAACCGACTGAACTACCACTCCGCATTTTTCTGGTGGGTGCTGTAGGGATCGAACCTACGACCACCGCCTTGTAAGGGCGACGCTCTACCGCTGAGCTAAGCACCCGAAACCAAGCGTTAGCCGCTTAGTTTAGGGCATCCTTGAGGGTCTTGCCAGCCTTGAAGGCAGGCACCTTCGAGGCCTTGATCTTGATCGCTTCGTTGGTGCGGGGATTGCGACCGGTACGGGCTGCGCGCTTGCGCACGGTGAACGTACCGAAGCCAACCACCGAGACATCCTCGCCTTTCTTCAACGACTTCTGCACGGTCTCGAAGAAGGCTTCGAGAGCACGACCAGCGTCGGCCTTGGTCAGCTCGGCCTTCTCGGCGATGGCATTGATCAGATCGGTTTTATTCATTGAAAAACTCCCTTGTTCGGATTTCGTCAGTGCGGTCTGCCCGGAGACGGGACAGCAACGACATGGATGGTTGGCTCTTGCCTGGGCCGTAACGCAACCCCGCATCGCTGCGCTGACCTACAACGCCGGGACTGCGGTATCGCCTTTATACCAGCGCCTTGCCGGACTCCGCAACACAAGCCACAGCAACGTTTCCGCAAGATTCGCGACTTGCGGAAACGCTTGCAAAACCGACTCCGGGGGACTAGGGGAAATTTCGTCGACCGACGGCGAAAAACAAAAAGGTGCCCTGCACGGCAGGGCACTTCGAAGGGAGCACGGCAGGATGAAGCGGAGCCGGCGAATCAGTGCGTCAGCGAGTGCCCTTCCGCCGGCTCGCCGGCAACCGCCGCAGGAGCCGCCTCTTTGGCCGGATTCGGCTGCAGCGGGCGCTCCAGGGCGATATCCAGCACCTCATCGATCCAGCGCACCGGATGAATCTCCAGCGACGAGGTGATGTTCGCCGGCATGTCCACCAGGTCCTTCTTGTTGTCCTCCGGGATGATCACCGTGGTGATCCCGCCGCGATGGGCCGCCAGCAGTTTCTCCTTGAGGCCGCCGATCGGCAGCACGCGACCGCGAAGGGTAATCTCGCCGGTCATCGCCACTTCGGAGCGCACCGGCACCCTGGTCAGCGCGGACACCAGCGCAGTGCACATGCCGATGCCAGCGCTGGGGCCATCCTTCGGCGTGGCGCCCTCGGGCACATGGATATGCACGTCGAGCTTCTGATGGAACTCCGGATCGATGCCCAACTGGTCGGCGCGCGCACGCACCACCGAAAGCGCCGCCTGGATCGATTCTTTCATCACGTCGCCAAGCTGGCCGGTATGCACCAGCCGGCCCTTGCCCGCCACCACCGAGGCCTCGATGCTGAGCAGCTCGCCGCCGACCTGGGTCCAGGCCAGGCCGGTGACCAGGCCTACTTCGTTCTGCAGTTCCTTGCGACCGAAATCGAACCGGCGCACGCCCAGGTACTGGTCCAGGTTGGATGAATCCACCTTGATCCTGTCGGGGCTGGCCTTCGCCCTGCCCTTGGTTGCCTTCGCGGGCGAGGCTTTCGCCCGCGCCTTCTTCACCTGGCCCAGGGTCAGCTCCTTGACCACCTTGCGGCAGATCTTGGAGATCTCGCGCTCGAGGTTGCGCACACCCGACTCACGCGTGTAGTAGCGCACGATGTCGCGCAAGGCGTCCTCGGTGACGCTGAGTTCCTCCGGCTTCAAGCCATTCGCCTTGAGCTGCTTGGACAGGAGATACTTCTGCGCAATGCCCAGCTTCTCGTCCTCGGTGTAGCCGGGGATGCGGATGACTTCCATGCGGTCGAGCAGCGGGCCGGGGATGTTCAGCGAATTGGCGGTAGCGATCCACATCACCTCGGAAAGGTCCAGGTCGACCTCCAGGTAATGATCGTTGAATGCATGGTTCTGCTCCGGATCGAGCACCTCCAGCAGCGCCGACGACGGGTCGCCGCGGAAATCCATCGACATCTTGTCGATCTCGTCCAGCACGAACAGCGGGTTCTTGGTGCCCACCTTGTTGATGTTCTGCACGATGCGGCCAGGCATCGAACCGATATAGGTGCGCCGATGACCACGAATCTCGGCTTCGTCGCGCACACCGCCCAGGCTCATGCGCACGAACTTCCGGTTGGTCGCCTTGGCGATCGACTGACCCAGCGAGGTCTTGCCCACACCGGGCGGGCCGACCAGGCACAGGATCGGCCCCTTCATCACGGATACGCGCTGTTGCACGGCGAGGTATTCGAGGATGCGGTCCTTGACCTTCTCCAGGCCGAAGTGATCGGCGTCGAGCACCTCCTGCGCCAGTTGCAGGTCCTTGCGCACCTTGCTGCGCTTCTTCCACGGCACGCCAACCAGCCAGTCGAGGTAGTTGCGCACCACGGTGGCCTCGGCCGACATCGGCGACATCTGCTTGAGCTTGCCAAACTCCTGCCGCGCCTTGGCCAGCACGGCCTTGGGCATGCCGGAACCTTCGATCTTCTTCTGCAGTTCCTCGATCTCGTTGGGGCCGTCCTCGCCGTCGCCGAGCTCCTTCTGGATCGCCTTCATCTGCTCGTTGAGGTAGTACTCGCGCTGGCTCTTCTCCATCTGCGACTTGACCCGGCCGCGGATGCGCTTCTCCACCTGCTGCAGGTCCATCTCGCCATCGACCAGGCCGATCAGCAACTCCAGCCGCTGGCCGACGTCGGCGGTCTCCAGCACCTTCTGCTTGTCGGCCATGCGCACGGACAGGTGCGCGGCGATGGAATCGGCCACGCGCGAGGGGTCGTCGATACCGGACAGGCTCGCCAACACTTCCGGCGGCAGCTTGCGGCTCTGCTTGACCAGTTGCTCGAACAATGAGATCAGCGTGCGCGAGACCACGTCGAGCTCACGTTCCTTGGCGTTGTAGACCGGCTCGATCACGCGCGAACGGGCGGTCAGCATGCCGTCTTCTTCCTTGAAGCCCTCGACCGACACGCGCGACTGGCCCTCGACCAGCACCTTGACCGTGCCATCGGGCAATTTCAGCAGTTGCAGCACGCCAGCCAGCGTGCCGACCTGGTGCAGGTCGGTGATCTCCGGGTCGTCGATATCCGGACTCTTCTGCGCGACCAGCAGGATCTGCCGCTCGCCTTCCATCGCGCGCTCAAGTGCGCGCATGGACTTGTCGCGGCCGACAAACAGCGGAATGACCATGTGCGGATAGACCACCACGTCGCGCAACGGCAACACCGGCAGAGCGTCCAGCGCAACAGGAAGGGGGGCGTTCTTGGCCATGAAAGAGGGGTCCCTCGGGTTCAGATCTGGTTTCGTCCCGACACTGCGCCGGGCCCGTCAACTCGTCAAGTGGAGGCGACCGGGAGTCTACTCAAGGCGGGCTGGCCGCAAAAAACAGAACGGCCCCGGCGAAATCACCGGAGCCGTCGTCGCCGCAGACAGGGCTTGCAGGGGTCAGGCAGCGTCGCCGCCGTCACCGGCAACCCGTTGCTGCAGGTTGCCGCGATAGATCAGATAGGGCTCGGCCTGGCCCTGGATCACAGCATCATCCACCACCACCTTGCTGACGTGCTCCAGTGACGGCAACTCGTACATCGTGTCCAGCAGCACCTGCTCCAGGATGGTGCGCAGGCCGCGGGCGCCGGTCTTGCGCTTGAGCGCCTTGCGCGCGATCGCCTGCAGTGCCTCGGGGCGGAATTCCAGCTCCACCTCCTCCATCTCGAACAGCCGTTTGAACTGTTTGGTGACCGCATTCTTCGGCTCGGTGAGAATCTTCACCAGCGCCGCCTCGTCCAGTTCGTCCAGCGTGGCCACCACCGGTAGGCGCCCGACGAACTCCGGAATCAGGCCAAAGCGCACCAGGTCGGCCGGTTCCACGTCGGCCAGTACCTTGCCCAGGTTCTCGGTGCGCTCCTTGCTGCGTACCTCGGCCGAAAAGCCGATGCTGGTGTTCTCGGAGCGCTGCTGGATGACCTTTTCCAGGCCGGCGAACGCGCCGCCGCAGATGAACAGGATGTTCTTGGTGTCGACCTGCAGGAATTCCTGCTGCGGATGCTTGCGCCCGCCCTGCGGCGGCACCGAGGCCAGCGTGCCCTCGATCAGCTTCAGCAGCGCCTGCTGCACGCCTTCGCCGGATACGTCGCGGGTGATCGACGGGTTCTCGCTCTTGCGCGAGATCTTGTCGATCTCGTCGATGTAGACGATGCCCGACTGCGCCTTCTCGACGTCGTAGTCACACTTCTGCAGCAGTTTCTGGATAATGTTCTCGACATCCTCGCCCACGTAGCCGGCTTCGGTCAGCGTGGTGGCGTCGGCGATCGTGAACGGCACGTTGAGCAGGCGCGCCAGCGTTTCGGCCAGCAGCGTCTTGCCCGAACCAGTCGGGCCGATCAGCAGGATGTTGGACTTGCCCAGTTCGATATCGTCGCTCTTCTGGCGCGACTCGATCCGCTTGTAGTGGTTGTATACCGCCACTGCCAGCGCCTTCTTGGCGCGGGTCTGGCCGACCACGTACTGATCCAGCGATTCGCGGATCTCCTTGGGCTTGGGCAACTGGGTGCGGCCGGAAGCCGCCTTTTCCTCCAATTCCTCGCGAATGATGTCGTTGCACAATTCCACGCATTCGTCGCAGATGAACACGGACGGACCCGCGATCAGCTTGCGCACTTCATGCTGGCTCTTGCCGCAGAAAGAGCAATAGAGAATCTTGCCGCTGTCGCTGGAACGCCCCTGCCGGTCGTCGCTCATACTCTCGATCCCGCTGGTAAATCTGAATGCGTCGCGAGAATAACACAGGGCCCCGCGTCTGCCTGCAGACGCAGAGCCCATCCCGCGACCCTGGGGTAAAACCTCGAAATCAGGCCGATTTCACCGTTTCGCCGGCGCGCTTGTCGAGCACCTCGTCGATCAGGCCATAGGCCTTGGCGTCGGCAGCGCTCATGAAGCGGTCGCGCTCCATGTCCAACTCGATCTTCTCCAGCGTCTGTCCGGTGTGCTGGACATACAGCTTGTTCAGGCGCTCGCGGATATACAGGATTTCGCGCGCCTGGATCTCGATGTCGGTGGCCTGGCCCTGCGCGCCGCCGGAAGGCTGGTGAATCATGACGCGCGAGTTAGGCAAGGCGAAACGCTTGCCCTTGGCGCCGGCCATCAACAGGAACGAACCCATGCTGCAGGCCTGGCCGATGCACATCGTGCTGACGTTCGGCTTGATGAACTGCATGGTGTCGTAGATCGCCAGGCCGGCGGTCACCGCACCGCCTGGACTGTTGATGTAGAAGTTGATGTCCTTGTCCGGGTTCTCCGACTCCAGAAACAGCATCTGCGCAACGATCAGGTTGGCGACCTGGTCATTGACCTCGCCCACCAGGAAGATCACCCGCTCCTTCAACAGGCGCGAGTAAATGTCATAGGAGCGCTCGCCGCGAGCGGTCTGCTCGACGACCATCGGCACCAAATTGAGGTTCTGGATCGGATCCATGGCCATGTTTGCAGCTCTCCGCTCGATGGGCCCGATTGCTCAGGCGTTGGCTGGGCGCATCACGTCGTCGAAGCTCAGGTCCAGCTGAGTGGTCTTGGCGTGCTCGGCCACCCATTCGGCCACCTGATCTTCCATCACGCGATTCTGCAGCCCGGACATCAGTTGGGGGTCGCCGTTGTAGAGTTCAATGACCTTTTCCGGCTCCTCGTAGGTGGAGGCGATCGCCGCCAGCTGCTCGGCCACGCGCTTGCGGTCGATCTTGATCTCCTGCTTGCGCGCGATCTCGCCCATCAGCAGGCCGGCGATCACCCGCTGGCGCGCGATCGGCATGGCGGCCTCGATCAGCTGCGGCGGTGGCTGCTGGCCCTGCGGCACGCTGCCGGCAGCCATGTTGCGCGCCTCGGACTGCACCATCAGCTTCGGCACGTCCAGTCCGGCATGCGCCAGGGACAGTTTCTCCGCCACCTCGGACTTCAGGCGCGCCATCAGCGCCGCCTTCAGTTCGCGTTCGAGGTTCGCACGGACTTCCTTGCGGAACGTTTCCAGGTCGCCATCGGCGATACCGAACAACTTGGCGAATTCGGCATCGATCTCGGGCAGCTTCGGCTCCTGCACCTTGAGGATGCTGAAGCTGACCTGGGCGTTCTTGCCCGCCAGCTGCGCATTGCGGAAGTCTTCCGGGAAAGCAATCCCGGTCTCGAAACTGTCACCCATCTTGCGGCCAATCAGCGCCTCGTCCAGCGCTTTGAACAAGGTGCCCGAGCCCAGCACGCTGCCGGCACGCTCCAGGCCCTCGGTCGGGAAGCGGTAGTCGCCAGCCTCGGCCGAGTACTCGAACATCACGAAGTCGCCCTCGGCGGAGGCGCGATCCACCTCGTCGAAGCTGCGGCGCTGCTGGCGCAGGGTCTCCAGCATCTTGTCGATATCGGCGTCGGTCACCACCGCCATCGGCCGGCTGATCTCGAGCGCGGCCACTTCAACCACCGGGAACTCCGGCATGATCTCAAACGTCGCGGTATACGCGATTTCACCGTTTTCCGGCTCGCCGGTGGTGTCGATCGCCGGATTCGCGATCGGCTGCAGCTTTTCCTGCGCCACCGCCTCGCGCAGCGTGCTGCCGATCAGGTCGGACAACACCTCGCCGCGGACCTGGTCGCCGAACCGCTGCTTGATCACCGTCGTCGGCACCTTGCCCGGACGGAAACCTTTCAGGCGAACCGTACGGCCCATCTCCGCGATGCGCGCGCTCACCTGCGTCTCGAACCGCTCCGCGGGGAATTTCACCGTGAGCTTGCGCTCGAGCGTGCCGATGTTCTCAACCGAAACCTGCATGACGTCTCCTGGTACTACCTGATGTTGTGGGCCTGCCACAGGCGCCATGGCGGCCGTGCCGCCCGAAAACAAAGAAATCAACGGGGTATGGTGCGAAAGGGGGGACTCGAACCCCCACGGGGTTAACCGCCAGAACCTAAATCTGGTGCGTCTACCAATTCCGCCACTCTCGCCCTGCACCCTCGCCAAACGTGCGTAACCACCGGATTCTGAAACCGATTGTCACTTGCCGGAGCAACTCCGCAAGCGCCTCATCCCCATGGCCACGCCTGCCTAAGTCGATGATTCCCTTATACGAAAGCAGACCATTTTACGGTCGCGCGACCTTGCAGCACAAGCGCTGGCGGCTGCGAACGCGCCATCGCCGACGTGTCGCAACGTTCCGGCTGCGCAAAGCAAAACGCCGATCGCAAGCGATCGGCGTTTTGTCGATTGGTGGGCCGTGAAGGATTCGAACCTTCGACCAATTGATTAAGAGTAACCGCTATTTTGCCGGCGAGACAATGGCATAGCTCTTTGTTTTATCAGGAGTGAAGGCTCCGGAGAGGTTGATGGCGCTGGACCATCCCCGGAATTTTCAGGATACCAGACACCTTATATAGTAGCTGCGCCTGGGCATCATCCGGGCTGTTACAGCAGCCCGGCGCTCCGTTTTCTATGCGGCCGGCGCGACCGGCCAGTCGATGGTTTCGGGGAAGCCGGCCTGCTCGGGCACGTCGCGCAGCGCCTGGCGGTAGGTGGCCCATGCGGCTTGCGTCGCCGCCTCGAGCGGTGAATCGGCCGATTGCGTCCAGTCGCAGTTACGAAGCGCGCGATCGCGCTGCAGGCGCATCTCCGCGGCATGCAGCGCGGTGAGCAGTGATTCGGGCAGCACGTCCACGGCGGTCTCGCCGGGTTGCACGTCGTCGGCGGACGCGATTGCGCGGAAGCTGGTGGTGGTGATGGCGTACATGGTCAGCGCTCGAAAATGTAGCCAGTGGCGTACAGCGAGAAAGATGCTGCGTTGCCGGTGAGGTAGGTCAATGTTTGCGTGCTGGTTAGAACAAAGTCGCCCAGCAGCGTGCGCGAGGCCCTAATGAATTCCAGGATATTGGCGCTCGCTGGACTGCCAACATCGGCATTGGATACATAGACGATGCCAGTGTCATTGTTCTCAGCAAAGCCGGAGAGCACCATCGACGTGACCGGCACGGCACTCGAGCAATTCACGGTCGCATCCGTACCCACCGACGTGCCACTGGCTACGAGCTTGAGATCGGGGTTATTCAGATCGACGAGATACTTGATCGCTCCGGTTTGCGCATTGTGGGTGAATTTATGCAGCTGCGACGTAGCATTCGCGCGCACGCTACCGAGATACCGCCGCGACGTGTCGCCTGTCTTCGTGCGCGCCGTACCGTTATAGGCCGCTGCTGGCGCCGCGATGACAATCTCGATGTCCGGCACGCCGGCGTTGAGGTAAAGGTAGACGTGATACCAGGTGCTGGCCGCGAGTGCGAGACCAGCCTTCGCGGCGTTCGCGCCCAGGCGAATCACCCGCCCCAGGCTCGGGATATACGCGGCGCCGCTGGTCACGGTGAGCGCCGTGCCGCTCACCCACGTCAATTTGAGCCCTTTGATATAGCCAGGCGGAAGGAAGGCGCCGTTCGGCGCGCTCTTGTCGCCGGTGATGCCAAGCTCGATGGGTTCGCTGCCGTCGAGCGTGCCGGTGGCTACGGGCGCCAGTTGCGAGATTTTCAGGGCCATGATGATCAGGTCTCCACGATGCGCTGGGCGCCGGATTCAGTGACGCGCAGCTCGCCGGATTCGGTGAGTCGTCGCGCGGTGCGGTAGTAGTCGAAGGTGGCGGTGAGCGCCTGCCAGCTGGTGTAGCCATCGCGCTGGGCGGTGACCTCCACGCGCACGGTGCCGTCGCCGCTCACTGCCGGCGTGAGGGCCGTTGCGGCGATGCCGCTGGCGGTGCTGTCGAGCACGCCGTTGAGGTACACGGCGACGGTGTAGGTGGTGCCGGCCTCGGGGCCGATGTTGCCGGTGGTGGTGTCGATCAGCTGGTCGGCCTGGCCGCGGCGATCGCGATGCGACCAGGAAAGCGCGAGCGCGCCTTCCACGGTGGCGGGGTAGGCCACGCCCTGCACCTGCAGGTTGCCGGGTGCATAGGGGCGAATCTGGCGCTTGTTGAGCAGCAGGCTGGCGATGGTGGCCAGCGCGGGGTCCAGCGTACCGGCGCCGGCACGCGTGAGCAGCTTGGCGTTGATGGTTTCGCCGGTGGTGTACTCGGTGCGGTCGGCCGCGGTGTAATCGTCGGTGAACCACACGCGGGCGCCGAGCGCATGCTGGGCCGGGACGGTGTCGACGCAGCCGCGGGCCAGCGTGGCGGTGCCGGCAATGGGATCGAGCGCGTCGACGCGGTAGGTTTCGTCGTCGATCAGCGCCTCGCTGCCAATGGCAACAAGGTCGAGGTTGCGGGCGCCGGTCAGCGTGATGGCGACGGGCGCGGCGCCGGCCGGCATGGCGGCGCCGAGCAAGCCGGTCGGGGTGAAGTCACCGCTGGCGACCTCGGTGAAATTCCCGGTGGTGCCGATGCGGGTAGTGAGCGCGTAGTTGATCGGCACGCCGGTCGGGCGGGCTGCCAGTGCGCCCACATAGCCCGCCAGCGCCGTTACGGCGGCCAGGTCAGCCGGACGCAGGTTGGCGGCCAGGTCGCGGTAGCTGGCCTCCATCAGGCGCTGCACGGTGATCGGGTGCGGCGCGGTATCGGGCGGCACCCAGCCGGTGGGCTGGCTGGCGATGTACACGGTCTGCGGCCGGCCGTATGCGTCCTGGGCGAACGTGATCGTGATCGGGCGGTTCGGGCGATCGCCGCGACGAACCTCCAGCACGCGCAGCGGCATCTTGACGATGCCCTTGCGCTGCCACGAAAACGCGATCACATCGCCGCGTTTGATGCGCCATAAGCTGCTCTTCACTACCAGTTCGCCCGTGGCACCCAGGAAGCTCTGGGCGTTGCAATCGCGCGTGGCGGCCAGGTTGGCCTGGCTGGACTTGTAGAAGCCGGGGTATTCGACGCTCCGGGAGACTTTTCGGCCTTGGGCTTGGATGTTGGCCAGGTTCTGCGCTGGCGCGGTGTTGGCGTCCTTGTTGCTCGGCTGTTCGTGGTACTTCACGATCACTTCGTTGACCGTGTCGGCCAGCAGGGTCTGCTTGAACCGGGTCAGCTCGATGATGTTGCTCTCGTCGACCTGCACCAACGAATCGACGTCATAGCCGCCGCGCACCAATACGATCTGCTGCTTCAGCGTCTCGGGATCTTCCGTCATCATCGCGCCGAGGTGATCGCAGACGGTAGCCACGAAGTTGTCCACTGGCGTGGATGCGCGCCACCCGAGGCACAATCCGAGATCCTCGGCCTTGGCGGTCACGGCGGCCGCGCGGAAGTTGTCCAGGTCGATGTCCGTGTTGCGGTCCATGCCGCTGCCGATCTCGGGGTCGGTCAGCACCTGCATGATGATGTGCACGCCGTTCATGCCACGATCGACCTGCGCCAGCGTGGGCTCCCAGCAATCATCGTCGTACCAGCCCTTCAGCGCGCGCCGCACGCGCACGCCGATGGGCTTGATGTAGGGCGTAATGGCGCCGACCAGGCCAACGAACACGGCGGTAAACAGATCGCGGTAAGCCGGCTGCAGGCCGCCCTGCTGGGTAGCGAGGTAATCGTTGGGCAGCTGCGTGGCCTCGCCCATCATCACGTGCAAGGTGCCTTGCAGGCCGCCCTCTTTCTTGTCGCCGCCATACAGGTTGGGTGCGTTGATGGCGATCACGCCGGAGGTGGTCTGGTTGCCCGACCACGCCGTCTTGCCGTCGCCGGTGACCTCAAGCAGCACGTCCACGGGGCCCCGGCAGAAACCCAAGTGCAGGCCCATGTCCTCGCGATAGCCGATGGTAACCGCGCCGCCCTTACCCATTGCTCGATGCCTCCGCCTCGGCGCGCGCGATGGCCACCACGCGCCGTGCGAACGCGTCGTCGATGGCCTCGGCCTGGCTGATCGGCAGGCCTTCCTCAGCCAGTTGGCGCAGGTCGACGTTGTAGCGGACGCACCAGTCGCGAATGCCGTCGGCGCATAGCACGCCGACCCCGCCGAGCTTGGCCGCGCGCACATGTTGCATGGTGATGAGGATCTCGGCCATTACTTGCCGCTCTTGGTCTTGATGGGCGTCGTCTGTAGGTCGCCATTCCACAGTTCGTTGTTGTCGTTGATCACCACCTCGCCAAAGACCATGAGGATCTCGCGGCCATCCTCCACGGTAGGCGTCTGCAGATCCGCTAGGCTCGGCGGCTTTTTCGACGGCGTGCTCGGAAGCGACGAATAGACGTAGACGGCGGCGAGCAACGCAACGATGAGAGCGGCCCAGATCACGTCAGAACCCCGGATTATTGTTCTGGGCGCCCTTGTCGGGGATATTGAGCTGGCCGCCGTAATTGAGGATGTTGTGGTGCTTGGTGTCGCAATCGCTGCCGGTATGATTGCAACCGGGGTACGCCGTCACGTCCGTACCCACGGGTACCAGCGAAGGCGTCAGCAACGTCAACATGTCGCCCACGTGCGCGATTACCCAGCGCAGCTCAACCAGGCCTGTCGACGTGGTCCATGTGATGTAGCCGCCTGCGAACCAGCCGTCCGGATATGCGGCGAATGCCGCACCTTGCACGGTGGCTGCACCGACAGATGTGAGCGTGGCATCCACGCGCACCGCCTCGCGGCTGGCCTTGCAGCCCGGGCCATACAACACATGACGGCAGTTCTTTTGCCAGCATTCGCTCAGGCCGGCGGTGTTGGCGCCAGCGCTGGGCGGCAGGCAATGGATGATGGCGCGGCGGACATTGTCTTCCACGCTGGCCAGCTTTCCGCCCCAGATGCCCCGCGCCAGGGTTTCATTGGCCGGCAGCACGCGCAGCAGCACGCTGATTTTCGCCAACGGAGGTGCCGGCTGGAATTGCTGTAGCACCGGCAGATCCAGCGGCACGGTGAGGTCGAGCACGTTGCGCGACAGGTCTTGCGTCTGTGCGATCTCGCTGCGCTTGATCGTCGCCGGCTCGTAGGTCTGGCCCAGATACACCAGCGGCTTGCGCCGGACTACATAGCGCCATGCGACGGTGCCGCGGCGGAACTCGTAGAACTCGACGTCACTCATTGCCCGGCGCCCCGGCGAATTGCACGCTGCAGGCGGCGGCGCCCTCGCTGTCGGTGAGGTGCTGGATCTCCACGGCGTCGCCGGCGAGCCGGCGCAGGCTGAGGAAGCTGATGCGCGCCACCTGCTCGGGCGACACGTCGCGGGCCAGCTGGGCGTTGATACCAAGCCGCTCGGTAGCGACGTCGACCTCGGCCCACGTGGTGATTGCGCGGTGGAATACCGTGCCGTCGACCAGCTCGATGCGCAGGTGCTTGCGGCCAGCCTGGCCGCGCCCGAATCGGGTGTAGCCGCACCAGGCAATGTCCATCGTGGCGGCGGTGGCCCCGACCAATGCCGCCAGCTCGATATCGTCCTGCCCGCTGGACAGCCATACGAAGTTGGCACGGCCGGCGAAGTAATAGAGCAGCGAGCGGTGCGAGGCGCGTGCTGCGCGGCCGTTGAGCTTCCACGCATGCGATTGCTGCGGCCACGCCAGGCCGGTCAGATCATCCACGCTGATCGGGCCGATGTCGTCGTCGAGCACATCGAGGTCGCGTTCGTATACGACGGTGGGCACCGTGCTGACTTCGTCGGCATGTTCCAGGACCGGGTAGCCGGCATACATCGTCGCCGGCGGCACGGCTGGCCAGTCGCACGGTTCGATGGCCTCCATGCGCACGTGCGCGTCCGCGCGACGGCTGGTCGGGCGTTGCAGCTGCGGGCGATCGGCCAGCTGCGCAATGCGCGTCGGATACACGCGCGACCCGCGCGGCCACTCGCTGACCGTGGGGCGCACCAGCAGCAACGCGTTGGCCTGAATGTCGGCGATCTCGACGAGTTCGTACGACGTCGGACTGGACCACAACATCGCGAGACCGCCGATCGCATAATCCAGATTCGCGGTGGCCAGCGGGATGCTGGATGACGCCGCGGGGAGCAGCGCCGCCAGCACGCTGGCATCCGGCGACACCGGAAACGCCCAGTTGCGCGCCGACCAGTCGTACAGCGTGGCCTCGAGGAGCCAGCGGTTGGCCGCCGCCACGCGCACGTCGAACTCCCACGTGCGCCGCGGCGTATCGCGCAACGGGTACGCATCCTCGCTGCCATCGGCGCCGCGCTGCACTTCGGTGAGCCACTCCAGGCGCTCGAGCACGCCGTTGTGCCAGACCGGCGGGATGGTCCATGCCGTGAGCCGGTTGCCAGTGATCTCGACCGGGATGGGATCGAGCCCAGCGAACAGCCAGCTCAGCGTCGCCGCGATGACCGCGGGGCCATCGGTGCCGACCGCGATGGACCAGGTGCGCTGCTGCAACGGCGCGAACGCGAGCGGCAGCGCGCCCTCGCCGGTGGCCGTGATGCCACCGGCGGCGACCAGGTCGAGTGCCGTGAGCGATCGCGACTGATCGGGCCATGCATTCCACACGACGACACTGCGGGTCTGCACGCTGATCAGGTTGCCCAGGTCGATGCGCGACGGCGCGATGTGGATGCGGTTGTAGAAGTCGTCGAAATAGCTGACCGCCGCGACCGCACCCACCACCTTCGGCACGGCCGGCGGCCAGGCCGGCGCCATCGCGTAGGCGCCGGGCACCAGATCAGCATCCGCGGTATGCGTGGGCCAGTAATCGACCGCGAAACTGCGCAGCGCCGCCGTCACGTTCGGATTGACGTAACCCGCATTGGCGCTGGCACCTTCGGTGGCGAGGATCACGGCCATTCGCTATGGCCCGTTGTAGCGCACGGCGTAACCGAGCGTGCCGGTGCCCTGGCCGGCCGCCGTGGGGCTCAGCGTGCGCGCGCTGCGGCGCCACAGCGGGTACATCTTCCAGCGATCGGGGCCCAACGTGACGATCTGGCCGTCGGTGAGGTTATCGAGCATCACCCAGCGGAGATGGCGCGTCTGCAGCACCTGCGAAAACAGTGAGGAGGGTCGCGCTGCGTAGACAATGATGGGCGACAGCACCGACTCGCCGTTCCACGCGCTGGGTGAATTCGCCTGCACCGGCCAACGATCGCTCGCGGAGTAATAGCCGCTCCAGTTGCCGGCCGCATCCAGCTGATGGTCGATGCCGCCTACGCCCGCGTAATAGCCGGACAGGGCGTCGAACAGTCCGCAGTTGAAGCTCGACCCGTTCGTATAGCCACCGCCCAGCGTGCGGAAGTCCCAGCTCGACCCGTTGGTGTTCGTGCCTGCCGTCCCGTAGTACCAGTTGCCCGTGCCGACCAGGCCAGGCTGATCGCTCTGGCCGAACGCCAGGTACTGGTAGCAGGTGGCCTCGTAATTGATGAACAGGTACACCTCGTCCGGCGCCGCGTTGAGGTGCACCTCGTAGGTCACCGGAAAAACGATGGGGTGATTGACAATCGGCGACGCCGTCGCCACGGTCAGCCCGATGATCGACGGCTGCGTATTGCTGCGGCCGCTGAGCACGCCGCCGGCTTGCCCGCTGCCGCCCTGGATCTGCAGCGTGCTGCCCACGACCTTCGCTTCGATGAACAACGTGCCTTTGGAGAGCACGTTGCCGGTGAGCGTGAAGCCGTTCGCGGTGCACGCGGTTTGCAGCGCGGCGAGCAGATCCGCGTAGGAGTTGGCGGTGCCGGTGACATATGCGCCCATCAGCTCAGCTCCAGCAAGAAGTAGTCGGCGAACCCGGTGCGCGTCACGTCGCGCAGCACCACGTTGGTCTTGCCGTTGATGACGCAGGTGTTCTCGACGACCTGGTTGAAGCCGCTGATGAAGCGCACGCCGTCCAGCTCGCCCCAGACCTGGTTGGCCTGATACAGCACGATCTTCTTGCCGAGGTAGTAGCCGCCGGTGTCGCGCATGTTCATGCCCGTGTTCCAGGGCGCGCTAAACACCTGCTGCCAGACGCCAGCGACGTCTCGGATGCGAGCGTTGGGGCCGTTGTAGGCAGCGGTCGCGGCGATGTAGCCCTTCAGGCCCATCGAATAACTGGTGTCGGAATAGCGCGTGGCGGGCACGCCGTTGAGCATGCCGAACACCGCGATCGGGTATGGGTGCTGGCCCGGTGTGCCGTAGCGGAAGAAGAACCCCGTATAACCGTGCTGGTAGCTGCCCACGCCGACCTTGAGCCCGAACGTGATGCACTGGGCATTCACGCGCAACCAGTAGTCGATGCGCTGGTTGTGCGCGCACACGCCGCTTTCCATGTAGCTCGGCTGCGCGGTGAAGGCGGCGGCCGCCACGTAGCCGGTGAACGCGGCCACGCTGAGGTTGTAATAGTCGGCGCCGACATTGTGGTAGCTACGGAAGCCGATGAAGATTTCCTCGGTGCCGCTCAACCCCACGCCCTTCATGATCAGCTCGCGGTTGCTGCCGTCTGTGGGGTTGACGTAGCGCAGCGTGGTCCAGCCGTTGGCTTCGGCCAGCGTCTTGATCTTGAGCAGCATCTGCCAGTGGGCGAGGCCCTCGGTGCCTGTGTTGTCGACGAAGCCGATTTCGTAGGCCATCAGCGCACCGCCTGGCGAATGAAGGATGGGTTGCGACCGATGGTCACCTTCACGGCCCGCTCGAAGCTGCTGCTGGTGGCCCAGTCGTCGAGCACGCCGGTATCCAGGCCGACGACGATGCGCTGGTTGATCTGCGGCGGCTGGCTGTTGCCGTTGTCGGTGGTGGCGGCAGGCGACCGCAGGCTGCCCATGGCATCCATGCCTGGTACCACCGGCCCGGGTATGCCGGCCAGCGGGTGCACGTAACCGCCGTCGGCGTAGCCGTGCAGGCCGCGCCGGAAACGCTCGAATGCGGCGGGGCCGCCGATCGCGGCGATGTCCTCCTGGTTCAATACGCCCTCACCGGCATGCACCATGCCGGCGGGCTGGTACTTCCCGCCGGGGCCGGTGTAGCCACCGCCGGCAAAGCTGGTGCTGTTGATGGTGGCGAGCACGGAAACGCCCTGCGCGACGGCACCGGCAATGGTGACGATGTTCCAGGGGAAGCCGATCTCCGATGACGCGGCAATGCTTTTCTGGATCGACAGAATGGCCTGTGCCAGCGCTGCCGCCTTCTGCAGGGCGAAGGCGACGCGGTACTGCTTGCTCTGCTCGCCGTAGGCGGTTTGCATGGCGCTGGCCAGCGCGCCGAAACCGGCGACCGCCGTATCCACGGCCAGCTTGGTTTTGGCTTCGTCGATCGCCGCTTTCTCGGCGGCGTACTTCTTTTCGATCGCCAGCAGGTTGTCGTAGTAGCCCTGGTTTTCCGCCAGCGACTTGGCGTGCCACGCTTCCAGATCGGCGCCCGCCTTCACGGCCTTGATGAGTTCGCCCTCGGGGCCGCCGACTACGGCATCCACGCCCTGGAAGGTGGGCGCGGATTGCATGGCATCGTCCAGATGCTTCTTCGCTTCGGCCTGTTGCGCCGACGCGATGGCGGCTTCGCGTGCTGCCGCGGCCAGCTGCAATACGGCGTCGCGGCGCGAGTCGATGGCGGCCACGTCGGCGCCGGCCGCGGCCTTTTGCACGTCCGCCAGGCCGTTCTGCTTTTCGACCTCGGCGTTGTAGTCGGCCCAGGCTTTCGCCGTGGGATCGAGCGCGGCCTGCAGGCTGACCAACGATGCGATCTGTTCGTGCTGCGCTGCGCTTGCCGCTTTGGCGGCGGCGGCTGCCGTGGCCGCGACTTTCGCGGCGGCCGCCGCGGCCTTGTCGGCGGCGGCCTTGTCGGCGGCCTCTTGCTTGGACAGGCTGACGGTGACGGTGGGCAGCGTGTCGATAACGCTGGCGGGAGCGGCCGGCTTCGTAGCGGGTGCCGCGGGGCGCTGCAGCTCTGCGCCGATCTTGAGCAATGTGTTGTTGCGTTCCAGCTCGGCGTTCAGTTCGGCGGTTGACTTGCGGGCCAGGTCAACGTTCTGCACTTCGTTCTCGCCGAGCACCTGTTTCAGCGCACCACCCGGGCTGATGGCTGTGGCCAAGGCATTCACGCGGTGGAAGTAACCTTTGAACAGGCCCTCACGCGCTGCCAGCTCTTCCTTGATGGCCGCATTTCGGTCTTCAATGCCGACGGTGTCGCCCAGTGCCGCCGCGCCCGTAGACCGAGCAAGGGCTTCGCCGATGTATTTGCTGAAGCCCGCCACTTCGGCGATCGCCTTGGCTGCTGCGCCCGCCACGGCCACCAGGCCACCGACCATGATGGCGAAGCCTTCCTTGACGCCGGGGTCCTGCAGTGTCTTGGTCAGTTCTTTGATCGACCCGGTCATCTCGGGAAGGTTGCCGCCGTCGCCTTCCAGCAGGTCGCCGGCGGCGTTCTTGAGTTGGGCCAGCGCGCCGCCGAAGGTGTTGGCGGCAGCTTCGGCGGCGCCGCCAAAACTCACCTTGAGTTGATCAAGAATCAACTGTTGTGCCGCAGCGGTTTGTCCCGTATCGACCAGCGCCTGGATAACCTCCTTCTGCGTGTCAGTGAATGAAATGCCGATCTTCTGCAGTCCAGTCAGACCCTTGATGGGGTCATTCAACGCCTTGCCGATCTGCGTAGCAGCGCTAGCCAGATCCATACTCTTGGCAATTGCGAGATCCATTACCGCAGTAACGGCACCCTCGAACTGTCCTTTCTTGATGTTGCCGAAACTGAGCAGAAGGGTTTCCATGCTCAGCACAGCTTCATCGCCGAACGTCGTGACCTTCTGCATCGACTGAGACAGATCGATCAGCTCGTCGCGGGTGAGGCCGGCGGAGCCCCCGGTGGACTTGAGGCGCGCGTCGAGTTGTGCGACGGCGTCTTCCGACTCGGTCACGGCACCGAAGATGGCCTTGATGCCGGCGGCGATGGCCAGCCCGCCGATCAGCGTCTTGAGCTTGCCGAACTTGTCGGACATGCCATCGGCGGCCTTGCCGGCCTTGTCGCCCATGTCCTTGGCTTGCTTGCCGGTGTCGTCGAGTTTCTTGCGTACCCCGTCCAGGCCGTTGATGGCCTGAATCATGTCGGCGCGTACGCGCAACAACAGTTCGTAATCCTGAACGCTCACAGTTTGCTCCGCGACTTGCTCAAGGTGGCTATCCACTGGTCGGCCGACTTGCCGCCGGCGTGTGCTGCCGCGCCGTCGACAATCGCTTCCATGCGTTGTTGCAACCGCCGCCGTTCCGCGGCAGCGAGGTACAACATCAGTTGACGACGCGTGTACTTGCCGATGCGCGCGGCGTCGTGTCCGGCGCCGATGAGGCTGGCGTAGGCGTCTGACCAACGGAGGCCTGTGTCATGTGGCGTACCGTGACGGCCTCGATCACGCGCCGCACGAAAAAATCCGCATTGGTCACCCACCACAGCAGCATCAGTGCCTGGCCGTCGGCGTCGTTGAGGCCGCGCACCCAGGCTTCAGGCTGGTCGCTGGCGGCGGCCATCAGGGTGATCACGTCATCAAGGTGCTGCGTGAAGGCGGGGCGCAAGGCGTGCGGGGTCAGCAACTCGCCGCTGAACGCCACGTCGCTCAAGGCATCCACGACGTGCCGCACCGGCTCGGCCAGCTGCACGCCTTCGATGAAGCCGTACTCGCGCATGGTGACCGCCACGCCAGCGATGGTCTGCTGGCGTTCCGGGTGAAGGATGGCAATGTCGTCCGCACCATCCTGCTTTTCTGTCGGCTGCTTGGTCATGGTTAGGCGACCGCGCCGATCTTGGTAATGCTGCCGAACTGGCCGAGGCCACCGGTGGCCGGCTTGGTCTGGTCGGCCAAGGCGGCCGCCGTGATCTGCATGCCGGCGACGTCGGTGCCCGTGGTGATCAGGTCCAGCTGCTGCAGCACGCTCGGCGCGACCTTGTAGAAGTCCACCATGACCGGCGCGTTCTGGTTGGCCAGGTCCAGGCCTTCGTAGCGCAGGGCGTAGTTCTTCTGGGGCGCGGTGAACATGCCGACGGCCTTGCGGTCGGCGTAGGTGTAGGCCGCCTTGAACGGCTGCACGTAGGTGCCCACGTTGAGGATGGCGACACGACCGAACGGCTCATCCACCGCGTAATCGGTGTCGGCCACGAGGGTCAGCGGCGTGCCGGTACTGTCGGTGATCACCAGGGCGGACACGCCAGGGTTGGCCAGGTACACGACGTCGCCCACGACCAGCCCGGTGCCCAGCGATTCCGCGGTGGCAGTGCCACCGGCGGTGGTGACCACGGCGCTGCGCAGCGCAAGCGCGAGGTTGTCGGTATCCAGGCTGTGCATGGTCAGGTCAATCGCCACCGACTTGCTGATGTCGAAGCTGGCCACCTCGACGCGCTGGCCGCTGTTGCTCTCGATGTGCTTGACCTGCTCGGTGGTGAACTTGGGCGTGAGCGCGCTCACATCGCCGATATAGCGCCACTTGCCCAGCGCACCGGTGGTGGCGTTGATCTCGGCGAAGGAAACACGGCCCTGGCCGTAGAAGAATTGATCGAAACTCATGGCGTATCTCCGGTGTCGTCGGTGGACGGTTGATCAGCGCTGCGGGACTCACCGGCGGCAGGCTCACCGGCCGCCGGGCTGACACGCACTGCTGAGGGGCTGTTGCCCGCGCGCCTGTGCACGCCGGGCTTGAAGTTGGCGACGCCGATGGACACCAGCCATTCGGCGTCGCGCTGGGCGAGGTCCAGCGGCGTGCCGGCGGGGTACGGCGTGCCGGCATGGGTGTGCGGGTGGTTGAGGATGATCTGCATGTTCACTTGCTCCTCAGCAGGCGCTGCTGTTCGGATTGCAGAACGCGAAGGGCGAACTCGGCGAGACGCTCGGGACGGCGGCCGTGCTTGAGCATCTGTCCGACGCTGGGGCCGTAGACAGCCTGGATCGGCAGGCGCTTGTCTCCGCTGCGCTCGAACACCAGCCGATTGCTGCTCTTGCCGGTGGCGATGAAGGCGCCGTCGCGACCGCCGCGATCGCCGCCGCGATGGATGCTGTAGCGCGCACCGCCTTTCATCCGGCGCGACCAGGTGGCGCCGAACTGGATCGCGTTGATGCCGCGCGAGCGGCCGATCAGTGCGATGCCATCGGGTGTATTGCGCACGTTGAGGCCATCGGCGATGCGGCCGGCCTTGAGGTTGTATTCCGCCGCGATGTCGCGCTTGGCTTCGGTGGGGAGGCGCCGGCGCACGGTGCCGAGGGCGCGCTTCTGCACCTGCAGGATGCGGCCGGGAATGGCGCTCATCTGCTGCGCGGCGTCGAGCGCGCCGGTGAACTCGACGGCGAAACTGGTGTAGCGAGCCATCAGTCGCCCTCCCCTTCGATTTCGGGAAGGTCGACGGTCTGGCCAGCGAGCGCATGCGTGCAATCGCCGAGGAACTGAATGCGGCCATCCCGGACGAAGGAATGGCAGATGCCACACGGGACGTCCCACGGCTCCTCATCCGGGAATCGTTCCTGGAAGTCGCAGGCGCAATTGCCGATTGTCTGGCCCGGATTGCAGTAGTGCCCGGTGGTGGCCTTGATAGACGGGCTGAAGGTCGGTGCATCCAGATTGCCGTTGAATCCCCATTGCGCGTGGCCGATATGAGGCGACCGTTCCATGCCAGCGGGAGTCCAATCGGTCTGCATACCGTGGACACGGCCGCAGCCCGGACAGTTGATCCGCACCTGCCAGAAGCGCCCCTCGGCATCCAAAGCGATCTGCGCGCGGCTCATCGGAAATACCTCACGATGATGCGGGCCTGCATGGCGACTTCGGCGGCGCCTTCGGGGCGGTCCAGGATGGCGATATCGGCGACGTGCACGCTTCCTGCGCCCGGCGGCAACTTCACTTTTCCCTGGCCATAGGCAGCGATGCAGTTCTCCACGTCCTCGATCAAGGCGTGGATCTGTTGCTGGGCATCATCCAGCGACGTGCTGAGGGATCCCTCCACCAGCAGGCTGAAGATGCGCACGGGCTTGCCCGGCCGTTCATTGTCCAGCCCGGGGCCAAGGATCGGTTCGCTGTAGATCATCAATCCCAGCGCATCGGTGCGCTGGTGGTCGGTGGTCCAGACATTGCTGCCGGCGTCGGTCAGATAGCCGTTGGCCACGGTGATCGTGGACAACTGTGCCTGCAGCGCGAGGATCAGGAGCCAGCTGCGCGATGCGGTGGCGATGGGATCAGCCATGCAACACCACCCGGGCGACGATGCCGTCGTCGGTGTCGATGGATTCCACCTTGCGGGTACTACCGTCGATGGTCAGCAAGTCGCCGCGCGCGGGCACCCATTGCGCGCGCAGGAAGTTGGCGAGCGTGTTGCGGCCAATCACCTGGCCGTACTCGCCGACGCGGGCCACACCGTCCTCCACGACCACGCGCACGGGCACCGCGGCATCGGTGCCGCGCTGCATGAAGGCGTCGACGCCCAAGGCGTCGAAGAGCTCGACGTGGGCGTCAGCAAAGATGGCGGCAGCATCGTTCACGGCTGCACCTCCGTGCCCTGGATCGTGCTGATCTGCGTCAGCTTGGCGTTGGCCCGTTGCAGCGCGGCGCGGCGCTTGGCGGCCACGTCGAAGCACTGCGCAATCGGGCCTTCCGCCACAGGCTCCGGCTTGGTCAGGTAGGGCTTCACCCTGACGTAGACGAAGCGCTCGACAGTGACGATCGTGGGCGTGACGATCTTGTCCGCACCCGGCAGGTCGGGCTTCACTGCGGGCTTGCACGCGGCCAAGGTCAGCAGAACGGCGATCAGCAGCAGCGCGCGCATGTCAGTACCCTTCCAGGGCCGGGCAGGCCCGTTGCACTACGTTCAATGCGCCGGCGCAGTCCGGGTTGCTGAGCTGCCTGGCGTAGCGATCGATGAAGTCCTTCAGCGTGCGATCGGCATCGGCGACGGCCGCTTGTGCGGCAGCGATGGCACGCTCGCCCTCTGCCTGCAGTCGACGCTTCTCGCCCTGCGCGGCCTTCAGTTCGAGCTGCAGGGTGCCGATGGTTTTCTGGCCGGCGAGGTTGGCCAGTGCCAGTTCGTCGGACTTGTTCTTCCACACCTGCTTTTCGGTGTTGGCGACGCGAAGGTTGGCGACAGCGACATCCCTGGACGCATCGGCCATGTCACGCTGTAGGCCCAGCGACGAGTCATGCGCCCACCAGCCGAGGTTGCTCAGCAGCAGCGACAACGCCAGCACGGCAATGGCGTACAGCAGCGGTTTGACCGTGAGGGTCGGCAGCAGGCTCATGCGCCGGACTCCGCCAGCTGCGCTTCATCCTTGCGCCGATCGCACAGGCCCTGGCCGTTCGGCGTGCCCGCCCACAGCCGGCACATGGCTCGCAGCTGGGTGGCGATGCAGCGCACGTCGGCGGCAGGCAGGCACACATCACGGATCTCGCGCTTCTCGGCATTGCGGCTGCCGATCATCGAGGTACCGCGGTTATAGGTGAGGCTGACCAGCGCGCCCTTCGCGCCCGATGGCAGCGCATCGAACGGCTGAGCGCGGAAGGTGTCACGCGTGGCGACACGGTAGGCCGGCAGCGACACGCTGGCGAACACGTCGTAGGCCAGCGGATACGGCGTGACGATGTCACGGTAGTTGGCTAGCGCACTGCGGGCGCGATCGCCCACGATGCCGGCGGCACCGGCCAGGCGCGACACATCGGCATGCGCGGCCCAGGCCGAACTGATATCGCGCGGTGTCTGCATGCCGCCGTCATAGCCAATGCCCCAGGTGATGCCCGACGCACCACCCGGCCACACGGGATGTAGCAGCTTGCGGGTGTAGTTACCTTCGCCGGAGATCTCCCAGCGCACGATAAGGGCGACCGCCGCCGGCGAGACCAGGGGAGGCTGGATCTGCACCGGCGACGGCACCAGGGTCTGCACGACTTCGCGCACGTCCACGGCGGTGGGCGCGGCGACATCGGCAATGGTGGATTGCACATGCTCGACGGCGGCGTCCACCGGCGCGGCGTCGGAAGCCGGCGTCGTCTCGACGTGCGGCACCTGTGCCTGCGGGGAGGCAGGCACATGGCAGGCAGCCAGCAGCGCGATTAGCGCGCCGGCCAGAAAAAGGCGAAGGCGAGAATGATGCATGCGAACGTCTCCAGACGGTCCTTGATGAGCAGCCACCGCGCGCCGGCGTCGCCATCGCGCGCAGCGGCATGCAGTGCGACTTCCTGCTGGGTGTCGATGTCGTGCAGGTAGAGCTTCTTCATGACCCACGACGCGCCAAGCGCAGCGGCCGCATAAGCGCATAGCGACGGCAGCTCGGCCAGCCAGGCCAGCGCGTCGCCGGTCATCGGCGTCAATGCGCCGAACACGGTGAAGGCGAGCACGGACAGCACGACCATGCCCGGCAGCCAGAGGGTGAATTCCTGGCTGTGGTAGACGGCCGACGCGATGCGGCGACCGATATGGGTCAACAGGGTTTTCATGGTGTCTTCTGCGCCTGTTCGACGCGGTTGAGGCGCCGTTCGATTTCGCCGATGCGCCAGATCAGGCCGGTATCCAGCGTGGCCTTCATCTCGCGCACGTCGCCCTTGAGCTGCTGCAGCTGCTGGCCCTGGCTGGCGACCTCGGCACGGATGTCGGTCATGATGATTCCGCTCAGCGTGCCGATGACGGTCAGCAGCACGGGTACGCCGAAGGTCGAGATGACCTTCGCGAGCGTGCTCTGCGTCGCCGATTCGATGCTCATGTTCTTGTCAGCCATCGCCCTGTTCCGGTGCACCCCAACAAGCCCGCCGACACGCGCATGGCATGCCGGCGGGAACGGCGCTATCAGGTGCGCTTGCCCTGCAGCAGCGATTTCGGCCGCGTGCAGTAGTTCAGCGCGTTCATCTGCACTTCCAGGCTGCGGCCCTTGCCGTTCGGCGTCGGGTACTGCTTGGCGTAGCGCGGCAGGCCGATCGTGTTGACCGTCTCCTCGTAGTCCGCCGGCGCGTACACCGTCCGCCACAGGCCGGGCACGCCGGTCGGGAAGATGTGGCACTTGTCGGTGTTGATGAACGACGTGGCGCCCACCGCTCCGCGGTAGTTCTCCCAGACGATTCCGCCGAACTCAAATACGCCGTAGACGGCACCGTTCGGCGTGACGTAGCCGTCGCGCAGCACGGTGGCCATCGGCGTGCCCTTGTACGATTCGACGACTTCGGGATGCGAGAGCAGGTCGTCGAAGAAGTTGTCGCCGCACTCGGCGAAGATCGGGCCGACGATGGTGCCGCCGAGGTTCTTGGCCACCAGACGCACCGCCGCGGCGCACTTCTTGCGCAGGGCACCCGACGCCGGGCTGGCGTTGTCGAGGTCGAAGTCGATCTCCGCTTCCTGCGACACCCCGAACTCGGTGAACAGGTTGTACAGCGTGCTGCCGTCACCGTTGAGGATCAGGCCCTTCAGTGCACCCACACGCTGGTATTCCAGCGTCGGGTCCAGCTTGAGCTGCACGTGGGACTGCATGCGCGCATTGACGCGGTCGGACAGTACTTCGAGCTGGCTGGTCTGGCCGAAGGCACGCACGTTCTGCACGCTGTCGGCGCTGATGTAATCGTCCACCTGGTAATGCGGGATGACCAGGCTGCGCGCGGTGCGGCCACTGGGGGCATCGGACTGGCCGGGGCCGCCACGCGGGGTCGGGTTGACCAACTTCAGCTCGCCGCCATCTTCCTCGATCATGATGGTGGTGGTCGGCACGCCCTCTTCCTGCCAGCCAGCGACCTGGCCGGCGCGGCCGGGAACAAACGGCATCGCATTAATGCTGTCGGTGAGCGAGACAACGCTGAAGGCGTCGCCGTTGAAGACATCGGACATCGGTTCCATGGGGTTCTCCTGGGATCAGCGCAGGACGATGCCCAGCTCGGCGAGCTGTGCAATCGCGGTGGATTTCTGGGGCTCGGTGATGGCGGCAGGCCACACCAGGCCATCGGCCCGCGCTTCCGCCTGGCGACGGATCACGACGCAGGCGGCGTCCGCATCGGCGGCATTGGTGTTGTCCCACAGCACGCCGGCCGCGATCTGCGAGCCATCGGTGCCGGCGGGATTGAGCACGGTGAACTCGCCGGCCGTGACGACCACGTTGATCACCGCGCCCACGGCCCAGTCGGCCGCGCCGTCGGCGACGGTGAGGTTGATGTGGGGCGTGGCATAGGCCACCGCGACAGTCAGGTTCGGGAGGTATTCGCCGGAGGGCGTCTGCACGCTGAAGGTGCCGGCACCCGTGGCCGCAGCCGTGCAAGTCAACACGTAGGTGCCGACTTCCGCGGCGCTGCCGAGGGTCACGGCGCCAACGGCACCATCGCCGGTGCCCGAAATCTTGGTGCCGACGGCGGTGAGCAGGGCCGCGACGACGGCGCCGGCCAGCAGGTTGTTGCCGCTGGACAGGATGCCATTTTCGCGCGAGTAGGTGCCGTTGGCTTCCGAGAGCAGGAAGTCGCCAGCGCGGGGGTTTTCGGTCTTGGAACTCATAGGGGCGGCTCCTTACTTCTTGGCCAGGGAGGCTTCGTTCGCGGCCTGGCGGCGCGCGGCGAAGATGTTCTTGGGCGACAGGTTCACGACCTTGGCGCCTTCGCCGCGGTCGTCGCCGGGGCGCGCGTGGGTCGCGGCGGGCGGTGCATCGCGGCGGATCGCTTCGAGCGTGATGCCGCGGTCCTGCGCGGCCTTGACCATCGCCAGGGCGAAGGTCGCCGGGCTGTCGCCGTTTTCGATCGCCGCGTTGGCCTCGGCGGTGAAGCCTTCACGGGTGAGCGCGTGGATCTCGGCGATGCGGGTGCGCTCGGCGGTGATGGCGCCAGCGGTGCTGGCCTCGCGACCGGAGGCCTCGCCTTCGGCACGGGCCTGGGCTATGGCCGCGTCGTTGGATGCGATGACGATGTGCTCGGCGGCGTGGCCCGCGGCGAGCGCGCTGCGCAGGTCTTCGGTGGTAGCGACCGTGACCTGTCCTTTGTCGTTGGACATGGTGGTATTCCTCTTCGGAAGGCTTGCGGAGCCGGCAAGCTCGGCGATCACGGATTCAAGCGATCCGATGCGATCGGCCATGCCGGCTTTCACCGCGGCGGCGCCGATCAGCACGCCGCCGCGGCCAAAATCGGCCAGCACTGTCTGGGGGGTGACACCGCGGTTGGATGCGACGGCGTTGACGAATACTTCGGCCAGGGCGTCGACGATCGACTGCACCTTCGCGCGGCCTTCGTCGGTGGCCGGGTTGATGCGCTTGTCGGGCGACTGGCTGCTGACGATCTCGACCGTGCGCACATCGGACTTCGCATCGCGTGCGCTGGTGTCCAGGTAGGACATCAGCACGCCGATGGAACCGAGCACGGCGGTCTCATCGATGATGACTTCATCGGCCGCGCTGCCAAGCCAGAACGCCGCCGACGCCATGGTGCCGCCCGCATACGCCTTGATGGGCTTGATGTCGCGGCCGGCGCGGATCAGCTTGCCGAGCTCGTTGATGCCGGTGGCCTCGCCGCCGGGCGAGTTGATGTCCAGCACGATGGCGCGCACGTACTTGTTGTCCAGCGCAGACTGGATGTCGCGCGCCAAGGTGCCGGTGGACGTGGCGCCAGAGATCTCGGTGAAGAGATTGGCATAGCGGAAGATGGGGCCGGTGACCGGGATCACGGCGACGCCGTCACGCATGGAGACGGTGCGCGCGTTGTCGAGCGGCCGACCCAGGCGCGTCTGCAGTGCCTCCGGATCACCGCAGCGGTTGGCAACGGCCAGCACGGTTTCCAGCGCTTCCTGCTGGATCAGCCACGGCCGCGAGGCGGCCAGTTCGAAGGCGTCGATCATGGGGCGGGTGCCTCGCTCGGGTTGGCCGGGTCGTCGGCGCTGTCGTCTACGACCGTTGCCGCGGCGGCGGACGGCACGGGCGTTGGAGCGAACGGGAGCCTGAGTTCACGGCGCAGTTGCATTTCGCGCGCACGTTGCGTGATCACCGTGGTCCAGTCTTCGCCGGACATGGCCGCGGTTTCCATGGCTTCGTTGCTGACACCTGTCTCGATGCGCGTCTTGGCGGCATTGGCCTCTTTCTGTTCGTCCATCGAGCCACGCGCAGGGCCGACCCATACCGCGCGCTGCCAGGCGCGTCGACGGATCGGGTCGCCATAGCCGGGAAGACGCAAACGGCCGGAGGCGACTTCCTCGTCCATCTGCAGGCAATACAGCGGCTGGCAGAACTGCTGCACCAGCATCTGGCGGCGGAAAAGAAACATGCGCCAGGCTTCGAGCATCGCGGCACGCGCGGCCGAATAGCTGGAGTTGAATTGCAGCAACAGGACGTCGGTGGGGATCTCGGTGGCCGCGCCGATCTGCTTCACGATGCTCATGAAGAACGGATCGAAGTTGGCGTTGGGGCGTGACGGGTTGACCGCGTTTGCCGTCTCGCCAGGGGCCAGGTCGACGATGGCGCCGTTGCCCAGGGACAGCGCACCACCCTCGCCGAAGGCCGGCAACGGGTTGCCGTTTTCGTCGGTCTCTTCGCCGGTCTTTTCGATGAAGACGGTGAGCATCGCGGAGATCACGGCGGCCATCAGCTCGGCGCCGCTGAAGCGCTCCAGCTGCTTCAGCGGCTCCAGGATTGGCGCGAGGAACGGCGCACCGCGCAGCTGGCCGGGCCGTTCCTTGTCGTTCCAGACCTGCAGCACGCGGCGACGGCCGGTGGTTTCGCCGAACATCGGGTAGTACGTCCAACGCGCCACGCGCAGGTCGATACGATCGCCGGGGTGCGTGTTGCGAATCCACACGCCGACCGGCATGACGCCATCGAGTTGGATGCCGTCGATGCAGGTGGCGGTGTCGCCGGCGTTGTTCGGGTTGCTGATGCGGTCCGCCTCGATCAGCTGGACTTTCAGCTCACCGACGCCGCCCGGGCGCATCTCCATCGGCGTGATCGCGAACAGGTCGCCGCTGGACATGGCCGACAGCAGCGCCAGGCCCTGCAAGCCATAGATGTCATGCGTGCCTTCCACGTCGCATTCGCGTGGATCTTCGGCCCAACGCTCCCAGCCGGCACGCAGCTGGGCATTGAAGACCTCGCCCTCTTCTGCCGTGATGCCCAGCGCCTGGTAATCAACCGAGGGACGACAGACCACGCCGGTGCCGACCACAGCGGTGCGCGGGCGCAGCAGCGCGGCACGCGCGATCGGGTAGTTGCGGAAAGCATCGCGGGATCGTGCGCGCAGCGTGCGCAGCTCATGCGCCGGCATGTCGCTGGTCGCGCTGCCAATGCTGGCGAACCAGTTCTGCAGGCTGCGCAGGGTGCGCGAGGCGCCGCGCCAGCGCGTGCCCTGCACTTCCGTCGGCGCCGATGCCTGGGCGACCGGGAGCGCGGCGCGCTCGTCGCGGTCAACCGGAATGATCGCTCCCAGGCGATCGGCGGCAACGCTGGCGGAAGCGTGGCCAGCCATCAATCGGGCACCGCATAGGTGACGCGATTACGCGTGCGCGTGGTGCCGGCCAGGGTGCGGCGCAGTTCGGCAATGTAGGCGTCGATCTGCTTCAGACCCTCGACGGAATACTGGATCGTCCGGTCGCCGAAGGTCACCGACGAGCGCGTGGCGCCCGTGCGCCAGGCGTGGCGGGCGGCGATCGCTTCGTCGAGCTGGTCTTGCAGTGTGGCCATGCCATCCGGTCGGTGTGCCGGGGCCAACAAAAAGCCCCGCGCGATGGCGGGGCTTTCGATATGTCGGCAGGCCCTGCCGACACCTGATTATTGTCAGATCGCGTCCGGACGCACGCAGTTATCTGAACGAATGATAAATGCTTAAATCACGGCGCTAAGGCGGACGACGCGCTGGCGCCGCTTAGCTCCAGGCTGGGCGACGCAGGACGCGTCGGGATTTTGATCCATTCCGAATACGGCAATCCGATAGTCGCCTCGGCATACCGCAACGCCATCCCATACCAGTCATCGTCCAGCTTTCCACCATCGCTCCGGTTTTCGCAGAAAACGCTGTCGATCACATGATGCAGCTGCAATGGTTCGAATGCGGCGCCGTCGACATGCGGCACAAACCGAAACGTCACGCCACCGGCCCGGAAATTTCGCGGCTCACCCCATTGGCTCATGGTCTACTCCTTGATTAGGCGGCTCATCGTACAAGTCGGTTTCTTCTCCGGCCAGACAACCTCGTAGCCGAGCATCTCGCCGAGCTCGCACATGGCAACCTGCGAGTTGTAGCGGCCGCGCGCCGTGAAAACCTTGCGAGCGGCCTTCATCACGGCGGCCGGCAAGCAATCCGCGCACCACTGCACCTCGACTTCATGTCTGCACTTTTGCATGCGTGTTTTCCGGAAGGAACCTTTACCGTCTCGACGTGGAGCTCAACGGTCATGCGGCATCCTCATTCCGTTTCCTCGAACGCCTGATATTCGAGGTCGTGTCCCTCTGTGTCATTGCAGACCACGACCAGCGCCTTACCGCGGGTGATCTCCAGAAATCGACCGAGACGAGACATCGTCTCAGGATCGCCTGCGTAAAAGTTAGTCATCGCGCCGCGGTGCCCCTGGCCGATCCATAGCAATTGTTTGGTCTCATGACATACCAGCGAGAAAGTCTGACTCATCAATTGCACCTGCTCATCCTAGGAAGTCGCCGGGTTTTCAAAGAAGCCGTCCGGTCTCGGTGTAGTCCCCTCCTGCATGATCACCGCAGGAAAGCCAGCAGCGTAGCATTCACTAGCCTCCTGCTCAGCCAGCTCATACGTTTTGGCGGCCGAGTTCATTTCCCAATCTGACGGGGTGTATCCGAGATTGGTGTCGATCCACACCACGTAGAGCTTCGGCGGCGCGACCGACTCGGCTTGCTCATGTTTCCTCTCGATCGTCGCTTGCATGCCGCTACCTCATTGTTATGCGTTTGAAGTCGACCACCCATACCCACGGGTTGGCGTTCCAGCTGCCTGCGCCGTTGATCGACTCCCACAGATCGCGGAACGCACGGCATGGATCTTCGCGACCGGCGTCACTTTCTACGACGTCGGCCCAAGCCAGTGGTTCGGCACTGAAGCGATCCTGGTAACCGGAACCGATGGACAGGCGGTGGATACCTTCGGCCTCAGCTTGCGCATCGCTGATGTCCTGCAGCCGCTCCACGCGCACGCCGGTCACTTCCAGCGTGATGCGGCTGGCCCAGCGGGGCATGTGGATGGATGGCTTGCACCTGTACTGAGTGCTTCGCAGTTCGTCGCGATCGTGGTCTTTCAGGTCCGCGTCGTACTCCAGGTGAACACGCGCCTTCGCACCGAGTAGCAATGTGGGTTTGAAGCCTGACTCATCTTTCCAGAACGTTTCGCGCACCCATAGCCGATCGCCTGGCTGGCCGTAGGGGTTGCGCACCAGCACCTGCGCTCCAGTGTCCTTGTCGTGGAAAGCCGCATGCGAAGTGCCCGGTCCGCTGACCATGCCAAGGAACTGGTAGCGGTCCGGCTCGGCATTGATGACCTGGAGACCAGACACCCGCCGAGTCACCGTCTTGCGGCAGTCGAGAATGGCGCGAACCATCGTCGCGCTGAAAAGGATGGGGCGCTCTTTCATGATCAAGCCCTCGCCAATGCATGATCGCGTGGCACCCGGAAGCCAGCGGCATTCGCATGGCCACCACCGCCGAATTGCGCGGCGATCGCGGATACATCGAGGCCGTCAGCAGCGGAGCGCAAGCTGAAGACCCGCATGTCGGAGGTGTCCCAGTAGCACGCAGCGAAAGGCTCGCCCGCGGCCATCCGTTCGCCCGCATCGCTGGTGAGGGTGTGCGGAAGGCTGGCCACCGGCACGTCATGGCCGGCGATCGTCATGCGACGTTTGCACAGGTCGACGAGTTCGGCCACGTCCTTGTGGTGTTTGCGTTCGATGGCTTCGCCTTGGAGCTGGAGCAAATCCGCCGGGGCACGGGCGAGCACGTCCCACACGTCGAATCGGTATGGGTAGCTGAAAAGCGTCGCGCTGATCTCGCGGGTGCCCGGCAACGCGAAGCGCCACAGGTCGCGATCCTCCACATGATTGACCAGGGCGGGACGTGCCACGCCGGGGTGGAAGAAGTCCCAGGCAATGCCGGCGCCGCTGCGGTTCATGTCGAACAGTGCATAGACGACGGAGCGGCCGATGTTTTCGCAGCGGTCCATTTCGACGCAGGCCTGGATCTGTTCCCAGTTGCGTGGAGCGGTCCGCTCGGGCGCATCGATGCGCGCACAGGTGAGGTATTCCGGCCCCGTGCGAGATTCCCGTGGAACATCCGCTTCCGCGCTTTTGTGATGATCGAGCAGCAGGATCGACCGGGCGGTCAAGGCTATGGCGCGCAGCACGTCCGGGCTGTAGCTGAAGTCGACCAGGATGACATCGCGCCCGGCGACATCGGGCGGTGGCGACTGATACGCGGCGGGCATGTAGACGGCACCGGCGCCAAAGCGGCGCCAGACGGCCCAAGCCGCGGTGAAGCCGTCGGCGCAGTTGGCGTGGTAGATGACGAGTGGCTGTGCAACAGGATTCATGCGGGTTCTCCGGTGAGCGCCCCTTCGACGAAGGCGATGGCGGACTTGAGGTAGGCGTAATACGCAGACCTGCCGATGGACACGCCGATGCGCGACAGGCGCTGCAGGCGTTCGCTTTCCGGCAGGCCGGCCATGAAATATTCGGCGCGCAGCACGCGGGCTTCGCGCCAGCGGCCCTGGCTTTCCATGCGTTGGACGATGCGCTCGACGCGATCGGCTTCGGGATCGACGCAGCGCGGCGCCGTGCCCGCCAACGCCTCGGCGCCGGCGTAGCCGGTCCTGGCCAGCTGGTCGCCGCCGTAGGCGCTGGCCCAACACTGGAGCTGCTGTTTCGGGTCGTGCGGGTCGGGCATGGCGGATCTCCTATTTCAGGCCGGCGTGACGGGTGCCACGGGCTGGGCGATGCGTAAGGGGTTGACTGGGGCCGCGCAGCACTTCGCGGGCGCGTTGCACCAGGGCGGCATCGAGCAAGGCAACGATGGGTGAGCCGGGTTCACCGAGCTGGTCGGTGAGCGCGCCGAGCACGGCGACTTCATCAGCCAGGCCGCCTGTCGCGCGGCGCCACTGGTCAAGGCGATCGCCGTCGATGGTGGACATGGGCTCGCGATCGATCTGGCAGAGGATCTCGTCGATCGCCTGGCGTACCGGCATGCCCCGGAGCCCGATATATGTTTCACGGGAATCACCCGCTATGGCTGGCGGTTCCGGTAAGACCGACGCGCCCTGCTGCGCCCGTTCCATCAGGCGCGCCTCGCGCGCCGCCCAGTCGGCCAGGCTCAACCGATGCAGGCGCAGCTCATGGTGGTGCGCGGCCGCGTAGGCGTAGACGAAGGTGTCCAGCGGTTCGTTGCGGACACTGCTGCGGTTCTTTTCGAAGCGGCCCTTGCGCGGGTTGAAGGTTTCACTGACTAGGCCGTCCAGGTAGAAATCATCCAAGTCTTCGGAGAGGTGGATGAGGCGTGCCTCGGGCGCGGCGTCGGCATCGCTGGACAGGCGCTGGAACAGCCAGTGCTTCACGCCTACCGTGCCCACGTGATAGATGTGCACGCCCTTCTTGTCGAGCTTGCCTTTGTAGTTGACGTCTTCCAGCTTGGGTCGGTTGATCACCGGCGCGTTGTTGGGTACCGCGCCGAAGATACACATGGGCCGAAGCACGCGACGCGATCGAACGAAGTGCTTGACGTGTTCGGTGCGGTGGCCGCCCGCGTCGATGGCAGTGGCTTCGATGCGCAGCCAGCCACCCAGTTCGTGGGCCAGCGGGCGGTTGAGCAGGTCGGTGAGCTTCGCCCAGACCTCGTCCTCGCCGGGGTCGCCCGCTAGCTCGACGTAATCCAGCACCCAACACGTCATGCCGCGGCCCCAGCCGAGAATGGTGACGGCCAGGCGATCGTCCTGGGTATCCACCCCGGCGGTGAGGGCCAGCACCCCGCGCGGCGCCGTGCGCAGGCGATACAGCTCGCGGCGATCGCGGATGAGGTTGACCTTGACCTTGCGCAGGGAAGGGTCTTCCCAGGCTTCGGCGAGACGGTCGTTGATGAAGGTTTTCAGCTTGGCGGGATCGCCCTGGGCATCGAGCCACATGCCGACCAGGTCGACCCAGCGCGGGCCCAAGCCCATGGGGTAGTACAGGCAGTTGGCGTGATAGCCGCGGATCTTCCGGTCTGGGTAGGTCGGCACCCATCGGCCGCGGGCGATGAGGTCGGTCTTCTGGTGTTCCTCGATGACGACGCCGCACTCGCGGCAGCCGTACCAGCAGCGCTTGCCGTCGGGCGTCCAGTGCAGCCCGCTCCATTCGAAGGACTGCTCGTGGCCGCAGTCTGGGCACGGCCAGAGCCAGTGGCGCTGGTCGGATTTCGCCCATAGCGCGGTCAGGCGACACAGGCCGAGGATCTCCGGCGTGCCGACCTTGAAGCGCTTGTAGGTGCTGGGGAAGGCCGAGGTGCGGCCATCGAGCATGGCATCGGGGTCGTCGCCGCTTTTCAGCGCGCTGGCGAAACTGGAGAACTCGTCGACCAGCAGCAGCCCGACCGCGGTGGACTTGAGGCGCACGGGGTTGCCGGCGTGCTCGATATAGAGCTGGCCACCCTGGAAATCCTTGAAGCTTCGCCGGTTGCTGGATTCGCGGCTGGCGATGCTGGTGAGCACACGCTGCACCGAAGGGGTTTCGTCGATCAGCGGATTGAGCTTCTGGTCGATCCACTTGTTCATCGACACTTCGCCCGGCAGCGTCACCATGATCGGCTGCGGGTTTTCTTCCATCGTGTAACCGAGGATGTTCGTCTCGATTTCGCTTTTGCCGAACTGGATCGGGAAAAGCGCGACGGCTTCATGCACGGGGCTGCGCGCGCTGAAGCAATCCATCACCTCGACTTGCAGCGGGTTGCGGCTGTTGTCCCAGGCGCCGGGGATGGCGCTGCCTTTTCGCGACAGCCGCCGCTTCGCCGCAGCCCATTCGCTGACGCGCAGGAGCTTGCGCGGTGCGATGGCACGAGCCACCGCGCGGGCGATCTCGGTTCGGGCGACGGCGTAGGCAGCGCTCAAGGTTTTACTGCCCGCCGGCGGCGAGGGAGACACGCTCGGTGCGTGAGCGCTTCACGGTGACGACGTAGACGATCCCGTCGCCATCCATGCGACCCGCTACGCGGACGCTTTCCCGATCCGCCTTGGGACAGGCCAGGCCTTCGCCGGTGGCATCGCAGAAGGTCAAGTGCACCGCCGCGGCGGCGTGCTTCGGCGTGGGCAGCGAGCTCGCCTGGAATGACCAGCGCGGATGGTCTTTCGCACTGTAGAAGCTGAGGTCATGGTAGTCGAAGTTCCTGCCGCGCCGGATACACCACCAGCCCGCCTCGCCGGCCGAGGTTCCGCGCAGGAAGGTGACCGAGACGAGACCATCGCCCAGGTCGGTTGTTTGACACTGCTGATTCATGCTGACGCCTCGCTCTTGCCGATGGATGTGAATTTGCGTGCGAGCTCTTCGAGCGCCTGCTCGATGCCGTCGCGGAGTTTCTGCCGCACGACGTCTTCGTCGTCGGTGGCGGCCAGTTGGGGCGCCAGGACGGCAGGCAGCAACTCCAGACGGCTGCGCAGTTGGACGATCGCGTCCGCGGCGCTGGCCACGACTTCGTCGCGCTGCATGAGGCCGCCCATTTCGAGCTGTTCGTCGCGTAGCGCCTTGCGCGCCAGGGCCTCTTCGCGCTCGGCCTGTGCCCGGGATCGACGGAGGGAAAGGGGATCGACCGGAAACGCCGGTGAATCCGCGTCCGGGATAGCGCCGTCGTCAGCCGGCGGCGCTATCGGCGCCGCCGCCGAAGCGGGACCGCGGGCGGCGGCATGCCGGGCGCGCACGCCCTCTTTCGCCGGGTCACGCGTGGAGGCGATGAGCTGCAGGGATTCGGCTACGCGCACGCGGCGGCCATCTTCCGTGAGCACCAGGCGGCCGGCCTGGCGAAGCGCCGTCACGTAACCTGGCTTGCAGCCCAGCCGGGACGCGAACTCGCGAAAGCCTTCGGTTTCCGGCAGGTCAGCCATGGACTTCACCCTCTTCCTTTTTTTTCAGAGTTTCGAAAGAAGAGAGAAATGCGCGCGCGAGCGCGGGCAGTCTGCGGCGACAGCGCGTATCTGCGGGCAGGTTTGCGGGGAGCGCGAATCCGCAAACCCGCACCACGACTGCGTGTCTGCGGCTTTGCGGCGTCTGCGGGCACGTGCCTCGTGTGCGCGCATGTATGCGCGCGAGCGGACGCAGGGTCGTGGCGCCACCCCTCGCGCGGGCGGGCGCTCGATAGGCCGCAATGCCGCAGAAGGCCAGTCGCAGAGCCATTCTTGCCAGCAAACTTGCCCGCAGGTTTGCGGGCAAAGGCCGCAAAGTGGAGGTCGCGAGCATCAGAAGTCCCCCTCTTCCCAGGTGGGACCGTCGGTCTGGCCGGCCTTGTAGTCGCCCGCGCGGTTTCGCATGGCCGTGATTTGCTCCCCGAGCCAGTCGGACTCGACCGCACCTTCAGGCGGGCGCTGGCCGAACATCAGTGTCGAGAGCGGATTGGAGAGGGTCTGCAGCTTGCGGTGCCCTTTGCGCTGTGCTTTGACGCCGCGACGCTTGTCGAGCAGATTCACGAACCGCTTGATCGACGCCGGTCGGACGCCCTGGTTCGCGCACCAGTTTCCGTAGACGCGGAACCAGTCTTCGGTCAGCCCCGGCATGGGCTTGAGCGGCGGGATCTCGAGCGCGATCAGCGCATCGACGAAATCCACCGGGCTGTCCTGTGCGAGCTTGACGAGATCGCGCTTCGCTTCGGTGTCGGGGGGAAGCACGCCTGGATTGAAGTCGCCGAGGTCGAGGTGCAAGAGGTAGTCATGCAGCGCGGCGATGCCGCCATTAGCCAGCTCGTCCATGATGGCTTTGTAGTAGGCGGGGTCTTTCTTCGGTGGCGTCCAGATGATGCAGTGGCGGCGATCGTCTTCTTCCAGCACGACCGGCATCGACTCGTTCGAGAGGAACACCAGGTTGAGATGGTTGACTTCGTCGTAGGCGGCGATGTGCTTCGGGTTGATACGGATGCGCTGGCCGGTGACTAGGACCTTGAGCAGGTTCTTCTGCTCATAGCGGTGCGCCTGCGCGACCACTTCGTCGGCGATCAGGAACAGCTTGCGGCTGGCCCAGTCGTTGTGTTTGTCGACCAGGGCATTCTGGTCGAGGATCGAACCGTACTGGCCGTAGATCGCCATGATCGTTTCGAAGAACAAATTCTTGCCGGCGCCCTGCCCACCGTGTACGACGATGGTGGATTTCATCTTGGCGCCAGGATGCTGGATCGGGTACGCGCACCAGCGCAGCACCCACTGATACAGCGCGTGGCTGTTGCGCTCTTCGCTGCACAAATAGGCGAGGAGGTCGAGCACGCGATCGCACTTGCCAGCTTTTGGCTCGGTCGGCCAGCCACCCCAAAGGTTGCAAGTGACGGCTGGGTCGGCGCACGGCGGATCGAAGCCCACTTCCATCATGCGCACGATGTCGCGGTCCGCATGCTCCATCCAGGCCTTGTGCAGTTCGGGCCGCACGCAGGCGTTCTTCATGTCGCTGATGGGCAGCAGACAGTGTTCCTGCGCATCGAACACCGCGCCGCCTCCACCGTAAACCAGCGAATAGCGCTCGAGCAGTTCATCGAGCGTCTGGATCGGACGCAGCTTGGCGCCCTTCCCCCCGGGTGCGGAGGATGAAACGGCGCGCAATGCCGGAGGCGCCCAGCGCAGATCCGAGAGACGGGCGGCCACCTGGGCGCCGACCACGGCCAGGCCTTCCGCAGCATGGACGTCGTTGAAGTCGGAATCCTTCGCGCCGCGATCGAGATATGCCGCCCTGCGCTCGTCTTCCAGCGCGAACGCTGGCAACAACCATTCGCCACCCACTGACATGGCCGCGGCACTGGCGCCCTCGACGCCGGCGTTGCGGTATAGGTGAGGCTTACCGCACGTGGGGCAATCCACCGGGTGCAATGGCAGAACGATGCGGGCCTGGCAGTCCTTCTGTTGGCACTTGCCCAGGGCGTCGTCATCCGCGCAGACCAGGATCTTCGCGCGCTTGTATCGCCGGTGCAGTTGCTCGGCTACAGCCTTCAGGTTGCCGGCATCGAAAGCGCACGCAACCGGATATCCCGTTGCGGCGTGCAAGGTCGCCGCCGTGGCGTATCCCTCGGCGATCAGCACGATCCAGTGCGGCTGATGTCCCAGGAGGTGGTAGTGGTTCTTCTTCTCGCAGCCAGCTGGCCAGAACTCTTTCACCGGCCGCTTGCCCTCGCGGGCCTGGGCGTCGGTTCGAAGGAACTGAAGGCCGTGGATCTTGCCTGCGGTGTCAATGAGCGGCACTACCGCGGTGCCGTTCTTCGTGTACTTCAGGCCGTATCCAGGCACGCCCTTGCGCTGCAGGTATGGCGAATCGCCATCCGGCAATAGCCGGCCCCAGGCCTTCATCGCGGTGTTGGCGGCGACGGCGGCTTCATGTTTGCGCTGCCGCTCGGCTGACTTCTCTGCTTCCGCCCACATGCGGCGCATGGCGTCGCGTTGCTCGGGCGTGATGCGGCCGGTGTCGTCGCTGGGTAGCGTGACCTTCTGCGCACCGTTGCTGTTGCCGCGCCATACCCCGTAGGCGCCGACGATCAGCGAGCGGTCGACGCTGGGCGACCATTCCTTGAGCAAGTACCACCCGCGCTTCTCGCGACCCCCATCACGAACAGCTACGCGTACGGGCTTGTGTGTGCCGATGCGCAGGCGATCGCCAGGAGGAACGACGAGGCCAGCATCCTCGAGCTGGCGGAGCACGTCGTCATAGTTTGTGGGGCCTGCCATTTCAGTAACCCACGACGACACTAACTACACAGGAATTGCGGCTGTGCGACCCGCATAGGCCGCCCCAGGGGGAGGACCCATGCCCGGCCGAACCTGAATAACCTGAACGACACGCCACGGCGGCCGCGCCCCGCGCCATCGTGGGCGCCGCATTCGCATCACCCGGGGAGCGGGGTAACGAGCGCGTTTGGGGGCGCATCATTCGGCTGGCTCCAACCATTCGACACGCCGCGCCCACTGTTCGCGCATGTCTTGCCGGAGTGCTTCCGCGGCCGCTTGTCCGCGCTGCGCAGCAATCTTCTCCATGAGCGCTTCGACCTTGACCTTGCGGGTATAGCCGCGGCGCAGCCAACCCCTCGCCTCGCACTCGCGGCGCCTCAGTTCCTGCGCGAGCATCGAGGCGATGTAGGCGCGACAGCCCATGCCGGTGGTGCAGTCGGCGTGACTGCAGGTCTCCGGCAGCTGAGCAATCTCGGCATCGTGCTGGGTGCATGGAATCCTCGACAGGCGCTGCAGCGCAGCGCCCAGGCAATAACTAACTGTCAACGCCCACCCCGCTGTGTCACGTGCGCACCTTGAGCGGCAACGCACCCTGCCGAGGCGCCTTGTTCATCGCGTCCAGTTGGGCGCGGGCCTGCGCTACTTCCTCGGCCGTGCAGCCGGAAACCAGCATGCGTTGAATGGTGGCGATCGCGGCACGTGCCGTCGCCGACGGCTGCAGACGTCGTGGCCATCGCGTCAGGCGTTCCCGCGCGTGCATGGCTGCGGCGTCTCAGCATGGAAGGCTGGCGGACGGGCGATTACCACCAGCGTCACATCGTTAGGCTGGTTCATGTCGCGCTGACCTCCGGCAGGATCGCCTGCACCTGGCGACGCACCGCCAGCACCGCGCAAATCAGATCGTCCGATTGGTCGAGGATGCGTCGCGCAAATGGCAGATCCGCCACGTCGACGCGGCCATCAGCCAGCGCCGGCGCGATGGCCTCGAGCAGCTGGCCGAACTCCGACGCCAACTCGGCCAGGCCAACCGCACGCGCAGGCCCATCGGCCATCACCATCCTCACCGGCAGCAACCCGCGCCGCCGCGAAAGATCGCGCTCGCACTCGGCGCGGAAAGGTTCTGGCAGTGACAGCACCCAAGCATCGATCAGGTCGGCAGGCAGCACTTTGACCGTGCCGTCCATGTAGCGACGCAGGATCTGCGCGTTGTTGCGCATATCGGCTGCCAGATCGTCGCCGAGCCGGAACGGCACGGTGCGCACATCGGGCGCCGTCAGCGCCAGGTACTTGTCCGCCAGCGACATGGCAAACGACTGCGCATTCATCGCGGTCTCGTCGAATACGCGGCGGGTGTAGCCGTAGATCACGTTCTGCAGCGGCGGCAGGAAATGAGGCACAGGCTTCATGCGCCACCGCCTTGCGCGCCGGCATGCTGCGCGCCATGAACCACGTGCTGCCCTTCCCTGCCCGCCGGTTTTTCCGGTTCAGCGCATTGCGCCACTACGACGCGCGGCGCGGCGCCGGCCGTATCGCCGCAGTGCTGTTCGACCTGGACGGCCCACCAACCCGCGGCGAAAGCCTGCAGGGCGAACCCGAGCAACAGCGCGGCGAAGATCCACCAGAGGAACACGGCCGTGTCATCGACTGAGCGCGGCACTGGACGCAAAACATGCCGAAGAATGATGCGCTCACCCGCGGTGTTCGAAAACGCCGCCAGCAGCTCACTCTCGGACAATACATTCACCACCTTCATGCGTGGCGCGGCATGGTCAGCCATGGGCCACCTCCGCGAAGGCGCCGGCCTGCCGGTAGGATGGGAGTGCCAACCCACCACCACTACCGGAGACCGGCGATGCAGCAATCTGTTCAAGCCATTGGCATGGCATGGTTTGAGGAAGACGATTACGAGGCATTTCGCTCAGTCCTCCCCGACCGCAACTGGCACGCGACTTTCGGCGAATGGGAAGCCGCTGCGAACAAGGGATTCGAACGCCTCAAGCACCAGGGCGTCCGGGCCATCAAAGCCAAGGCTCGATCCGCTGACTTCGTTGCCTGGTGTCGGCATACCGGCCGAGACGTCAACACCCAGGCACTGCTGGACTTCGCCAACGAAGCTGCATACCGGGAAATTGTGGGCGACCATTGAGATCCGCACCTCAGGCCACCCCGCTCTGGAAGGCGCCGGCCTGCCGGTAGGATGGGGGTGCCCACCCGCCACCACTACCGGAGACCGACATGGAGCCGACAACCGTCACGCTGGAGAACGCGGCCGAGCGCCTGGCCGCCTTGGAATATATGCTGGAGAACATCCTGCCCATGCTCATCGAGGCATCTCCACATCTACCGGATATTCGGGCGACGCTGCAGGAGATGCTCGATTCGCCGCCGCCAAAGCTCGCATCGAGCACGGCGTTGCAGTGCCTTGTCGAGAACGTGCTGGATACGATTCCTTCAGCGCCTTGAGTCTCGACAGCATTGCAGCGCGCTCGGCCGCTGTGGGTGCGTTGAGCCAATCGCGCACGGCGATGCGTGCGCGTTCGATCAGTCGTTGCACGAGGTTTCTCCGGTGGACCGGCTTTCACGGGCGCCGACGTATTCGGCATCGGGGAGTTCTTCCGCAAGGAGGGTCGCGACGGGACAAGTCACTAGCATCGACTTCGCCGTGTCAGCGCACAGGACTGACCGCACTTCGGCTTCATCCAGGTAGCGGCCCAGTTTCCGGGACATCGCGATCAGCTCCGCGTGCTGCGCGGGCGTGGGAGTCGGCACCTCACCAATCACGTAGCCGTAGCCGCAGATGACGACCCCGCCCTGCACACTTGCGGCCGCGGATTCGAGCTCGCCTGGCAGCAGGTCATCCATGGGCTGCCACCGCGAAAATGCCGGCCGGCCGATAAACTGGTCGATACCAACCCATCATCACATCGGAGATCCGCATGCCGTTGAAATCCGTCGATACATCCAGCCCGGACTTCCTGGACTTCGTTGCGACCCAGATCGACCTGCACAGCACGGCCATCGCCATGCTAATGGGCAAAACCAAAGCGCTGGAATACGCGGTGGACGTACTCATTGCCGCCCACCCCGACCGCGCAGAAATGCACGACAAATGGCAAGCCGTTGCGCCAGAGCTGATCGACAGCGAGATGGGAAAGTCGATCTTCGACGAACAGGCATATCGCCAGACGTTTCAGGTGACCATGGCTTCGCTGTCGCGGCTGATCGGTCAAGGATTCGACGGGCAATAATTGCCTCACCTGCCGAGGCGTCCAAGAAGCCATCCACGGTGGCTGGATCAAGCACAGAGATAACGCGCAGGTTCGTGTCAGCCATGGGCCATCTCCTGCCGACCGGCAGCGCTTGCGTCGCCGAAGACGTCGGGACGCAGGTCGTGGCGCGTGACCTGGCCGGCCGTGGCGTGTTCGATGTCCGCGCACCGGTCGGCCGGCACTTTGTTCCGGAGCCAATAATGAATATGCCCAGTGCGGACCTTGCCGCCGATTCGACGTGCAAGCTCGCTCTGCGAGCCGCAAATTGTGATGGCCTTCTCGAGCGCAGACATTACCTGAACCTTGCAAGATTTCTTGCAACAGTAATGCAAGCATTTTTGTCAGTCAACAATGCAAAATGTTTTGCATGAACCCGCTAGGCGAAAACATAGCGGCTCTTCGGGCGGCCAACGGATGGACGTTGCAGGAACTCGCCGCCAATGTGAGGCGTTGCGGGGCCCCAAAGGTGCAGCACCAGCATCTGCAGCAGCTCGAAGCCAAGCCGAATACGCGACCGCGCTACCTCATCGAACTTGCCTGCGCTTTCGGCAAGACGGTGGAGGAGCTTCGCGCCTGGCAATCTGGCATGCCACATTACGGTCCGAACAACAGTGCGCGATCAGTGCCTCGCGTCGAGGAAGGCGGCGTGCATGCCTATCTACCGCTGCTCACCCCCGATGAGCAACGTTTGATCGACGCCTATCGTCAGTGCAATGACGACGTGCAGAAAGCCGCTCTCACACTGATCCACGCCGCGCGAACTGGTCGGCCGATAGCACGCAAGCATCGCACCTGACCAATTCTGCGTCAGAGAATCGTCTTGCCGTCGACCGTCAGACTAGTGATCGTCTTGCCGTCTGCTGTCGTGATGCATGAGGCGCTGGTGTCCAGGTTCGCGCCGAACGCATTCATCATCGTCAATCCGGAGCCCTTAGGCCACGCGAAATAATGTTCGGCCGCCGTGCCTCGATCCGTCGCATAAGGAACATGCGCTGATGATGGATTTTTCGCTACTTGCCTGATCGCCTGCTGGCACAGATATAGCGCATCCAGATGCCCGTCGCCGGCTGTTGATGGATTGCCATTGTTGGCCGTCTGCGAACACGAGTACACGGCCCAACCGAACAAGCCAGCGATCAAAAGCTTCCCGATCAGCGCACCCTGAACTGAACTTTTATTCGGCGTTGTGATCCCGCAATGCGGGCAAATCTTCGCACTGGATGCGACCTGCTTGCCGCACTCGCGACAATTGATCAGAGCCATATAACCTCCCCTGTTATTCCACGCTGGCGAGCCATCTCCAGTATAGCGATGTGGCGCGTTCGCCCAGGAATGCAAAAAAACTTGTTGACTTTGTTTGCAAGATAGTTTGCAATCCAATCCGCCCCGGCCATCCGGGGCGGGCGACCGGCGGGTCGCCAACCCGCCGGAACCCCTGACCGGCACGCTATGGCCTGAACCCCTGCAGGCCCGCAGACGACCCGCCGGCGCCCTCCACTCACTGGAGAGCGCCGATGAACACCAGCACCACCCCGCTGAAAGTCCTGGCCGACGGCACCGAGGTGCCGGCCACCGATCCCCGCACCGACCACGTCGCCATTCTCTTTCCGGATACCGGCTGGATGGTGGCGCGCGACGCGCTGACGAACGCCGATGGCGAGGCGCATGCAAACGCCGACGCCGTGGACGCTGATGCCAGGCAGTTGCACTTGCTCGGCTTCAACGACTGGTTCAATGCGCCACTCGATGAGGTCTGGCTGCGTCATGTGCTGAAGCACGATCGCTACGCACCCGCCGTCGACACCAATCTCTTCCCCGACCTGCCCACCGACGACTGGTACTGGACCGGCACCGCGGCTCCCTGGTCTTCGGGTTCCGCCTTCAGCGTCCTTCTCCTCGGCGGCGGCGTGGGCTTCCTCCGCCGCGACAGCAGCGGGTTCGGTCTCGCGTGCCGGCGTGCCCGTCAGTAATTGGCTCCTTTGCTGACGGAGATCGCCGACATGGCCAGTTCGACCACTCATGCCACACATACGCCCGGTGAATGGCGTGCGGAGTCCTGGATCGACGCGCCGCTTGCCGGCGCCACCACCGTGCTGGTGGACGATCCGAGCACAGTACTCGGCAAGCGCGTCATCGCGCATTGCCAGTCAGAGGATGCCGTCGCCGATGCCCAGTTCATCGCGGAAGCTCCCGCGATGCTCTCGCTCGTCCAGGCATTCGTCGAGAACATCGACGAGTGGGATGGCGAACCCACGCCAGGCCAGCGGTGGCACAAGGAATACGTTGCCGCCCGCGCCCTGCTCGCGAGGGTGATGCGTCCATGACCACCCATTGCACGGACGATCAGGCTACCCACGATCGCCAAGCCCAGGCACGGCTCGAGCGAATGCTCGCGGCACGCCATGCCGCCGAAGCAGCACGGGAAGCACGATACAGGCGGCTCGCCACGCCACGCAGCCAATTCCGTGCCGGCGCGAAGATGCCGATGAAAGACGTCACTCCCGTTCGCCAGTCGCCTACGCGGCAGGCGCGGTCCGCCTGGAAAGACGCCACCACGTTCCTGACTCCGATCGCCATCGCGGTCACGCTGTTCGTGCTTGCGCACTGGGCCGGGTGGTTGCCATGAACGGCCAGCTCCGCCCCACCATCGCCCAGCGCCGCCGTCTCGCTGCCGCTCGCGCGCATCGCCCCCCGACTACGCCGCCGCGACTGTCGCGCCGGCAGATCACTGTCATCGCGACCATCTGGCTGGCGTTCTTCGCCGCTGCATTGTGGCTGGCCGCACATGATCCGGACTATCTCAGCCGCGTCGTCGAGCATGCCATTGGTGGTGCCGCATGACCGCTTATACGCCCACCGTGCGGGCGGCGCTCATGGCCGCCCTGAACACGCCCGCGCACACCCTTCGCCGCACCCGTGGCGGTTTCGTTTCCAGCAAGCCGACACAGGTCGCGCCCATATCGCGGCGCTGCGCCAACCAGCTGGAACGCGACGGCCTGTTCGAGTTCGACAACCCAGGCTTCCCGAGCGCCATGACGCTCACGCGGGAAGGGCTCGACGCCGCGCGGCTATTGCAAGACACCGACCAGACCAAGGCAACGCGGCGATGAGCATCAAGCCGCTGCCGTCGCCCAAGGACTATGCGCGTGCGTTGCGTCGCGCCAAGCGCACGTTGCGGACGGCCAGCGAGCTGCTGGCCCAGGCCGAACGATTCCTCCACGACCTTCCCGACTCCCAGTGCCCCACCGAGCTGCTGGAGCACATCCGCCGTTTCAACCACGCCCAAGGAGATACCCCATGAACCAGGCTGCGCCGCAACCGGAAGCGATCACGACAACACCCGGCATTCCGTTCATCCACGTAGCCGGCGACCTGATCGTCCGGCTTGATTCCAACCCGATCCATAGCCTCGCCCATTTGCCGGCCACTCCCGTGGCGGGCGCCCTCGCCGTTGCCGAACGCTCCACGCATGACGACGAAGCCGCACCGCTGAAGATCCTGGCCGATGGCACCGAAGTGCCAGCCGCCGATCCCCGCACCGACCACATGGCCGTCCTGTTTCCGGCCACCGGCTGGATGATCGCGGTCAAAGCACTTTCGAAAGACGGCCGCCCCCTTGAAACGCAGCAGGCCGCAGAAGAAGCCGGCAAAGCCCTGCAGCTGCTCGGCCACAACAATTGGATGCTGGCGCCGGACAAAGTCTACGAACGGCACGTCATCGACCGCCGATATCACGAACCCGCGGCGGACAAGAACCTCTTCCCCAACCTGCCGCTGAGCGACTGGTATTGGACCAGCACCGCGGCTCCCTGGTCTTCGGGTTCCGCCTTCCTCGTCAATCTCCGCCTCGGCTTCGTGGACGGCCTCCTCCGCAGCTTCAGCGGGTTCGGTCTCGCGTGCCGGCGTGCCCGTCAGTAATCGGCCTTTGGCTCAGCTGACATGACCTCACGCTTTCAGCCGCCGCCCATTGTCGATGCCGCGCGCAACCTGTGCGCGGACATCGAGCAGGTCGTGCGTAAGTTTCCCCGCTACCACCGCTACCAGTCGGGCGCCGCGTTGCGGCTTCAGGCCGAAACGGTGATGCGGTGCGCGACCCGTACCTGGCAGCGTCAGGACCAGCGGCGCTTCTACGCCGATAAGCTGGTCGACGCCGTCGACGACCTGAAGGACCGCCTGCAGGTCTGCAAACTGGTGCGCGCCTATCAGTCCTTCGCGCAATTCGAGCGACTGATGGTGCGTGCCGGCGCGATCGGCAAGCAGGCCGGCGGCTGGAAGCGAAGCCTGGAAACGCACCCCAATGCCCAGAATGTGCAGGCTGAGGCCTCCGCACAGCGTGGCAAGAAACTGAGTACCCGCGCCGCCCGATCGGGGGCCAACACATGACGACGCCGCGCTATCCGCTACAGGCCTGCGCGGCAGGGTCGCAAGTGCGCGGGGACGCGGCTCCCTGGTCTTCGGGTTCCGCCTTCAGCGTCCTTCTCCACGGCGGCGGCGTGGGCAACCTCCGCCGCGACAGCAGCGGGTTCGGTCTCGCGTGCCGGCGTGCCCGTGAGTTTCAGGGTGCCGAGGGTGTGCAGTTGCGCCCCCTCTACGATGCCTACATGGCCGCGCGTCGCGGCAAGAAACCCAGCTACGACAAACTTGCCTTCGACGCGCATTTCATCGACGGCCTGCTGGATCTGCAGGCCGAACTCGACGCCGGCAGTTGGTCGCCCGGCCCCACCACCACCTTTGTAGCGACCAGGCCCAAGGCGCGCGAGATCCACGCACCGCCGTTTCGCGATCGCGTCGTCCACCACCTGGTCGTGCCGCCGCTCGAAGCCATCTACGAGCGCCGCTTCTACGCGCACAGCTATGCCAACCGCAAGGGCAAAGGCAGCCATGCCGCCGTGCGTTATGCCCAGGCATGCGTACGGCAAGTCCACTCCGGCCAGGGCGGCGGCTACTACCTGCAGCTCGACATCGCCAACTTCTTCATTTCCATCCGCCGGGACAAGCTCTGGGCGATGGTGAAGCCAGTGCTGCTCCGCGCAGGACTGCCGCCGCCGATCATTGCGGTCACGCACGCACTGCTGCGCGGCAACCCGCTGCGCGCCGGCGTGCGCGAACGAGCGACGCCGGCCCAATTGGCTCTGGTGCCGCCCCACAAGCGGCTCTGCCATGCGCGGCCGCGATGCGGCCTTCCGGTAGGCAACCTGTCCAGCCAGTTCTTTTCGAACATCTACCTGGACGCGCTCGACCAGTTCGTCAAGCACAGGCTGAAGGCCAAGCGGTATCTGCGCTACGTCGATGACTTCGTGCTGTTCCATCACGATCGCGAGCAGCTGATCCGGTGGCAGCAGGAGATCGAAGCGTTCTTGGCCAGCGAGCTCGACCTGCAACTGAAGGCGGACGTCAAACTGCGGCCGCTGAGCGCCGGGCTCGACTTCCTTGGCTACGTCATTTTCCCCACGCACATGCTGGCGCGCCGGCGCGTCGTTGCCCATCTGCGCCAGGCCCTTGCCGATTGGGAATCCGCCCACGTGCGCGGCGGTTGCCTGCGTGGCACCCCCGCCGACTTCGACCGTATTCGCACCGTGCTGGCCAGCTACACCGGCCACCTGAAGCACGCCGCCACCCATCGCCTTTGCCGTCGGCTTGAGCAGCGCTTCCCGTGGATCGCCACCGCCGCGCAACCGCGCCGCTTTTCCCATCGCCTGCAGGGCAGGCATGTCTCGATCAGGAGCAACTACGCGCCATGAGCATCCAGAGCATTCAGCTTGACCACCTGTATCCGTCGCCTCGCAACGTCCGCAAGACTGGCGGCGCATCCATCGACGCGCTCGCCGCGAGCATTCATGCCCACGGCCTGCTGCAGAACCTGACTGTGTCGTCGGCCGGTGATGACACCTACGTGGTCGAGGCGGGCAACCGCCGGCTGCGCGCACTGCTACATCTCGCGCAGGCTGGCCACATCGCTACCGACTGGCCCATGCCCTGCCAAGTCCTGGCCGCTGATGACGAACGCAGCTTGGCGGAAGCGTCGTTGGCCGAGAACGTCATCCGCCACGCGATGCATCCGGCCGACGAGTTCGACGCCTTCGCCAGGCTGGTGCAAGACGGCCTGACCGTCGGCGAGATCAGCGCACGCTTCGGCCAGCCCGAATTGTTCGTCAAGCAGCGACTGAAGCTGGCCCACGTCGCGCCCGATATCCTCGCCGACTACCGCGCCGGCAACGCGACCCTGGAACAGATGATGGCGTTGGCGCTCACCGACGACCAAGCCATGCAGGCGCGCATCTGGAACGGTGCAAAGAACGCCTGGCAGCGCGAGCCGGAGCGCCTGCGAAACCAGATCACCGCGCAGGAAACCAGCACTGAGTCACGCCTGGGCAAATTCGTCGGCCTCGACGCCTACGAAACGGCCGGAGGGTCCATTCGCCGCGACCTGTTCGGCGAAGAAGCATTCATGCAGGACGCCGAGCTGCTGGCCACTCTCGCCCAAGCAAGGCTGGAACGCACCGCCGAGAAAATCGCCACCAAGGAAGGTTGGCTCTGGGCGGAGGCACGCACGGACTTCGACTACAGCGACGAACGCGCCTTCGGCAAGATCTACCCCACGTACAAGGGCAGCAAAGAAACCTGGACTGCCGAGTCCAAGGCCGCCGCCGGCGTGATCGTCACTATCGGCTTCAACGGCCAGACCGAGATCAAGCGCGGCCTAGTGCGGCCGCAGGATCGCAAGGCAGCGGCAGCGGCTGCCGGCGAAGTTGAGGTCAAGAGCGGCGGCAAGAAGATCAACGTGCCTGGTGAGCTGTCCTTCGCCGCGATCCAACGCCTGCAGGCGGAAGCCACCGGTATCCTGCGGCCGGAGGTCGCCGGGCTGCCACGCACCGCGCTGGCGCTGCTGGCGGCGGAGCTGGCCGGCCGCGAGCTCTACGACTACAGCATCGACTACGGCTCCGCCCAGCGCCGATGGGTGCACGTCACGCGCGATGCCAGCGGTCGCATGAACGGCGGCATCCGGGTCGCCATGGAGCAGTCGCCGGCCGGCCAGCGCTTCGAAGCCATTGAAGCCGATTGGCGCGATCGGTTGCCCAAGAAGAAGGCCGACTTGCGCGCGTTCCTGCTCCTGCAGGATTTCGATTTCATCGCCAAGCTGCTCGCGTTCCTGGCTGCGCGTGAGCTCGACGTGGTCGACATCAGCGCCGACGCCAAGCAAAGCGTTGTGGATCTGGCCATGGCCGCTCAGGTCGACCTTGCGGCGCACTGGAAACCCACCGAGGAATGGCTGGCCACGCTGCCCAAGGCCGTCATCATCGCCATGGTGACCGAAGCCGCCGGCGAGACCGCCGCCGCGTCCCTGGCGAATCTCAAGAAGGATCAGCTGCCGCACGCAACGATCGGGCTGCTGCCAGTTGGCTGGCTTCCGAAACCGCTGCGCGGGCCCGGATATACCACCGGTGCCGCGACCGGTCAGCCGGCCAAGTCGAAACCGAAGACGAAGGCGCCGGCGAAAAAGAAGCCCGCGCCGAAGAAACCGGCTGCGCCGGCCAAGTCCAAAACCAAGGCCGCGACGAAGAAAGTCGCCGCCAAGAAAGCGCCCGCGCAGAAGCCGGCGAAGGCGGGTGCAAAATGAGCACCGACCTCAACAACGCCGTCCACCGCCTACGGCAAGACCACTATCCCGACGATCAGGATGGGCGTGATGCTCGCCAGGCTGACATCGAGCATCTCTCGCACGCACTCGGCCTAGCAGAAGACACCATCGAGCGCCTGGTCGGAGCTCTCGCGAGGGAAGTCAACGGCCCCATGCTCATGGGCGAACCGGCACTACCCCACCCCGATGACGTGGCTGTCGACCGGTTCGCCCGCGCGCTGAAGTTGAAGCTCTCCGCCGCCCGCGACAAGGGTCGCGGCGGCTGGAGCAACGATGAGCCGGACATGCACCAGCGGCTATCCGACATGCTGCGCGCGCACGTCGAGAAAGGCGACCCGAGAGACGTGGCGAACTTCTGCATGTTCCTGCATCAGCGTGGCGAAGGCATTCTTCCGACGCGCTCACAGAACCAAGTGGAGGTGCTGCCCGGAAGATATTTTGCGGCCGATCCAGCGATGGGTGATTTTAACCTGTATGCCACGCTGGCCGATGCGCGCACGAACGCACAGCGAATGCTTGACGAGGCAACCGATGAAGCCGCTGACGGCGGCTGGCCGGATGAACCTCCGCAGATTTGCTACGGCACAGTCATTGGCAAATGCGTGGAGCGAGAAGGCTCCCGTCGGCCCGCTCCGGAAGGCAGCGACTTCACCGAGATAGTCGATTACCGCCTGGTCAAGTTCGCCGACAGCACGCCCAACGATGACGGCCATGAGTATGAGTAAACACATACCCACGCGCCAGCAACGCGAAGACCGCCGCCTCACCGCCGCGGCCGAGCAAGCCACTGGCAAATTCCACTGTAGTTCGTCCGCGCACTGGGCCACCGGCACGCCAATGATCATCCGCGGTCGGAAAGTGTGCCAAGCGTGCGCCGCTAAGCGGCGCGCCACGCTGGCAAGGAGGCATGATCATGTGTGACCTTCAGACCACGCTGTCGCTGATGACGCGGCACGGGCGCGTATCCCTGCATCAAATGGACGATGGCCGCTGGTGGTGCACTGTGCAGATGCACGTGGCCGCCGCCGGCGCATCATTCAAGGTTGGCAGCGATCTGCTCCCCAACATGCTCGAGGCCGCGGACCAGTGCCTTGACCGCATCCACGCCATGCTCGGCGACTTCGCCGCCAGGGCGGAATGGGAGCAGCACACAAGTCGTCGCGTGGTATTGCCGCCGGATGCCGACGCCGCTGGCGCCAAGGGTCTGTCCCATGACTGAGCAGACTTCGCCGCGCCCCTCGCTGCAGTTCACCCTCGGCCAGGTCGAATCGCTGCTGGAGATCTTCGGCGGCGAGAACGGCACGCTCACCGTCGAGTACTTCCCTGCACGCCACTGGCCCGACCAGCCCGACGCGCCCGCCGGGCTCTATGCCTACTCCAATGACCGCCCTTCCGAAGGCGCGTTATGGCTCGGCGAACATAATGCCAGCGAACGTATCCGGCCGACCTGGCAACACCTGCCTCCCGACTCGATCGCGCAACCGATGGCGTTTCTGGATCACGCCGTGCACGCCTACAAGGTCGCCAGCATTGCCCGCATGGCCATGGAAACCGCCCCCGATGGCGTACCAGCCACGGCCGTACTGGATGCCTCGATCCGCGAGGGCGTACGAGCGGCGCTGGCCGTTTGCAACATGCACCCGACCTCCGACCTTCTGCTCGAAGTGCTGGTCGAGATCGACCGCGCCACGGCCAAGTTCCCCACCTGGCCGAATGATCCCCTGCACGCCATTGGCGTGCTCGGCGAGGAATTCGGCGAGCTGACCAAGGCCGTGATGCAGGCGACGTACGAGCCGCACAAGAATGGCCCGGGCGACGTGCGCAACGAAGCCGTGCAGACCGCAGCCATGGCCCTACGCTTCCTAGCCAGCCTCGACCGCTACGAGTACGCCGGCAGCGTCCAGCATCCGCAGGCGCTGGCATGAGCACCAAGACATTATGGTTTCGCAGTTGGAACGACGCCGTGTCTTACGCGGCCAACGCGGGGCTCAAGCAACGCCCGCAAAAGCGGCGTGTCTGGCTCGATCGGGCATGGCGCGAGAAATGGTCGCTGGTGGTCCCGACCGACGCCACCGAAAGCCTCACTCCACCGCAGGCCGAGGTGTCCGCATGAACGCCCAGCCCGCCCCGCTGAAGTGCCGCCTCTGCACCGTGCGCCTATCGCACGACAACCCGCGTGACGACTTCACGCGCGCCATCTGCGGCGATTGTCGGCAGCATCCGGCCGCGCGCCGCCTCGGGCCGGTTTCCGCCTCTGGTGGATCCATCGGTGCGCCCCGTGGGTTCACCACTGCCGAGAAGGCGCTGATCCGCAAGGTATACGGCTACATGGCCCCGCTACAGCTGCTCGCGCTCCTCAACGAACGCCTGCAGGCTGACCTGGGCGACGCCGCCAACCTCTATACGCTCGACCAGCTGCACGCGGAAATCCAGGGCCTGCCCGCCGGCGTCGTGAACACCGGAGACTGGTCTGCCCTGCGCAAATACCTGGCCAAGGCCCGGCGCGCCGGGCTGCTGGAACAGGTGAACGTGCAGGTGATTGACGACTTCGCCGTGGTGTTCGCGCTCTCCACCGCCCAACAGCTGCGCCTGAAAGACATCGCGCTTGGCGCACGGGAGACCAGCCATGACTGACATCACTTCCCGCCGCGTCATCCGGCGCATCGAATTGGCCGACGCCTACCTGGACCTCGGCGGCCAACTGGTCGACCTCGAGGACTACGCTACCACCGGCCTGCGCGTCGTGGCTGTCGGCCCCAGCGGCGTCGGGAAGACCAACGCGGGCCTGCTGATCGGCGAGCAGCTAGCCGAGCAGGGTTGGGTAAGCGTGCTGGTGGATCCGGAGGGCGAGATCGAGTCGATGTACGGCGAGTCCGTCGACGCGCCGGAGCTGAAACGCGCGCTGGAGAAGCGCGACCGCAAGACCGTCGTCGTGTCCGCTCGCGATGCCACGGAGTTCATCCCGTTCGGGCGAGTGATCCTCGATGCCGCCGACGCGCACCGCAAGCCCATGTTCGTCATGGTCGACGAGGGCCAGGTGTTCAGTGCCAGCCGCAAGCGGAAGAACGACGTGGGCATCGCATCGGACCTGGTGAACGAAATCGCCCAGCGCGGCCGCAAGCGGGCGCTGGATCTGTTCATGACCGCAACCAGCTTCACCGGTTCGCTGCACCGGCACATCTTCGCCAACAAGAACCTCAGCCTGATCGGCTGCCAGGAAGATCCGGCCGCGTGGGCGGCGCTGGCGCCTCAGTTCCGTTCCTCCAAGATCGAGTTTCGCGACCTCGCGGCGCTGGGCCCAGGTGAGTTCTTCTGCTTCAGCCGGCGCGGCGTCGAGAAGGTGCGCATGCCGATGGCGGCCGCCATGAAGCAGGTGGCCATCGAGGCACCGAGGATCAAGCCCGCCCTGCCCACCACCTTCAGCCAGTGGGACCGCGCCATGCGCGACATCCCCACGATGCGCCTGCAGGTGCTCACCGACCCGGTGGTCAACCTGCTGGCAACCGTCGCCGGGCTGTCGCCCCAGCAGGTCATGTCCGGTCGCCGCGCGCTGGAGGACGAGCTCGAATGCCGATGACCTGGCAAAGCTTCGTGGCCAACGCACCCGCCGGCTTCTCGGCGCATTACCTGGCGGCGATTGTCGGCCAGCCCATCGCCGCCGTGCGCAAGGCCCGACCAGCCGGGTCGGCGGCCCGTACCCGCGTGTCGGACGTGGCTATCTTCGCCGACCTGTTCGCGCGCTGGCATGGTCGCTCGCCTGGTGCCGCGGATTGGCCTTCGCCATTGCGCAGCGCCCGCAGCGCTTACCAATGGCTACCGCCGGAGGACGAGTTGCTCGCGAGCTTGGTCGGCCGCCTGAGCAAGCCGGAGATCTCGGCGATCCTGACGGAGCGCCTGCGGCGCGTCACTGGCGATGAAAGCGCCGTGCGCAATGAGCAATCGGTCCAGATACGCATCAACCGCCTCGGCATGCAGGCGAGCGACGTGGTCGGTGGTATCACCATCCAGCAGGCTGGTGCCGAGATCGGCTCAGTCGAGATCGTCCGCAACGCCATCCGCGCCAAGGGCGGCTTGAAGACGCATCGCGTCGGTCGCCTCATCGTGATCCCGCACGCCGAGTGGAAGCGCTGGAAGTCCACCCGCGCGATCGCCCCGCCCGGCTACGTCCACCTGGCCAGCCTCCGCGAGCCGTTGGGCATCAGCAGTGATTCGAAACTGCCGGAGTTCGCCCAGGCCGGCTACATCCCCACCGCCATCCGCTGCAACCCCGCCAAGCCGGGCGTGCACAGCGGCAGGTTCGGCACCTGGTACATCGACCCCAAGGTTGCGCGCCAATTGATCGCCGATCGCCACGCGGGTCGGCCAATGCCGTGGCATGGCAAGCCGCTGCTGGGCAACCTGAAACATTCCTACGCGCGCTGGACGGATCGCCAGCATCCGGCGAGCTGCCCGACCTGCAGGACGATCTGGGGGCTGGCGGGCGCTCCAGGCAACTTCGCGGATTACTGCGAGCGCTACCCGTCGCTCGCCCACGGTGCCAAGCGCCACCTGACCATGCCATGGGCCCCGGGGCTGACGGCGGCGGAAGTCGCACAGCAGGCGCGGCAGCCACGCCAGCATGTCCTGACCGCCATTCGCAATGGTGCGCTCCGCGCGCAACGTGAAGGCAAGGGCTTCCGGGTCACGCAAACCGATGCCACGCGCTGGATTGCCCGCCGCTGTCCCAATGGCAGCGGCAAGGGCTGCTGGATCTCCATCCGCACCGGCGCGCGCTGGTATGACTTCACGCGCAAGGAGATCGAGGGCTTCATCGAGGCATGTCAACTCAAGGATCGTCGGGCAGCCGGGCAGCGCCTGGTCATGCGTCAGCAATTGGCCGAACTGCGCCAGGACGCCGGTTATACCGAGGCGCAGGCGGCAGTGAAGGTCGGCGTGACCGTGCCAGCGCTGCGCGAACTGCTGGACGGCGTGCACTGGCGCCAAGCGGGATTGATTCCGCTGGCCACCGTGCAGGCCGTCATCAAGCGCATGCACTCGCAGCAGGGTTGCACGATCGCTGAAGCAGCCGATGCGGTGTGCAAGACCGAAGCGTGGGTACAAGATCGCATCAAGGACGGCACCATCCGCATCACGCGTGCGCGATGGGATCGCCGGCGGCTCTACATCACGGCACCGATGTTCGAGCGGTTGAAAATAGCCGCGCAGCAGGAGTCGCCAGCAAAGCTGGAACTCTCATCGGCATGGATCAATCTCGCCGCGGCTGCCCGGCTCGCAGGCGTTTGTACCGGCACGGTCAATAACTGGCGTGTCGCCGGCGAAGTGCGCACGAGGCAAGCCGCCAAGGGAATTGGTGCGCGCTTCGCGCGCACGTCGATCATGGCACGCGCCCGACGCTACTGGAAAACCTGCCGCTTCCATCGCGCCTCGCCACCCGAGTGGTTGCAGAGCGAAAGGAGGCTGACTTGATCGGTCATATCCTCCAGTTCTCAGATCTGCAGGAGCTGTGCCAGCCGGGTAAGAGACCCCGGCCGGCGACCGTGGAGTCGTGGGCAAAAAAGATCGGGCTGCGTTATACCTACGATGGCGCCGGCGGGATCGTGACCACCGTCGATGCGCTCAATGCGGCGCTTGGACTCACAGGTGCCGCCAACGATCAGGCCTATTCTCCGGACGACGTGCTATGACTCGTGGCCGCAAACGCAAGTTCGACCCCACCATCCCGAAGCATATCGACCAGGCGGGCATTCCACGGGGCTTCTACTGGGATCGCACCGGCAACGGTCGCTGGTACGTGCGCGACCCGGACGAGGATGGCCGGATGCGCGCAAAGCGGATCGCGGGACCGGATGCACGTCTTTCCGACCTGCATACTCTGGCCGAGGCCCGCGCCGGCAACGCCGTCGGTACGCTGGGCTACATCCTCGACAAATTCCACGACAGCGCTCAGTTCAAGAATCTCAGCGTCGGATCGCACCGGGACTACAACTGGTGCAAGTCGATCCTGAAAGACCGCAAGCTGGCCAACGGCTTGACCTGGGTCCAATTGGAACACCGCCGAATCGACACGGCCCTAATCCAACGACTGGTAGACGCCATCGAGCGCGAGGGCACACCGGCCAAGGCCAACCACGTACTGCGCTACATGCGCCTGGTATTCACCTGGGCTGTGCAGCGCGGCCATGCCAAGAGCAACCCGGCACGCGGCGTGGGACAGGCCACAGAGCGTGGCCAGTTCAAGATGCCCGACCATACCGCCATGGCTGCGGTCATCGCCTACGCCCGTGCTGGCGGCGCCCTGAAGCCCCATACCAAAGGCAGCTGTCCACCCTATCTGGCGCCCCTGATGGAACTGGCCTACCTCTGCCGGCTCCGCGGCATCGAAGCCGTTCGCCTGACCGAAGCCCATGCCACCGACGAAGGCGTGCTGGCCAGCCGCGTGAAAGGCAGCCGCGACAACATCACCCGCTGGATTCCCCGCTTGCGCGCGGCCTGGGCTGAGGCCCTGGCAGTCCGGGCAAAGATCCTCGCCCGGAAGCGAAACAAGTCCCGGCCGGTGCCATTGCGGCCCGAGGATCGCTTCATCTTCCTGTCCGAGGACGGCACACCGATCACCAAGAGCGCCGTGGACACCGCCTGGCAGAACCTCATGCGCCGCGTCATCGCCGACGGCACCATCGCCAAGGAACAGCGCTTCACGCTGCATGGCCAGAAACACCGCGGCATCACTGACAGCACCGACAAGAAATCGGGTGGTCACAAAACCGAGGCTATGCGCCAACGCTACGACCATGAAGTGCCGCTGGTGGATGCGCCGATCCAGCCTGAATTGTCAGGAGAATTTTCAGGACAAAAGAAAACAGGCACCCCGGACGAACCGTAAGTGCCTGTTTGGATTGGTGGGCCGTGAAGGATTCGAACCTTCGACCAATTGATTAAGAGTCAACTGCTCTACCAACTGAGCTAACGGCCCAGGAAACCTGGGTTGAAACTGGGGTGGATGATGGGATTCGAACCCACGACAACCGGAATCACAATCCGGGACTCTAACCAGCTGAGCTACATCCACCATCGACCGATACTGGTGCGCCAGACAGGACTCGAACCTGCAACCGTCGGCTTAGAAGGCCGATGCTCTATCCGGTTGAGCTACAGGCGCAGTCGCTGCAGGTAGAACGTTTCGCTGGTCGGGGTAGAGGGATTCGAACCCCCGACTTTTGCGTCCCAAACGCAACGCTCTACCAGACTGAGCTATACCCCGCTTTCGAATCACCGGCCGTGCCACCACCGGAGCCTTGAAATGTTACGGGTGCCGCCTCGCTCAGTCAATCCGTATCGAAGCACACCTTGTGTTTCTTGATCATCCTTTTCGCGGAGAACCGTACAGCTTCCCGTTGAAAACAAAACGGGGCGCAAGCACCCCGTCTCGCAGAATAAAAATGGTGCGCCCGGAGAGATTCGAACTCCCGACCACCTAGTTCGTAGCCAGGTACTCTATCCAACTGAGCTACGGGCGCACTAAAAAAACCTTTGCCTTGCAGCTTTCGATGTCTGGACACCGAGGCGGTGAAGCAAGGAGCGGAATTATTCAGGCTCCGCCCGCTTGCGTCAACCCTTTTCGTGAAATTTCTTCTCTGGTTTATTCACATCCGGCAGGTGACGGCTTGCGGCGCGCCACGCCTCCAGGCAGCACCTGCACACAGGCGCCACAAAAAACGCCCGTACACGAAAGAGGGCAACCACTCGCTGCCCTCTTTCGTTGCATCGTATGGCCGTCCAAACCGCGCTCAGCCGTCCAGGCCAATCCGACTCTGCGGTGCCGGGTCGCCGACCTTGCCGACGGTCGAGTCAGCGCCACCCTTCGGCGGAGGAGGCGGCGGCGTAGCGCCAGTCGATGCGTTCTTCGTCCAGTCGGACGGCGGCCCGGGTACGCGCCCGGCCATGATGTCGTCGATCTGGTGAGCGTCGATCGTCTCGTACTGCAGCAGGGCTTCGGCCATGGCATGCAGCTTGTCGAGGTTCGCGGTCAGCAACTCCTTGCTGCGTGCATAGGCACGATCGAGGATGCCGCGCACCACTTCGTCGATCTTGCTGGCGGTCTCGTTGGAGATGCTCTTGTGCTGGGTCACCGAACGGCCGAGGAACACCTCGTCCTCGTCCTCGCCGTAGGTGATCGGCCCCAGTTCGTCGGAGAGCCCCCACTTGGTCGCCATGTTGCGCGCCATCTTGGTCGCCCGCTCGATGTCGTTGGAGGCGCCGGTGGTGACCTTGTCGGCGCCGAAGATCAGCTCCTCGGCCACCCGCCCGCCGTACAGCGAGCACAGCTGCGACTGGATCGCCACGCGGTTGATGCTGTACTTGTCGCCCTCGGGCAGGTACATGGTGACGCCCAGCGCACGCCCGCGCGGGATGATGGTGACCTTGTAGACCGGGTCGTGCTCGGGCACCAGCCGACCGACGATGGCGTGGCCGGCCTCGTGATAGGCGGTAAGCTTCTTCTCGTCCTCGCTCATCGCCATCGAGCGGCGCTCGGTGCCCATCAGGATCTTGTCGCGCGCCTTGTCCAGGTGGCTCATGCGCACTTCGCGCGCGTTCTCGCGCGCGGCGAACAGCGCCGCCTCGTTGACCAGGTTGGCCAGGTCGGCGCCGGAGAAGCCGGGCGTGCCGCGTGCGATGGTCATCGCATTGACGTCGCTGGCGGTCGGCACCTTGCGCATGTGCACCTTGAGGATCTGCTCGCGGCCTCGCACGTCGGGCAGGCCCACCACGACCTGGCGGTCGAAGCGGCCCGGGCGCAGCAGCGCCGGATCCAGCACATCGGGGCGATTGGTCGCGGCGATCACGATGATGCCTTCGGTGCCCTCGAAGCCGTCCATCTCGACCAGCAACTGGTTCAGAGTCTGCTCGCGTTCGTCGTGACCGCCGCCCAGGCCGGCGCCGCGATGGCGGCCGACCGCGTCGATCTCGTCGATGAAGATGATGCACGGCGCGTGCTTCTTGGCCTGCTCGAACATGTCGCGCACGCGGCTGGCGCCGACACCGACGAACATCTCGACAAAGTCGGAACCGGAGATCGCGAAGAACGGCACCTTGGCCTCGCCCGCGATGGCTTTCGCCAGCAGGGTCTTGCCGGTGCCGGGCGGGCCGACCATCAGCACGCCGCGCGGAATCTTGCCGCCAAGCTTCTGGAAACGGCCCGGGTCACGCAGGAACTCGACCAGTTCGCCGACCTCCTCCTTCGCCTCGTCGCAACCGGCGACGTCGCTGAAGTTGACCTTGATCTGGTCCTCGCCCTGCAGCTTGGCGCGCGAACGGCCGAAGCTCATCGCGCCACGCCCGCTGCCGCCGGACTGCATCTGGCGCATGAACCAGATGAACACGCCCACGATCAGCAGCACCGGCAGCCAGCTGACCAGCAAGCCGATCAGCGAGAAGCCCTCGGACGGATCCTGGCGGACCTCGACGCCCTTGTCCTGCATCTGCTTGACCACCTCGTTGGTGGAGAAGCCGAGCATCGGCGCGACCGTGCGGAACGGGCTGCCATCCTTCAGCTTGCCGCTGATGGTGGCCGGCTGGTCGGCGCTGATCGTGGCATTGGCGACGTTGCCGTTGTCCACGCTTTGCACGAACGAGCTGTAAGGCAGGTCGGACGAGGTCGCGCCGCGCGGATTGAAGCTCTGGAACACGGTGAACAGGACCACCGCGATGATCACCCAGAGCAACACGTTTTTCGCTGTTTCATTCATGCACGGTTCTCGCCCGGTGACACCGGGGCGGGCTTGCGGCCCACCGCCAGTGCGTACACCTCACGCGAACGTGCGCGGGAGGCCTTAGGTTTACGCATGGTTACGCGGGTGAAGTCCGCGCGCAAGCTGCGCAAGTAATCGTCAAAGCCGACGCCCTGGAACAATTTGATCAGGAACGAGCCGCCCGGCTTCAGCCACTGCCGGCCGAAATCCAGCGCCAATTCGGCCAGATCCATGGCGCGGATCTGGTCGGCCAGTGCCACGCCACTCATATTGGGGGCCATGTCGCACAGTACAAGATCCACCTTGAGCCCTGCCAGGCGCGATTCCAGCTCGTGCAGCACCGCTTCCTCGCGAAAATCGCCCTGCAGGAAGTCCACCCCGGCGATGCTCTGCATCGGCAGGATGTCCAGCGCGAACACCTTGCCGCTGTCGCCCAGCCGGTTGCGCACCAGCTGCGACCAGCTACCCGGCGCGGCGCCGAGGTCGACCACGTTGATGCCCGGCTTCAGCAGGCGGTCGCGCTCGATCAGCTCCTCCAGCTTGTACACCGCACGCGAACGCAGGCCCTCGGACTGGGCTTTCTTCACGTATTCGTCGTTGAAGTGTTCGCGCAGCCAGACTGCGCTGCTCTTGCTGCGGGCCATGTTGTCACGGTCGCCGATTGGGGAACGGGTTGGCGCATGATACCCTTTGCCGTTCATTGACCGCGAATCGAGCACTGCCGCATGGCCCTTTCCCCCTCGCAGATCCGCTACCTGCGCAGCCTCGCCCATGACCTGAGCCCGGTCGTCCTGCTCGGCAACAAGGGTGCCAGTGACGCCGTGGTGAAGGAACTGGGCCAGGCGCTGGATATCCACGAGCTGGTCAAGGTGAAGCTGTCAGGCGGCGACAAGGACGAGCGGCAGGCCCAGATCGACGTACTGACCCATGGCACCGGGGCCGAGCCGATCCACCAGATCGGCCACGTCGTGGTGCTGTTCCGGCGCAACGCCGACGAGCCGAAGATCGCCCTGCCACGCTGATGGACCTGTCGCTCGAACGCCCCGAAGGCTATATCTACGTGCGTCGTGTCGGCGCACGCGGCATCACCCTGATCGACCGCGAGATCACCCGCAGCTTCCTGCTGGCGCCGGACCGGGCCGTCGAGGACTGGCCGGTCACCGCCGTCGAGGCGCTCGACGCCGGCCACGTGGAAGCCGTGCTGGCATTGCGGCCCGAACTGGTGGTGCTGGGCACCGGCGAACGCCAGGCGTTCCCGGCCGCGGCCTTCATGGCCGGTTTCCTGCGCAAGGGCATCGGCATCGAAGTGATGGACAACGCTGCCGCCGCACGCACCTACAACCTGCTGGCCGGCGAAGGGCGACGGGTGATCGCCGCGTTCATTCTTTAGCGCTCGTCCCTGCTCGCGAAAATCACACGGGCGGCCATCCATGGCCGCACTATTCACAAAGAGCTTACCTTCCTGGCAGATAGCCCAGTGGGTCGACCGGATTGCCGTCCTTGCGGATCTGGAATTCCAGCTCGTTGCGGGTAGTCCCGGTCGACCCCATCTCGGCGATCTGCTGACCCATGCTGACCCGCTGGCCTTCCTTGACCAGGCGCTTGCTGTTGTGGCCATAGGCGGACAGGAAGCTGTCGCTGTGCTTGATGATCACCAGCTCGCCGTAGCCGACCAGGCCGTTGCCGCTGTACACCACCACGCCATCGGCGGCGGCACGCACCGGGTCGCCGGACTTGCCGGCGATCTCGATGCCGGGGATCGCGTCGCCACTCTGGAAACGCCCCACCAGGCTGCCGTCGGCCGGCCAGCGCCATTGCACGTGGCTGACCACGCGTGACACCCCGGCGGCCGCGGGCGCCGGCGGCGGCATGCTCGCCGGCGCGGCGGTCGGCACGCCTGCCACCGGCACGACGGACGTCGCTGCGACGGCGGGCGCGACCGGCCTTGGCGGCACGTTCGCCGTGGCGGTGCCCGGCACCTCCACGGACGGGGCCGCGGAGGGAGAAGCCGGCGCCGCCACCGGCTCGAATACCGGCGCCGACGTCGCCGGCGCACTCGACGCGGATGCGCCGGCGGCACGCACGGATGCGCCACCGGCATGCACGGGCGCGGCTGCCGGCGGTGCGGCGGCACGTCCTGCCGGCGGCGAAAGCGTCAGCCGCTGCCCCGGCCAGATCGTGTACGGTGCGGCGATCCCGTTCCATTGCGCCAGGTCGCGGAAATCCACGCCCTTGCGGAACGCGATCGAATACAGCGTGTCGCCCTTGGCCACGGCATAGCTGCCGCCGGGAATCGGGGTACGGGCCGGTGTCGACGCGACAGGTCGGTGCTCGTCGTAGCCGCCAGCCACCGGTTCCACCACGACCGAGCTGCGCATGGTGCCGCAAGCGGCAAGCAGCAGCGTCACGGCCAGGGTTGCGCAGCACGAAAGATATCGGTCCATGCGCACCAGCATAGCGAGGCGGGCGGCCTTTTTCATGCGACGCTGCCCTCCGCGTCGCGGCTGCTCAATGCAACCAGAACCACCACACCAGCAGCAGCAGGGCCAGCAGCACCAGCGCGGCCCAGCCGATCCGTTCGATGTGTTCGTGCAGGATCCGCTCGGCACGCTCGCCGACCAGGCGGATCAGCAACGCCAGCAACCACACGCGCTTGCCGCGGCCAACACCGATGCAGGCCAGGAACGGCAGGATCGGCACGCCGATGATGCCGCACGCCCAGGTGACGAACTTCATCGGCACCACCGGTTGCAGCGCGGCCAGGATCAGCACGCCGTACATGCCCCAGCGATGCTCGACCATCTGCCGGCTCAAGGTCGCCACGCCCTGCTCGATCGGTGCCAGCAGGTGCAGCGCATCGAGCACCGGCCGCAAGGCATGGAACGCCCAATGGCCCAGCACGTAGCCGACCAGCGCGCCCAGCAGCGAGAACAGCAGGCTGACGTTGGCGAAGAAGAACGCCTTGTGCCGCTTGCCCAGCATCATCGGTGCCAGCATCACTTCCGGCGGAATCGGGAAGATGAACGATTCGACGAAGCTCAGCCCGGACAGGTAATACAGCGCCCGCGGCTCGCGCGCCCAAGTCAGTGCACGCGCATAAAGTGCCCCGAACAGACGCATCAGCCGATCCCGCCCAGCAGCGGCACGAAACTGACTGCGCCCAGTTCCTCCTGGATGAAGTCGCCCTTGCCATCGCCGTGCATGCGGATCAGGGTCTGCCGGCTCGGCGAGCCGACCGGCGCCACCAAGACGCCGGTGGGACTGAGCTGGTCGAGGATGCGGGTCGGAATGGTGTCGCCGGCGGCAGTGAGGATGATCGCGTCGAACGGCGCTTCGTCCGGCCAGCCGAGCTTGCCATCGTCGTAGCGCGAACGCAGGTTGGCCAGGCCGAGCTGGCGGAAGCGCCGGCGTGCCTGGCGCAGCAGCGCCTCGATCCGCTCCACGGTGAACACCTGCGGCACCAGCGCGGCCAGCACCGCCGCCTGGTAGCCGGAGCCGGTGCCGATCTCCAGCACCTTCTGCGGCACCCCGAACTCGAGCAGCGCCTCGGTCATGCGCGCCACCACCCACGGTTGCGAGATGGTCTGGCCGTGGCCGATCGGCAGCGCGTCGTTCTCGTAAGCGCGCGAATGCAGCGCCTGGTCGATGAAGTGGTGGCGCGGCAGGTTGCGGATCACCTCGATCACGCGCAGATCGCGGATGCCGCCATCCTTCAGGGTCGCCGCAAGGCGATCGCGCGCGCGCTGCGAGGTCATCCCCTCGCCTTTCAGGTCCGCGGCAGGCAATGGATACGTGGTCATGGCTCAGGCCGCCTCGTCGTTGCTGGTCCGGCCTACCGCCATCGCGTCGCTCAGCGGCTGCATCCAGCTGCTGACCTTCTCCAGCGCCTGGAAGCGGGTCAGGTCGACATGGATCGGCGTGACCGAAACAAAGCCGCGCCGCACGGCATTGAAATCGGTGCCGGGACCGGCATCGTCCACCTCGCCGGCCGGACCGATCCACCAGATCGGCCGGCCGCGCGGGTCGGTCTGCGCGATGCACGGGGCGGCACGATGGCGGCGACCCAGCCGGGTCACCTCGAAGCCCTCGATCTGCGCCCACGGCCGGTCCGGCACGTTGACGTTGAGGATGGTGTCGGCCGGCAGCGGATCGACCAGCAGCCGCTGCATCAGCAGCAGCACCGCCTTCGCCGCCGAGTCGTAATGCACGCCCTTGTGGTCGTGGCTGACCAGCGACACCGCGATCGCCGGCAGCCCCAGGAAGCGCCCTTCCATCGCCGCCGACACCGTGCCGGAATAGATCACGTCGTCGCCGAGGTTCGCCGAGTTGTTGATGCCGGAGACGACCATGTCGGGCTCTTCGTCCAGCAGTCCGGCCAGCGCCAGATGCACGCAATCGGTCGGCGTGCCGGCGACGCGGTAGTAGCCGTTGCCCATCGGCAGCACGCGCAGCGGCGCATCGAGCGTGAGCGAATTGCTGGCGCCGGAACGATCGCGGTCGGGCGCCACCACCGTCACCTGGGCCACTTCGCCGAGGCGCTCGGCAAGCACGTGGATGCCAGGTGCATCCACGCCATCGTCGTTGCTGACCAGAACTCGCATGATGCTCCGTCGAAAGCTGACTGCGGACACGCTGGTCCATGACCTCACGGCGCGCGCCACACCCGTCGAGTTTACCGGAGCGCGGCATGGGTTTCACATCGTCCGGGCATCCGCTGCGCGCTTTGACTTAGCATGCCGACATGAAGCGCCGCCCACCTGCACGGGTCAACGACGACGACAGCCGCCTGTTCCGCGAGGCGATCGGCGACGTGCGCCCGCTCGACCCGGTGGCGCCGCCACCAGCGGCGGCGAAGCCCGCGCCGCATCCGCACATGCTGGACGCGGACGAAGCCGCCGTGCCCGGCGAACTGCTGGACATGGCGTTTGACCCGGCCCTGCTCGAAGTCGGCGAGGAACTGGGCTACTTGCGCGATGGCTACCCGCCGAAGCTGCTGCGCCAGCTCAAGCGTGGCCAGTTCAGCGTGCAGGACGACCTCGACTTGCACCAGATGAACGCCGCCGCCGCGCAGGCCAGCATCGTCGCCTTCCTGGCCGAGGCGAAACAGCACGGCCTGCGCTGCGTGCGCATCGTGCACGGCAAGGGCCTGCGCTCGAAAGCCGCCGGACCGGTACTGAAAGGCCTCACCGACCGCCTGCTGCGCCGACGCGACGACGTGATCGCATTCGCCTCGGCACGACCGGCGCTGGGCGGCACCGGCGCGGTGATCGTCCTGCTCAGGGGCTGACTGCAGGAGCGCGTCCGGTGCGCGAATGCTCTTCCCGATGCGAGATCAAAAGCATCGCACGCGATGAAGGAAGTCCCTTGCGGACAGGCTGCGCTCCTACGCGATCGAGGCCACTTCGCGCACGACCACCGTGGCGTACGCGCCGGCCGGCAGCTCGAACGACAGTTCCAGCGCGTCGTCGCCCAGCCAGCGCCAGCGCAGGTCCTTCGGCAGCAGCCGCAGCGGTCGGCGTTCCTGGTCCATCCGCGCCGCCGCCAGGCCGGCGGCCAGGTCGTCGTTCGCCGCGCCGATCTCGCGCTCCAGCGCGCCCGCCTCGCCCTGGCTCGGCGGCTCGCCCTGCCCCCACAACGGGCCGGACGGATGGATGTCGGCGCGGGCCAGCCGTTCGGCCAGCAGTTCGGTGAACGGTTCCGGCCCGAACCACGAGCGCGAGCCGGCCAGCGACCAGATCTCGCCATCCAGCGGGCTGTCCCAGGCGCCGCGCTCGACCCGCGCCGCCAGCACGGCATTGAAGATGTGCGAGCGTGCCGCCGACAGCAGGAACGAACGCTGGCCGCGATCCACCCGACGCCCGCCGAACATCGCCCGCGCCTGCGCCACGTTGCCGCCCTCGCGGCCGAAGCGCTGTTCGCCGAAATAGTTCGGCACGCCGCGCGCGGCGATCTGCTGCAGCGCCTGTTCCGCCGCGCCGCGGTCGCCCTGCACCTCGCGCAGCACAAGCACGAAGCGGTTGCCGCGCAATGCGCCGCGCTTCAGTTTGCGCGAATGCCGCGTCGCCGCCAGCACCTTCACTTCCGCGTGCGGGAACGCCGACCAGTCCGGGTCGGGCTTGCCCGCCAGCTGCACGGAGAAGGTCTGCCGGGTCACCGCGTGGCGATCCTTCAGCCCTGCGTAGCCCACCGCGACTGGCGGCACGCCGGCGAACTTCGCCAGTTCTCGCGCCACCCAGTCGGTATTCGCGCCGCGCTTCTCCACCCACAGCAGGGCGTGTTCGCCGGCACCGTCGGCGTCGTAGCCGAGGATCTCCTCGACCTGGAAGTCCTCCGGCGCGCTGCGCAGTCGGGCGGTCAGTGGCGGTTCGCCGAAGGCGTGGGGAAGTTCTTGCACGTCGAAAGGTCCGGTCAGTTTTGTAGGAGCCCACTCGCGGGCGATGCTCTGCTCTGAATCTCCACCGAAGTACCTAGAGCAAAAGCATCGCCCGCAAGCGGGCTCCTACATCAAGAAGATGGTGGCGAGGCCAAGAAAAATGAAGAAACCGCCGCTGTCGGTCATCGCGGTGATCAGTACGCTGGAGCCCAGCGCCGGATCGCGGCCGAACTTCGTCATCAGCACCGGGATGCCGACGCCGGCGAACGCGGCCAGCAGCAGGTTCAGCGTCATCGCCGCGGTCATCACCAGGCCCAGCGAGGCGCTGTCGTACAGCAGCCACGCGACGACGCCGATCACCCCGCCCCAGACCAGCCCGTTCAGCAGCGACACGGTCAGTTCCTTGCGCCATAGCCGCTTCGCGCTCTCGGTGGTGATCTGGTTCAGCGCCAGCGCGCGCACGATCATGGTGATGGTCTGGTTGCCGGAGTTGCCGCCGATGCCGGCCACGATCGGCATCAGCGCGGCCAGCGCCACCAGCCGCTCGATCGAGCCTTCGAACAGGCCGATCACGCGCGAGGCGATGAACGCGGTGACCAGGTTGATCGCCAGCCACGCCCAGCGGTTCTTCAGCGAGGCCCATACCGAGGCGAAGATGTCCTCCTCCTCGCGCAGGCCGCCGCGGCTGAGCGCTTCGCTCTCGCTTTCCTCGCGGATCACGTCGACCATCGCATCGATGGTGATGCGGCCGATCAGGTGGCCGCTCTCGTCGACCACCGGCGCGGTCACCAGGTCGTAGCGCTCGAACGCCTGCGCCACGTCGTACGCATCGTCGGTGGGGTGGAAGGTGTTGACGTCCGGCGCCATCACCGCACTGACCATTTTTTCCGGCGGGTTCACCAGCAGCCAGTGCAGCGGCAGCACGCCGGTGAGCAGGTTGTCGTGGTTGATCACGAACAACTTGTCGGTCTGCGCCGGCAGCTCGTCCCAGCGGCGCAGGTAGCGCAACACCACTTCCAGGCTCACGTCCTCGCGGATGGTGACCATCTCGAAGTCCATCAGCGCGCCGACCTGGTCGTCCCCGTAGGACAGCGCCGACTGCACCTGCTGGCGCTGCTGCGTGTCCAGGCTCGCCATCAGCTCCGGCAGCATCGCGGTCGGCAGATCCTCGACCAAGTCGGCCAGCTCGTCCGCGTCCAGTGGCTCGACCGCGGCGAGGATCTCCTGGCGGTCCATGTCCGCGATCAGCGATTCGCGCACCGCATCGGATACTTCCAGCAGGATCTCGCCGTCGCGGTCGGCCTTGACCAGCTGCCAGACCGCCAGGCGGTCGTCCAGCGGCAGCGATTCGAGGATGAAGGCGATGTCGGCCGGGTGCAGTTCGTCCAGTTGCCGGCGCAATTCGGCCTGCGATCCGGCCGGCAGCGGGCCTTCGTCGTCATGCCGGCGCAGCACCTCGACGATGGCTTCGAGCTGGTCGTGCAGCCGGCTGGTGGCGCTGCGGGCCTCTACTTCAGTCACGCGCGCTCCAGCAGGACGCACGCCTGCGCAGCGATCCCCTCGCCGCGGCCGCAGAAGCCGAGTCTTTCGGTGGTGGTGGCCTTGACGCTGATGCGGCCGACCTCGCTGTCCAGGTCGACAGCGAGGTTCTCGCGCATCGCCTGCGCGTGCGGGCCGATCTTCGGCGCCTCGCCGATCACGGTGATGTCGGCATTGCCCAGCGTGTAGCCATGCTGCGCCATCAGCATCGCCGCATGGCGCAGGAACTGGCGGCTGTCGGCATCGCGCCAGCGCTCGTCCGAGGGCGGGAAATGCCGGCCGATGTCGCCCAGCGCCAGTGCACCGAAGATCGCGTCGCACAGCGCATGGATCACCACGTCGCCGTCCGAATGCGCCACCACGCCGCGACGATGCGGTACGCGCACGCCACCCAGGGTGACGTGGTCGCCCTCGCCGAATGCATGCACGTCGAAGCCCTGTCCGATCCTCATGGGGCGGCCCTCATGCGACTGTCCTTGCAAGCAGGAACTCGGCCAGCGCGAAATCCGCTGCCGTGGTCACCTTGATGTTGTCCTCGGCGCCCTCGACCAGCAACGGCGTGCAGCCGGCCAGCTCCATCGCCATCGCCTCGTCGCTGACGTTCACGCCGCGCCGTGCGGCGTCGCGCAGCGCCGCCGCCAGTTGACCACGCCGGAACATCTGTGGCGTGAAGGCGCGCCAACGCAGGTCGCGCGGCTCGGTCTGCACGCTGCGGCCGGCCGCATCGGCGCGCTTCAGCGTATCGCGCAGCGGCGCGCCGAGCAGGCCGCCGTCGGCCGCCCCGGCCAGCTCGATCAGCCTGCCGATGTCGGCCAGCCGCACGCAGGGCCGCGCGGCGTCGTGCACCAGCACGAAATCGTCCGCACCCACCGACGCCGGCAAGGCGTCGATTCCGGCGAGCACCGAATCGCTGCGCTCGGCCCCACCGACCGCGGTCAGCACCGGCTTGCCGCTGAGCGTGCCGATCCTGGACCAGTGCGCATCGCCAGCGGCCAGCGTCACCAGCAGGCCGCCGATCCGCGGATGCACGGCGAGCCGCTCCAGCGTGTGCGCGATCAGCGGCCGGCCTGCCAGCGGCAGGTATTGCTTCGGGCAGTCGCCGCCGACCCGGGTGCCGCGCCCCGCGGCCGGCACCACGCACCACAGCGCCGGCGCGCTCATGGCGACCCGGCGGGCGTGGCGGGTGGCGGCGGCGGCAGCGAGCTGGCGGCGCGGGCCGGTTGCTCGACCACCTGGTAGAACACTTCGCCCGGCTTGATCAGCCCCAGTTCGGTGCGCGCACGCGCCTCGACCGCCTGGTCACCGTGCTTGAGGTCCAGCACATCGGCTCCGACCGCCTGGTTGCGCTGCAGCAGCTTCGCGTTCTCGTCGGCCTGTTTCTTCACCGCCACGCGCAGGCTGTCCACCTCGTGCATGCTGCCGCTGCCGGTCCACAGCTTCAGCTGCAGGCCGATCAGCAGCAGGATCAGAACCAGGGCGATCCAGCGCAGCATGGGCGGCCGTTCAGCCCGGCAGGCGGGTCAGGTTCGGAAACGCCCCGCGGCCGGCATAGCGTGCGGCCGAACCCAGCGCCTCCTCGATGCGCAGCAGCTGGTTGTACTTCGCCACGCGATCGCTGCGGCACAGCGAGCCGGTCTTGATCTGGGTCGCCGTGGTAGCCACCGCGATGTCGGCAATGGTGGTGTCCTCGGTCTCGCCGGAGCGATGCGAGATCACCGCCGAATACTTCGCCGCGTCGGCCATCGCGATCGCTTCCAGGGTCTCGGACAGCGTGCCGATCTGGTTCACCTTGATCAGGATCGAATTGGCGATGTGCTTCTCGATGCCCTCGCGGAAGATCGCCGGATTGGTCACGAACAGATCGTCGCCGACCACCTGCACGCGCTCGCCGATCGCATCGGTGAGCAGCTTCCAGCCGTCCCAGTCGCCTTCGGCCATGCCGTCCTCGATGGTGACGATCGGGTACTGCCTGGCCCAGCCGGCGAGCAGGTCGACGAACTGCGCCGAGCTGTACTGCTTGCCTTCGCCGGCGAGGTCGTACTTGCCGTTCTTGTAGAACTCCGAGCTGGCCGCGTCGAGGCCGAGCAGGATCTCGCTGCCCACCTTGTAGCCGGTCTTGCCGATCGCCTCCAGGATGGTGTCGATCGCCTCGACGTTGGAACGCAGGTTCGGCGCGAAGCCGCCCTCGTCGCCCACCGCGGTGGCGAGGCCGCGGCCGTGCAGCACGCTCTTCAACGCATGGAAGATTTCCGCACCGGCGCGCAGCGCCTCAGCGAACGTCGGCAGGCCCACCGGCAGTATCATGAACTCCTGCACGTCCACGTTGTTGTCGGCGTGCGCGCCGCCGTTGATGATGTTCATCATCGGCACCGGCAGCACGCCGGGCTTGCCGTGCGACAGGTACTGCCACAGCGGCTCGCCGCGCGACGCGGCCACCGCGTGCGCCGCCGCCATCGAGACGCCGAGCAGCGCATTCGCGCCCAGCTTGCCCTTGTTCGGCGTGCCGTCCAGCGCGATCAGTTTCGCATCCAGGCCTTTCTGGTCAGCCGCATCGAAACCCTTCAGCGCCGCGGCAATCGTGGTGTTGACGTTCGCCACCGCGTTCTTCACGCCCTTGCCGCCGTAGCGTGACTTGTCGCCGTCGCGCAGCTCGACCGCCTCGCGCGAACCGGTGGAGGCGCCGCTGGGCACGGCGGCGCGGCCGAAGCCGCCGCCGGCCAGGGTGACTTCGGCTTCCAGCGTGGGGTTGCCGCGCGAGTCGAGGATTTCACGGGCGTGGATGCGGGTGATCTGGGTGCTCATGCGGTGTCCGTCTGCCTGGGTGGTGAATGAGTTGGAACGGGCGCATCGCTGCGCCCGGTGTTTCAGGAAACATCCTGCTCCAGGAAGCGGTGCCGCTTGGTTACGGCATCCAGCTCCAGCAGGGTTTCCAGCAGCGCCTCCATCTTGCCCAGCGGCCACGCGTTGGGGCCATCGCTGAGCGCCTTGCTGGGGTCGGGATGCGTCTCGGCGAACAGGCCGGCCACGCCCACCGCCACCGCGGCGCGCGCCAGCACCGGCACGAACTCGCGCTGGCCGCCCGAGGTGGCGCCCTGGCCGCCCGGCAACTGCACCGAATGGGTGGCGTCGAACACGACCGGGCAGTTCGTATCGCGCATCACGCTCAGCGAGCGCATGTCCGACACCAGGTTGTTGTAGCCGAAGCTGGCACCGCGCTCGCACACCATGATGGCATCGTTGCCGACGGCTTTCGCCTTGGCCACCACGTGCTTCATGTCCCACGGCGCGAGGAACTGGCCCTTCTTGATGTTCACCGGCTTGCCGGCACGCGCCACCTTCTGGATGAAGTCGGTCTGCCGGCACAGGAAGGCCGGCGTCTGCAGCACGTCGACTACCGCGGCGACCTCGTCCATCGGCGTGTACTCGTGCACGTCGGTGAGCACCGGCACACCGATCTGCCGCCTCACCTCGCCCAGGATGCGCAGGCCTTCCTCCAGCCCCGGCCCGCGGAAGCTCTCGCCGGAGGAACGGTTCGCCTTGTCGAAGCTGGACTTGAAGATGAAATGGATGCCGAGCCGGCCGGTGATCTCCCTCAGCGTGCCGGCGGTGTCCAGCTGCAGTTGCTCGGACTCCACCACGCACGGGCCGGCGATCAGGAACAGCGGCCGGTCCAGGCCGACGTCGAAGCCGCACAACTTCATGCCACGCGCTCCCGGGCCAGCTTCTCGCCGTCGCGCACGGCCTTGAACTCGCGCGCCGCGCGCACGAAGCCGATGAACAGCGGGTGGCCGTCGCGCGGGGTCGAGGTGAACTCCGGGTGCGCCTGGCAGCCGAGGAACCACGGATGCCGCTGTTGCGGCAGCTCCACGATTTCCACCAGCAGGTCGTCCATCGACTTGCCGGAGATCACCAGGCCCAGGTCCTCGAACGGCTGGCGGTAGCGGTTGTTGAACTCGTAGCGGTGGCGATGGCGTTCGCGCACCACGTCCTGGCCGTACAGCTCGCGTGCCAGCGTGCCGGCCTTGAGGCGGCATTCCTGCGCGCCCAGGCGCATGGTGCCGCCGAGGTCGGAGCGGTCGCTGCGCTGCTCGACCTCGCCTGCCGCGGTGGTCCATTCGGTGATCAGCGCGATCACCGGGTTCGGCGTGTTGCGGTCGTTCTCGCTGGAGTCGGCATCGGCGAGGCCGGCCACGTGGCGGGCGAAATCCACCACCGCCGCGTGCATGCCGTAGCAGATGCCGAAGTACGGCACGCCGTGCTCGCGCGCGTACTTCGCGGCCAGCACCTTGCCCTCGAAACCGCGCTTGCCGAAGCCGCCGGGCACCAGGATCGCGTCGGCCTTGCCGAGCACCTTGGCGGCGCCTTCGGCCTCGACCTGCTCGGAGTCGACCCAGTCCAGGTTCACCCGCGTCAGCTGCTTGATGCCGCCGTGGCGCAGCGCCTCGCCCAGCGACTTGTAGGCGTCCTTGTGCTCGACGTACTTGCCGACGATGGCGACGGTGATCTCGTCCTTCGGATGTTCCACCGCATCGACCGTGCGCTGCCATTCGGACAGGTCGGCCGGCTTGGCGTCCAGGCCGAGGCGCTTGACCACGATGTCGTCCAGGCCTTGCTGGTGCAGGTACAGCGGCTGTTTGTAGATGATGTCCACGTCGGCCGCGCTGATCACCGCCTGCTCCGGCACGTTGGTGAACAGTGCGATCTTGCGCCGTTCGCTCTCGGGCAGCGGCTGCTCGCAGCGGCACAGCAGGATGTCCGGCTGGATGCCGATCGAGCGCAGTTCCTTCACCGAATGCTGGGTCGGCTTGGTCTTGATCTCGCCGGCGGCCTTGATGTACGGCACCAGGGTGAGATGCATGAACACCACCTTCTCCGGCCCGTGCTCGATGCGCAGCTGGCGGATCGCCTCCAGGAACGGCAGCGATTCGATGTCGCCCACGGTGCCGCCGATCTCCACCAGCGCCACGTCGAAACCGCGGGTGGCCTCGTGGATGCAGTGCTTGATCTCGTCGGTGATGTGCGGGATCACCTGCACGGTGGCGCCGAGGTAATCGCCGCGGCGCTCCTTGCGGATCACGCTCTCGTAGATCTTGCCGGTGGTGATCGAGTTCTTGCCGGTCAGGCGGGTGCGGACGAAGCGCTCGTAGTGGCCGAGGTCGAGGTCGGTCTCGGCGCCGTCGTCGGTCACGTAGACCTCGCCGTGCTGGAAGGGACTCATCGTGCCCGGATCCACGTTGATGTAGGGATCGAGCTTCATCATGGTGACCGAAAGGCCGCGTGCTTCGAGAATGGAAGCGAGCGACGCCGCAGCAATGCCCTTGCCAAGCGAGGACACCACACCGCCGGTGACGAAAATCAGGGGGGTCATGGAAAGCAGCCGTGCTGGAAATTGGCATTTTAGCTGCAGAAGCGTCCCGCTGCGAGATGGAAGCGCAGAATTTGTCGCGATCGGTTCATTTCCAACTGTCCGCCACGGATGAAACGGCCTCGGACCGCCTGCTAGCATGGTCGGATGAACAACCCCGTCCCCGCCCGTCTCGCCGCCCTGCGTGCGGCCATGCAGCAGCACGGCGTCGCTGCCGTGCTGGTTCCCAGCGCCGATCCGCACCTGTCCGAATACCTGCCCGCCCACTGGGCCGCGCGCGAATGGCTGTCCGGCTTCACCGGTTCGGCCGGCACCCTGATCGTCAGCCGCGAGCAGGCCGGGCTGTGGACCGACTCGCGCTACTTCTCGCAGGCCGAACAGCAGCTCGCCGGCAGCGGCATCGGCCTGATGAAGCTGCGCATGCCGCACACGCCCGAGCATCTCGAATGGCTGCAGCAGCATCTGCACGAGGGCGACGTGCTGGCCATGGCCGGCGACAGCGTGGCCGCGACCACCCAGCGCCAGATCGAGCGCCGGCTTGCCGACAGCGGCGCCACGGTGCGCACCGACCTGGACCTGCCCGGTGCGATCTGGGCGGACCGCCCGGCCCTGCCGCAGGCGCCGGTGGTCGAACACGAGCTGGCCTGGGCCTGCATTCCGCGTGCCGACAAGCTGGCCCGCCTGCGCAAGGCGATGCACAAGCTCGGCGCCAGCCACCACCTGCTGTCCAGCCTCGACGACATCGCCTGGCTGACCAACCTGCGCGGCAGCGATGTGGAGTGCAATCCGGTGTTCCTGGCCCATCTGCTGGTGCAGGCGGACCACCGCGCCACCCTGTTCGTGGGCCGCGCCAAGCTGAGCGATGCGCTGGTCGCGAAACTGGCTGCCGACGGCATCGGCATCGCCGATTACGCCTCGATCACCTCGACCCTGCAGGAACTGGATGCTGCCGACCGCCTGCTGCTGGACAGCGGCCGGGTGGTCAGCGCGATCGCCGCGGCGATCCCGTCAGGCGTGAGCCGGATCGAGGCAGCCAATCCGAGCACCGCGTTCAAGGCGGTCAAGAGCGTCGCCGAACTCGACCACATCCGCGACGTGATGCGCCGCGACGGCGCCGCCCTGGTGCGCGCTTTCCGCCGGCTGGAACAGCGCCTCGCCGCCGGCATGACGGTGACCGAGCTGGACGTCGACACCTTGCTGCACGAAGAGCGCTCGGCCCAGCCCGGCTGGGTCGGCGAGAGCTTCGCCACCATCGCCGGCTACCAGGCGAACGGCGCGCTGCCGCACTACCGCGCCACGCCGGAATCGCACGTCACGCTGCAGGCGAAGGGCCTGCTGCTGATCGATTCGGGCGGCCAGTACCTCGGCGGCACCACCGACATCACCCGCGTGCTGGCGCTCGGCGAGACCACCGCCGAACAGCGCCGCGACGCCACCCTGGTGCTGAAGGGCATGATCGGGCTGTCGCGCGCCCGCTTCCCGAAGGGCGCCAGCGGCCCGCAGCTGGACGCCTTGGCGCGCGCGCCGCTGTGGGCTTCGGGCATGGATTACGGCCACGGCACCGGCCACGGCGTGGGCTACTTCCTCAACGTGCACGAGGGTCCGCAGTCGATCCGCCCGCCGGTCGCCGGCGGCGCGTTGGTGGCGCTGGAGCCGGGCATGATCAGCTCGATCGAGCCGGGCCTGTACAAGCCCGGCCGGCACGGCATCCGCCACGAGAACCTGGCCGTGGTGGTCGAAGCCGACCGCACCGAGTTCGGCGAATTCCTCGCCTTCGAGACGCTGACGATGTGCCCGTTCGACCGCCGCGCGCTGGAACCGGGCCTGCTCAACCCGGAGGAACGTGCCTGGCTGGACGACTACCACGCCAGCGTGCGCGCCGCGCTCAGCCCGCTGCTGGAGGCCGCCGACCTGGAGTGGCTGAGCCGCCACTGCGCGCCGCTGTAGCTCCTCCCCGAACGCGCAGGGCGGACAGTGACCGCCCTGCGTCGCGCAGCCGGCCACGCGTGACCGCCTCAGCGAAAGTGCGTGGCGCCCACGTCGACAGCGGCTGGCTGCATGAAGTACTCGTGCAGGTACTTTTCGCCCTCGTCGCAGAACACCGTCACCACCGTCTTCAGTTCCGGGAAATTCTGCCGGATGCGCTTGGCGGCGAGCAGGTGCGCGCCGGAGCTCGGTCCGCAGAACAGCCCGTAGCTGCGCGCCAGCCGCTTCATCTCGCTTACGGCATCGGTGCTGGACACGCTCAGCACCTCGTTCACCAGCCCCGCGTGGCGCTGGAAGATGCCCGGCACGAAGCCGTCGGAAATGCCTTCGATGGTGTGCGCGGCAATCTCGCCGCACAGGATCGTGCACGACTCGGACGGCTCCATCGCGAACAGCCGCACATTCGGGTTGACCTCGCGGAATGCCTGGCCCACGCCGATCAGCGTGCCGCCGGTGCCGACGCCCAGCACCAGCGCATCGGGCACGCGGCCCGGCGGCAGCTGGGCCAGGATTTCCGGGCCGAGGATCAGCCGGTTCTCCTCCACGTTCCATTCCGACTCGAACTGGCTGGGGCAGAAGTAGCCGGCCTGCTGGCCGAGCCGCTGCGCACGCACCAGCGCCTCGTTGACATGGAAATTGCCGCAGAACAGCACGTCCGCGCCGTAGGCCCGCGAGATCGCCACGCGCTCGCTGGACAGGCCCTCGGGCATCACCACCAGCATGCGGTAGCCCTTCACCGCCGCCACCATCGACAACGCGTTGCCGGTGTTGCCGCTGGTCGCCTCCACGATGGTGTCGCCGGGCTTGAGCAAACCTTCCTGCTCCGCCCGCTCGATCATGTACTTGGCGATGCGCGCCTTGATCGAGCCGGAAGGATTGAGGAACTCGATCTTGGCGTAGACGCCCTCGATCTCCAGCAGCGGGGTGTCGCCGACCGCGTCGAGGATGCTGTCCGATACTGTGGTGAAGCGCGTGGCCATCTCAGGCAGCCTCGTGCGCGTGACGCATCGTGTCCAGCGCCAGCGCGGAATGGGCGTAGGCGCCGCCCGCACGCATCTCGGCGGCGACCCAGATCGCCTCCATGATCTGCTGCTCGCTGGCGCCCTGCTTCAAGGCGCCGGCGGTATGTCCCTTGATGCAGTACGGGCACTGGGTGACGTGCGCCACCGCCACCGCGATCAGCTGCTTGGTGACCGCCGGCAGCGCGCCGTCGGCGAACACCGCGGCGCTGAACGCCTTGAACGCATCCAGCGGCGCAGGCGCCAGTTCGCGGCGCTTGCGCGCCAGTTCCGCCGTCGCCGGCGGGTATATCGTCGTGTCCATGCCATCCTCCTTGGATGAAGCCGGGTGGAAATTCAATGCTGCGCCGACACCGTGCCCTGCACCCAGCTCGGCGGGTCGCTGGCCGGGAAACTCTGGGCGAGCTCGTCGTCGACGCGCTGCTCCTGCGCCAGCACGGACTCGCCGGCCGGTGCAACGAAAAGCTTGCGGCCCGGCGCCAGCACGGCGCCGGCGGCGTCGGGCCCGGTCAGCGAGCGGCGAAGGGAACGTCGTACGAAGAAACGGAACATGGCGGTACCTCCTGATGTCGATGGACATCGAAGTGATGGACCGGCCCGGCGCGCCGCGGGTCACAGCCCCAGATTGTTGTGCTCCAGCACGCGTTCGGCGCGATAACTCGAACGAACCAGCGGTCCTGCGACCGCCTCCAGAAAACCCTTGCCGAGCGCCAGCTTGCGATAATCGCGGAACTCGTCCGGCGTGACGAAGCGCTCCACCGGCAGGTGGTGCGGGCTGGGCCGCATGTACTGGCCCAGGGTGACCACGTCCACGTGGGCGGCGCGCATGTCGTCCAGCGCCTGCTCGACCTCGGCGTCGGTTTCGCCCAGGCCCAGCATCAGGCTGGTCTTGGTGAGCGTCTTGGGCGCGTGGCGCTTGGCGAACGCCAGCACGCCCAGGGTCTGCTCGTAGCCTGCGCGCGGATCGCGCACCGGATGGGTGAGGCGGCGCACGGTTTCCAGGTTTTGCGCGTAGGTGGCCAGGCCGGCGTCGAGCACTGTGGCGACGCTGGCATGGTTGCCGGCGAAATCGGGCGTGAGCGCCTCCACCGCGGTATCGGGCGAGCGCAGGTGGATAGCCTTCACGCAGGCAGCGTAGTGGGCGGCACCGCCGTCCGCCAGGTCGTCGCGATCCACCGAGGTGAGCACCACGTACTTCAGCCCCATCAGCGCCACCGCATCGGCCACCTTGGCCGGTTCCAGCGGGTCGAGCCAGCCGTTCGGGTTGCCGGTGGAGACCGAGCAGAACTTGCACGCGCGCGTGCACACTGAGCCCATCAGCATCAGCGTGGCGGTGCCGCTGCCCCAGCACTCGGCGATGTTGGGGCACTTGGATTCGGCGCACACGGTGTTGAGCTGGTGCGTGCGCACGATGTCAGCCACTTCCTCGTAACGCGCGCCGCTGGGCAGCTTCACGCGCAGCCACGGCGGCTTGCGGCTGACGTCGGGCTCATGGCTGTGCGCATTGGGCTTCTGGCCGCCCTTGACCGCGCGGGTGCCCTGCGCACTGACGTACTTGCTGCCATCGGGGATGGAGTGACTGCTGGACATGAACGGTCGCGGCTGGCTGGACTGCAGCCAGTGTCCCGCTCCACGCAGCCGCCTGCCCTGATGCACATCAAGGCAGGCGGGCCGGCGCCGTCCACCGGGCGCCGCTCAACTGCGTTTGGGCGGCACCAGCTTCAGCCGCATCGGCACCGACGGCTGGCTCGGGCACAGCAGGCGCTGCACTTCCTCGGGCCGCAACGGGTAGGAGTACAGATAGCCCTGCCCCTCGATGCAACCGCTGCGCAGCAGGAACTCATGCTGCGCCTCGGTCTCGATGCCCTCGGCGATCGTGATCAGACCAAGGCTTTTCGCCATCGCCAGCATCGCCACGGTGATCGCCGCGTCGTTGCCGTCGCCCGGCAGGCCGGTGACGAAGGAGCGGTCGATCTTCAGGCAGGTCACCGCCGGCAGTTTCAGGTAGGCCATCGAGGAATAACCGGTGCCGAAATCGTCGATCGCCACCGCGATGCCGAGCGTGTGCAGGGTCTGCATGGTGCGCTCGATGTCGTCGCCCAACCGCAGCATTGCGCTCTCGGTGATCTCCAGCAGCAATCGTCCGGGCGCCAGCCGCCGCGACTGCAGGTTGCGGCTGACCCCGTCGACGAAGGCCGGGTGGCCGAACCAGCGCGCCGAGATGTTCACCGCCACGCGGATCGGCGGCACGCCGGCCAGGTCCCAGGCCTGGATCTGGGCGCAGGTGGTCTGCATCACCCACTCGTCGATGCGGCGGATCAGGCCCAGGCTTTCGGCCACCGGGATGAACTCGGCCGGCAGTACCTCGCCGCGTTCCGGATGCTGCCAGCGCAGCAACGCCTCCACCGCCACGATGCGGCCGCTGCGCAGCTCGACGCTGGGCTGGAACACCAGATGGAATTCGTTGCGCGCCAGCGCCTGGCGCAACTCGGCCGCCAACTGCAGGCGCCGGCGGGTATCGGCGTGCATCATCGGCGTGTAGAAGCGGAACGCATTGCGCTCCTCGGTCTTTGCCGCGTACATCGCCGCGTCGGCGTTCGCGATCAACGCCAGCGCGTTGTCGCCGTCCAGCGGATAGCCGGCCACGCCGATGCTGGCGCTCAGCACGATCTCGTAATCGTCCACCAGCAGCGGCTCGGACAGGCTGGCCAGCAGCCGGCTGACGATCGCCCGCGCGTCCTCGCGCAGGATCAGCCGCGGGATCAGCACGGTGAACTCGTCGCCGCCGATGCGCCCGGCCACGTCGCCCTCGGACAGTTGCCGGCGGATCCTTTCGGCCACCTTGACCAGCAGGCGGTCGCCGATCGCGTGGCTGTAGCTGTCGTTGACGATCTTGAATGCGTCCAGGTCGATGAACAGCACCACCGCCGCCAGCCGCTCGCGTTCGGCCACCGCGATCGCCTCGGCGCAATGCCGTTCGAACTCCGCCCGGTTGACCAGGCCGGTCAGCGGGTCGTGCCGCGCCATCTGCTCCAGCCGATGCTGGTTCGCCTTCGCCTCGTGGATGTCGGTGAGCACGGCGACGTAGTAGACCACCTGGTCGTCGGCATCGCGGATCGTGCTGAGGCTGAGGTGCTCGGGATAGCTGCTGCCGTCGCTGCGCAAACTCACGACCTCGCCCATCCAGTTGTGGCCGGCGGCCACGCTGTCCCAGATCGACCGCGGCAGCGGCTGGCCACCGGGCAGGCGACGGGTGTCGTCGAGGCGCCTGCCCTGCAGCGCCTGGCTGGTGAAACCGGTCAGCTCGGCATGCGCCGCATTGGTCGAGATCACCAGCCGCCCGGCATCGGCGATGATCACGCCTTCGGCGATGCTGGCCAGCGCCTCCGCGGCGATCCGGCGCTCGCGCTCCATCGCCACCCGCTCGGAAATGTCGCGGATGATCGCCTGGCGCACCGGCTGGCTGCCCCAGTTGACCAGGCTGGTCTGCGTTTCCACCGGACGGGTCTGACCCTTGGCCCCGAGCAGCACGTTGGCGGCGGCCCGCCCGGTCTGCTGCCCCGCCATGGACTGCGTGAACAGGTGCACGAAGCGGTCGCCGACCAGCTCGTCCGCGCTGCGCCCGGTCCACGCCGAAGCGGTGCGGTTGACGTCCAGGATCCGTCCGCTGGCCTCGTCGACCATCACGATCGCATCGGCGGCGCTGTCGAACAGCAGGCGATAGCGCTCCTCGCTGCCGCGGATGCTGACCAGCGTGCGGCGCGCCATGTCCAGCCACAGCAGAACGGCAATGCAGGCGGCACTCAACACGCCAATGAACAGCATATGCCCCATCCACGTCGTGCCACGGGCGATTTCGAGCGAAAACCGGTTGGCCTTCGGCTCGATCGAATCATTCAGGGCATGAATGCGGCCACGCTGGATGGCTGCCTGTTCAGCCGAAGAGGCTCCGGCGGCATGCGTGTGTTCCAGCTCCTTGGCAATCGAGGCCAGCTGGGCAATCTCCGCATCACTGGAGCGCCACGCTGCCAGTGCGTCACGCAAATAAGGTGCTCCGGAGAAGTGCTCCAGCACGAAAATCATGCCGGGCTTCGCCGTCGGCATGACGTTGCCATGGACAAAGGCCCTGTCCACCACTTCCTGGTCGAAACTTCCCGACGCGATCTCGTCGCGCGCCAACCGATCCGAATCGAGGACAGAGTAGTTTTGCCAGAACCCGGCAAGATCGGCGGGGCTGCCGGTGACTGCATAGGCATCCAGGGCGATCACCGCCTGCTTCTGGGCCTTGGACCAGACACTCTCGCTGTTGAGAAATCCAGCGAGAGTGACCTGGGTCTGCAGGGCAAACCATGTCAGCCCGAGGATCGTGGCCAACATCACCACCAGCGCGTAGGCCAGCGGCAACATGCGTCGGGACAAAGGTTGCTGCAACATGGGAGACACCTTGCGCATGCGCAAGTTATCTCATGCCTGACCCGTCAATGGAACGCCCTGCCCGTTGTCTCGACAGCCGTCAGGCAGCCGCTTCCTTCATCCATGTGGACGGCCGATGCGTCTGCATGCAGAGGTCGCCGACGATGCGCATGCTTGTATAGCTTCTGCGGACGCACTCACCCAGATGAGCCACTTCGTCAGCCTTGGGCGTCATGCCCAGCAATGTGCAGACAATTTCCAGTGCCTCCCAGGGGTGGATGTCGTCGTAGGCCGCGTGCAGCTGGAGCCAACGCAGGCTGCCCGTCCTGATCCTGGGGGGAAAGCTCTCGGCATAAGCGGTGCTCTCATAGATGGGCCGCGACCACTCGCCGGTGACGCCCTCGATGGCATAGTTGGTGGCGATCATGCCCGCAGCCAGGGTTCCGTTGGCACTGATTTCCTCGCACCAGTTGGCCAGCGTCTGAGTGCCATGCGGGGGCCGCGCGTTCAGCACGTCGTCACGAGGCACACCGGAGCCCTCGGCCCAGGCAAGCCAGTACTCGGCATGATTCTGTTCGACCCGTATGTTGCGCACCAGCCAGCGACGCGCCACGTCGTCGCCAAGACTGCGCCCGTAGCGGGTTTTCAGCAGATTCAGTGCCATGAAGCTCGGGAAGCGCTCGATGAACGGCCAGACCCCCACCATGAAATTGGCGGTGGAAGCGTGATCAAGCCGAACCTCCCGCATCATCGCCCACAGCTCGTGATCCAGCACGCTCTGCTTGGTGCTTTCGCAGTCAACCACCATATCTTGCGCCCACTGCGGATAGCTGCTCAGTTCGGTCAGGGGGCCGGTACGCTCAAAACGAGTATGCATGACGGTTTTCCTCGGTCGTCAATGGGTGCTGCAGTCGGCTGCAGCGTCGTTGGCCGGCACGCAAGGCTGAAGCCCCGATACCGGCCGCCACCGGCATCGCGGTGATGCCGGAATTCTGTGGTGCATGACCCCGGTGGCGGCGCCCTCTCGCATGCGATGCCCGCATCGTGGCCGCCGCCGGTGCGGTGCGGGGCCATGGCGACGCTTCACATCCGGCTCCATCCCCCCGATGGATGGCCAGTGCGGTACAGCCTTCACACGTCATGCACGGAAAGAAGAAAAAGCTTGCCGCGGCCATCTTGGCTGAATCCGTACAAGACACGATCCTGTTTCAGCACGGGCGGGCAACCGCGTTCCCGATACCGCCCGATACTCGCCCACACATCGCGGAAGGGGAAGCGCCATGAGCATCGCCGCCCAGCCATTGACCCCGGAAGATCCCGAACTTTCCCCCTGGTGGCTGCGCACGGTGCTGATCGTGATGGTGCTGGGCTTCGCCGGGCTGCTCGCGATCACCGCATTGGCCTACCGCAATGCCCCGCCGATTCCTGCCCGGGTGGTGGATGCGCAAGGCAGTCCGTTGTTCAGCGGCGACGACATCCGCGACGGCCAGGCGGTGTTCCTGAAATACGGCCTGATGGACAACGGCAGCATATGGGGCCACGGCGCCTACCTGGGGCCGGACTATTCGGCCGCCGCGCTGCACCGGATCGGCGAAGACACCGCGGCCGCTGCCGCGCAGCAGCAGTACCAACAGGCGCTGGCCGTGCTGACGCCCGCACAGCGCGCCGCGGTGCGGGCGGAGACGGCGGTGGAGCTGAAGACCAACCGCTACGACGCCGTCAGCGACACCCTGCAGCTGACCGCTGCGGAAGCGGCGGCATACCGCCAGCAGCTGCCGTACTGGACCGACTACTTCCTGCACCCGGAGCGCAACGGCGGGCTGAAAGCCGGGTTGATTACCGACCCGGCCGAGCTGCATCAGTTCACCGCGTTCGTGACCTGGGCCGCCTGGGCTTCGGTGGCGAACCGCCCCGGCGAGAACTACTCGTACACCAACAACTTCCCGTACGACCCCGCCGTCGGCAACACCCCGGTGCCGGGCGCGCTGCTGTGGAGTGCGCTGAGCCTGATCGTGCTGCTGGCCGGCATCGCCGTGGTGCTGCTGATGTTCGGCAAGTTCGACTACCTCGGCTGGATCAGCCGCGGCCAGCACATCCATCCGCACCTGCTGCCGGGCGTGGCCAGTCCCGGCCAGCGCGCGCTGGTGAAATTCTTCGTGGTGGTGGCGCTGCTGTTCCTGGCGCAGACCCTGGTCGGCGGCGCGGTGGCGCACTACCGCGCCGATCCGGGCAGCTTCTACGGCTTCCAGCTCGAAACGATCTTTCCCAGCAACCTGATGCGCATCTGGCACCTGCAGACGGCGATCTTCTGGATCGCCACCGCCTACGTGGCGGCCGCGCTGTTTCTCGGCCGCACGCTGCGCGGCGACGAACCGCGCTGGTTCGCGCCGTGGGTGCACCTGCTGTTCGGCGCGTTCGCCGTGGTGATCGGCGGCAGTCTGCTCGGCGAGTGGCTGGGCATCGCGCAGATGCTCGGCAAGTGGTGGTTCTGGCTGGGCAACCAGGGCTGGGAGTTCCTCGAACTTGGCCGGATCTGGCAGCTGCTGCTGGTGGTCGGCCTGCTGGTGTGGTTCGCGTTGCTGTGGCTGCTGGTGCGCCCGCGCTCGCTGGCCAACCCGGAGTCGAAGCCGCTGGTGAAGATGTTCCTGTTCGCCGCGGTGGCGATCCCGCTGTTCTACATCCCCGCGCTGTTCTTCGGCGCGAAGACGAACTACACGGTGGTCGATACCTGGCGCTTCTGGATCATCCACCTGTGGGTCGAGGGCTTCTTCGAGTTCTTCGCCACCACGGTGGTGGCGCTGACCTTCTACCAGCTGGGGCTGACCCGCCGCAACGTGGCGCTGCGGGTGATCTATCTGGACGGCATCCTGTACTTCCTCGGCGGCCTGATCGGCACCGGCCACCACTGGTATTTCACCGGCCAGACCAGCGTCAACATGGCGATGTCGGCGATGATCTCGGTGCTGGAGGTGGTGCCGCTGACCCTGCTCACGCTGGACGCGTGGGATTTCGTGCGCACCACCCGCGGCCACTGCGACGTCTGCGGCAAGTCGGTGGCGGTGCCGCACCGCTGGACGTTCTACTTCCTGATCGCGGTGGGCGTGTGGAACTTCGTCGGCGCCGGCATCTTCGGCTTCCTGATCAACCTGCCGATCGTCAGCTACTACGAAGTCGGCACCCAGCTCACGCCGAACCACGGCCACGCCGCGATGATGGGCGTGTTCGGCATGCTGGCGCTGGCGCTGATGGTGTTCGTGCTGCGCCAGACCAGCAGCGACGAGCGCTGGGCCGGCATGGAGAAGTACGTGCGGACCGGCTTCTGGGGCACCAACATCGGCCTGGCCATGATGGTGGTGTTCAGCCTGTTCCCCAGCGGCGTGCTGCAGGTGTGGGACGTGATCCAGCACGGCTACTGGCACGCCCGCGCGCTCGACTACATCGCCAGCCCGCGCTCGCACCTGATCGAATGGATGCGCCTGCCCGGCGACCTGGTGTTCATCATCTTCGGCGCGATCCCGCTGACCATCGCCGCAGTCAAGGGCTGGCTGGGCGTGCGCGCGACGCCGCCATCCGACTGACCCGGCACCGGCGACCCCGGCGCGGCGCGCCTCGCCGCACCCGGCCTCAGCCCGACGCCACCCGGGTGAAGCCGTCCGCGCTCCATGCCTCGCTACCGACGCCGTGGTGCACGAAGAACAGCCCGGTCGGGTCGTAGCTGCGCTTCACCGCAGCCAGCCGCGGGTAGTTCGCGCCCCAGAACGCGTGCTGCCAGTCGCGCTCGAAGTAGTCGCTCTCCGACACGTACGAACCCGCGTCGGGTGCCGCCTACCGCAGGGCGGCGATCGCCCGGCCCATGGCGGCGGCGCGCTCGCGGGCGTGCGCCAGATCCGGTTTCGGGCCGGGCATGCCGGGAAAAGCCGGCGGGCCGTCGCCGGCGATGATCGCCAGCGCGAACGCGTCCAGCACCTGCGGATTCGTCGCGGTGTTCCGCGCCGCGGCCAGCTCGGCCTTCGGCGCGCCGGCCAGGCCCTTGTTGAAATGCAGACCCACGCCCCAGTGGCGGCTGCAGGCGAACAGCGCATCGGCCAGCCGCGCCTGCTGTTTCCTCCGCAGCAGCGACGCCGGCAGCCATGCCGACTTGTAGCCATGGATGAACCAGCCTACCTGGCCCTGATCGCCCGCCCACAGCACATGGTTGCGTGGCGCGCCGGGGCGGTCGTCGTCGACCTGGACGCCGGGCGCGTGCTGCCGGAAGAACTCGGCATCCCACATGTACCTGGCCGGCAGCGCGCGCGCCTGGATCGGTTTGACCAGCTCGTATTCCTTACGCGCGCGAACCCAGTCGAGCAGCGGCGCCCAGGCCTGCTCCGCCTGCGCCTGGCTCAGGCCCTGGAACACCATGTCGACCCGCACGGTGTTGTCCGAGCCGAAGCCGATCTGCTCGCCCCAGTGCGGGTTGAACAGGCTGCTTTGGTAGAAGCCGATCACCCGTGCGATCAGGGCGCGGTACGCCGCATCCGACACGGCCTTGATCGAACCGGACACCCCGCCGAAGAACTCCGGCAGTTCGCGCGTGCGCAAGGTCAGTCGGGTGACCACCCCCAGGCTGCCGCCACCGCCGCCCTTGATCGCCCAGAACAGGTCCGGGTGGGTGCAGGCGTTGGCGATGCACGCCCGGCCGTCCGCGGTGACGACCTCCGCCTCCAGCAAGCCCGCCGCGGCCATGCCGTAGTGCTTCGAGAAGCTGCCGAAGCCGCCGCTCTGCACCAGCCCGGCCACGCCCACCGTGGTGCAGCCGCCGCCCTGCACGTAGCGGCCGCCGCGGGTGGTCACCGCGTCGTAGGCGTCGATCCACATCGCGCCGGCGCCTATCGACACCGCCGGCTGCGGTGCCTGCACGCCAGCGCAGCCCTGCGCCGTGAAGGCGTCATGCAAGCTGATCTCGTTCATGTGCCGCGTCCACACCAGCAACGAATCCGGCGCGTCGGAGGTGCCCTGGTAACTGTGTCCGCCGCCCTTCACCACCAGACGCAGGTGATGCTCGCGCGCGAAATTCACCGCCGCGACCACGTCCGCCGTGCCTTCGGCGGCCACCGCGTACGCGCTCGGCTGCGAGGTCCACGCGTCGACCCAGCCGCTGGTCTGGGTCAGCGCCGGCTGGTCGCCGCGGTAGAACGGGTTGTCCAGGTGCTTCAGCGCTTCGTCGCAAGCGGCGCCGGCCGAGGTCGGGCCGCAGCCGGCAAACGGCGACTCCAGTTTGAGCAGGCGCCCGCCCACATCGTGCTTCAACCGGCCCCAGTCGGCAGCGGAAGGCCAGTCCGGCTCGCCGGGGCGCACCCGCGAACGCAGGCGCGCAGGCAGCGGGTCAGCCGCCTGCGCCATCGCCGGGATGCCGGAAAGAAGGCCCGGCAGGAGGGGAATCGCCAGTGCGGCCTTCAGCAGGTCTCTTCGTTTCATCGCACCGTCCTTCAGGGGGATCGCCGTGGAAGTCGCCACGATGCGACGCAAACGCTCCGCGCGCCAGCCGCCAGTGACGAACCGCACCGCACCGGTGACCGGTGGCGGCCAGCCGGGGCGGGCCGTGCCGGCAGGTTCGCAGGCATGCCCGCTCAGTCGTGGTGCTCGCGCAATTGCGGCGGTGTCCCGGCGCGCTCCAATCCCCCTCGTTCCAGCCAGCGGCTGGTCTGGGTCCTGGCACGGGCGATCAAGCCGGCCGCCGCGGAATAGTCGTACGGCGAGACACCCAGCGGACACAGGCTCGGCACGATGCGCAGTTCCACCGCACTGCCGGCAAAATGATCGGCGTCGTAGACCAGCTGGCGTGCCACCAGCAGGCTGAGCGCATGCATCGCGCGCGCGATCGCGCCCGAGGGTGCCCGCTCGAGCGCGCAGGCAAACCCGGTGGGCAGCACGATCACCCGCGTGGCGCCCAGGCCGACCGCCACCGAGATCGGCGTGTTGTTGGCCACGCCCCCATCGACCAGCCAGCGCCCGTCGATCCGCACCGGCGGGTACACGCCCGGAATCGCGGCACTGGCCAGCACGGCGTCGACGACCGGACCGGCCGACAGCAGTGCCTCCCGCCCGCTCAGCATGTCCGACGCCACCAGGTGAACCGGCAGGGCCGCATCCTCCAGTTGCCGATAAGGCAGGTGGCGCTCAAGCAGACGCCGCAGCCCCGACGAATCTACCAGATGGTCGCGCCGGCGCAGCAGGCCGAACACGCTGCCCAGGTTGAACGGGAACACCTCGCGCCGCTTCAGCGCGCACCAGATCCGTTCCAGTTCGCGCGCGCCGGCGCGGCTCGGGTCGCCGGCGAAGTACGCGGCGTTGATCGCACCGGCCGAGGCGCCGACCAGGAACGCCGGCGCCTCGCCCCACTCGAGCAGCGCCTGCAGCATGCCCACCTCGACCGCGCCGAGGCTGCCGCCGCCAGCCAGCACGAAGGCGGTGCGCTGCTGCGCACCGCCGACGACCGGAATTGCCTCTGCCATCCGAGCCACCTGCCTGCGCCGAGATGGCGGCGCACCCGGTCATCTGATGCACGCCGCAGCCGCGGGTTCCTCGCGCCGGATGGCGGCATGCGGCGACACCGCCGCCGAGGATCGAACAGGCCTGTCCGGTTGCCCCGGCAGGCCGTGACCCTCAGCCGGCCCGCTCGCTCGGCACCAGCACCATCCACGACACGCCGTAGCGGTCCGCAAGCATGCCGAAGCTGGAGGCGAAGAAGGTCGACATCAGCGGCTGCTGCACCTGGCCGCCGTCGGCGAGCGCATCGAACAGGCGCCTCGCCTGGGCATCGTCATCGGCGGTGAGCGCCAGCGAGAAGCCGTCGAACGTCGGCGTGCCGCCGCTGTAGCCGTCCGAGACCAGCACCTGGCTGGCGCCGATCTGCAGGCAGGCGTGCATCACCTTGTCCGCCGGCAACTGCGTGCCGTCGGGGCACTGGGCGGAGCCTTCAGGGCCGTCGGCGTAGCGCATCAGCATGACCACCTCGGCACCGATCGCCTGGCGGTAGAACGCGATGGCCTCTTCGCAATGGCCGTCGAAGAACAGGTAGGGCTGGATTTGCATGGGGGCATCCTCGTCGTGGTCTGGGCACGCCGAGCCGACACATCGGCTCGGAGGGACGACGAATGGCCCGGGCGCCAATCGACAGCGCTCACAGCCTGTGAAGAAAACCGCTTCCTGCGGATTTCTTCGATCGCGAGTCCGGTACAGGCCCGGACTCGCTCACGCGAATCAGGCACTGGCGTGCCCGATCCGCACCCGGCCATCGGGCAACCGCTCCTGCATTGCCTCGACTCGGGCATCCATGCCCTCGCCCTGGCCGCACTTCGAGGTTGAAAAATTCGCCACCTCTCAGCGCATGCTGCCGCTGTCCAGGTAACGCTGGTGCCAGGACAACGCCTCGTTCAGCAGGTGCGGCGTGTGCTTGCCGTAGCTGTCACGGCAGGCGCGGTCGAAGTAGTCCTGCAGCATCGGCCGGTAGTCCGGGTGCGCGCACTGCGCGATCACCGCCCGCGCGCGCTGCTTCGGCGACAGGCCGCGCAAGTCGGCCAGGCCCTGCTCGGTGACCACCAGGCCCACGTCATGCTCGGTGTGGTCGACGTGGCTGACCATCGGCACGAGTGCGGAGATCGCTCCATCCTTGGCCGTGCTCGGGCTCATGAAACAGGACAGGAAACCGTTGCGGGCGAAATCGCCGGAACCGCCGATGCCGTTGATGATGCGGCTGCCCGCAACGTGGGTGGAATTGACGTTGCCGTAGATGTCGGCCTCGACCATGCCGTTCATCGCGATGCAGCCGAGCCGGCGCACCAGTTCGGCGTGGTTGGACATCTCCTGCGGCCGCAGCACGATGTGCTGGCGGTAGAAGTCGATGCGGCGCACGAACTCTTCCACCCCCTCGGGGCTCAGCGACAGCGAGGTGGCCGAGGCCATCTCGATGGTGCCGTCGCCGATCAGTTCCAGCATGCCGTCCTGGATCACCTCGGTGAACGCGGTCAGCCCGCGGAAGCCGCCCTCGCGCAGGCCGCCCAGTACCGCATTGGCGATGTTGCCCACACCGGATTGCAGCGGCAGCAGCTGCTCGCCCAGTCGCCCCGCGGCGATCTCGTGACGGAAGAACTCCACCAGGTGTCCGGCGATGCGCCGCGACGCCTCGTCCGGCGGCGCGAAGCGGCCCAGCCGGTCGGGTGCGTCGCTTTCCACCACCGCGATCACCTTGTCCAGGTCGCAGCGCAGGTACGGCTCGCCGATGCGATCGCCCGGCTGCAGCAGCGGGATCGGCTTGCGATGCGGCGGCAGCGCGGTGCCGTAGTAGATGTCGTGCATGCCGTCGAGCCCTTCGGGCTGGCGCCGGTTCACCTCCAGGATCACCTTGTCGGCCAGGTCCAGCCAGGTCTTGTTGTTGCCCACCGAGGTGGACGGCAGCAGCCGGCCATCCGGCAGGATGCCGGCGACCTCGATCAGCGCCACGTCGATCTTGCCGAGGAAACCGCACCACGCGTACTGCGCCACCTGGCCCAGGTGGATGTCCATGTACTCGATCTGGCCGGCATTGATGCGCGCGCGCAGCTCGGGGTCGGACTGGTAAGGCAGGCGGAAGTCGATGCCGCCCACGCGCGCCAGCGCACCGTCCAGTTCCGGCGCCGTCGAGGCCCCGGTGAGGATGCGCAGCGCGAACTTGTCGCCGCGCTCGTGCGCCGCGGCGATGCGCGCGGCCAGCGCCAGCGGCACGGCCTTGGGGTAGCCGGCGCCGGTGAAGCCGCTCATGCCCACGGTCATGCCCGGCAGGATCAGCCCGGCCGCCTGCTCCGCCGACATGCGGCGTGCGGCCAGGCCGGCATGTGCAATACGTGTCGTCATGGTTTTCCAACTCGGCAAAGGAACCCGGACCCGCCGCAGCTGCGCGCACTGCCGTGTGCCGCGGCCAGATCCGGGAACCATTCTGGGCGTGCCGGCGCGGCCCGCCAAGGCGACCTTCGGCGCATGCGTCAAATCACCGCCACCCTGCGCCCTTTTGCAAGTAGGGCGCAGTAATGGTCAACTCCACGCCACACGGTGGCACCGACAAGCCGCAGGGGAGATGACAGACCGATGCGCACGCACACAGCGAACGAATCACGCCCTCGGGCGCCCTGGCGACGTCTGCCGCGCCCGCTGCTGGCCGTGGCGCTGCTTGCGTACGGGCTGCTTGCCGGCGCGCAGGCTGCGCCGCCCACCGGGCAGGTGCGCTGGCAGCGCCAGGCGCAGGCCGTCACGATCACCCGCGACGACTGGGGCATCGCCCATGTGCACGGCCGCACCGACGCCGACGCGGTGTTCGGCATGGCCTACGCCCAGGCCGAGGACGACTTCAACCGGGTCGAAACGAACTACCTCAACTCACTGGGCCGGCTGGCCGAGGCCGAGGGCGAATCGGCGATCTGGAGCGACCTGCGCCAGCAGCTGTTCATCGACCCGGTCGAACTCAAGGCGCTGTACGCGAAGAGCCCGGCATGGCTGCAGGCACTGATGAACGGCTGGGCCGACGGGCTCAACTACTACCTCGCCACGCATCCGGACGTGCATCCGCGCGTGATCAAACATTTCGAACCGTGGATGGCGCTCAGCTTCAGCGAGGGCAGCATCGGCGGCGACATCGAGCGCGTCTCGCTGGAGCAGCTCGCCGCCTTCTACGGCACGGACGGCAAGCAGCTCGCCGGTGTGACCACGCCGTCCAGTTGGGTCGAGCCGACCGGCTCGAACGGCTTCGCGATCGCGCCGAAGCTGACCGCCGACGGCCACGCGCTGCTGTGGATCAACCCGCACACCTCGTTCTTCTTCCGCTCCGAACTGCAGATGAGCAGCGACCAAGGGCTGGACGCCTACGGCGCGGTGACCTGGGGCCAGTTCTTCGTCTACCAGGGCTTCAACCACCATATCGGCTGGATGCACACCTCCACCGGCGCCGACGTGGTCGACGAATTCGCCGAAACCATCGTGCACCAGGGCGGCAAGCTGTTCTACCGCTACGGCAAGGAGTTGCGGCCGGTCACCACGCGCACGATCCGCGTGGCGTATCGCGCGAAGGACGGCACGATGGCCACGCGCAACTTCGACGCCCGCTTCACCCACCACGGCCCGATCGTGCGCGCGGCCGACGGCAAGTGGATCGCCACCGCACTGATGAACAAGCCGCTGGAAGCGCTGGAGCAGAGCTGGCTGCGCACCAAGGCCAGCGACTATGCCAGCTACATGAAAGTGGCCGAGCTCAAGGCCAACTCGTCGAACAACACCATCTTCGCCGACGACAAGGGCGAGATCGCGTACCTGCACCCGCAGTTCATCCCGCGGCGCGACAACCGCTTCGACTATACGAAACCGGTCGACGGCAGCGACCCGGCCACCGACTGGCAGGGCCTGCACAAGCTCGACGAGGCGCCGCACCTGCTCAACCCGCCGAACGGCTGGATCATGAACACCAACAACTGGCCGTACTCCGCCGCCGGCGCGTTCAGCCCGAAGCAGGCGGACTACCCGCGCTACATGGACAGCTTCGGCGAGAACCCGCGCGGCATCCACGCCACCCGCGTGCTGGACCGCGTGCGCGATTTCAGCCAGGCCTCGCTGATCAGCGCCGCGTTCGACTCCTACCTGCCGGCGTTCTCGCGACTGGTGCCGGTGCTGGTGCACGACTACGACACGCTGCCCGACAACGATCCGCTGAAGCCGCGCCTGGCCGGCCAGGTCGCGCTGCTGCGCAGCTGGGACTACCGCTGGGGCATCGCCTCGATGCCGACCACGCTGGCGGTGTTCTGGGGCGACATGCTGTGGGACAAGGTGCACGCCGCGGCCGAAGCCGAACACCAGTCGGTGTACGACTACATGGCCGGCAACGCCGGTGCGAAAGCGCGCCTGGGCACGCTGGCCGAAGCGTCCGACCGGCTGGAAAAGGATTTCGGCAGCTGGGGCGTGCCGTGGGGCGAGATCAACCGCTTCCAGCGCAACGATGGTGCCATCGAGCAGACCTTCGACGACGCCAAGCCGAGCATTCCGGTGCCGTTCGTGTCCTCGCGCTGGGGCTCGCTGGCCTCGTTCGGCGCGCACCGCTGGCCCGGCACGAAGAAGTACTACGGCACCAGCGGCAACAGCTTCGTGGCGGTGGTCGAGTTCGGCCCGAAGGTGAGCGCCCGCGCGATCACCGCCGGCGGCGAGAGCGGCCACCCCGGTTCGAAGCACTTCAACGACGAGGCCGAGCGCTACACCACCGGCAACCTGCGCACGGTGTACTTCTGGCCGGAGCAGCTCAAGGGGCATACCGAGCGGGTCTACCACCCGGGCGAATGAGCCGCCGCGCTACGCGGCGGTGCCAAACAGCATGCCCACGCCGGTGGTGATCGCCATCGCCAGCGCGCCCCAGAAGGTGATGCGCATGGCGCCGACGCCCATCTTCGCGCCGCCGGCCCACGCCGCCACGGCACCGAGCACGGCGAGGAACACCAGCGAGGTGGCGAACACCAGCCACAGCAGGCTCGCCGCCGGCGTCAGCGCCACCACCAGCAGCGGCAGCGCGGAACCCACCGCAAAGCTCAGCGCCGAGGCGCCGGCAGCCTGCAGCGGCCGCGCCTTCAGCACCTCGGTGATGCCCAGCTCGTCGCGGGCGTGCGCATCGAGCGCATCGTGCGCCATCAGCTGCTCGGCCACCTGCCGGGCCAGCTGCGGGTCGAGCCCGCGGCCGACGTAGATCGCCGCCAGTTCGCGGTGCTCGGCTTCCGACTGGGTCTGCAGCTCCAGGTGCTCGCGCGCGAGTTCGGCGCGCTCGCTGTCGGCCTGCGAATGCACCGACACGTACTCGCCGGCAGCCATCGACATCGCGCCGGCGACCAGCCCGGCGACGCCGGCGACCAGGATGTTCTGCCCGCTGGCATGCGCCGCCGCCACGCCCAGCACCAGGCTGGCGGTCGAGACGATGCCGTCGTTCGCGCCCAGCACGGCGGCGCGCAGCCAGCCGATGCGGTCGGTACGGTGGCGTTCGTGATGGTGTCGGGGCATGCCGGTAATCTCGCGGGTCGGGTGGCGCATTGTGCGCAGGTTGGCCGGCGGCCGTGCAAACGCTTCTCGTCCCGCCGGGGCCGGCAACGGCGGAACTAAGCCCGCGCCTTCGCGCCGCCCTTCAGCAGGCCCAGCTGCAACAGGCTCTCGGCGGTGGCGACGACGGCCTCCTGCGGCGAGCGCGGCGACCAGCCCAGCACGCGGCGGGCCTTGGCACTGCTGGCGTTCTTGGGCATGCCCAGCTCGGGCAGGATCTGCCTGACCGCCGGGTCGCGCAGCGCCGCCAGGCGCACCAGCCAGTTGGGCAGTTGCCGCGTGGGCACCTTGCGCGCCGACGCGCCCAGTTGCTGGCGCAACGTCGTGGCGATCTCGCGAATCCACAGGAAGTCGCCGGCGACGGCGAGAAAGCGCTCGCCGGCCGCGGCCGGGTCGGTCATCGCGCGCAGGTGCAGGTCGGCCACGTCGCGCACGTCGACCACGCCGAAACACAGCTGCGGGCAGCCGGGCATGGCGCCATCCATCAGCCGCTGCACCAGCAGGATCGAGGTGGAATAGTCCGGCCCCAGCACCGGCCCGAACACGCCCACCGGATTGACCACCGCCAGCTCCAGCGCGCCGCCCTCGCGCGCGATGAAATCCCACGCGGCGCGCTCGGCCAGCGTCTTGGACTTGACGTAGGGCAGCACGCCCTCGCCGTCGAGGTCGGTCCAGCGGGTCTCGTCGAACGGCGCCGGCTGCGGTGCGTGGCCGTAGCCGACCGCGGCGAACGAGGAGGTCAGCACCACCCGCCGCACGCCAGCGTCGCGCGCGGCATGCAGCACGCGCAGCGCGCCCTCGCGCGCGGGCACGATCAGTTCGTCCTCGTGCTTCGGAAGGTCCGGCGGGAACGGCGAGGCCACGTGCAGCACGTGGTCGCAGCCGGCCACCGCTTCCGGCCAGCCCGCGTCGCGTTGCAGGTCAGCTTCGACGAAGTCCAGCCGCTCGCCCGGCTCGGCGCCGCCCTGCCTGAGCATCCCGCGTACCGCGCTCTCGCGTCCGAGGCTGCGCACGCTGGTGCGCACCCGATATCCGGCGGCCAGCAACTGCAGGATGCAGTGGCTGCCGATGAAACCCGACCCGCCGGTGACCAGAACCGTACCCATGATGACCTCCCGATGTGTCCCGTTGTCGCGCCGGATCGCCGCTCAGGTGCGGCTGGGAATCGTCAGCCCGCGCTGCACCGCCGGGCGTGCCAGGCCGCGTTCGAGCCAGCCGGCGACGTTGGGGTAGCGGTCGTAGCCGACCAACTCGCGCGCCTCGTAGAACGTGATCAGGTTGTTCACCCAGCCCAGCGTGGCGATGTCGGCGACGGTGTAGTCCTCGCCCATCAGCCAGCGCCGGCCGGCGAGCCGCCCGTCGAGCACGCCGAGCAGGCGCTTCGATTCGTTGACGTAGCGCTCCAGCGGGCGCTTGTCCTCGTACGCCTTGCCGGCGAACTTGTTGAAGAAACCGACCTGGCCGAACATCGGGCCGATCGACGCCATCTGGAAGAACAGCCACTGGATCGTCTCCCAGCGCCGCGCCGGGTCGGCCGGAACGAACTGCCCGGCCTTGTCCGCCAGGTACAGCAGGATCGCGCCCGACTCGAACAGCGCCAGCGGTTCGCTGCCGGGGCCGTGCGGGTCGATGATCGCGGGGATCTTGCCGTTCGGGTTCAGCGCGAGGAACTCCGGCGTGCGGTTCTCGTCCTGCATGATGTCGACCAGATGCGGCTCGTACGGCAGCCCGGTCTCCTCCAGCATGATCGACACTTTCACGCCGTTCGGCGTGTTCAGCGAATACAGCTGGATGCGTTCGGGATGCACGGCGGGCCAGCGCGTGGTGATGGGGAAGTCGGACAACCGGGGCACGCGCCACTCCTGCAATGGGCAATCTGTGCAAGGTGGGTGCTCGTCCCGGTCGATTCAACCACAGGAAGGGTGCGCAGTCGCACACCCTCCATTCTGCTCAGCCTTTCGCCAGCGCCTTCACGTCACTGGTAGTCAGCGGATTGCCGCCAATGCCCCAGTCGCCGCTGTTGACCTCTTCGATCACCACCCAGGTCACCGGCCGCATGTTCTCGCCTTCGATCGAGACCATCGTGTCGGTGAGCTTGCGGATCATCTCCTGCTTCTGCGCCTGCGTGAAAACGCCCTCGATCAGTTTGACGTTGAGGAATGGCATGCGGGTTCTCCTGTTCGCTGTTTGAGTTGCCCGGGCGACTCACCCGGGTTCGTTGCTGCGGTTGATTGCGTGTCCATCGCCCGGCGCGGTGGCAGTCACGATGACGAACTCGCCCGGGAGCCGGTAACCGCGGTGGCGCCGCCACGCCGCGATCGCCTCGACATAGCGCCGGCGAACCCGTGCCCGCGTGGCCTCGTCGAAGTGCGACCAGGCCAATGCGACCGGCCCGCCGACGAAGGCCGCACGACATGCCGCATCGGCATTGGCCCAGGTCAGCGTCGTCGCCACGCGGCGCAGCTCGATCGCCTCGAACTGCGCGTCGGCACAGGCGTGTGCCAGCATGTCGCCCTGGCCAAGGCGGAAGAACAGCGGGCATACGTCGCTGGCCACCTCGGCGTCGACGATCGGAAACAACGCCGACCACGCGCAGCGCGATCGCTCGCCCCACACCGCGACAACCAGCCGCCCGCCCGGCCGCAGCACCCGCCGCATTTCGCGCACGGCCTGCTCCGGGTCCGGCAGATACATCAGGCCGAGCGCGCACAGTGCGACGTCGAAACTCGCATCGGGCAGTGACAGCCGCTCCGCGTCCATGCGTTCGAAACGCACGTTCCGTACCTTGTGCTGCACGGCGCGCTGCGCGGCGATGCCGACCATCCTGCCGGACAGGTCGACACCGACCACACGTCCGCATGGCCCCACCGCCACGGCGGCGCGGAATGCGATCAGTCCGCTGCCGCACGCCACGTCGAGCACGCGCTCGCCCGTCGCCAGCGCCGCGCGCGCGATCAGCTCGTCGTGCGCGACGGCCAGCTGCGCCTGCCACAGCGGCTCGTAATCCGCCGCGGCCAGGTCCCAGCCGTAACGCTGCACGCGTCGCTGCAGTCGCGGCTGCATGCTCAGCACCGGTGTTGCCGGTTTTCCGCCGCGCTGAAATCGAGGATGGCATGCATGTTTCTTCAATCCGACAAGGTGCGGGTATGCAGGGGTGAACGGCGGCAAAGGCTGCCGCCCACTGACCGGCCTGACGCCGGGATGCAAGATGGTGCACGATCCCGCATGGCGTCCTGCCCGGGCGTCGCCGATACCTGCCCGGGCGTCCCTGCCTCATCGCGTGATTACCGCTTCCTGCCCTGGCGTCTGCGAGTCCTGCCCGATCGTCCGGCCGACCGCCATCGATGCCGCTGGATCTTGGCCTGGCGCCGCGGAGGGAACACAATCGACCACGGCCCACACGCGAAGCACTGACATGGCGACCGGCGACCTGGCGACGGCAATGCAACGGGCGGCAAAGGCACTGCAACGCCGTCCCGCAACGGGCATCCACGACGACGCACCGGCGACGGCGCGCTGGCAGGCCGGCACGCGCATCGTGGCGAGCCATGCCAACGGCACGCAGATGCTGACCGACATGCCCGGCGAACTCGGCGGCAGCGGCGACCAGGTCACGCCGGGCTGGCTGTTCCGTGCGGGTCTCGCCTCCTGCCTGGCCACCCGCATCGCCATGGGTGCCGCCGCCGAAGGCATCGAACTGGGCAGACTTGAAGTGCTCGCCAGCAGCCGCTCGGACACCCGCGGCCTGCTCGGCATGGTCGACGCCGTCGGCGCCCCCGTGTTCGCGGGACCCTGCGACGTGCAACTGCACGTGCGCATCGCCGCCCCCGGTGTCCCGTCACAACGACTGCGAGCCCTGGTCGAAGACAGTCATCGCCATTCGCCGATCCCCGCGGCCGTGGAGCACGCGGTGCCGGTGGACCTGCGCATCGACGTCGACGCCGGCTGAGCCGCCGCCGACCATGGACGCGCTATCGGAAATCCTTCGCGTGGTGCGTCTGGTCGGCGCCGTCTTCATCCACGCCCGGTTCACCGCGCCGTGGTGCTACCAGTCGCCCAGCGCCGACACCGCGGCACCGCTGCTCGAGCCGGGCGCCGAACGCGTGGTGATCTTCCATCTGGTCACCGAAGGCGAGTGCTTCGTCGATCTGGCCGGGCAACCGCCGATGCACCTGTGCGCCGGCGACGTGGTGCTGTTTCCGCGCGGCGATGCCCATCTCATGGCTTCCGCTCCCGGCCTGGCACCTGCGCAAGGCGCGCGCCTGGAAGCGGTGCTGTCGCGACGGCCACGCCAGCTGGCTTACGGTGGCGGCGGCCCCACCACGCGCATCGTCTGCGGCTACCTCGCCTGTGACGCCCGTCTGGCGCGGATGCTGCTCGCCGGGCTGCCGCCGCTGGTGCGAGTGAACGTGCGCGGATCGAATGCTGGTGTGTGGCTCGAGGCCTCGGTGCGCTATGCGCTGGCCGAGGCGCGCTCACCCCGGCCCGGCGGTGCCGGCGTGCTGGCCAAGCTGGCCGAGGTACTGTTCATCGAGGTGTTGCGCCTGTACATGAACGAACAGCAGGCCACTCGCACCGGCTGGCTGGCAGGTCTGGGCGATGCCGTCGTCGGCCCCGCCCTGAATGCGCTGCACCACCGCCCGGCCCATGCGTGGACCCTGGAAGAACTGGCCGGCGCCGCCGCCACCTCGCGTTCGGTGCTGGCCGAACGCTTCCGTCAGCTCGTCGGCGCCACGCCAATGCAGTACCTCGCCCAGTGGCGCATGCTGCTTGCCGCCAACCTCCTGCGCCGCAGCAGTTCCCCGCTGGCGCGCATCGCCGAAGACGTGGGCTACCGGACCGACACCGCTTTCAGCCGGGCCTTCCGCCGTGAGTACGGCACGCCGCCCGCGACCTGGCGGCGACACCAGTCCACGCACGGGCGCTTGGACTGAGCAGCATCATCGGGTGTTGCGCCGGCGTCTTTACCAGGTTGCCTTCAGCGCACGCCCGGTTTCTTCCAGCGGCGCACGGGCCGGCCCCGGGCGACAGCTTGCAGCGACATTCCAGCGCCCGGGCTAGCGCGCCGTCAGCACCTGCCGCAGGCGATCGGGCGCGCCCGGAACGCGTTCGAGATGTGGATGGCGCACGCCGCCGTGGTAGTCGATCCGCTGCGTGGTGAAGCTGTCGCCCTGGCGCAACAGCAGCTCGACCGGCGGCTTCGCGGTTTTCGCAGCGGTCAGCGCGTTCCGCAACCGCTCGGCGCTGTAGGCGGTGCCGTCGACCGCCAGCACGCGCATGTCACGCGCCAGCCCGGCCTTGAATGCGGGGCTGTCCCACAGCACCTCGTTGATCCGGCCGTCCGCACGGGCGATCTTCAGCCCCAGCGAAAAACGGAAATCGTCGTAACCGTCCGCATCTTCGGCCGCCGTGATCGCGGCATTCGGTTCAGCGGTGAAGGCCAGCCGCCAGCCGCTGCGCGCCAGGCCGTCGAGCGGGGCCGGCGTCGCGTCGAGACGCCCATGCAGGAAGGCCGCCCAGTCGAATGGCTGCAGCGCATTCAATGCCGCCACCACGTCGCCGAAGCCGTAGGTCGACACCTGCACGCGCCCCTGCGAGCCGCCGAAGAAGCGCTGCGCAAAATCGTCCAGCGATCGCTTGCCGCGCGACAGCTCGCGCAGCTTGCCATCCACGTCCAGCCACAGCAGCGCGCCCTCGCCGTAGAAATCGTAGGCGCGCTGCCAGCTCTCCCAGGCCTGTGGCGCATCGTTGAAGTCGATGATGCCCTGGCTCACCGTGTCCTGCAGGCTGCGCCAGTCGCGACCGCGCCGCTGCGCCTGCGTCGCCACCAGTTCGGCCAGCAGCGCATGGGTCTGCTTCTCGTCCAGCAAACCCGAACGCGCGGCCAGTACCAGCGCCCAGTAGTTGGTCTGGCCTTCGTACAGCCACAGCAGATCGTCGTGCATCGGGGTGTTGAAGTGCGGCGTCCACGACGGCGCGGGGCGCCGGTATTTGCCGTTCCACGCATGCGAGTACTCGTGCGGCAACAGGTCGTTGCCGGTGAACGGCGCGCTGCCACGCAGGTAGCCGGGGTAGGTGCCGTTCTCGCTGGACTGGTGGTGTTCCAGCCCGATCCCGCTGAACTGGTCCGACAGCGCCAGCAGGAAGTCGTAGTGCGCGAACGGACGCGTGCCGAACACCCGGTCGGCCTGGCGCACCAGCGCACGGTGCGCGTCGAGCATCGCCGGCGTGGCATCGAGCTGTTCCGGCGCATCGGCGATCACGTCCAGGTGCACCGGCTGGCGCGCGCCGGGATCGAGGTCGTAGCGCTTGAACCAGCGGCCCGCGTACAGCGGCGAATCCACCAGGTCGACCAGCGCCACCGGTGCGAAGCGCACGGTGTCGCCCTCGCGCGAAGCGACGTCCAGCGCAGTGCCGAACTGCCATCCGGCCGGCAGGGTCAGGCTTGGTGCGAACCGGATCCGACGCGCGTCGAAGCCTGCCGGATACAGCAGCACGCGATGCCACTGCAGCGACAGCAGCGCCGGCGTCATCGCCACGCGGCCCTGCGCGTCGGAGGTGGGCGACAGGTACTGGAATTCAACATCCAGCGCCGTCACGTTCGCCGGCACCTCGAGATGGAACGCATACATGTCCACCGCGTCGCGCCGCCACGCGATGCGCGCGCCGTTGCCGCTAATGACGAGTCCGGCGAGCTGGTTGATCGGCCCGGTCGGTGCATGGTTGCCGGGGATCCACTGCGGATACCACAGCGTCAGCGGCCCCGGCCGCACCGGGATACGCTCGTGCACGCGCTGGATGCGTCGCGACACGTCGCTGGCGTCGACCGCCAGCGTGATCGTGCCCGGCCAGTCGGCGTCGGCCACCGACGCGGCCGATGCCGGCCCACCATCGCCACCCGCCCACACCGGCGCCGGCAGCCACAGGCTGCAGGCCAGCACCACGATCCATCCCATGCGAACCATGCCGGATCCCCTGAAGCGGCGATTGAACCGGCATCCTACGACAGCAACGACGCGATCCGTACCCCACCTCGCCGAACGCGCGTCACCCGGCCCGCCGCATGCAGCGCTGCCAGCGTTCGTCGACGCGCTTGGCGAACCACGCGGTGGTGAGCTTGCGGGTGATCTTCGGGCTCTTCAGCGTGATGCCCGGCAGCATCGCGCGCGGCAGCGACTTGCCATCGGTCCGTTCGGCCAACGCGAACACGCGGGCGTAGAGTTTCGTGTCCGCGAAATCCTGGCGCTCGCCCTGCTCCAGCGCGCGATGGATCGCCGGGGCGCCCATGTCGAGCCGTGTGGCCAGCGAACGCACCGCCAGTTCCGTCGCGCCGGCCGGATCGCCGAAGCCGGCATCGGGCGACACCAGGTCACCGTCCAGCGCCAGCGGAATGCCCGATGCCACGCTCATCGCATTCTGGAACGCCGCATTGCGGCTGGCGTAGCGGCCCGCATTGAAGTCGGCGAAGCGGTAGAGCAGCTGCGAATAATCCGCCGGATAATCCAGCAAGTGCGCGATGCCGAAATACATACCGCCGCGCCGGCTGAACACCTCGTCGCGAATCGAACCCCGCAGCGGGTACGGATAGTCCCGTGCGTGCGCTTCGGCGAACGCGATGCTCACCTGCATCGGCCCGCCGGTGTGCACCGGGTTGAGGCCGCCGAACAGGCGCTTGCCCAACGGCACCATGCCGATGAAATCCTGGAAGATCGCGCTCAGCTGCTGCTCGGTGCGCGCCGCCGCCAGCCGCTCGCTGTAACGCCGACCGTCCGGCGACTTCAGCCACAGCGCGGCGTCCACCACGAAGCCCGGCACGTGCTTCGAGGCGGCGCGGCGGTCGATCTCCTGCCGCGCGATCTTCGCCAGCCCCGGCACCACCGGGTCGACCTGGAAGCCGGATTCCTGTTCCGCCACGGCCAGTACCGCGCACAGGTTCGCGGGGGTCGGCGCGAGGTCCCTCGCGGCGAACGCAGCCTGGATGTCGGTGGCCCAGCCCTCGCGGTCGCGCGCGGTCGCCGGCATCAGTCGCATGATCTCGGCGCGCACCTGCGCCGGGCTGCGCGGCGGCGCTTCCTGCGTGCGCTGGGAGGCACAGCCGCCCAGCAACAGGGCGACGGCCAGCAGCAGCGTGACGGAACGGCTGCGCACGCCCCGTCCTTTCGCCGAGGAAGCGACCATGCCTATGCCCGCCGCAGCGACCAGAAACCGATGTCGCGCCGATGGCCGTAGCCGAGCTGCTCGTACAGCTGCTTCGCGCGATGGTTCTGGTGGCTCACGTGCAGGAACGGCAGGCGGCCGCGTTCGAGGTTGTCGTTCGACAGCAATGCAATCAGGCGCCGCGCGTAGCCGCGGCCATTGAAGTCGGGATGCGTGCAGACCGCGCTGACCTCCTGCTGCGCGTCCGTGCCCAGCCGCTCGCCGATCATCGCCGCCAGCCGGCCATCCTGGTAGATGCCGAAGTAGCGGCCCAGCTCCATCGTGCGCGGGCGGAAATAATGCGGATACACCAGCGCGGTCAGCGCCAGCACGTCGGCGCGATGCGCCTGGGTCAGCTCGATCACCGGCGGCCCGTCGATCACCGCGATCGGCGCCGGGCAGATCATCTGCGCCAGCGGGGCGAACGCCTCGATCAGCCACCCCACCGGCGGCTTCGGCGCCACGCCGAGCAGGTAGACCGATTCGCCCGGCTCGACCAACGACGCCAGCGCTTCGGTCACGCTCGCCTCCGCGCTGGCCACGCCGAGAAACGGGGCAAATGCGGCGGGATAACGCGCCACGTCGCCGTGGCGCAGCGCGATGGCCCGGTGCCGGCTGCACAACGACGCCCAGAAAGGATTGTCCAGCTCCGAATCGATCATGTCGCCATGCTTCCGCTAGCGCAGGCCCACCGTGCCGTTCGCCGCCTTCACCAGTCTGGCCGGGTCGTAGCCCACGCCGTCCTTGAACACCAGCGCGACGTGCTCGACGTCCTTGATGTTTGTTGCCGGGTTGCCGTCGAGCAGCACCAGGTCGGCGGCCTTGCCCACTTCGATCGAGCCGATGCGCTGGTCCTCGCCCATGAAGCGCGCGCCGTTGAGGGTGGCGATCCGGATCGCTTGCAGCGGCGTGAAGCCGGCTTCCACCAGCAGTTCCACTTCGCGCTGGTCGCCGTAGCCGGCGATCACGCCGCCATAGCCGGTGGGGTCCAGGCCGGCCAGCAGAATGCCGCCCTGCTGCACGAACGCGCGCTCGAAGTCCTGCTCCAGCTTGAACACCTTCGGCCACGGCGAATCGTGCATGCCGGCGACGCGCTCGCGGCTGGCCAGGTACTCCACCCGCGTTTCCGGCAGCATTGCGTCCAGCACGCGCGGGTCCACCGGCGCGCGGCCGGGCACGAAGGTCTCGAACACCGGCAGGGTCGAGGTGACCGCCACGTGCTTCGCCACCAGCGTCCTGATCAGCTGCCGGATGCGTGGATCGTCCGCGCGCATCGTCGCCAGCTGGGCCAGCGCGGCCTTGGTGTCGGGGCAGACGTCGGGCTGCTTGCCGGCGCTGAACTCGGTGTCCACCGGCAAGCCGTGCTCCAGGTCGTCGATGCCAAGCCCGGCCGCCTCGGTGAAACCGATCGCGCACAAGTGGCCGGTCACCTGGATGTGCTTCGCATGCGCCGCCGCGATCGCCGCCGCCAGCTCGGCGCGGGTGATGTGCATGTACGCCTTGAACGAGGTCGCGCCCTCGCCGATCCAGTAGTCGACCGTGCCGGTGGCGTCGGCCGCATCCGTCAGCTCGTGCATCTGCGGCGTGAAGCTGCCCTTGCCCTCCAGGTACGGCCCGGTGGTGTGCATCTTCGGCCCGGGGATCTGTCCGGCGTCGATCGCCTTCTTCAACTCCAGGTCGGTATACGGCTCGGTGCTGCCGGTGGTGCGGATGCTGGTGACGCCGCCAGCCAGGTACAGCTTGGGAAAGCTCGACGCCTGCTCGGGGTAGATCGCCTCCTTCGCCTCCGGGTTCACCTTCGGCGCCGGATAGAACATGTGGTCGTGCATGCCGACCAGGCCGGGGATCAGCGTGTGCCCGCTGGCGTCGATCACGGTCGCGTCCTTCGGCAGCTTCACGTGCCTGCCGGCCGCCGCGATGAGGCCGTCGCGCAGCAGCACCGTCTGGTTCTCCCGCGCCGGCGTGCCGGTGCCGTCGATCACCCGCACGTGAGTGATCGCGATCAGCGGCTGCGCGTATTTCACGTACTGCAGCGTCCGCGCCGACAGCTGTGGCGCCTGCGCCCAGGCGGACGAAACGGCGCACAGCCCGGCCAGCGCGGCGGCCAGCAGGGCATTCCGACGGGGGTGTGGCGGCGCCAGGACGGGCGCGGGGCGGCGGGCTTGCACGGGCATGATCGGATTCCCCAGTGGCAGGGCGGGCAGCGGCCCGCGAGCGCGCCAAGTTACTCCGATGAAATCCGCGATGTAACAATGGCGCGACGTCGTTCGGTCTACCCCCGTTCTGTTTTCCGGCCCACCGCGCCCCCATATCCAGCCGATGACTCCGTTGCAGCGATTCCTCGAAGCCCATCCGCGCCTGTTCGTGCTGACCGGCGCCGGCTGCAGCACCGACTCGGGCATTCCCGACTACCGCGACCGCGACGGCCAGTGGAAGCGTCCGCCGCCGGTGAACTACGGCGCGTTCATGCACGAGCCGGCCACACGCCGGCGCTACTGGGCACGCAGCATGGTCGGCTGGCGGCGCTTCGGCAGCGCGCAACCGAACGCCGCCCACCGCGCCTTGTCCAGGCTGGAGCGACGCGGCCAGGTCGAGTTGCTGGTGACGCAGAACGTGGACCGCCTGCACCAGCACGCCGGCAGCGAACGGGTGCTCGACCTGCACGGTCGCCTCGACCAGGTGCGCTGCATGAGCTGCGACTGGCGAGGCGCCCGCCACGCGTTCCAGCAGGCGCTGGTCGAGCGCAATCCAACGTGGACCCGGCTCGACGCCGTCGACGCGCCGGACGGCGACGCCGAGCTGGAAGGCCTCGACTTTGCGTCGTTCGAGGTGCCGCCCTGCCCGCGCTGCGGCGGCATCGTGAAACCCGACGTGGTGTTCTTCGGCGAGGCGGTGCCGCGCGAGCGCGTGGAGACCGCCACGCGCGCCTGGCAGGCCGCCGATGCGGTGCTGGTGGTGGGTTCCTCGCTGATGGTGTATTCCGGCTACCGCTTCGTGGCGGCTGCGGTGCAGGCCGGCAAGCCGGTGGCCGCGGTGACGCTGGGGCGTACCCGCGCCGACGCGCTGCTGACCTTGAAGGTCGACGCGCCCTGCCAGGAAGCGCTGGCGTTCCTGCACGCGGACGAGCCGGCGGCCAGCGTGCCGCTGCCCTAGCGCGGCGTTCCGCCGTCGCAGCGCGCGTTGCCGCGCGCTGGCAGCAAAGATCACCTGGCGCAACCGTAAAGTTGCATTTCATGCGGTGCCGGCGCAAGCTCATATGCAACCCTGAGGTGGCGCATGAGCGATCGCATCGAGAAACGCATCGAGCTGAGGGCGCCGGTGTCGCGCGTGTGGCGCGCGCTGACCGACTACCGCGAGTTCGGCGCATGGTTCCGCGTGGACCTGTCCGGGCCGTTCGAGCCCGGCCGGGAGGCCATCGGCCACATCACCTGGCCGGGCTACGAGCACGTCGTCTGGCGCGCCGTGGTGCAGGTGATGGAGCCGCAGCGGCTGTTCAGTTTCAGCTGGCATCCTTACGCCATCGAGCCGGGCGTGGATTACTCCGCCGAACCGCCGACCCTGGTCGAGTTCCACCTCGAAGCGCACGGCGAGGACACCGTGCTGACCCTGGTCGAGTCGGGCTTCGAGCGCATCCCGGCCAGCCGCCGCGCCGAGGCGTTCCGCATGAATGACGACGGCTGGAGCATCCAGCTGGAGAACATCCGCCGGCACGTCGAAGACAGCGTGATGACGGACGGCCATGCCGGCTAGCGCACGCTCGCGCCTGGCGCGGCGACTGCCGCGGGCCGCCACGGTGTTCGCCGCGCTTGGCGACCCCACGCGGCTGGCACTGGTGACCCGGCTGTGCGACGGCTCGCGCCGCTCGATCACCCAGCTCTGCGACGGCCAGCCGCTGACCCGGCAGGCGATCAGCAAGCACCTGCGCGTGCTCGAGGACGCCCGCGTCGTGCGCAGCGAGCGTACCGGACGCGAAAGCCTGTACACGCTCGATCCGCAGCCGATCGGCGAACTGCGCGAGTACATCGACCTCGTGTCGAGCCAGTGGGACGACGCGCTGGCGCGGCTGAAATCCTTCGTGGAGAAGTGAGCGCCGGTCAGCTGGTGTGATCGAGGATGATCTTCCAGCCGTCGGCGGTCTTTTCCCACAGCAACGAGAACACGCCATCGTCCTGCGCCACCTCGCCGTGCGTCGCGCGGTCGAGGTGGAAACGGCCGGTCACCACGGCGTAGCGCAACTCGCCGCCGGCGCCCGGCAGCAGGCGCACGTCCAGTTCGGAGAAGGTGAGCCGGCCCATCTGCTGCGCCGTCGCATAATGCCTGCGGTAGCTGTCGAGGATGGCGCGGTAGCCCTGGCGTACGCTGCTGCCGATGAAGGTGGTGTCGGGCGCGTCCTTGTAGCCGCGCATGTAGCCTTCCACGTCGCCGCGATTCCACGCCGCCGCCTGCTGCGCCATCACCTGGCGGATCGCGGCACCTTCATCGGTGGCCGCCGCCACCCTTGCCGGTCCCGCCAGCGCCAACGCCAGCAGGACCTGCAGTCCGACCAGGAACATTCTTGTTGCCACGATGTACTCCCCTGCGATGCGCGCGGCGGCCTGCCCCGGCGCAGAACCGGCTCGGCGCCGGCCGCGCCATCAGATGAAGTGGAAGATCCGGTGCAGCGTTCCCAGCACCAGCACCTCGGCAGCCACGAACACCATGAAGCCGAGACAGAACTTGCCGACCGGCTTTTCGATCCAGAGCTTGTACGAACCCTTTGCGGGGCCGGCGTCGTTTCCCTCGTCGAGGGCAAAACCTGTCGCGTTGCCCGCACCTGCTTTCGTCGAAGCCATCTGCATGCTCCTGCCTGAAGGTGGTCGTTCCGATGCCACGGTTCCGTTGCGGACTGTACCGCGGCCATCGCCATGGCGACCACGTTGCGGCGATCGGAAGAAACTGCAGCCCGACCCGATCGGCAGCAGCGGCGCGCGGCGGGTTGCGCCTGTCCACCGGTCTGCCTACTCTCGACAGACCTTGCCCTGGAGCCGCCTGCATGCGCCCGATCCACATCGCCACGCTATGCGCCGTAATGACCGTGGCGTTCGCCGCCGGTTGCCATCGGGAAGCGCCCAACGCACCGCCCCACAGCGCTCCCTCCTCCAGTATCGCGGCGGTCAATGACGACGCCCCACTGGAGCGCGCCGTCGACGACTTCATCGACGGCATGTTCCGCCGCCACCCCACCTTTGCCGCCAGCGCCGGCAGGCACGAGTTCGACGGCAAGCTGCCCGACTACAGTCCGGCCGGGCTGAAGGCGGATACCGACTGGCTGCATGCGCAGCGCGCCCGGTTCGCCGCGTTCGCCGACGACCGGCTCGATGCGAGCGGCCGCTTCCACCGCGACTACGTGCTCGCGGTGATCGACGGCCAGCTGTTCTGGCTGGAGGACTCCGGCTTTCCCTACGGCAACCCGGCCTTCTATACCGACGATCTGTCGCCCAGCATGTACCTGACCCGCCCCTATGCGCCGCTGCCGCAACGGATGGCGGCCTTCGTCACCTACCAGGAAGCGCTGCCCAAGGCGATCGCCCGGATCAAGGCGAACTTCAAACTGCCACTGCCGGCGTCGTACATCGAGCTGGGCGTGAACAGTTTTGGCGGGTACGCAAGCTTCTTCAAGACCGACGTCCCGGCGATCTTCGCCGGGGTCAAGGACGACGCGCTGCAGGCGCGTTTCAAGGCGTCCAACGCCGCCGCGATCAAGGCCACGCAGGACCTCGCCGACTGGCTGAAGGCGCAGCAACCCCATGCCACCCAGGACTACGCGCTGGGCGCGGCGAAGTTCTCCAAAATGCTGCACGCCACCGAGCTGGTCGACCTGCCGCTGGACCGGCTCAAGGCCATCGGCGAAGCGGACCTGCAGCGCAACCTCGACGCGCTCAAGGCGGCCTGCGGCAAGTTCGCGCCGGGCCAATCACTGAGCGCGTGCGTCGCCAAAGAGGGTGCGGACAAGCCGGCCGGCGGTGCCGTGGAAGGTGCGCGTGCGCAACTCGCTGGCCTGCGCCAGTTCATCGTCGAGAAGGACCTGGTGAGCATCCCCGGCCCGGAACAGGCCAAGGTCGAGGAAGCGCCGCCGTTCAACCGCTGGAACTTCGCCTACATCGAGATCCCCGGCCCGTACGAGAACAACCTGCCTTCCGTCTACTACATCGCCCCGCCGGATCCGGCCTGGAGCAAGGCCGACCAGCAGGCCTACATACCGGGCAAGGCCGACCTGTTGTTCACGTCTTCGCACGAAGTGTGGCCGGGGCACTTCCTGCAGTTCCTGCACGCCAACCGCGCGCACTGGAAATTTGGCCAGCTGTTCGTCGGCTACGCCTTCGCCGAAGGCTGGGCGCACTACGCCGAGGAAATGATGTTCGACGCCGGCCTGGACGGCGCCACGCCGGAGGTCCACATCGGCCAGCTCACCAACGCCCTGCTGCGCGACGTGCGCTACCTCTCCGCCATCGGCCTGCACACCGGCGGCATGACCGTCGCCCAGTCCGAACAGATGTTCCGCGACAAGGCCTTCCAGGACCCGGGCAACGCGCGCCAGCAGGCGGCCCGCGGCACCTACGACCCGGCCTACCTGAACTACACGCTGGGCAAGCTGATGATCATGCAGCTGCGCCAGGACTGGATCGCCGCGCACCCGGGCCCGCACGCGCTGAAGGCGTTCCACGACCAGTTCCTCGGCTACGGCGGCCCGCCGATCCCGCTGGTACGCGCGCAGATGCTGGGTGGCAAGCCGGCGGCCAGCCTGTGGACGGCGCCGGCGGCGGCCGCGGCGGAAACGGCCGCGGCCACGTCCAGGTAAGGCCAGACGCCGGTCGATTTCCGCCGCGCCCGTTCGTCAGGGAGAGAGCCCCTCCTCCGCCACGGAAAACCGCCATGACCACCAACACGCTTCGCCTCCACCGCGTGCTGCGCGCCCCGCCCGAGCGAATCTACCGCGCCTTCCTCGACGCCGAGGCGATCGCCAAGTGGCTGCCGCCGCACGGCTTCACCTGCAAGGTGCACGAGCTGGACGCACGGGTCGGCGGCCAGCACCGGATGACCTTCACCCACTTCTCCAGCGGCCACGGACACAGCTTCGGCGGCACCTACCGCGAACTGGTGCCGGGCGAACGCATCCGCTACAGCGACCGCTTCGACGACCCCAACCTGCCCGGCGAGATGACCACCACCGTCACCCTGCGCGCGGTGTCCTGCGGCACCGACGTGCAGGTGGTGCAGGAAGGCGTGCCCGCAGTCATCCCGGTCGAGCAGTGCTACCTGGGCTGGCAGGAATCGCTGCTGCTGTTGGCGCAACTGGTGGAGCCGGACATTCCGGGCTGACCGGCGCCGCATGCGGAATCGGCGCCGACCGCTGTCGATTCCGCACGCGCCCGTTCGTCGTCAGCAAAGAAGACGGCCCCGTCGGCCGTCGTTTGCGCAGGAGTCCGCCATGTCCTATGTCGATGGTTTCGTGATCGCCGTGCCCGACGCCAACCGCGAGCAGTTCATCGCGCATGCCCGCCACTTCGACGCCATGTTCCTGGAGTTCGGCGCCACGCGGGTGGTGGAGTGCTGGGGCGACGACGTGCCCGACGGCAAGCTCACCGACTTCCGCCGCGCCGTGCAGGCCGAGCCGGGCGAATCGGTGGTGTTCTCCTGGATCGAATGGCCCGACAAGGCCAGCCGCGACGCCGGCATGGAGCGGATCATGCAGGACCCGCGCATGCCGGGCGCCGGCGACATGCCGTTCGACGGCAAGCGCATGATCTTCGGCGGCTTCGCGCCGGTGGTCAGCCTGCCCGCCTAGCGTGCGGCGCGCTCACTCCTCTTCTTCCTCGAACTCCACCAGCGCGTCCAGCTCGAACGCCAGCGCCTCGACCGCCTCGCGCACCTTGCGCGCGGTGGAGGCGTTCGGCGCCTCGATCTCCAGCTCGTGCGCGTCGGGTCCGTGGGTGTCGCTCAGGCCGGCGGAGCTGGAATCCGCGTCGTCCATGCGATCCATCATGTCCGCGACCTCCTCCACGCGTTCGATGCCGTCCAGGCTCTGCAACAGATTCATCACGGCCCGGACGTCATCGTCGCTTCCGGTCAGGCGCAGGCGTAGTGTCGGCATGGCGGCATCTCGTGGCGGGATGCAAATCAGCCTAGGCACGCCCGGGCCAAGGCGGCGTGACGATGGCCACCCAAGCCGTCCGCGAAGAAGCTGGCCCCGCTAGTGGCCCAGGGCGTCGCCGCAACCCAGTGCCGCCGTCGACGGCAGCGCAGCCGGGCCGCGCGTCCGCTGCAGGTGCGCCAGCCCCCAGACCCTCGCCTCCTCCACCAGCGGCAAGACCGTTGCTCCGTAATCGCTCAGGCGGTACTGCACCGGCGCCGGTACCGGCCCGGCCACCAGGCGCTCGACCAGGCCATCGCTTTCGAGCTCGCGCAGCTGCTCGGTCAACACCTTGTGCGAGATCGGCGCGACGCGGCGCAGCAGGGCGGAAAAGTGATGGGGCTCGCGCGCCAGCCAATACAGGATGGTGAGCTTCCATTTGCCGCCGACCGCGACGAAGGCCGCGTGCAGCGGGCAATCCGCCAGCGGATGGGCCGTGGCCGGCGGATACGCACCTGGACGTGCCTTATTGTCGCTGGACATGGCTGCCTCTAGCTTCAGTCGATCGAACCGCGTTGGAGCATGCCATGCCGAGCCGTTACCGCGCCTTGCTGCCGTGGCTGGCCATCGCCTGGCTGCCGTTGCTGCCGGCTGCGTCTGCCTGCGCACAAGCGGCGCAGGCCACCAAGGCTGGCGCGGAAATTCCGCGCGACGGCCAGCACGATTTCGACTTCGAGATCGGCACCTGGCGCACGCACCTGAAACGGCTGGCGCATCCGCTGTCGGGGTCCGGCGAATGGGTGGAATACGAGGGCGTCACCACCGTGCGCAAGGTCTGGAACGGCCGCGCCAACCTGGTCGAGCTGACGGCCGATGGCCCGGGCGGCCATTTCGAGGGTCTGAACCTGCGGCTCTACAACCCGCGCTCGCGCCAATGGAGCCTGAACTTCGCCAACAGCAGCAGCGGAACGCTGGGGCAGCCGACGATCGGCCAGTTCGTCGACGGCCGCGGCGAGTTCTACGACCAGGAAGACTTCAACGGGCGCGCCATTCTCGTCCGCTTCGTGATCACGCCGCTCGACGCCGACACGATCCGCTTCGAGCAGGCCTTCTCGGACGACGGCGGCAAGACCTGGGAGGTCAACTGGGTGGCCACCGATACGCGGATGAAGTAGCGAGCCGAAGCGAAGGGCCAGGTTTCCCGGCGCCAAAAACGAACCCGGCGCCGTTTCCGCCTTCGGCGGCCGAACGGCTAGAACAGCGTGCAGCCCCGGCGGCCCGAAAGCACCCTGGCCTCGTGGATGTCCTTGTTGACCCGGCCGGAGTGCCGCAACGGCTCCTTCTTCATGGCGTCGTCGCCCGGGCCTTCTTCAAGCATGGCCCAGAGGCTGCTCGCGCGGTCGTCCCCCACGTACTTCTCGACCGTGGCGCCGTTGTGCAGCCGGCTGAGTTCGGCCGTCCATTCGCCGTCGCTTCCGACGAAGATCGACGGCTTTCCGTCGTCCTGCCCGGCCCTGCAGAACTGGCCGACGGTGGAATCCACGATCACCGGATGTTCCTCATCGGACCACTTGAGACTGACGGCCTTGTGCTCCTGATGGCTGCCCTTGATCATGACCGTCACCAGGGAAGCCTTCGGGATGGCGTCGGGATATGGCAGGCCGGCGATGTCCCGAAGCCGGTGCGACATGGCATCGCACGATCCCGGCTCGTGGCTGATACAGCGCGTCGCCCAGGCACGCAGCTTCTCGTCGCTCGATCGAGGCATGCCGCTCTCCCGCCGCCAGGGAGACGGCATCGTATTCCCGGGCCTGGGGAGGGCGACAAGTGACCTGCCGCGGCCCGTGTGACTAAATAAGCCGTCCGCGAAACCGGAATTGCCCGGCACCTTTCCCAAGCGAGGAACCCGCCCATGCCTTATCCGCGCCAGCTTCCCGCCACCGGCACCTGCCGCTGCGGCCGCGTGCGCCTGCGCGTCACCAAGCCGGCCATGCTCAGCATGGCCTGCCACTGCCACGGCTGCCAGAAGATGACCGGCAGCGCGTTCTCGCTGTCGCTGGCGATGCCGGCCGATGGCGTGGAAGTACTCGAGGGCGAACTGGTCCGCGGCGGCCTGCAGGGCGAGCACAGCCACCTGTACTGCGCGTTCTGCAAGTCGTGGGTGATGACCCGCCCGGCCGGGCTCGACTGGCTGGTCAACCTGCGCGCCTCGGTGCTCGACCCGCACGCCGACTTCGTGCCGTTCATCGAAACCTGCACCGACGCCCGCCTGCCCTGGGCATCGACCCCGGCGAAGCACAGCTACACCGGTTTCCCGGCGATGGAGGATTACCAGCCGCTGGTCGCGGCCTACGCCGCCGAGACCGCGGATGCCTGATCGACGCGCCCGAGCCAGCCGGCTCCGGGCGCGCCGCGATGGCCGTGAACGGAGTACCGCATGCGCCTGCATATCCTGTCCGACCTGCACCTGAGCACGCACGGCATGCCGTCGCCGGAAGTGGCGGCGGACCTGACGATCCTCGCCGGCGACATCCGGCGTCCCGCCGCCGAGGCGATGCAGTGGGCGGCCGGGCTGGGGCGCCCGGTGCTATACGTGCCCGGCAACCACGAGTTCTACGGCGGCGCGATCCCGCAAGTGCGCCAGGCGCTGGCCCGCAGCGCCCGCGAGCACGGCATCGGTCTGCTGGACCAGGGCACATGCACGATCGGCGGCGTGCGCTTCGTGGGCACTACCCTATGGACGGATTTCGAGCTGTTCGGCGCCGAGGGCAAGGACCTTGCGATGACGGCGTCGGCGCAGTTCATGCGCGACTTCGCCGCCATCCGCAACGCCGACGGCAGCGTGTTCACCCCCGCCGACGCCGCCGCGCTGTTCGCCGAACAGTACGCATGGCTTGCGGCCGTGCTGGAAGAGCCGTTCGCCGGGTCGACCGTGGTCATCACCCACCATGCGCCAACCCCGCGCAGCGTCCACCCGCGCTTTGCCGCTTCGCCGGTCAGCGCCGCCTTCGTGTCCGACTGCAGCGCGTTGATGGGCCGCGCCGTGTTGTGGGTCCACGGCCACACCCACGACAGTTTCGACTACACGGCGAACGGCACCCGGGTGGTGTGCAACCCGCGCGGCTACAGTACCGGCGGGGTGAACGAGAACCCGCAGTTCGATCCATGCCTGTGCATCGAGGTGGCGACCGGCGCGTAAAAACGCGTCCCAGGGGCGCCGTTTTTCGCGACGGACAAACGCCTCTTCCGGGCCTCGGCCGCGCAGCCCTGCCTTGGGTGACCATGGGCCCGACCGGCAACCGCCCCTGGCCTTCCGGCCTATCGACACTGCGGACAGGGGTCGGCACCATGCCTGCCGATCCTCGAGGAGACGCGCAAAGATGGCTATCGGACCGACCTGGATACTCGCCACCGCCGCGCTGACGATCGTCGCCGGCCCGCTGGCGCTCGGGCTGGCCGGGTTCATCTCCGCCCGCGCCCCGCATGCCGCACCCGCGGCGCCCGTCCCGGGCTGGCGCCTCACGGCAGCCTCGACCCTGCTCTACGTGCTGGCCTTCAACCTGACGTTCTTCCTGCAGGAACTGGCCCTGGTGCTGCCGAAGGCGCTCACGCCTGGCCTGCAGCCGACCCTGTACCACAATAACCACAGCTGGGAAGGCACGAACCCGCTCGCCGCCCTGTTCCAGGGCACCGGTGCGCTGGCGACGCTGGCGGTCGGCCTGTTCTGCCTGTGGCTGCTGCGGCGCCCGCGGCCATGGTCGAACAGCACCCGGCTGGTGCTGTTCTGGATGGCCTATTGCGGCTGCTTCATGGCGCTGCCGCAGGTCGTCGTCGGAGCGCTCAGCCCGGGCAGCGACGTCGGCATGGCGATGGGCTATCTGCAGCTCGACGCCGGCGCCCGCCTCGGCGCGGGCCTGCTCGCGCTTGGCCTGATGCCGCTGGTTGCCCTGCTGCTGCGCCAGCCTGCGCTCGCGATCGCGGATTCGCCGGCAGCCATCGGCAGCCCCGGCGCCCGCACGCGGTTCGTGTTCCGGACCGCGACGCTGCCCGCCCTGCTCGCCACCGCGCTGGTCATCCCGTTCCGCATCCCGCGCGAGTGGCTGGAGGTCGTCCTGGTGCCGCTGCTGGTGGTGCTGCCCGGCATACCCTGGATCCAGGCGGGGGCCTGGCGCACGCGCGGGGCCGCGGCCAACGGCGCGGCGACCACCTGGCCGCTCGCCTACCTGTTCGCCGCCGTCGTGGCCTTGCTGCTGTTCTTCCAGCTCGTGCTCAGGGCGGGCATCCGGTTCTACTGACCAGACACCGCCCTCCTGCGCCGTCGAAACACGCCCCGGCCGCGCGGCGCGTGTCGATCCACGCGCTGGCCATTCGTCGCAGGCATGAACGGCACCCTCGCCGCCCTTGAACCAGGAGAAACGACATGCGCAGCAAGAACACGATCTGCCTCTGGTATGACGGCACCGCGCTGGAGGCCGCGACGTTCTACGCCAGGACGTTTCCGGACAGCGCCGTGGGCGCCGTCCACCGCGCGCCGGGCGACTATCCGGCGGGCAAGCAGGGCGACGTGCTGATGGTGGAGTTCACGGTGATGGGCATCCCCTGCCTGGGCATGAACGGCGGCCCCGGCGTCCCGCACACCGATGCGTTCTCGTTCCAGGTAGCCACCGACGACCAGGCCGAAACCGACCGCCTGTGGCACGCGATCATCGACCACGGCGGCCAGGCCAGCGCCTGCGGCTGGTGCAAGGACAAGTGGGGCCTGTCGTGGCAGATCACCCCACGTGCGCTGATGGCCGCGGTCACCGACCCGGACCCCGCCGTCGCCAAGCGCGCGTTCAACGCCATGATGGAGATGACGAAGATCGACATCGCGGCGATCGAGGCGGCACGGCGCGGCTGACGACGGCCGCGGTCGGCCTCGCCCTCGGGGAGAGCGCACAAGCCAGCCGGGCGTCGTTGCCCATCAAGCCACCAGGAGCCGCCCATGGTCCCCACCATCACCGCCTTTGAAAGCTCGCCCGATCGCGGCCGCGGCCTCGCGCGCGACATGCGCGTGCGCTGGGCGCTGGAAGAAACGGGTCAGCCTTACGAGGTTCGCCTCGTCTCGTTCGAGGCGATGAAGAACCCCGCGCACCGCGCGCTGCACCCGTTCGGGCAGATTCCCACCTACGAGGAAGGCGAGCTGGCGCTGTTCGAGTCCGGTGCCATCGTGTTCCATATCGCCGAACGCCATGCGGGCCTGCTGCCGGACCAGGCGAATGCGCGGGCGCGCGCCATCATGTGGATGTTCGCCGCGCTCAACACGGTGGAGCCGCCGATCCTCGAACTGCAGACCGCCAAGTTTGCCGAAGCCGACCAGCCATGGACCACCGAACGCCTGCCGCTCATCAAGGAGCGCATCCGCACCCGGCTGGGCGAGCTTGCCGTTCGCCTGGACGAGGCCGACTGGCTCGACGGCGGGTTCAGCGCAGGCGATCTCATGATGGTGCACACGCTGCAGCGGCTGAAGCCCTCGGGCCTGCTGGACGGCTACCCGAAGCTCGCCGCCTACGTCGCCCGCGGCGAAGCGCGGCCGGCCTACCAACGCGCCTTCGCCGCGCAGCTGGCGGTGTTCACCGGGAAGAACTAGGGCCTGCGTTCGGCTACTAGAAAAAATCGACGCTGCTTCCCCGCATTGTCCGGCCCCGGCCTGCCCCGCCTCTGATCAAGCCGGGGGCGCCTCTCTATACTTGCAGCCCCGCCATCGCCCGGTCCGGTGCCACGCCCATGCCACGCCTACGCCTTGCCGAACCGCTCGTGATGCTGGCGACCGTGGTGCAGTGGCTGGCGCTGTCGATGCTGACCGGCGCCGTGGTCGGCGTGGGCTGCAGCGTCTTTCTCCACCTGCTGTTCGCCACCGAGGGCCACGTTTACGCCGTGCCGCTGGGGGTGCAGATGAGCCTGCTGGTCGTGGGTGGCTTCGCCAACGGGCTGTTGCTGCATTACGGCTATCGGCTGAGCCGCAGCGGCTACAGTGATTCGCCGATCGTTGCGGTGAACGAGCAACGCGGCAGGATGCCGTTCCGGACCCTGTGGGTGAAGCCGGTCGCCGCGCTGATCACCCTGGGCTGCGGCGGCTCGGCCGGCAAGGAAGGGCCGTGCTCGCACATCGGCGCCAGTCTGGCGGCCGGCATCGGCCGGGTGCTGCACCTGAACCCCGAGCTGCGCAAACGGCTGCTGGCGTGCGGGGTGAGCGCCGGCTTCGCCAGCGTGTTCGGCACCCCGATCGCCGGCGCCATCTACGGCGTGGAGATGCTGGCGATCGGCCGCATCCGCCACGACTTCCTGTTCCCCGGCATCGTGGCCGGCGTCACCGCGTTCCAGGTCAGCAAATACCTGGGCGTGCCCTACCCCCATTACCACATCGCCTTCATCAGCGACTTCACCGAGCTGCTGTTCCTGAAAACCGTGCTGATCGGCATCCTGTGCGGCGCGGCCGCGTGGGTGTTCGTCGAGCTGTTGCAGCAGGCGAGGCGGCTGTTCGGGCGTCTGCGCGATCGCTACGTGCTGTGGCCGCCGCTGGTGCCGCTGCTGGGTGGCGTGGTGCTGGCCCTGCTGGTCATGGTCGTGCCGTCCGATTACCTCGGGCTGAGCCTGCCGATCATGGAACGCGCCCTGCACGGCGAGACGATGCCGTACCTGGGTTTCCTGTGGAAAGCCCTGCTGGTGGCGATCACGCTGGGCTCGGGCTTCTATGGCGGCATCGTGACCCCGCAGTTCGTGATCGGCGCCGTGCTGGGCGGCGCGTTCGCGCACCTGCTGGGGCTGGCACCGGCGCTGGGCGCGGCGGTGGGGCTGGTGGCCGTGGTCGCCTCGGCATCCAACGCGCCGATCGCCGCCATCCTGATGGGCATCGAGCTGTTCGGCGCCGATTCGACGCTGTACGTGGCCGGCGCCTGCGTCGCCGCCTATCTCATCATCGGCCACCGCAGCGTCTACCCCGCCCAGCAGATCGCGTTCAGCAAATCGTCGTGGATCTTCGCCCACACCGATCTGCCGGTCGGCCAGGAGAAGACCCGCCTGTCGTACGGCTTGCTGCGCTGGTGGAGCAAGCGCCGCCGCGCCCTGCAAGGCCCAGGGCGGCCGGGAGCGGCGAAAGGGGAACGTGACCGATGACACCGCGGACCACAGGCAATCAGCCGCGTCCTTTCTGATCGCTTTTTCTATTCCAGGCTCAGGTCGTAGATCACCGTGGCCGGATCCCGCGGATCCAGGCGGCGCTGGAATCCGATGTTCGCCGCAAGGCGATCGCCGCCGCCGGATCGGCTCGGGGCATAGGCGCGCATGTGCCGCATGCCGCGTGCCCTTGCCGCGGCGATCAGGTGGCGCATCAGGAAGGAACCGACACCGCGCTTTCGCCATTCGTCACTCACCGTGAGCGAAGCATCGCAGCTGTCGCCGGCGGCATTGACATGAAACTGCGCGGCGCCGATCTGATGCTCGCGTCCCCGCTGCGAGACCAGGGCGATGAAGCCCACGGCGCAGGCCGGATCGAGACAGGTGAGCTCGCGCGCCACCTCCGGCGTCGGGTCGCGGACCAGGCCGAGAAAGCGCGAACTGCGGAACGCGGGCGACAGATGGGTGAGAAATTCAAGCTCGAGCTCGGCGTCCTGCTCGCCGATCGACCGTATCTGCACGGTCGTGCCGTCCTGCAGCTTCTCGTTCCAGCCCTTGCCCGGGGGTGCGTCGGTCTGTGCCATGACATGCTCCGTCATCAAGCAATCAAGCAGGTGCTTCAGCCTAGCAGTTGCCTCTTGCGGTCAATTGACCAGCATCAATGGAGCGGGCGTTGCCGCGCCGCTGGCGGAACCGGGCGGGCCAAGTCGAGCTGGCTCCGCTGGTTGCCCTGCACGTGCCGGGCAAAAAAGCGCCGCCCCGGCGTCGGCCGTCGCCACCGACCAGATGGCAGCGACATGGCTCTTCCCGGCCACGGGCACCAAGGTCCTGTCGGCCGAGCCGGCCGCAGCAGAATCGGCACGCCCTTCCTCGATGGGAATGGCCTCGACCCGCTTTCCCGCGCACCACCCACCATGGTCGGTGGTAGCGCCGCAGTTCCTCGGCGTCGCCCACGCCGTCCTTCACGCTGACCGCAACCCCCGCGTTGCCCGCCTCCACGAAGCGCAACCATCGCCATGGCAGACATTCCCCCAACGCCCCACGTAGCGGCCACGACAAACTCGCCACTCGTTGGGAAGCCGAACCTGACCCTTGTTTCGCCTGACCTGCCGCCATGATGCATGCATAACCGCCTGGCGCGGTACGCACGACGCATACGGCGGCGGCAGCGCACGAAGTGGACCGGATTCCCGGATCGCCGGGGCGTGGCTGACGGCCGCCATGGGTCTTGGCCAGCGCACGGGCACGGATCGCATGCCAGCGATACCGGTGACCATCTTTTCATGACTTCGCACCCCTCAACGACGCGGCCGGCTTCGTTCAGGAAAATCGCCAACACTGGTTGCGGGCCGGTGCATGCGCACCGCAAGTGCGGACAGGCCGCAGGCCGGATGCCGACCTTCGTTTTCGGTATCGCTTTTGTTGATCCCAGTCAACAGCCATCCATGCCGATGAACCGAATATCCGGGTGTTGCCACACTCCCGGCGACATCCCTGCAACTCGAGGCGAGGCTACTTCCATGCGAATCAGATACGTATTCATGTCCGGTATCTCTGCGTTTTGCCTGCTCGCCACCCTGCCGGCATTTGCCTACCAGAGCGGCGGCGGCCAGCGAGGTGGCCAATCCGCACCTGTCGGACAGCCGGCAGGCGGCATGATGCAGCGGGATCAGCTGCACACACAGGACCGAACCACGCAGAAGGATCGCAGCCAGATCTATGGTTCCCAGCTGATGACTCCGGCCGAGCGCAAGGCGTATCGCGACCAGATGCGCAGCCTGAAGACGGCCCAGGAGCGCGAGGCGCTGCGAAAGCAGCACCATGAGCAGATGCAGAAGCGTGCTGCCGAACGTGGCATGAGGCTGCCCGACATGCCGCCCGGGCAGGGTGCGGGCATGGGTCCGGGTGCCGGCATGCGGCAAGCTACGCAGCAACAGACTATGCAGCAACAGCAAAACCAGGGCACGGAAAAGCAGGTCGAGCAGAAGCAGAGCACCGAGCAGCGGACCCGGCAGCAGAAGGATGACGGCAATCGCTGACCGCAAGATGTCTCGCACCGTGCCCGGCGCCGGTGGTTGCACCGGCCCACGCGCCCTGGCATCGACAGCCGCGGCCGACGACTGCGGTCGAACCAGGACGACAGATGGGGCGACGACCCCGACGACATCGCCGGGGCGTCCGTTCCGCGCCGCGTTCCCCGCATCTCCATGGTTTCCTTGATACGCCACAGACATTGATGATCTCGATTGACACCCAACTGCGGAGGGTCAGCACATGCCGTCGATCAAGCTGGTTTCACTGATGGTTCTCGCCTCCCTGGCAACAGGCCAGGCATGGTCGCAAACCGCATTGATGAAGCAGGCCCAGGGCCTGTTCAAACCGATACCCGCCAACGCGCCGCCATTGGCGGGCAATGCGGCGACCCCGGCCAAGGTGGAGCTCGGCAAGATGCTGTACTTCGAGCCCCGGCTGTCCGAAAGCCACGCCATCAGCTGCAATTCATGCCACATGGTCGGCATGGGCGGGGTCGACCTGCAGGAGACTTCGCTGGGTCATCGCTGGCAGCATGGCGGTCGCAACGCGCCGACCGTCTACAACGCGGTGTTCGACGTCGCCCAATTCTGGGATGGGCGTGCCAAGGACCTTGAACAGCAGGCCGGCGGTCCGCTGGTCAACCCGGTCGAGATGGACACCACCGAGGCACATGTCGTCGAACAGCTCAAGGGGATTCCCGGCTACGCCGCCGTGTTCGCCAAGGCCTATCCGGCCGTGCCCGATCCGATCACGTTCGACAACGTGCGCAAGGCCATCGCCCTGTTCGAGGCCACCCTGACCACGCCGAACGCGCCGTTCGATCGCTACCTCAAAGGCGACGAGAAAGCACTCGACGCGAACCAGCAGGAAGGCCTGGCGCTGTTCATCAACAAGGGCTGCGCGGCATGCCACAACGGCATCAACGTGGGCGGGGGCATGTACGCCCCGTTCGGCGTGGTCGAGCGGCCCGGTGCCGACATTCTCCCGCCGGGGGACAAGGGGCGCTTCGCGGTGACCAAGACGGTCAGCGACGAATACGTGTTCCGGGTACCCTCGCTGCGCAACATCGCGCTGACCGCGCCCTATTTCCACACGGGCAAGGTGTGGGACCTTCGCCAGGCCGTCGCGATCATGGGCAGCAGCCAGCTCGGCGCTAAGCTGAGCGACGAGGAGGTCGGCAAGATCGAGGTTTTCCTCGGGGCTCTGACCGGCGACCAGCCGAAGGTCGCGCTGCCGATCCTGCCGCCCAGCGTGGCGACCACCCCGCGGCCCAAGCCGTAACCTGCACGAAGAGGATGCCCGCATGGTCGTGAAATCGAGCCGCTACCACTGGGTGGTCCGCTACGCACACTGGCTGACCGTGCTGGCCATCGTGCTGGCCTACGCGCTGGTGGACCTTGTCGATGACGAGGGCTCCGAAGGGAACTCCCCGCCCTCGCTGATGCTGCAGGGCCATTACCTGGCCGGGCTGGCGGTACTGGCACTTCTGCTGCCGCGGATCCTCGCGCGGCTCGCCACCCCGGTACCGCCGATCGTGCCGGCGCCGAAGACCGTCATCGCCCTCGCCGCACACGGCCTGCACCTGGCGCTGTATGCGTTTCTGCTGGTGCAGCCGATCCTCGGCATCTTGCAGGTGAACTACGCCGGGCAGCTGGTCAGCTTGCCGTGGGTGGGCTGGAGCCTCCCTGCGCTGGTCGGCCCCGACCATGCGGCACATGAATTCGTCGCCGAGGTCCACGAGACACTCGGCGAGGTGTTCTATTGGGTCATCGGTGCCCACATCGCCGCCGCGCTGTGGCATCACTTCCTGGTTCGCGACAACACGTTGCGACGGATGCTTTGAGCCGGGACGGATTCGGCAAAGAACCGGCTGCATGGAGTTCGCCGGCAATTTCCCCTTGCCCCGCTCGGTGGGCCGTGCCGCTTCCCTGGCGGGCCGTGCGGCAAGCTCGGTCGCCGCGGCTCTACCGCCGGCGCGCCGGGTTTCGGCGGCGCCGCGGAAACAGGAAGGCCCGGCGCATGAGGTGGTTTGCCTCATGCACCGGGCCGCATGGTGCCGCTGTTGCGTGTCGTGCCGGATCGTCAGAGCGTGGCGGGCACCGGCTCGGGCGAAGCGCGCGAACTAGGTGGCCGTCAAAGGTCCGGCGACCTTGTACGTACTGAGGATGATGCCGGACGGAAATGCTTGCGTGCTGACGAGCTCGAAGGAGCGTGGCGGGGTTCCTTCTGCAAAAAAGCGCTTGCCCTTGCCCAGCAGGACCGGATAGACGACCAGCAGGACTTCATCCGCCAACCCATGTTCGAGCAGCGTCGATGTCAGCGTGGAGCTGCCCGAGAGAACAAGGCTCGGGCCGTCCTGCGACTTGATGCGGCGAACGCCCGCGACGAGGTCCGGTCCAAGGCCCTCGAACGGGCCCCATGCAAGACTTTCCGGACGATGGGTAGCGACATATTTCGTCGCCGCATTGAGGGCGTCCGCCATCGGACTGCCCGGCGCCTTGGGCCAGAAGCCCGACCAGATATCGTAGGTGAGACGGCCAAGCAGCAGATCGAAGCTCGCGCCATACGCGGCGAGGATCGCATCCCGACCAGCAGGGGTCCGATAGGGCGCGGTCCAGTCGCTATAGGGGAAATCGCCGTCATCATCGGAGTGCTGGATCACGCCATCCAGCGAGATGTGTTCCATGATCTTGAGCTTTCTCATTGGAATCTCCGTGTTCCGGGGTTGGCGTTTCTATTCCGTTGGCATGACGAGGAATTCGCGCACCTCGACCGATGCGCGGCAAGCGACGACGGCTTTGCGGCCCCACGCCAGGGCCTCATCCATGCTGGCTGCGTCGAGTATCCAGAAGCCGCCGATGTATTCCTTGGCCTCGATGTACGGTCCATCGGTGACCACCACCTCTCCGCCGGGCCGCTTGCGCAGCGATTTCGCGAGGGACGCCGATTGCAGGCCGCCGGCGAAGAACCAGGCACCGGCAGCCGCCATCTCGTCATTGAGCGCCTGGATGTCGCGGACCATCGCATCGTCTTCAAGCGACGGGTCGTAGTTGTCGGGGTGGTGGATCGCCACCAGATATTGCGGCATGTCTGTTCCTCGGATGATCTGCAGGCTGACTGGTCACCGGCCTTCACTGCAGCGACGAACGGCCGCAACCGATTTCGACAACCGATCGGGATGTTGTTTCCGACCCCGGGCGTTTGCCGGGTAGCAGGCGGCGGACAAGGCGAAGCTCGGGGTGCCGAAAAAGCTCGGGGCGTGAGGGCCCGCCCCGGTCGCGCGTCATGCTCATTCCTCGATGGCTTCGACACCCTGTTGCCTGAGCTCTTCGATGCGATCGAGCATCTGCTTGAGCCGCCCGGGCGAATGACCCTGCCAGTCCGCCACCTCGCCGACGACGCAGAACGGACTTCCGGAGCGATACGACCGGGTGATGTTGCCGGGGAATTTCTTGTCCGTCAGGTTGGGATCGTCCTCGATCGGCCCGGTGGGCTCCACGATGTCGATCCGCCCCCGCCCTGCCCCCACGGCCAGCTCGGCGCCCCCGGTGGCGACGTCCAGTGTCGCCCTGGCGTAAAGCACGATCTGGCAAGCGATCGCCGCGACTCTCAGCTACTGCCAGGTTGGATGCTGCCGCACGACGTGCGACGCGCTGCCCATGGGCAAACACGCGGGCAGCGCAAGATAGGCGGCCCACTCTTCACGCACACCGGGTTTCGTCCGGTGCGAGGGCTCCAACTCCTGCGCATTCACGTCTCTGTTGATGTCTCGCAGCTTCTCCACGTCGCGGACGATGGCATCGCCCATGATCGACAGCGTGACGTCGGATAACTCGGCGTGATCGCTGCACGTCACCACATTGCCAAGGGCCCGCAGGCTGCTCAGCAGCAGGTTGATCTCGTCGACCTGATCCAGGGTGACGCCGAAGAGGAAGCGGTTGCCGGCCTCTTCCATCACCGGCTCGGCGGCGTCCGGTTCTGCAGCTTGCGTGCAAGCCTCCGCTTCCGCTTCCGCTTCCGCTTCCGCTTCCGCCTCCGCATCGGCCTTGGGTGCAGCCGCCCTCTCGCCACGCTCGGCCGGCCAGGAGAGTTCGTCCAGCACCTGAGCGATCTGCTCCTCCAGCAGTTCCAGGCAGATCGCCACCTCGCCCGGGCGAATCTCCGAGAACCATTCCTGATCCTCGTCCGGCCTGCGCGGTCGCGCCAGGTTGGTCAGGAACCCCACGTACTCGCGTAGCTGCTTCAGCCGCAGCTGGCTGTCCTCCGGCAGGAAATAGCCCGTCGTTCCCAGATCATCCGAATCGAACGTCGACATGGTCGCCTCCTCGTTCCATGAAATGCCGTCGGAAGCAGGAGTCAGGGAAACAGGGGCAGAGTCGGCTCTACGCCCCTTCCTTCAACAAATGCATTCCGACGCCCGTTATCACCCCCACCATCCATGGCCATAATCCAACTATAAATTGCCCATGTCAACAACCATAAATGGCATATCCGCAAATGCGCGTGCGCAACAATGGACCGCACGTGCCAAGCCTCGCCGCGCGCAAGCGCGGGGACGATGCGACAACCAGGAATTGGAATGGCAGCACCCTACGAGCACTTCGCGAACCGCCTGCGCAAGGCGCTGGACCGGACCGATTTCGTTCCTGGGCGCGGAAGGACAAGTGCCCTGGCCGCCCGCTACGCGGTATCGCGGGAAACCGCCCGCAAGTGGCTCACCGGCCTCGCCCTGCCCGAGCTCCCGCGCATCATCGAACTGGCCAAGGATTTCGACGTCAACCTGGAATGGCTTGCCACCGGACGAGGCCCCATCGCGCCGGGCGTGGGTGAAGCCAGCGCCCTCTATCGTCGCCTGAGCGACAACGAGAACCACCTGCTCGATGCATTCCGCAAGCTGCCCGAATCGAAGCGGCAGTTGCTGGTGAAGTTCCTTTCCTGAAGACGAGACAAAACAGTGTCGAGGACAATCAACGAATAGGGAAGAATGGTGGATTCAACTACGAAGTGCACCACGGTTGAAGGAAGCATCGAAGACTTGCTGTGGTGTACCGAAGCCTAAACGTTTTCGGTGCCGCCGGTTGATCTTGTCTTCAATCGCCTGGATGTCGGCATCGGTGTAAGCACCGAGATCGCACCGCTTTGGCAGGTACTGCCGCACCAATCCGTTGGTGTTCTCGTTGCTGCCGCGCTGTCACGAGGAGCACGGGTCGGCGAAAAAGCTCTTCGCGTGGAGGGCGATATCGATCACCGCGTGTTCGGCGAATTCACTGCCGTTGTCCCAGGTCAGGGTGTGCACGCGAGTCTGTAAGGGATGCAGGGCGTGGACGACGGCGCGCATGACCGTGTCCGCCTCGCCGTTGGGTACGCGACGCATCCGCAGCAGGCCAGATTTGCGGTCGACCAGGGTCACCACGCGCGAGAGCCCCTTGCCCACGATGGTGTCGCCCTCCCAGTCGCCCACCCGTTTGCGGCTTTCCACGATGGCCGGTCGCTCAGCAATACGCCGTCCACGGAAGCGCTGCCGCGGTGTGCCGCAACGATGGCGGCGCCGTTGCTTGCGGCAGCGCAGGTGCCGCCAGAGCTTGCCGCCACGCTGACGATCGGCCGCGATGTGTTGATAGATGCGTTCGTGGCTGATGGATACCTCGTTGGCGATCTGCGCGGGACTCCACTGCTCAGCGACCAGGCGTGCCTCCACAGCAACCCACTGATCCGGGTGAATCCGCGCCAGCGTGCTCGCAGCACGCCGCCGTGTTGCGCTCTGGCAATGGGCGGGTCGTGCTTGATACTTGCCTTCATCGCTTGCGTTACACCGAAGCTCCCGGCTGATCGTGGTCGCCGCGCGCTGCATCTGCGCACCGATCTCGCCGGCCGAGAAGCCACCGTTGTGAAGGTGCTGAATCTGGTAGCGTTCGTCTTGGCTCAGATGCGCGTAGCTCATGTGCAGTTCCACTTGGCGGTGAAGCTGTGCAGGCTACCGCGCCTGAGCCGCTCTACCGCATCGGGTGGTGCACTTCAGAATTGAATTCGCCACTCTTTGTCGTCAATTGCCTCCAATAGCGCCACTTTTTTCCGTTCGTGTTTGTTCCGTACTTACGGGCTCGGGCGGGAAAAATGTAAGTACGATGTTTCGCCGAAAGACGCTTTCGAATCCTTTGTACGGCAAGTTTTCGGTTCGCAACACGGCATTCACGACCGAACGTCGCCCCTGATCGTCATACGGGCAGCTTGTGTCCGCCGTGGCACTCTCGACCTTGCCACCCGGCAACTGGACAACATTGACCCTGCATGTCGCCTTGGGCAAACCATCGGGTAAAAGCCAGTTCTTTGTCACCGCTGTTTGAATGGCCAATGCATAACTGTCCATAAGGGAATTTCCCGCCACACCGGGCGACCTGCCTATCGTCGCGGAGGCCTGATCCATCCGCTTCAAAAGCCCAGCCATCCGAGTCAACTCGCACTCTTTTACGGTCATCTCTGGTCTGCACTTGGATTCGCCACCAGAAGGAACATCGCTTTGCTGACCCGACGTGCTCACTGCCAACCCAGCCAAACCGGCCGTCAGTGCAAAGTTCACCGGTTCCCGTACGTAACAGGCTACGGGCTGGCGATATCGGGTACAGGGCGCATACTTCCAGTTGCTCACCGCGGCAAGAGCGCTGGCATCAAGTTCAGGATATCCGCTGCTGCTCTCAACCTTCGCATCCTCGACCTCGCCGTTGGACGTCAGGACGGCCAATACGACAACACGTCCTTGATGGCGTGCGGCAACCGCTTCCTTGGGATATTGCGCAGGGTGTGCGCGCTGATAGGTCAGGTCTATGCCTGCCGGCAGGATTCCTGCCGAAGGAGGGGGAGGGGCGCGCGGCCTGGTCGGATCCAGCATGATTTGAGGTAGCGCGATCCCGCGCTTGGTCAACGTCGGCAGTATCCCTTCGACCCGCATCTGACTGGCGAGTAACTTGCTTGCTTCGAGCTGTGCCGGCGTCATCAAGCCGGCAACCACCTTGCGGTTTCTGGCTGATCCGCCGGCGACTCCGCTACTGGCATCAAGGGTGGGTGCGGAGAGCACGAGCAATGCATAACCCACCGCCACGTCCCTTGGCACTCCGCGTCCTGAGGCATACATGAGCCCGAGGTCGGTTTGCGCATAGGCGTTTCCGCCGGTGGCTGATGCGAAAAACCAACCCGCAGCCTTGGCGAAATCTTGTGCTGTGCCCAACCCTCTCAAATACAGCATACCCAGATTGCTCTGCGCAGCGACGTCCCCTTGCTCTGCGGCCTTGCCCAGCCACTCGAACGCCTTGGCGTAGTCCTGGTCACCGCCCTTACCATCCATGTACAGATGCCCAAGGCGGCTCTGGGCCGGACCAAACCCTTGAGTGGCAGCCTTGAAGTACCACTGACGGGCTTGAGTGACGTCCTTTGTTACACCCAATCCCTGTTGGTACATCGAGCCAATATCAGCCTGCGCGGCAGCAACTCCCTGGGTCGCCAGCGGCCGCAATTCGACGAGCGCGACAGCGTAGTCGCCGCGTCGGATCGCCGCTTCGCCTGCCACCAGATCGGAGGCATGCGCGGCTCCGATCGTCCATAGCAACATGCAACCGAGGATCAGTCCCTTTGCTTTCATCGAGATACTCCTGCTCGCTTGCACATTGGAAGATGTCTACCACGCGTCATTCATCAGCTGCACGCGTCGCCATCCTAAAAAGGGGACTCCTAAAAAGGGAACGGAAGCAATTATCCGAGTTTAATTACCGTCCCCTCATCGGCAGCTCGCCTTCTTGTCCTTCAGCAGCCACCTTTGGCAGGCACGATCTTGAGATAGTCGACATCGATGTCTTTCGGAAGGTTGGGGTACGCCCGGGAGAGATATGCCCGGGCATCGTCAACGGTGATCGACGGATCGCGGGTGATGCCGAAGCGGCCGTCTCGCTGAAAAATGCCGATCGAACCGACGAAGGTGACCCTGCCCGGGTGCGCATGAAAGGCTGGAACACTGACGCCTTTTGTGACCACGAAGCTTTCGCCGCCGATACCGTCGGGCAGGATCTGGCCGATGCCATAGTCCTCCGTTCCAACGCGCGGCTTCAGCTTGAGTACGATGAACTTGTTTTCCGACCACACGTTGGCGACATTGATGAGCCCCGTGCAATTCCACGACGAGTCGTCAAGCTCACCCTTGAACACCGACAATCTGACCCGCTCGGAAACTCCAAGAACGATGAACGTATCACCTTGTAAGTAGGGCAGCGTGGGTCGCGCCTGGCTATTTTGAATGCAGCCACTCAGTCCCGTCGTCATTGCCAGAAGCACGCACATCCAACTTGGTTTCACGTCAGGTCCTTGTGGCTAGTGGCCTATCCGGAAGAGCATCGAGCAGGGACAGAGCCACTTGATGGAACAAAAAGGGGCTGAAACCTGGGTCAGAGTCGACTTCCAGGGGATCGAAGAACGGTGTCCGAAGAACGGTGTCAGGGACAATTTGACGACTCCTGTTGCCGCCCCGAAATTGTCCCTGACACCTTTTCGACACCTTTTCGGATTTTTTTTAGGCGGCTCGCGAGCGTTCTTCGTCCAGATTGATGGTCTTCAAACGCTCGCTGAAGAACATGACCTCATCTCCGACGTAGCGCCGCTGCGCCGTATAGTTCAAGCCGTAAGTGAAGGATGAGGAGAATGCATACATTTCCTGAATTTCATTCACGTTGTCGTAGGAAACTATCCAAGGCCTACGGAACCGGTTGCTAGCCATAAGCCGAGCTATTCTTGCGTGGTCCTCGTGTTTGTAGAAGTTGCGATACAAGCCTGCACCTTTGACGTAGTAGGGCGGATCTAGATAGACCAGGGACTTACTAGGAAGGAAATGATGGCAAGTCAGTAGAAGTGCATGCGCATCTTCTTCGTATACGTGCACACGTGTTGCTTGCTCCCCGATGCGCGTCAACCTTTGGCAAAGATCATCTCGCATGAACCGCGCGTCCAACTTGTATGCGCCGCTCTGCGCTTTTCCGCCAATCACTCCACCCTTGAGGATTCCTGAGCGATTAGTGCGATTCATGAACAATGTGGCGAAACCACGTTCCAGTTCGCTGGCTTGCGTGATGCCTAACATCACCGACCGCCAATGATGCCAAGCATCCATATTGACAGGCTGAGTTGCCACCATAGAAACGAGTTTCTTGTTCTGGTGTATGACTGATCGCCAAAAGACAGCAACCGCTGGGTCTACGTCATTGATGTGGATTGCATCGACCACGTTGTCCAACAAAAGGATGAGTGCAAGACCCGCCCCGCCGGCATAGGGCTCAAAGTAGTGCCCACCATCAAGCCCGTTGTCACGCATCAGGAGCTCGATCAAGGAGGCGAATCGGGCTTTGCCTCCCGGATACCGCAATGGTGTGTAAAGCTTGTTTGAGTACATAAAGATAGAAAGACCGAGTTAGGGAGAGCCTATTGGGCTACTTGAGGCGGCGCGATGTTGCCGCTACAGCTTTCTCGAACTCGTCAAGAAAGTGATCAACTACTACGGAATGATGAGCAATCCACGTATTGAGTATTCCCCACCGTTTCAACTTCTCCCAGTGGCCTGTCCACCAACTTTTGCTGGAATCCCGATCGTTACTTTGTCCGGTATTGTCCGGAAAGAACGCCGCCAAGAGCTTGTCGCTAGACGGGTTAGGCGGGCTTAGCTGGAGAAGTGCTTGTCGGAGGTGGCCGTCAGTTGCCGTTATCATTGAACGAATGAAGTTCTTGATGACGTTCTCAGGCGAGCGATCGGTACCGGAGGCTCCCGCCGGGCACGGTAGCTTCAACGTGTTCTTTCGTCTCGCTGCCCTTTCTGGTATCGAAGTATCGGCGTCAACGATCAATACCCGGTCTTTGAAAATGGGATCGTGATCCGGAAGCTTGATCAGGTTCGATCCGCCTACACCCAAGCCAATTGGCCGAATCCTTACGCCGTATTTGTTGCCAAGAGCGGCCTTCCTAGCGGCCGGAACCAAAGCATCGAAGAACTGCTTACCTTCTTCGTCTTCAAAGTACACACCGAGAACTGGCTTCGAAGCTTTGACGGGCATGTCCTCTCGAAGAGACATATCGTCGATGATGGCTTGGAGTGACTGATCTTCTGCGATGCGAGGAGTGGTTGTGTCCAGCAAATACACCACTGTATCCGGAGCGCGCCGATCCCCAGCCCCATCCGGATGAATTGCCTCAATCAGGCGCGGAGAATGCGTAGTAGCAATGATCTGCAAGTTAAGCTTCTTTGCATATGCCTTTAGATTTTTTGCGAGGCGATCAATTGCATGCGGGTGAAACCCGACGTCCAACTCATCGATGACCAAGAGGCCACCTCTATAACCTGCATCATGCTCACGCTTAAGTTTGCTGAATGATGCGAGAGCTGTAGCGATACTCCCAAGGCTATCCTGACCCATCGACACGGCAAGGGCATCGTGATGCTTGTAGCCAGGTTGGCTGGTTCGCTTATTCGCGCCTTTAATACTTTGCTCGGTGACGTCAGTCGTGACCTCGACTCCAAGAATCACGGCATTCATGAAGTCAACCATGACTTTGCGATCATCAACATGCATAGTTGACTCACTGACTGCCACGTCGCGGTCATTAGCTTCGCCAATCGACGCAAGCCGACGAATGCCGAGGTAAAGCGTGGGAAGAGGGATCTTGGCATCTTGTCCGACCGGATCATTATCCGCTCGGTCGACGGTTCTCGGAACGACGCGCGCGCGCTTCTCTTTCACACGCTTTGTCATCGCGCATCGCTTCCTGACAATAACTCCTTCAACATCGGAGACAACTATTGGCTGAGAGGATAATTGTTTTTGCGAAGGCTCTACTTCGTCCAGGGCCAGATATACGATCTTCTCGATGTTCGCGTAGAAGTGATCGCCGAAGTAGCTCTTGGGCCCCTCCGTTAATCCAAAAGTGTTCGTGAGAAGTCCAAGAATCGTGGACTTCCCGATGCCATTGTGGCCTGCTATCAATGTCAACCTTTCGGCAATCGAAAGCTTCAGATTGGATAGCTTACGAAATGGGGGATGACCGAACTCGATCGACCGCACCAAGATCCTTGAATCGTTATTTGTTGCCACGATTTGGGTTTTTGCCATGATTCGAGCTCCCCTGCAGCTTCGTTGGCGTCCAGCTTGTCTTTCAGGATTCTAAGGCTTGTTACCCGTTCTTCCTCGACCAGCCCCACTCGCACTAACACTCATCAGTCAAACCAGCACCCCGCCTCATCATCTCGCGCTTTCTCGCTTTCTTACGCGCGTATAGAAGAGAGCGGGTTCATTCCGCGACCGTTTTCACCGGGTCAAACCATCGGCAACTTCAACCCCTGCTCTTTCGCACACTCCACCGCAATCTCATACCCCGCATCCGCATGCCGCATCACGCCAGTCCCCGGATCATTCCACAACACTCGCGCAATCCGCTTGTCCGCCTCAGCCGTGCCGTCGCACACGATCACGATGCCGGAGTGCTGCGAATACCCCATCCCCACCCCACCCCCATGATGCAACGAAACCCACGTCGCCCCACCGGCCACATTCAACATCGCATTGAGCAACGGCCAGTCGGACACCGCATCGCTGCCGTCCTTCATCGCCTCGGTTTCGCGATTCGGTGAAGCCACCGAGCCGGAGTCGAGGTGATCGCGCCCAATCACCACCGGCGCCTTCAACTCCCCGTTGCGCACCATCTCGTTGAACGCCAGCCCCAGCTTGTCGCGCAGTCCCAGCCCCACCCAGCAGATACGTGCCGGCAAACCCTGGAAGCTGATGCGCTCCTTCGCCATGTCGAGCCAGTGGTGCAGGTGGGCGTCGTCGGGGATCAGCTCCTTCACTTTCTGATCGGTCTTGTAGATGTCTTCCGGGTCGCCGGAGAGCGCGACCCAGCGGAACGGGCCGATGCCGCGGCAGAACAGCGGGCGCACGTAGGCGGGCACGAAGCCGGGGAACGCGAACGCGTTGTCGCAACCGACGTCCTGCGCCATCTGGCGGATGTTGTTGCCGTAGTCGAAGGTGGGGATGCCTTGCGCATGGAACGCGAGCATCGCTTCCACGTGGGTCTTCATCGACAGCTTGGCCGCCCGCGCGGTGCCGACCGGGTCGTTCTTGCGGCGCTCGAACCACTGCTCCACCGTCCAGCCCTGCGGCAGGTAGCCGTTGACCGGATCGTGCGCGCTGGTCTGGTCGGTGACGGCATCGGGGCGCACGCCGCGGCGCACCAGTTCCGGCAGCACGTCGGCGGCGTTGCCGAGCAGCGCGATGGATTTCGCCTCGCCGGCGGCGGTGTACTTCGCGATGCGCGCCAGCGCGTCGTCGAGGTCGCTGGCCTGCTCGTCGACGTAGCGGGTCTTCAGGCGGAAGTCGATGCGGCTCTGCTGGCACTCGATGTTGAGGCTGCACATGCCGGCCAGCGAAGCGGCCAGCGGCTGCGCGCCGCCCATGCCGCCCAGGCCGGCGGTGAGCAGCCACTTGCCCTTGAGCTTGCCGCCGTAGCTCTGCCGGCCCATCTCGACGAAGGTTTCGTAGGTGCCCTGGATGATGCCCTGCGAGCCGATGTAGATCCACGAGCCGGCGGTCATCTGGCCGTACATCATCAGGCCCTTTTTATCCAGCTCGTTGAAGTGCTCCCAGGTGGCCCAGTGCGGCACCAGGTTGGAGTTCGCGATCAGCACGCGCGGCGCGTCGGCATGCGTGCGGAACACGCCGACCGGCTTGCCGGACTGCACCAGCAGGGTCTCGTCGTCGTTCAATTCACGCAGCGCTTTCAGGATCGCGTCGAAGCACTCCCAGTTGCGCGCCGCCCGCCCGATGCCGCCGTACACCACCAGCTCGGCCGGGTTCTCCGCCACCTCGGGGTCGAGGTTGTTCTGCAGCATGCGGAACGGCGCTTCGCTGAGCCAGCTCTTGCAGGAAAGCTCGCTGCCGCGCGGTGCGCGGATGGTGCGGGTGGTGTCGATGCGGGTGGGTGCGTTCATGCCTGGAAACTCCGATAAGACAGACTCCGGAGTATAGGCCAGCACCCGCACGGGTCGAACCCGCCGCAGGCGGGTCAGGCGGCCGTTGGCAACTGCAGGCGCGGGAATGCCATGGTCATCGTGGTGCCGTGGCCCGGCACAGATTCCACGTCGACAAAACCACCCACCTGGCGCACCACCCCGTACACCTGGGCCAGGCCCAGGCCAGTACCGGCGCCTTCGGCCTTGGTGGTGAAGTAAGGCTCGAACAGGCGCTCGCGCACCGCTTCATCCATGCCGCTGCCATCGTCGGTGACAGCCAGGGTGACGTAATCGCCCGCCGGCCGCGGCGTGCTGTTCTCGGCTTCGCTGACGGTCAGCTCGCCGAGACGAACCCGGATCGCACCCTGCCCGTGGCAAGCGTCGCGCGCGTTGGTGCACAGGTTGATGAAGGCCTGTTCGATGGAATGCCTGTCACCCAGGGTCGTCAGTTCCGCGCCGGCCGGTTCGACCTGGAAATCCATGCCGGCCCCCAGGCTGTGGCGGGCGAAGCCCTCGATGTCGTGGACGATCGCGACCAGCTCCACCGGCTCGGCTGTATGGCGGTGCACGCGGGCAAACGCCAGCAGCCGCTTGGCCAGCACCGCTGCGTGCTGCACGCCGTCCATGCTGTAGCCGAGCAGGCGGCGCTGGGTAGCGGTGAGGTTGCCTGGATCGTCCTGGATGCTGCTCAACGCCACGATGGCTATCTGCAGCATGTTGGCGAAGTCATGCGAGAGACCCGCCACCAACTGACCGATCGCCTCGTTCTTCTGCGCCTGCTGCGAGGCGTGCTCCGCCACCGCCTGTGCCGCACTGGCCAGGCCCAGTTGCAGCTTCAGCGAGTGCTCGCGACCGGCCGCTTCCTGCTGGAATATCCGCGCACGCGCCAGTTGCCGGGCCAGCGCCTCGTTGCGGGCGGCACCGTTTTCGCCAGCCAGTTCGCTGAGGCTGAGCCGGTTGTGCAGGCCGTGGATCACCCGATCCAGCGCCAGCTTGGCCTGCACCGGCTCGTTGATGTCGTGGCTGATCACGGCGATGCCATCGACCTGGCCAGCCGCATCCAGGTAAGGATGCACGCTGACCAGCCACCAGCCGTCGTCGCCGCTGGCCGACGGCAGGATCTGGGTGAATTGCATCGACTGCCCGTTGCGCGCGGCGACCAGCGCCGCCTCGATCGCGGCATGCGTCGGCTCGGGCCAGAACCTGGCCAGTGGCTGGCCGATCGCGGCAACCGGATCGGCGATGCCCAGCGCGGCACGGCCGCTGTCATTCATGTACACGACACGGCCGCACACATCCAGCTCGTGCACACCGTCGAGGGAAAATCCAATCAACTGCCGGTAGCGTTCGAGATCGTTCATGCGTGGCTGGCCGCCGAGGAGGCCTAGCATAGACACAATCCGCCCCTCACTGCGTGTTTACGCCAGGCAGGCCATGGTCGGACATCATCTGCCGAGATCAGCCATGACCCACGTGCAGAACAGGACCATCCTGCTGGCCGAGGACGACCGCAGCGCACGGGAGGTCACCACCATCGTACTGGAGGCCGAGGGATACCATGTCCTCACTACCGCCAACGGCACCCTGGCGTTGAAGCTCCTGCTGAGCGACGCCACGATCGACCTGCTGATAAGCGACATCCACATGCCCGGCGGCATCGATGGGATCGAGCTGGCGCAGCGCACGCAGATGAATCGGCAGATCCGGATCATGCTGATCTCGGCCGACCCCCGCAGCAGCTTCCCCTATTTCCCGGAAAACGTGGCGTTTCTCGCCAAGCCCTACGATCGCCGCGCCCTGCTCGGCGCAGTGGACGGCCTGCTGCGCAACACCGGCAGCTGACGACGAACGCACGGACGGCTCGTACAGGGAGGTGGTGGGCTCACGCCTGATTCCGTGAGCGCTCGATCGCCTGTCGCTGCTGCTGGGCACGTCGTTGCGGCTGCCGCCGATCTTTCCGGCCAGCCCGGGCGCGTTCGCCGTGCTGCGCCACCTGCACACTTGGTTCGCGATGCTGCTGTTCCTGACGTTCCTGGCGCACATGGCGGCGGCGCTGTACCACGGCCTGAAGCGCCGCGACGGCGTGCTGTCGGGCAGGCTCGGCCGACGTCGAGGCGGCACTGGCACGTCGTCGGCTGTCGCGGGAAGCTGCCGCACCGCGCCACGAACGAGGAGAACACCGATGCCACGCCGAGCCGGGTTGTTGCTGTTGCCGTTATGGATCGCCTGCGCGCCAGCCGCGTTCGCTGCCGCGCCGCCGGCGGCGGGTACGCCCGCATGCCAGGTCTGGCAGCGCGAGCTGTCGTTTGCGCAGAGCGTGCAGCGACACGACGCAGCGGCGTTCGCCGAGCACGTCATGGCGGACGCGATCTTCGACGCGAACACGCCGCAGCCGACGCGCGGGCTGGCCGCGGTGCGGCAGCACTGGGCCGCGTTCATCGCGGGCAAGACGCAGCGGGTGGACTGGTACCCGCAGCAGGTCGTGACCTCGGGCGACGGCACGCTGGCGTATTCCAGCGGTGCTTACCTGTTCGAGAATCCGGCGCCGGGCGCGACGCCGCGTTACGTGGCCGGCCGCTTCGCGACGGTGTGGCGCCGCGCCGGCGATGGCGCCTGGCGCGTCGTATTCGACGGCGGCGACGCCGGCCGGCCGGCGAGCGACGCGGATGTCGCCGCGTTCCATGCCGGCCGCCGGCCCGATTGCCCGGCCGCCGCAGGCACGCGCTGATCCGTGCCGGCCGGTACGCACGCCCCGGGCGGTCCTGGACCGCTGCCCGGCCCGGCCAGCGCGCCGATTGACCGCGCCATGGCGCCGGCACAGACTTCCTGCCGGGAACCCCGGCGTGACCGTCACAAGTCACTGTGAGGAGGTTGTCATGCGTACCGCAGGCCTGAAAAAACCGAGCTGGAAAAACGGAGCCATCGTCGCCGCTGCCCTGTTCGCCGTCGGAGGCGGCGTGAGGGCCGCGGAACACCCGGCCATGAGCGATGCGCAAATGATCGCGAGCGCGATGCACGCGGCGCCGGCACGCGTCGCGAAGGACGCGACGATCATGGCAATGGGTGCGGATGGCACGATGCGCACGTTGCGCAAGGGCACGAACGGGTTCACCTGCATGCCGGACAACCCGTCCACGCCGGGGCCGGACCCGATGTGCATGGACCAGAACGCGCTGGAATGGATCAACGCGTACATGGCGAAGAAGACGCCGCCGACCGGCAAGCTCGGCTTGATGTACATGCTGGCCGGCGGCACGGACGCGAGCAATACGGACCCGTACGCGCAGAAACCGGACAGCAGCAATCACTGGATCAAGACCGGACCGCACGTGATGATCGTCGGCGCGGATCCGGCGTTCTATGCGAACTATCCGAAAAGCGCCGATCCGGATACGGCGGCACCGTACGTGATGTGGGCCGACACGCCGTACGAGCACCTGATGGCGCCGATCAAGTGAAATGCCGCAACGAAACACATGCACCGCTTGCGTGGATCGATCACGCGAACTGATGTCCAGGCCGGTCGAGCGTACCGTCCCGACCGGCCCGTTTGCATGCCGCTGCCCGCGCCGCGGACCACGATAGCCAGCCTGCGCCATTGATGTCCGAAAACGGCGAGTGCGGCCACGGCGGCGGTGTTAGCCTGCCGCCATGAACGAACTGCCCACCCTGCCCGCCACGCATGTCTGCGAACAGGCCCGACTGAGCCGCGACGCGCGCTTCGACGGCCTGTTCTTCACCGCCGTCGCCAGCACCGGCATCTACTGCCGACCGGTATGTCCGGCGCCGGCGCCGAAGCGCGAGAACGTGCGCTACTACGCGAACGCGGCCGCCGCGGAAGCGGCCGGCTTCCGGCCGTGCCTGCGCTGCCGGCCGGAACTGGCGCCGGGCAACGAGCAGTGGCAGCGCGGCGATCATGTGGTGGCGCGCGCGCTGAAGCTGATCGAGGCCGGCGCGCTGGCGGAGCAATCGCTGGACGCACTGGCGGCGCGCGTCGGCATCGGCGCGCGGCAGTTGCGCCGGCTGTTCGTCGAGCGCATCGGCGCGCCGCCGGTCAGCGTGCACACGACGCGCCGACTGCTGTTCGCGAAACAGCTGCTGACCGAGACCGCGCTGCCGGTGACGGAAGTCGCGCTCGCCTCCGGCTTCCGCAGCCTGCGCCGGTTCAACGCGGCGTTTGCGCAGGCGAACCGCATCGCGCCGCGCGAACTGCGCCGGCACCCGCGCGCGGCAGTCGGCGCGGCGCTGCTGCTGCGGCTCGGCTACCGGCCGCCGTATGCGTTCGACGCGCTGCTCGCGTTCCTGCGCACGCGCGCGCTGCCAGGCGTGGAACAGGTCGACGAACACAGTTATGCGCGCGTGTTCGGCCCGGCGGACGCACCGGGCTGGCTGCGCCTGAGCGCGTGGCCGGGCGGCGAGCATGCGCTGCAACTGCAGCTGCACTGCCCGCAACCGACGCAGCTGCTCGGCGTGGTGACGACGCTGCGGCGGATGTTCGACCTGGACGCGAACCCGCAGGCGATCGCGGACACGTTCCGCCGCGACGCCGTGCTCGGCCCGCTGGTGACGCGCCACCCTGGCCTGCGCCTGCCCGGCGGCTGGGACGGTTTCGAGATCGCGGTGCGCGCGATCCTCGGCCAGCAGATCAGCGTGGCCGCGGCGCGCACGCTGGCGACGCGCGTCGTGCAGCGCTGGGGCGAACCGCTGCCGGCGGCGCCGCTGCCGGGGCTGGAACGGTTGTTCCCGACGCCGGCCGATCTCGCGCAGGCAGACCTGCGCGAGATCGGCCTGACCACGACGCGCGCCGCGACGATCAGCGGTATGGCGCAGGCGCTGCTGGACGGCCGCGTGGATTTCCGCGCGGAGCAATCGCTGGATGCGTTCGTGGCGCGCTGGGTCGCGCTGCCCGGCATCGGCGCATGGACCGCGCATTACATCGCGATGCGCGCGCTGAGCGACCCGGACGCGTTCCCGGCGGCGGACCTGATCCTGCGCCGCGAGGCGGCGCCGGATGCCGCGCCGCTGAGTACGAAGGCACTCACCGAACGCGCGGACGCGTGGCGGCCGTGGCGCGCGTACGCCGTCATCCACTTGTGGCGCGGCGCATCGGAAGCACCGTCGCCGGCACGCCGGAAAAAACCGGAGGCGACCGCATGACGAACGAACCCGACACCGTTTACTACGACGAGATGGACAGCCCGGTCGGCACGCTGCGCCTGGTCGCGGACGGCCGCGGCCTGCGCGAGGTCTGGTTCGAGCGCGAACGCCATCCGAAGAAGGCGCACCCGGGCTGGGTCCGCGAGGCCACGCCGCTGAAGTTCGCGCGCGTGCAGCTGGAGGAATACTTCGCCGGCGAGCGCCAGCACTTCGAGCTGCCGCTGCACCCCGTCGGCACGCCGTTCCAGTTGGAGGTGTGGCATGAGCTGGGGCGGATTCCGTACGGCGTCACGATCAGCTACGGCGAACTGGCCCGGCGCATCGACAAGCCGCTGGCGGTGCGCGCGGTCGGCGCCGCGAACGGGCGCAACCCGCTGCCGATCGTGCTGCCGTGCCACCGGGTGATCGGCGCGGACGGCAGCCTCACCGGCTTCGGCGGCGGCCTGCCGACGAAACGCTACCTGCTGGATCTGGAACAGCGCACCGCGCACGGCGACCTGTTCGGCTGAAACTGAAGCCCCGTGGGAGCGCCCGCTCAGCCGCCGCTGCGTCCGGATGCCGGCAACGGCTGCGGCAGCACCCGCGGCAGCTCGCTCGCATCACGCGCGCGGTCGAGCAGATCCTGTTCCCGGGCACGGTCGCGATCGCGTTGCGCCTGCTCGGCCTGGTCGAGCTGCCGCTGGGCGCGTGCATCCTTCGCCGCCGGAAGCTTCGCGTTGTCCGACACGCTCTGGCGGAGCTGCTGCTGCAGCTGGCTCTTCTGCAACTCGTCGCGTACCTGCTGCTGTTGGGCGTCCTGCTGGAAGCGCACGCTCGGCGGCACCGGACGGATCACTGGCTGCGCGCCGGACTGCTGCCAGGCGCAGGCGGCGCCGAACGGGGCCAGCGCCAGCGCGCCGACGAGCAACGTGCGCCGCAGCGGGAAATGTCCAACGATACGTGTAATGGTCATGGCGGTGCGCGATCATGCGATGGCTTGAATCCATCGTAAGGTCCCCTGCATGAAAATCCTGTTTCGCCTGCTGCTGTGTTCGCTGGCAGCATTCAGCTTCGGCTGCGCCACGCAGCGCCCGGCCCTGCCCGCCACTGCCGCCGCGACGCCGACCGGCCAACCCGTCCCGCTGCTGCTGATCTCGATCGATGGCTACCGCCCCGACTACCTGCAGCGCGGGCTCAGCCCGACCCTGGCGATGCTGGCGCAAGGCGGCGTGCAGGCCACCTCGATGCAGCCGGCGTTTCCGTCGCTGACGTTCCCGAACCACTACACCCTGATCACCGGCCTCACCCCGGACCATCACGGCGTGGTCAACAACACGATGTTCGACCCGCAGCTGGGCAAGTTCTCGCTGAGCAGCCGCCACGCAATCAGCGACGGCCGCTGGTGGGCCGGTGGCACGCCGATCTGGGAGACCGCGGACCAGCACGGTCTGCGCACCGGCATCATGTTCTGGCCCGGCTCGGAGGCGGACATCCACGGCCATCGGCCGGATTACTGGAAGCCGTTCGACGGCAACGTCACACCCGACCAGCGGGTGGACCAGGTGCTGGCCTGGCTGGACCTTCCGGCCGCCGAGCGCCCCGGCTTCCTCACCCTGTACTTCGACGCGGTCGATCACGCCGGCCATCTCTACGGACCGGACACGGCGCAGGTGAACGCGGCGCTGCGCGAGACCGACACCGCGCTGGCGCGGCTGGTCGCGGGACTGCAACAGCGCGGCCTGTTCGACCGGATCAACCTGATCGTGCTGTCCGACCACGGCATGGCCGGCGTGCCGGAGGCGAACAGCGTGCTGATCGACCAGCTGGTCCCGCTCGACCGGGTGCACACGGTCAGCCTGGGCATCCTGGCCGGTTTCAACCCGGCGTCGGACAGCGCCGCGGCGCGCGCCGATTTCGCGCAGATCGAACGGACCCTGGAGCAGCCACAGCCGCACATGCAGTGCTGGGACAAGACCCGCGTGCCGGCGCGGCTGGCCTACGGCAGCAACCCGCGCGTGCCGCAGCTGCTGTGCCTGGCGAACGTGCACTGGCGCATCACCACCAGCGAGCACGCGGCGAAACGCAAGGGCCGGCTGAGCCTGGGCGAGCACGGCTACGACAATGCCGAGCCGCTGATGCAGGCGCTGTTCGTGGCGCACGGCCCCGCGTTCCGCGTCGGCGCGCAGCTGCCGGCGTTCCCGAACGTGGACGTCTACCCGCTGATGACCCACCTGCTCGGCCTGCCCGCCGCCGCGAACGACGGCGACTACGACGCGGTGAAGGGCATGCTGAAGCCCGCCGCGCAATAAATCCCTGCAGGAACGCACCCTGTGCGCGATGGCTCGGGGGCTTGATCAAAGCCAGCAGCATTCGCGCACAGGGGCGCGCTTACCCCATCGCGCCCTTGCTCATCGGCGTGGGCGGCGTGGCCACGTCGGCCAGCGGCGGCAGGCGGAACAGCGCCAGCGCGATCGCGAGGCCGGCCAGCACCAGCAGGCCGACGAACAGCGCCACCCCGCTCCAGCCGAACGACGCGTAGAACAGCCCGCCGCTGGCGCCGGCGATGCTCGAACCCATGTAGTAGCAGAACAGATACACCGACGCGGCCTGCGCCTTCGCCGCACCGGCGCGGCGGCCGACCCAGCTGCTGACGATGGAGTGGCCGCCGAAGAAGCCGAACGTGATCGCCACGATGCCGAGCATGACCAGCGGCAGCGGCCGCGCCATGCTCAACGCCACGCCGGCCAGCATCAGCGCGAACGCCGTCCACAACACCTTGCGCCGGCCGCGCTTGCCGGCCAGGTGGCCCATCCACGCGGAGCTGAACGTGCCGATCAGGTAGATGGCGAAGATCGACCCGACCACCGCCTGGCTCAGCTTGTACGGCGGCGCCATCAGCCGGTAGCCGAGGTAGTTGTAGACGGTGACGAACGCGCCGAGCAGCAGGAAGCCCTCGACGAACAGCCACGGCAGGCCGCGGTCGCGGAACATGCCGGCGAAGCGCCCCGCCAGCGTGCGCCAGCGCAGCGGCTGCGCCATGAAATGCCGCGACGGCGGCAGCGCGCGCCAGAATACCAGCCCGGCCAGCACGCCGATCACGCCGACCACCGCCACGCCGATGCGCCAGCCGAAGAAGTCCGCCAGCACGCCGGAAATCAGCCGCCCGCCCATGCCGCCGACCGCGCTGCCACTGATGTATAGGCCCATGCCCAGGCCGATCGAGTCGGCGTCCATCTCCTCGCCGAGATAGGTCATCGCCACTGCCGGCAGCCCGCTCAGGGTCAGCCCGAGCAGCGTGCGCACCACCAGCAGCGCGGTCCAGTCCGGCATCGCCGCGGTCACCAGCACCAGCAGCGCCGAAGCCAGCAGCGAGGCCACCATCACCGGCTTGCGCCCCCACGCGTCGGAGACGCCGCCGGCGAACAGCATCGCGAACGCGAGCACGCCGGTGGTCAGCGACAACGACAAGGCCGCCGCCGCCTCGCTCACCGCGTAGTGGCGACTGAACTCCGGCATCAGCGGCTGCACGCAGTACAGCAGCCCGAAGGTGGCGAAGCCGGCGGCGAACAGCGCGAGGTTGGTGCGCCGGAACGCGGGCGTGCCGTGGTGGACAAGCCCGTCTGCAGAATCGGTCATCGGCTCGCATCAATCCGGGGGAGCAGAGGCGCTCCCGTCCGCGGCGAGTGTAGCTCGCGCCGAAATGCCCGCCATCCGTGACCGGCGCCGCTCAGAGCCTGCCCCGGACTTGATCCGGGGGCGAGCGGGGCCGGATGCCGCGGGCGAAGAACGCCACAATCAGGCCGAACAGCAGCATCGCCAGCAGGTTCTCGACGAGGGAGAGTGCGCTGAAATGCGGCTTCGCCGCCGCGGACAGCGGCACCACCACGTACTCCATCACCACGAACACCACCACACCATAAAGCAGGCCGGCCGCGATCCAGCGCCGGCCCAGCCAGGCCATCCGCCCGGCGGCGAACACGAAGATCGCCGCAATCAGCAGCGACATCGCCCACTGCAGCAGCAAGCCCAGCGCCGCGACCGGCAAGCCGCCCTGGAACGCGGCGCGACCGAGCAGGCCGCTGGCGATCGCGCGCAGGATGATGGGCGGATCGACCCGGTTGATCAGCGCCGCGGCAAGAATGTCGAGCGAGCCGGCGACGAAACCGCCGTAAAGGACGGCAAGCCTTGGCGAAGGACGGATGTCTGTCGGCATGGGTTTCTCTGCAGGCGGTCCGGAACGTTCCGGGATACGCCGTCGCCACGATGCCTGCACGTGCCGGCAGTCATGTCCTTCAGGCACTGCGGTCGCCGCGCAACGCGCGCACTTCCTCGTCATGCCCGGCCGCACCGCGCCCGCTGACCCAGCCGAACAGCGCGATGCCGACGATGATCGCCAGCGCGCCGAACGCGGCGTAGCCGTGCGGCCACGCCTCGCCGAGGAACAGCACGCCGAGCAGCGTGGCGAACAGCAGCTCGGCCGCCTGCATCGCCTCCACCGCGGCCAGCGCGGTCGGCTCGCGGCGCACCATGTCGGTGGCGCGGAAGAACAGGATGGTGGCGATGGTGCCCGACGACAGTGCCACGCCGCCGGCCAGCAGCGCCTCGCGCAGCGTCGGCGGGCCGACCGCGAACCACGCGACCAGCGCGAACGCCAGCCACAGCGGCCAGCTGCACAGCGTCATGCCGACCACCCGCTGCACCGCGTTGAGCCGGCTGTCGCAATGCTCCAGGTGCAGCAGCAGCTGGCGGTTGCCCAGCGGATAGGCAAAGGCGGACAGCACCACCGCGCCGATCGCCAGCCAGTCGCCGGCGTGCAATTGCCCCTGCGCATGGCCCCATTGCAGCGCGAACACGCCGGCCACGATCAGCGCGCCGAGCGCCAGCGTGTGCCACGCCAGCCGGCGCCGTTCGTCGCGATAGATCAGCGGCGCCAGCAGCGGCCCGGCCAGCACGGTGGTCTGGAAACTGCCGGCGACCAGCCACGACGGCCCGCTGCTGGCCGCCCAGGTCAGCGGCACGCCGAACAGCACGAAGCCCACGCTGCTCCACAGCAGCCACGGCCGCGCATGCCGGCGCAGTTCGCGCGGCAATTCGCCCAGCCCGCCTTGCAGCGGCAGCACCACGGCCAGCAGCGGCAACGTGATCAGGTAGCGCAGGATCACCGCCCACGCCCAATGCCCGCCGCCAGCGACCAGGCTGCGGTTGAGCACGTAGGTGAGCGTGAAGAACAGCGCCGAGCACAGCGCCAGTCCCACCGCGGCAAGGGCATTCGTACGCATGCGGTGCCATCGGGCCAAACGTCGAGTGTGGCAAATCGCGCCGCGCCTGCGAAGCACCCGGGCACGGCAACGGTGGAGTGCATGCGAAACGCCCGCCGTTACAGGCGGGCGTTCCGGTCAACCGATGGCGGACGAAAGGCCGCTCAGTTCCAGCGGCCGTTGCTGCCGCCGAGGCTGTAGCGGCCGGCGCCGAGCAGCATGATCGCCAATGCGGTGCCGAGGAACATGCCCTGCAGTTCCAGCGCCCAGCCGCCGGTGTCGGCCAGCGTGGCGAGCTGGCCCATGTGCACCAGCCCGATCGCCACCAGCATGTTGATCACGATGATCAGCCCGCCGACCCGGCTCCACCACCCGGCCAGCAGCAGCAGCGGCGCCAGCACCTCGCCGACATACACGCCGTAGGCCAGCATCGACGGCAGGCCGGCGCCGGTGACCACGCCGATGATGTAGCCCGGCCCGTGGATCAGCTTGGACACGCCATGGAACAGGATCAACCCACCCAACACGACACGAAGCACCAACTTGCCCAGATCCGCAGAACTTTGCATGGGACTCTCCCCCGGTGGTTTTCGGAAAACCGTCGTCGACGGCACGCAACGCGCACACAGGCTAAACCGATTGCCCGACCGCCGCACGGGCCGCTCCCCGCGAACGGCGCCCGCGCCTTCACGGCGAGGCGGCCAGCGGGCGCACGCGCAAGCCGTCGGCGATGCGGTCGTCCGGATAGGCGACCACCCGTTCGCCCTGGCGCAGACCCGCCACGATCTCCGTCGCGCCATCGCCCTGCATCCCCGGGGTGACCGCCGTCAGCCGCGCGCGGCCGCCGGCCACGCGGTACACCGCCCAGCGCCGGCCGTCGCGGAACAGCGCGCTGGACGGCACCTGCAGCACGTCGGGGCGACGCCCCACCTCGAACTCCACCTCGACCCGGTAGCCGTCGCCCAGCGGCTCCCACTGCGCGCGCGGCGCGGTGATGTCCAGCCACACCAGGGTGCGTTGTTCCTCCACACCCAGCGCCGAGACCTTGGTGAAACCGCCCGGCTCGATCCGCGTCACCCGCGCCGGCAGCGCGCCTTCGCCGCCCCAGCGCAGGATCCGCGCCGGCGAACCCGGCCGCAGCGCGATCGCCTGCTGCGACAGCGCCTGCACCATCACCTCGAGCTGGCGCAGGTCGCCCAGTTCCAGCAGCGACTGCCCGGCCTGCACCGGCGCCGCGCTTTCCTGGAAACGATGCAGGACCACGCCGTCGATCGGCGCCCGCAGCTCGACCACCTGCCCGCCGCTGCGGCCCTGGCCGAGCAGCAGCGCCGCCAGTGCCGCGCGCTGCTGCTCGGCGGCGCGGCGCTCGGCCTGCGCCGCCGCGGCCGCCGCGCGCGCGCGGGCCAGCCGTGCCTCGACTTCGTCGAGCGCGGCCACGCTCACCACGCCGGACGCGCCGAGCGCGCGCATGCGGCCAGCGTCGCGCGCGGCCAGGTCGGCATCGGCCTGGGCGGCCGCCAACCGTTGCTGCGCGGCCTGCATCGAGGCCTGCGCGGCCTGCTCCTCGGCCAGCAGGCGGGTGCGGTTGGCCGGGTCCAGCAGGGCACCCTGCAGCGGCTCGATCACCGCCACCAGCTGCCCGGCCTTCACCGCGTCGCCTTGCAGCAGGTCGATCCGCCGCAGCGTGCCGGCGATCGGCGCCGTCAGCACCCAGCGCCGCGGCAACTGCGTGCGGCCCTCTTCCTCGAACCGCTGCACCAGCGGGCCGCGCGTGACCGCCACCACGTCGAGTGGCCGCGGCGCGGACTGCAGTGCCCACCACGCCGCGGCAACGACGGCGGCGACCGCGACGGCGGCAACGATCCAGCGGCGGTGCTTCACACTCATCAGGCAGTCCTCACTCGCGGGTCTTCAATACGGCGATCAGGTCCAGCCGCGCGATGCGCCGGTGCACCAGCAGCGCGGAGACCACGCTGGCGCCGAGCACCATCAGCCCGGCGAACGCGTAGGTGGCGGTGGTCAGCCGGATCGGGATGCGGAACAGCTCGGACTGGAAGCCCTGCACCATCACCCAGCACAGGCCCCAGCCCGCGGCGAAGCCGAACGGCAGCGAGATCGCCACCAGCAGGCCGAGCTGCCCCAGCAGCAGCGCGCTCACCTCGCCCTCGGTCATGCCCAGCACGCGCAGGCTGGCCAGTTCGCGGCCGCGTTCGGACAGGCTGATCCGCGCCGCGTTGTAGACCAGTCCGAAATTGATCACCCCGCCGAGCAGGGCGGCCACCCAGGTGAACACCAGCAGGCTCTCGCCCATGGTGGCGTAGAAGCTGCGCACCGACGCCAGCCGCGAGCTGATGCCGGCCACCCACGGGCGGCGATCCAGTCGCGTGTAGACGTCCGCTTCGGCACCGGGCAGCACGCCGAGCAGCACGCCGGAAACCACGTCGCCGTCGCCGAGCAGCCGGTTCAGTGCGTCCAGATCCATGTAGCCCTGCGCCCCGATCGTCTCGTGCACGAAGCCGGCCACGCGCACCTCGCGCACGTGGCGGTGCCCCTGCAGGGCCTGCACCTCGATCGTGTCGCCAGGCTCAAGCGCCAGCATGCGCTGCAGGTAGTCGGTCAGCAGCACGCCATCGGCCGGCGGCGTCACCGCGCCCAGCCGGGCATCCAGCGGCCGGCGCAGGCGCGCCGCCGGCGGCAGCCCCTCGATCACCGTGCGATAGCTGCGCAGGCCATGGACCAGCCGCACCGGCGCCGTCCGGATCGGCTCGGCCTCGCGCACGCCGGGCAGCGCGGCCAGCTCGAACAGCACCCGCCGCGGCGCCGCTTCGATGAAGGTCACCGCCAGGTCATGGTGCTGCGCGAGGCTGAGCTGGGTGTCGACCATGTAGCCGACCGCATCGCCCTGGAAGCGGCCGACCATGATCACCGCACAGGCCAGCGCCAGCCCGAGCACGGTGAACGCGGCGCGGCCGGGGCGGCGCTCCAGGTCGCGCAGGATCATCCGCGCCGGCTGCGACAACCAGCGCTGCAGGCCCAGCCGCTCGACCAGCGTGGGGCCGAAGCGCGGCGGCGCCGGGGCGCGCATCGCCTCGGCCGGCGGCAGGCTGGCAGCCGCACGCAGCGCCATCAGCGCACCGGCCGCGGCGGCGGCCAGGCTGACCGCGGCACCGGTGGCGATCGCCCCGGCGCTGAGCCGATAGGCGAGGAACGGAAACCGGTAGATGCCCTGGTAGACGTGCGCCAGCCAGCTGCCCAGGGCGGCGCCCAGCGCGATGCCCAGGCCCGCGCCCAGCAGCGCGATCACCGCGGCCATGCCCAGGTAGTGCGCCGCCAGCGCGCGATGCCCGTAGCCGAACGCCTTGAGCACGCCGATCTGCTCGCGCTGGGTGCCGATCAGGCGCATCAGCACCACGTGCAGCAGGAACGCGGCCACGCCCAGGAAGATCGCCGGGAACAGCCGCGCCATGGTCCGCAGCTGGCGCATTTCCTCTTCCAGGTAGCGCGCCGAGGTCTGTTCGTGGCGGCCGTAGGCGCCGACGCCGCCGTAGCGCGCCAGCGCGGCGTCCAGCCCGACGATCACCGCGGCGGGCCGTGCCGCCGGCAGCAGGCGCAGCACCACGTTGTTGAACGCGCCATCCATGTCCAGCGCCCTTTCCATCGCGTGGCGGTTCATCCACAGCACGGCATAGCGCTTGAAGTCGGGAAAGACCGCACCCGGCGGACTCTGGTAGACGTACTCCGGCGAGGTGCCCACACCGACCACGCGCAGCCAGCGCTGGCGACCGCGCAGGGTCAGCCGCAGGCGGTCGCCGACACGCAAGGCGTGCGCCGCGGCGAACGCCTCGCCCACCACCACCTCGTTGTCGAGCTCCGGAGCCGGCAGGCGGCCGCTGCGCAGCTGCACCCGGTTGAGCAGCGGCTGGCCACCCTGCAGCGGCAACGACACCACCTCGGCGCGCACCGGCTCGTCGAAACCGGGCACACCCAGCGTGCCCAGTGCCAGCAGCCGCGCCTGCACGGTCTGCACGCCGGGCAGCGCCGCCAGGTGTGCCAGCAGGGTGTCCGGCGCACGCGCCAGCGGCGCCCACAGGTCGGCCAGCGCGCCTTGCCGGTAGAACTGCTCGCGCGTCGCGGTGAGCGATTCGTAGGTGGACTGCGACATCACCAGCGTGGCGACGCCGCTGGCGATCACCAGCGCGATCGCCAGCGCCTGCCCGCGCAGGTGCCACAGGTCGCGCCATGCCTTGCGCGTCAGCGCGCTCACCAGCGCAGCTCCTTCGCCGGCGTGCGCTGCGCCGGGCGCTCCTCGCGCACGACACGGCCGTCGCCCAGGTACAGCACGCGATGCGCCATGCGCGCGATGTCCGCGTTGTGGGTGATCACCACCGTCGTGGTGCCGAGTTCCGCATTGACCCGTTCCAGCGCCTCCAGCACCCGCACGCCGGTGGCCGAATCGAGCGCGCCGGTGGGCTCGTCGCACAGCAGCACCGCCGGCCGCTTGGCGATCGCGCGGGCGATCGCCACCCGCTGCTGCTGGCCACCGGACAGCTGCGCCGGGAAGTGGTCCATGCGGTCGGCCAGGTCCACCCGCGCCAGCGCCTCCTCCGGCGTCATCGGCTGCTCGGCGATCTCGGTGACGATCGCCACGTTCTCGCGTGCGGTGAGGCTGGGAATCAGGTTGTAGAACTGGAACACGAAGCCGACGTGTTCGCGGCGAAAGCGGGTGAGCTCGCGCTCCGTGGCGCCGGTAAGGTGATGCCCCTCGTACCAGACCTCGCCAGCGGTGGGCGCGTCGAGCCCGCCCAGGATGTTCAGCAGGGTCGACTTGCCGCTGCCCGAGGGCCCCAGCAGCACCACGAACTCGCCGCGGAACAGGTCCAGGTCGATCCCGCGCAGGGCATGCACCTCGACCTCGCCCATGCGATAGGTCTTGGTCAGGCCGCTGGCACGGAACACCGCCTCCCCGACCGGCAACGGCGCGACCACAGCCATGCATGCACTCCGCCCGGCAACCGCCCGAAGGCGGCGATGGCGTTCAGGCTAACCGCGGCGCGCGTGCCGGTTCATGACTTCAGGCAACTTCGAGCGAGTCGACCACGCGCCGATAACGCTGCGCGATGCGTTCCTCGTCGCGATGGCGGAAGTCGCGCACCTGCCAGCGCCCGCCGACCATCACGTCGCGCACCAGCGGCGTGTTGCCGGCGAACAGGAAGCTGTCCAGCAGCGAGCGGGCGTCGCGCGCGGCGAGCAGCGGCGAGGCGTCGTCCAGCACGATCAGGTCGGCGCGCGCGCCGTCGCGCAGTTCACCCACCGGCCGACCCGCGGCCTGGGCACCACCACGCAGCGCGGCGCGCCACAGCGTCTCGCCCACGCTGTCGCCCGGCTGCCGCGCGCCGATGTTGCGGTGGCGGGTGGCCAGGCGCTGGCCGTATTCCAGCCAGCGCAGTTCCTCCACCGGCGAGATCGAGATGTGCGAGTCCGAGCCGATGCCGAGCGTACCGCCGGCATCGAGGTAGTCGGCCAGTGGGAACAGGCCGTCGCCCAGGTTCGCCTCGGTGGTCGGGCACAGCCCGGCCACCGCGCCGCTGCGCGCCAGCTGCGTGGTTTCCGCCGCCGTGAGGTGGGTGGCATGCACCAGGCACCAGCGCGCGTCGACCGCGGCGTGCTCGAACAGCCATTCCACCGGCCGCGCGCCGCGGGTGGCCAGGCAGTCCTGCACTTCGCCGACCTGCTCGGCGATGTGCAGGTGGATCGGCCCGCTGGCCGCCAGCTCGCTGGCCAGCACTTCGCGCAGCGCGGACTCCGGCACCGCGCGCAGCGAATGCAGCGCGATGCCCACGCACACCTCGTCGTTCTGCTGCCGGCGCAGCGTCTCCAGCAGGCGCAGCCAGGCATCAACGGCATGGCCGAAACGGCGCTGGCGCGCACTCAGCGCACGGCCGTCGAAGCCGCCGCTGAGGTACAGCACTGGCAGCAGGGTCAGGCCGATGCCGGCCTCGCGTGCGGCCTCGATCAGCGCCAGCGACATCGCCTCGGGCCGGGCGTACGGCGTGCCGTCCGGCTGGTGGTGCAGGTAGTGGAACTCGCAGACGCTGGTGTAGCCGGCCCTGAGCATCTCGACGTAAAGCTGGGCGGCGATCGCCTTGAGTTCATCCGGGCCGATCGTGGCGGCGAACGCGTACATCGTTTCGCGCCAGCTCCAGAAGCTGTCCTCGGCCTTGCCGCGCCGCTCGGCCAACCCCGCCATCGCGCGCTGGAACGCGTGCGAATGCAGGTTCGGCATGCCCGGCAGCACCCAGCGGCCGAGCGCTTCGGCGGCCGCGCCGGTCGGTGCCAGCAGGCGTCCATCGGCGGACACGCCCAGCGCCGCATCGGCCTGCCAGCCATGCGCGCGCCATAGCTGGCCGGCCTTGAAGTGGGCAACGGCAGTGCTGTCATTCATGGATCGGCTCCGGTACGCGATGCTGCGCAGTGTAACCGCCTCCGTGAAATCCCCTTCACCCGCGTTTGCCGCCGGCCTGGGCATGATCGGGCGATGATCCGCAAGACCAGCGAGAACGCCCCAAAACTGCAGCTGCGCCTGGCCACCCCGGCCGACGTGCCGGCCCTGGTCCTGCTGACCGCGCGCATCTACACGCCCGAGTGGGGCCACTCCGCCGAGATGCTGCGCTCGCAGCAGACGCACTTCCCGGAAGGCCAGTTCGTGGTCGAGTACGAAGGCGTGATCGTGGGCTACTGCGCGACCTTCCGCATCGACGAGGCCACCGCGCTCAGCACCCACACCTGGATGCAGATCACCGGCGGCGGCATGGGCTCGCGCCACAAGCCGGACGGCAACTGGCTGTACGGCATGGAAGTGGTGGTGCACCCGGACTACCGCGGCATGCGCATCGGCCAGCGGCTGTACCAGGCGCGCAAGCGCCTGTGCATGGACCTCAAGCTGCGCGGCATCGTGTTCGGCGGGCGCATCCCCGGGCTGGCGCGGAACATCCAGCGCTACGGCAGCGCCGAGGCCTACGTGCAGGCCGTGGTGGAAGGCAGGCGCCGCGACCAGACGCTGAGCTTCCAGCTGTCCAACGATTTCGAAGTAATCGGCGTGTTGCGCGCCTACGTGCCATCCGACCACGAGTCGCTGGGCTACGCCGTGCATCTGGTCTGGCGCAACCCGCAACTGCTCGACCAGCCCGACATCCCGCCGATCACCTCGGCCCGGCTGCTGCCCGATTCGGTGCGGGTGGCCTCGGTGCAATACCAGCAGCGGCGAATCGCTTCGTTCGAGGAGTTCGCCACCCAGGTCGAATACTTCACCGACATCGCCGCCGACTACAGCGCCGACTTCGTCACTTTCCCCGAGCTGATCACGCTGCAGCTGCTGTCGATCGAGAACACCGAGCTGTCGCCGGTGGAATCGATCCGCAAGCTCAGCCACTACACGCCACAGGTGAAGGAACTGTTCGGCCGGCTGGCGGTGCACTACAACATCAACATCATCGCCGGCACCCACCCCACCGAGCAGGCCAACGGCGACATCCACAACGTCTGCTACGTGTGCCTGCGCGACGGCTCGCTGCATGAGCGCGAGAAGCTGCACCCCACGCCGAGCGAGCGCAACGTGTGGAACATCACTGGCGGCGACAGCGCGGCCACCGTGCAGACCGACTGCGGCCCGATCGGCGTGATGATCTGCTACGACGCGGAGTTCCCCGAGGTGGCGCGCTACCTGGTCGACCAAGGTGCGCTGATCCTGTTCGTGCCGTTCTGCACCGACGTGCGCGAAGGCTACCTGCGCGTGCGCTACTGCGCGCAGGCGCGGGCGATCGAGAACCAGTGCTATGTGGTGCTGTCCGGCAACGTGGGCAACCTGCCGGGGGTGAACAACTTCGACATCCAGTATGGCCAGAGCTGCATCCTCACGCCGAGCGACTTCCCGTTCGCGCGCGACGGCATCGCCGCCGATTCCACCCCGAACATCGAGACCGTGCTGTTCGCCGACCTGCGCCTGGAAAGCCTGGCTCGCGCGCGCAACGCCGGCGCGGTGACCAACCTCAAGGACCGCCGCTTCGACCTGTATGAGACGCGCTGGCGGCCGCGCTGACGCGGCCGTGGTGGCTGCAGGGACATACCCTGCGCGCGATGCTCTTGCTCTTGTCGCATTCAAAGCGACGAGCTTTCGTTCACGAGCACCTGTAGGAGCGCACTTGTGCGCGATGCTTTTGCTGCATTCATGGCGATGAGTTTTAGAGCGAAGAGCTTTCGGCTGCCGCAGGCGCACGAAAGCTCCTCGCTCTGAATGCAGCAAGAGCATCGCCCGCGAGCGGGCTCCTACAGGTGGATACGCGGTCTGCGATAATTGCGCCACGGCCGCAGGCCTCTTGCGATCATCCCACCACCCACGCGGAACCGGCACCCCATGAACGACCCACGCTGGGATCGACTGCTGCTCAACGCCACCCTCGCCACGTTCACGGGCGACGCGCCCTACGGCCTGATCGAGCGCGGCGCGATCGCGCTGCATCACGGCCGCATCGCCTGGGTCGGTCGGCAGGACGAGCTGCCGGATGCACCGGATGCCCTCGCCGCCACGGTGGAATCGCTGGACGGCGCGCTGGTCACGCCGGGATTGATCGACTGCCACACCCATCTGGTGTTCGGCGGCAACCGTGCGCACGAGTTCGAGCTGCGCCTGAACGGCGCCAGCTACGAGGACATCGCCCGCGCCGGCGGCGGCATCGCCTCCAGCGTCGAGGCCACTCGCGCCGCCAGCGAGCAGCAGCTGTTCGAGCAATCGCTGCCGCGCGCCCGTGCGCTGCTGGCCGATGGCGTGACCACGCTGGAGATCAAGTCCGGCTACGGGCTGGAGCTGGACAGCGAACGCCGCATGCTGCGCGTGGCGCGCCGTCTCGGCCGCGAACTGAGCATCACGGTCCGCACCAGCTTCCTGGGCCTGCACGCGCTGCCGCCGGAATACAAGGACCGGCGGGACGAATACGTGGCGCTGGTCTGCGACGACATGCTGCCCACGCTCGCCGCCGAGGGCCTGGTCGACGCGGTCGACGCGTTCTGCGAAGGCATCGGCTTCAGCCGCGAGGAGACCCGCCGCGTGTTCGAGCGCGCAAGGCAGCTTGGCCTGCCGGTGAAGCTGCACGCGGAGCAGTTGTCCGATCTGGGCGGCGCCGCACTGGTCGCCGAGTACGGCGGCTTGTCGGCCGATCACCTGGAGCACCTGAGCGAGGCCGGCATCGCGGCGATGGCGCAGGCCGGCACCGTCGCGGTGCTGCTGCCCGGCGCGTTCTACGCGCTGCGCGAAACGCAACTGCCGCCGGTCGCGGCACTGCGCGAACAGCGCGTGCCGATCGCGATCGCCACCGACTGCAACCCCGGCACCTCGCCGCTGCTGTCGCTGCGGCTGGCCGCCGGCATGGCCTGCACGCTGTTCCGGCTCAGCCCGGAAGAAGCGCTGCGCGGGGTCACCGTCAACGCGGCCCGCGCGCTGGGACAGCGCGATCGCGGCACGCTCGCCGCGGGCCAGCGCGCCGATCTGGTGGTGTGGAACGCGCGCAAGCCCGCCGAACTGTGCTACTGGATCGGCGGCGGCCTGGCGCGTCGGGTCTACGTGGCCGGCGAACCCGTTTCGCGGCGCAAACCGCCCAACCGTTCGACCAGCGCCGCGTAGAACGCGTCCGGCAGCTGCGCCTGCACCGGCACCCGCCACCAGTTCGGCCGGGCGAAGCGGCGGCACTTGACCGCATCCTTGTCGGTCATCAGCAGCGGCAAGCCGTCGCCGAATTCCAGCTCGGTCGCGACGAAATCGTGATGGTCGGCGAACGCATGCTCGATCGGTTCGATGCCGTACCCGCGCAGGCTGTCGAAGAAGCGCCGCGGGTTGCCGATCGCGGCCACCGCGTGCACGCGCTGGCCGGCAAAGTTCGCCAGCGCCTGCATGCGGCCGCCATCCAGCGCCACCGCCTCGCCGCCGCGCAGCTGCATCGGATACTCGCCGGCTTCGGCCGCACCGCCGTTGCACACGCGCAGGTCGACGCGGCGCAGCCGATCCAGCGGTTCGCGCAACGGCCCGGCCGGCAGCAGCCGCTGATTGCCGAAACGGCGCACGCCATCGATCACGCAGACCTCCACGTCACGCGCCAAGCGGTAGTGCTGCAAGCCGTCGTCGGCGATCAGCACGTCGCAGCCGGCATCCAGCAGCAGCCGCGCCGCCGCCGGGCGGTCGCGCCCGACCGCCGCCGGCACGCCGCCGGCACGGATCAGGCAGGGCTCGTCGCCGACCTGCGCCGGCTCAGGCGCGTCGCCGAGCAGCAGCGGTTCGCGCTGGCGGCCGCCGTAGCCGCGGCTGACCACGCCGGGCCGGTAGCCGCGCTCACGCAAGGCCTCGGCCAGCGCGATGGTCAGCGGCGTCTTGCCGGTGCCGCCCGCCGTGATATTGCCGACCACCACCACTGGCACCGGCAGGCGCACGCTGCGCAACCAGCCGCGCCGGTAAAGCGCGCCGCGCAGGCTAACCGCGCCGCCGTACAGCGCCGCCAGCGGCGCCGTCCACCACGGTGCGTGACCGCTGCCGTACCAAGCCGATTCGAGCGTGTCGATCAGCGCCACGGGCGTCCTCAATCGCTGCCGAGGTTCACGGCATGGTCGTGGAACTGCATCCGGTGCAGCGCGGCGTACTGGCCGTTCAGCGCAATCAGCTCGGCGTGGGTGCCGCGCTCGATGATGCGGCCCTGCTCCATCACCGCGATCTGGTCGGCACCCTCGATGGTGGACAGGCGATGCGCGATCACCAGCGTGGTGCGGTCGCGCATCAGGCGCTGCAGCGCCTGCTGGATCAGCTGCTCGGACTCGGTGTCGAGCGCGCTGGTGGCCTCGTCCAGCACCAGGATCGGCGCGTTCTTCAGGATCGCGCGGGCAATCGCGATGCGCTGGCGCTGGCCGCCGGAAAGCGTGTTGCCGCTCTGCCCGATCGGCGTGTGGATACCCTGCGGCAGGCGCGCGATGAACTCCATCGCGTTGGCCGCCTCGGCGGCGGCGACGATGTCCGCCTCGCCGGCGCCGGCCAGTTCGCCGTAGGCGATGTTGTTGGCCACGGTGTCGTCGAACAGCACCACGCTTTGCCCGACCCAGGCGATCTGCCGGCGCAGCGAGGTCAGCGTGTAGTTCCGGTAGTCCTCGCTGTCCAGCACGATGCGCCCGCCACTGGGCTCGTAGAAGCGCGGCAGCAGGCTGGCCAGGCTGCTCTTGCCGCTGCCGGAACGGCCGACCAGGGCGGTCACCGTGCCGGGCGAGCAATGCAGGTCGACGCCGCGCAGGGCCTCGAAGTCGTTGCGCGGGTAGGTCAGCCGCACGTCCTCGAAGCGCAGGTCGCCACGCGTGCGCGCCAGCTCGCGGGTGCCCTGGTCGATCTCCGGCGGCATGTCGATCACTTCGAACAGGTCGGTGGCCGCGGACAGGCCGCGCTGGATGTTCGCCTGCACCGTGGTGAGCCGTTTCAGCGACGGCATCATGGTGCCCATTGCAGTCAGCACCGCCACGAACACGCCCGGCGAGATGTTGTCGATCACCCCCGGCCGCGTGCCCAGGTAGACCAGCGCGGCGAGCGCACATGCCGCCACCGTCTGGATCGCCGTGCTGGAGAGAGCGTTGGTGGCCGCGATCTTCAGGTTGAACCGCTTGGTGCGCTGCGTGACCACGTCGAAGCGATCCGACTCGTGCCGCTGGCCGCCGTAGATGCGCACCTCGCGATGCGCGCCCACCGATTCCTCCACGGTGCCGGTGACCGAGCCCATGCTGCCCTGGATGCGCCAGCTGATCTGCCGGTAGCGCCGGCTGACCACGGTGGCGATCAGCGCGATCGCCGGCACCATCACCAGCAGGGCCAGGGTCAGGTAGGCGCTGTAGTACAGCATCACGTACAGGCAGCCGATCACGGTGACGCCTTCGGTCACCACGATCTTCACCGCATCGGTGGAGGCCGAGGCCACCTGTTCGCTGGTGTAGGTGATGCGCGACACCTGGTGGCCCGAGGCCTCGGCGCCGAAGAACGTCGCCGGCAGGCGCAGGTAGGCGCCGAACACGTCATGCTGCATCACCTGCACCACGTTGCGCCCGATGTAGGACACGCCGTAGCTGCTGACGAAGGTGCCGACGCCGCGCACCGCGAAGATCGCGATGATCCAGATCGGCATCCAGAAGATCAGGTACGGATCCTTCTGGGCGAACAGCTTGTCGATCAGCGGCTGCAGCAGCTTGGTGAACACCACCAGGCCGCCGCCGTCCACCGCCATGCCGGCCAGGGTGACCAGCCCGATCAACCAGTAGCGACCGGTATAGCCCAGCAGGCGCCGGTAGATGCGCAGGCTTTCGGCATCCCATACACCGGTCCCGCCGGTGCTCACTGGCTGCTACCCGGCTTGGTTGGCGTGGTGGCGATCGACAGCCGGGTGAAGCCGAGCTGGCCCAGCGCATCCATCGCGGTGACCACATTCTGGTTCGGCGTCAGCGCGTCGGCGCGGATCGTCACCTGGCGTGCGCGATCGTCACCTGCATTGCGGGCGATGGTCTGCTTCAACGCCTCGATGCCTTCGCCCATCACCTCGTCGCTGCCGACGTAGAAACGGCCGTCGCGGTCGATCATGATGGTCAGCGCCGGCGTATCCATGTCGCGGTCCTGCGTGCTCGCCTGCGGCAAGGTCACCTGCAGGCGGGAGTGCTGGATGAACGTGCTGGTCAGCACGAAGAACATCAGCAGGGTCAGCAGCACGTCGATCAACGGGATCACGTTGATCTCGAAGTCGTCGCCGCGGCGGTCGTTGCCGATACGCATCGGTGCGCCTCAGCCCGCGCTCGGCGCGGTCGGCGCCGGTGCTCGCCGCGGCCGCACCGGTACCCCTGCGGCGGGCGTCAGGGTCAGGTCATCGAGCAGCGCCGTCGCCTGCTTCTCCATCTCCACGCGGTAGCCGGCTATGCGCGAGCGGAAATAGCGGTGCAGCACGTAGGCAGGAATCGCCACGGTCAGGCCCGAGGCAGTGCAGATCAGCGCCTCACCGATGCCGCCGGCCATCCTGGCCGGATCGCCGATGCCGCCGGCCATCACCTCCATGAACATGCGGATCAGGCCGATCACGGTGCCGAACAGACCCAGCAGCGGGCCGATCAGCGCGATCGTGCCGAGCGTGTTGAGGTAGCGCTCCATGCGGTGGACGACGTGGCGGCCGGTATCCTCGATGCGCTCCTTGATCAGCTCGCGCGGCTGCCGGCGCACCACCAGCGCCGAGGCCAGCAGTTCGCCAAGCGGCGAGCCGTTGGCCAGTGCCTCCAGATGGCCCGGATCGAGCTGACCGGAGCGCGCCCACTGGCGCACTTCCTCGCCCAGCCCGGGCGGCAGCACCGACCTGCGACGCAACGTCCAGCAACGCTCCAGCACGATCGCCAGGGCAATCGCCGAGCAGATCAGGATGGGCACCATCGCCCAGCCGCCAGCCATCAGAATTTCCAGCACTTTTCGACCCCGACGCATGACCTGACAGGAAGCGCGCATGATAGCAGTCTCGCCCCGATGTACTGCGGCATGCGTGGCATTCCCCGCCGGCCCGCTCACTCGCGCCAGTAACGCGCCTGCCGCTGGCGCCAGCCCGGTTCGCGCCGCGGCGGCGCGTCGGCGGGGAAATCCAGCGCCATCGCACCCTGCCCGGCGGTATCGAACACCGGCACGCGGGCCGCGGCGTAGCGCGCCAGCACCTCTGGCCGGGGGTGGCCGAAACGGTTGCGCCAGCCCGCCGACACCAGCGCCAGCCGTGGCCGCACGGCGGCGATGAAGGCGGCGCCGGACGAGGTCCGGCTGCCGTGGTGCGGCACCAGCAGCACCGGCGCCGGGCCGGGGCCGAGTGCCGCCGCCACCAGCGGTTCCGCCGCGGAGCTGATGTCGCCGGGCAGCAGCAGGCGCCCGCCGCGGCCCTCGACCAGCAGCACGCAGGAGCTGTCGTTGTCGCGGTCGCCCGCGCCGCGGGGTGGGTTCAGCACGCGAAAACGCACGCCATCCCATTGCCATGCCTGACCCGCCACGCACTGCCGCATCGGCACTCGCACCCGCGACGGCTCGCCGGCGTAGCGCTGCGCCTGCGGAAACGCGTTCGCCACCGCTTCGGCGCCGCCGGCATGATCATTGTCGCCATGGCTGATCACCAGCATGTCCAGGTGGTCGATGCCCAGTGCATGCATCGACGGCAACACCACCGCTTCGCCCACATCGAAACCGGACGGATAGCGCGCGCCGGCGTCATACACCAGCGCGTGGTCGCGGGTGCGCAGCAGCACCGACAAGCCCTGCCCCACGTCGAGCACCCATACCTGGAAGGCCCCCTCCACCGGCCGCGGCAACGGCGGCCACAGCAGCGGCAGGAACAGCAGCAGGCCGAGCCCGCGCAGCGGCACGCCGCGCGGCAGGAACAGCCACAGTGCGCCGAGCACGGCCAGCAGCAGCGCAGGCGCCTGCACCGCGGGCAGGTACCAGTGCGCGCCGGGCCACGTCGCCATCTGTTCCAGCAGCCACCATTGCGCATGTGCGATCCGCGCGGCCAGCCACAGCACCGGCGCAGCCAGCGGCGGGCACAGGCCCAGCAGCAGCATGCCGAGCAAGGCGCATGGCACGATCACGAAGCTGACCACGGGCACCGCGATCAGGTTCGACAACGCGCCCACCAGCGAAGCCTGGCCGAAGAACCACAAGGTCAGCGGCAGCAACGCCACCGTCATCAGCAGCTGCCCGGCCGACAGCTCGTGCAGGAACGCGCGCACGCCGCGGCCACGCGACTGCAGGCACAGCATCAGGAACGCCACACCGACGAACGACAGCCAGAACCCCGCCGCCAGCACCGCCAGCGGATCGGCCAGCAGGATCGCGATCAGCGCCAGCGCCAGCGATTGCGCACCACTGCTGCCGCGACGGCTGCAGCGCGCCAGCGCCACCACCGCGATCATCAGCAGGGTGCGCACCGTGGGCAGGCCGAAACCGGCCAGCGCGCTGTACATCGCGGCCACCAGCAGTGCCGCCGCGGCCTGCGCCTGCGGCCGCGGCAACCACAGTCCCAGCCGCGGCCACAGCGCGTAGACCAGCCATGCCAGCCACACACCGAACACCGCCGCCACGCCGACGTGGAAGCCGGAGATCGCGATCAGGTGCGAGACCCCGTTCGCACGCGCCACCGCCCAGTCGCGCTGCTGCAACCCGCGCGTGTCGCCGACCGTGAACGCCTGCAGCAAGGCCGCGTCATGTCGGTCGTGCACGCGTACCGCGATGCCGCGGGCCACTGCATCGCGCACCCCGTCGACGCACCAGGGCGTGCCGGCCAGTGGCGCGTTGTCGGCAACGTCGCGCACGTAACCGGTGGCGACGATACCCCGCTGCAGCGCCGAGCGTTCGCTGTCGGCGCCGCCGGGATCGAGCAGCCCGCGCGGCCGCCTCAGGCGCAGCGACAGCCGCCAGCGTGAACACGGCCGCAGCGGCGGCGCATCCTCGTACCAGGCCACCGTGATGCGCCCGTGCAACGCGATCGGCTGGCCGTCCAGCGTGACCTGTTCCGCCTGCAGCGTGAAGCGGCTGGCATCCGGCTGCGCCAGCGGCAGGTCGGCGATCGTGCCGACGACGACGAAATCGCGCCCTTCCAGCACCCGCGGCAGCCGCGCGTCCATCGCCACGCCGCCGCGCCACGCCGCCCACGCGATGCCGAACAGCAACCAGGCCAGCCAGCGCCAGCGCGGGCAACGCCAGGCCAGCCACGCGGCCGCCAGCAGCACCAGGACCAGGCTCCAGTAAGGCGGCAACTGCGGCAGCCACTGCACCAGCAGCACGCCGCCGAGCAAGGCCGACGCCGCCGTGATCGCCCCGAGTCGCGCCATGTCGCGTGCCTCATTCCATCCTGGAAGAGTCCGAGCCTAGCGCGGTGGCGGCAGCGACGAAGATGAAAAGCGTGTAGGCGCCCGCCTGAAAGCACGAAGTCGGCCCTCTTCCCGGTGCCACGGGGAAACAAGCCAGAGCGTCAGGCTTTCGGGCTTTCCTGCAGCACGCCGTTGTGCAGCACCAGGGTGCGGTCCATCTTCGCCGCCAGCTGCGGATCGTGGGTGACCAGCACGAAGCTGGTGCCGATCTCGCGGTTGAGCTCCAGCATCAGCGCGTAGACCTGCGCAGCATTGCCTTCGTCGAGGTTGCCGGTGGGCTCGTCGCCGAGCACGCAAGCCGGACGGGTCACCAGCGCGCGCGCCACCGCGCAGCGCTGGCGTTCGCCGCCGGACAGCTCGGACGGCTTGTGCTGCGTGCGCCCGCCCAGGCCGACCCGTTCCAGCAAGGCCATGGCCTGCTTCTGCGCCTCGGCGATCGCGGTGCCGCGGATCAGCAGCGGCATGCACACATTCTCCAGCGCGGTGAACTCGGGCAGCAGGTGGTGGAACTGGTAGATGAAGCCGAGCGAGCGGTTGCGCACGCGGCCGCGCTCGGCGTCGGACAGCTTCGACAGCACGCGGCCGTCCACTTCCACCTCGCCGGCGGTCAGCGTGTCGAGTCCGCCGATGATGTGCAGCAGGGTGCTCTTGCCCGAGCCGGAGGCGCCGACGATCGCCATCGTCTCGCCGCGCTTCAGGGTGAAGCTGACGTCGCTCAGCACCTCGGTGCGCAGGCCGCCCTCGTCGTAGGTCTTGGCGACGTGGCTGGCACGCAGCACGTTTTCGGTCGTGGAATTCATGGCGGCCTTATTCATAGCGCAACGCCTGCGCCGGCTGCGTGCGCGAGGCGCGCCACGCGGGGTAGAGGGTGGCCAGCAGCGAGAACGCGAAGGTGAGCAGCGCGGTCCAGCCCACGTCCTGCCAGTCGAGCCGGCTCGGCACCTCGCTGATGTAGTAGACGTCCGGCGACAGGAAGGTGACGTGGAAGGTGTGCTCGATCCACTTGATGATGCCCGGCAGCTTCCACGACAGCAGCGAGCCGAAGCCCACGCCGAAGCCGATGCCGACGAAGCCCACCAGCACGCCCTGCACCATGAACATGCCCATGATGCTGCGCGGGGTGGCGCCGAGCGTGCGCAGGATCGCGATGTCGGCCTGCTTGTCGGTGACCAGCATCATCAGCATCGAGATCAGGTTGATCACCGCGACCAGGATGATCAGCGACAGGATGATGAACATCACCATCTTTTCCATCGACAGCGCGGCGAACAGGTTCGCGTTGGTGTCCATCCAGGTCTGCACCCGGTAGACCTGGCCCAACTGGTCGGCCAGCTCGCGCGCGACCGGACGGGCGTTGAACAGGTCGTCGAGCTTCAGGCGGATGCCGGTCGGGCCGCTGAGGTCGTTGAGCTTCTCGGCGTCGCTCATGTTGACCAGGGCCAGGCCGGAGTCGAACTGCTCCATGCCCAGCTCGAACGTGCCCACCACGTGGAAGCTGCGCATCCGCGGCACGCTGCCCATCGGCGTGGCGCGCAGCTGCTGCACGACCATGGTGATGCGGTCGCCGACGGTAACGCCGAGCGTCATCGCCAGCTCGCGGCCCAGCACGATGTTCCAGCTGCCCGGGGTCAGCTCGGCGAGCTTTCCCTCCAGCATGTGCTTGTCGATGTCGACGACCCTCGGTTCCTGCGCCGGCTCGACGCCGCGCACCAGCGCGCCGCTGGAGCGACGGGCATTCAGATAGGCCTCGGTCTCCACGTACGGCGCGGCGCCCAGCACGTGCGGGTTGGCCTCGGCGATCTGCAATGCACGCGGCCAGTCCTGCACGCTCTCGCCGATGCCGGACACGGTGGCGTGCGAGATCGCGCCGAGGATGCGCGAGCGCATCTGGTAGTCGAAGCCGTTCATCACCGACATCACCGTGATCAGCGCGACCACGCTGATCGCGATGCACACGATCGACACGGTGGAGATGAAGGAGATGAACTGGTTGCGCCGCTTGGCGCGGGTGTAGCGCAGGCCGATGAAGAGTTCGAGCGGTCGGAACATGGGCGGGTCGCTTGTGGGAATCGCAGGGCGGGCCGCCCGGTCGCCCATTATCGGGCATTCGCTCGGACCGCGCTGCAGCGTCGAAGTTGCCGCCACGCTCAAAGGTGCGGCACGGCCTCGTCGGGCTGCATGGCCGCCAGCCGCATGCGCAGGCGCCGGCGGATGTCCGCATCGCTGTTGTCCGGCGCCAGCAGCAGCATCTGCACGCCCTGCTCCGCCGTATGCAGGCGCAGCAGCACGAACACGCCGAGCACGCGGAACGAGGCCAGCGTGGCTGGCATGTCCTGGTGATCGGCCAGGTGCAGCGTCCAGGCATCGTCGGCGCTCCAGCCGGCCGCCGTGACCGGGGCGGCGGCCAGGCGTCGAAGCGTGTGCCAGGTCGCCATTGCCACGGCTGCCGCCAGCAGCAGCTTCAGCCATGCGGGCAGCGCGCTCAACGCCACGGCGAGCCACGCCAGGGCGGCAACCAGTACCAGGGCTTGCCGCAGCCGTCGCGACGGCCGGTACTCAAAGCCGATGGCGGGCGCGGATGTCATCGACGATCGCCTGCCAGTCTGCCCGCTCGGGGCGCGCGTGACCCATCACCCAGTCCCACAGGTCCGGGTCCTGCACGTCGAGCAGTTGGTCGAAGGCCTGGCGTCGCGCCTCGTCCGCATCGGCGAAACATTCGTCCAGCCAGCCGCCGAACAGCGCGTCCAGTTCGCGCGTGCCGCGGCGGGTGCGCCAGCGCAGACGCTTGATGCGTGCTTCATCCATCACGAGGCTCGGTCGTTGTCCATGAAGGCGGAGTGTAGCCGTTGCACCGGAACGCTACAGGCCGCGCATGGCGGCCTGTAGCGTACGAAACCCGGTAGCGCGCTCAGGCCGAGCGCCGCTCCACCATCAGCTTCTTGATCTCCGCGATCGCCTTGGCCGGGTTCAGGCCTTTCGGGCAGGTGCGCGTGCAGTTCATGATGGTGTGGCAGCGGTACAGCTTGAACGGGTCTTCCAGATCATCCAGGCGCTCGCCGGTGGTTTCATCGCGCGAGTCGACGATCCAGCGGTAGGCCTGCAGCAGGATCGCCGGGCCGAGGTACTTGTCGCCGTTCCACCAGTAGCTGGGGCAGCTGGTGGAGCAGCAGGCGCACAGGATGCATTCGTACAGGCCGTCGAGCTTCTTGCGGTCTTCCGGCGACTGCAGGCGCTCCTTGTCGGGCACCGCGCTCTGCGTGCGGACCCACGGCTTGATCGATGCGTACTGGGCGTAGAAATGGGTGAGGTCGGGCACCAGGTCCTTCACCACCGGCATGTGCGGCAACGGGTAGATCTTCACGTCGCCGGCGGCGACGCTGTCGATCGCGCAGATGCAGGCCAACGTGTTGGTGCCGTCGATGTTCATGGCGCACGAGCCGCAGATGCCTTCGCGGCAGGAGCGACGCAGCGTGAGCGTGGGGTCGATCTCGTTCTTGATCTTCAGCAGCGCGTCCAGAACCATCGGGCCGCAGGCGGCCAGGTCGACCTCGTAGGTGTCGATGCGCGGGTTCTGGTCGTCGTCCGGACTCCAGCGATAGATCCGGAAGGTACGCGGCTTCTTCGCGTTCTTCGCCGGGTAGTGCTTGCCCGGCTGGATCTTGGAGTTTTTCGGCAGTGAGAATTCAGCCATTGGTATGCATCCGCAGTAGACAGAAAGGACCGGGACGGATCAGGTTCGCACGCAACACGATGCCCTGTTCCCCATTCCCCACTCCCGCACTCAATACACGCGCTTCTTCGGCGGCACCACTTCGACCTCGTCGGAGAGGGTGAACATGTGCACCGGGCGATAGTCGAAGCTGGTCTTGCCGTTCTCGTCCACCTTGACCAGGGTGTGCTTCATCCATTCGGCGTCGTTGCGCTCGGGGAAGTCCTCGCGCGCATGGGCGCCGCGGCTCTCCGGGCGCTGCTCGGCCGAGTGCATGGTGCCCACCGCCTGGTCGAGCAGGTTGGCCAGCTCCAGCGTCTCGATCAGGTCGGAGTTCCACACCAGCGAGCGGTCGGTGACCTTCACCTGCTTGAACGAGTCGCGCACCTTGTCGATCTTGGTGCAGCCTTCCTTCAGCGTCTCGCCGGTGCGGAACACCGCGGCGTCGGCCTGCATGGTGCGCTGCATGTCGAGGCGGATCTGCGCCGTCGGCAATTCGCCGCCGGCGTGGCGCAGGCCGTCGAAACGGGCCAGCGCCTTGTCCAGTGCGCTGGCCGGCAGATCCTTGTGCGCGGCGCCGGGCTGGATGAGCTCGGCGCAGCGGTGCGCCACCGCGCGACCGAATACCACCAGATCGAGCAGCGAGTTGGAGCCCAGGCGGTTGCCGCCGTGCACCGACACGCAGGCCGCTTCGCCGATGGCGAACAGGCCCGGTACCACGGCGTCGACGTCGTCGCCCTTCTTCTGCACCACTTCGCCGTGGTAGTTGGTGGGGATGCCGCCCATGTTGTAGTGCACGGTGGGCAGGATCGGGATCGGCTCCTTGGTCACGTCCACGCCGGCGAAGATGCGCGCCGACTCGGCGATGCCCGGCAGGCGCTCGTGGATAACTTCCGGACCGAGATGCATGAGGTTGAGGAAGGCATGGTCCTGGTGCTCGCCCACGCCGCGGCCTTCGCGGATCTCGATGGTGATGGCGCGGCTGACCACGTCGCGCGAGGCCAGGTCCTTCGCGCTGGGCGCATAGCGCTCCATGAAGCGCTCGCCCTTGGAATTGGTGAGGTAGCCGCCCTCGCCGCGCACGCCCTCGGTGATCAGGCAGCCGGCGCCGTAGATGCCGGTGGGGTGGAACTGCACGAACTCCAGATCCTGCAGCGCCAAGCCCGCGCGCAACACCATGCCGCCGCCGTCGCCGGTGCAGGTATGTGCGGAAGTGGCGCTGAAGTAGGCACGGCCGTAACCCCCGGTAGCCAGCACCACCGCCTGGCCGCGGAAGACGTGCAGCGTGCCCTCGTTCATGTCCAGCGCCAGCACGCCGCGGCAGACGCCTTCCTCGTCGAAGATCAGGTCGGTGGCGAAATACTCGACGAAGAAGGTGGCGTCGTGCGCCAGCGCCTGCTGGTACAGCGTGTGCAGGATCGCGTGGCCGGTGCGGTCGGCGGCGGCGCAGGTGCGCTGCGCGGTGCCCTTGCCGTAGTGCGTGGTCATGCCGCCGAACGGGCGCTGATAGATGTGGCCGTCCTCGGTACGCGAGAACGGCACGCCGTAGTGCTCCAGCTCGATCACCGACTGCGGCGCGTTCTTGCACATGTACTCGATCGCGTCCTGATCGCCCAGCCAGTCGCCACCCTTCACCGTGTCATAGAAGTGGAAGCGCCAGTCGTCCTCGCCCATGTTGCCAAGCGCGGCGGCGATGCCGCCTTGCGCCGCCACGGTATGCGAACGGGTGGGAAACACCTTGGTGACGCAGGCCGCCTTGAGGCCCTTCTCGGCGAGGCCGAAGGTGGCACGCAGGCCGGCGCCGCCGGCGCCGACCACCACCACGTCGTACTTGTGCTGCTGGATCTTGTAGCTTTCCACGGTCTCAGACTCCCAATGCGATGCGCAGCACGGCCAGCACGCCCGCGAGCGCGCCCAGCACCGCGAAGAACTTGATCGCCACCAGCAGCACCACTTCCTTCCAGCGGGTGTGCACGTAATCCTCGATCACCACCTGCAAGCCAAGCACGGCGTGCCAGAACGCGGTGACCACGAACAGCATCAGCAGCAGCGCATTCCACGGCCTGGCCACCATGGCCTTTGCCGTGGCGTAGTCGGCGTGCAGCAGGGAGAGCACGGTGACCACGAACCACAGACCGAGCGCGATCAATGCAGCGGCGGTGACGCGCTGCACCCACCAGTGGTCCACGCCATGCTGCGCCGAGCCCAGGCCACGCGCATGCTTCATCGGGTGGCGCAGCTGGCTGCGCACATCATCGGTACCCACGCGCAGGTTCATGCCGCACCTCCTTGAGCGAGCACGCAGGCCCAGATAATCACCGTGAGCACGAAGCTGCCGATCACCGACAGCCAGCTTGAACGCACGAACTGGGGAATCTTGTAACCCGCGCCGGTGTCCTGCACCAGGTGGCGGATGCCGTTGCACAGGTGATAGCCGAGCGCCCAGGTCCAGCCCACCAGCAGGATGAGGCCGATCGGGCTGCCGGTGCAGGTCTTGAATTGCTCGAAGGCCGCCTCGCCGGAGGCCAGCGCCAGAATCCCCCACACCACCAGCAGCGTGCCAACGGCCAGGGCGATGCCGGTGGCACGATGCAGGATGGAAGTCACCATCTGTATCTGCCACCTGTAAACCTGCAGGTGCGGGGAGAGCGGTCGTTGCTTGTCTGCCATGGCGGCTATCCTGTGTGGAATCGCTGGTGCCCATGCCGCACCTTCCCCTGTCCTGATGCGCGACGACGACGAGCGCCGCGCGGTCGTTCAGAAGTCGATACAGCGTCCGTTCTTTTCCCAATCGCCATAACGCGTGGGATCGGGAGCCGGCTTCTCCCCCGATACCTTGTCCACCGCCGGCCTGACAGGCACGACAGTCGTTTCCGCCGGAACGGAAACGGGTGTGGATTCGGCTGGAGAGGAGGTAGTGGACATGGTTTTTTGTAAGCCGCCAAAGGTTAATACTTGCGGCAATGCAGTACAACCATGCATCACGCACCGGTGTACTCGCATCGCGCGCCGTCACTTGTGTCTCGCGCCATGCACCCCCAACTCCAGCAGCCTCATGCCGACACACCACTCCGCCGAAACCCTGCTGATCGAAGGCCCCGACGCGAGAGCTTTCGCGCACGCGCAGTTCAGCAGCCCCGTCAGCTCGCTCGCCATCGGCCAGTGGCAATTCAGCGCATGGCTCGATCCGCAGGGACGCGTGCGCGCACTGTTCCAACTGGCCCGACTCGCCGACGAGCGCTACCTGCTGCTGCTGCGCGGAGGCGACGCCGCGGCGATGGCCGATGCACTGCACCGCTTCGTGTTCCGTTCGAAACTCAGCGTGACGGCATGGCAGCCGCGCCGCCTCGCCACCGGCGCGGTGCTGCCGCTGCACGCGGTCGCCGACGACGGCGAGAACGTGTCGCTCGGCTGCGGCACGCACAGCCTTCGCCTCATCGCCACCGGCGCGGGCGACGACGCGTGGCGCCTGCCGCAGTTGCGCGCAGGCTGGCCGTGGCTGCCGGCATGCTTGCTGGGCGAATTGCTGCCGCCGGCCTTGTCGCTGCAGCGCCTGCATGCCGTCGCCATCGACAAGGGCTGCTACCCCGGCCAGGAAATCGTCGCACGGCTGCATTTCCGCGGCGGGCACAAGCGACATCTGCATCGCGTCACTTTGTCGCAAGCAGCGGTCGCCGGCGACACGCTGCGGCGAGATGGGTGCGAGGCTGGTTGCGTGCTCGATGTCGTCGGCACGGATGACGGCATCGAGGCACTCGTCGTGTTGAGCGATGACATCGCCGCAACGGTTGGCGCCGGGCATCCGCATGCATTCGACGACAACCTCGCGCTCGACATCATCGCGTCGTGGCCGGCGTGAGCGACGACCGGCGACGCAGATGAATTTCGCGTGCAATGCGCATCAAGGGATCGTGAGCGTCAACTGAACTTCGGCATCCCGGCACTTGCCAGCTACGAAATCCGCCACTAGGCTCCGCCGATCGAATATCGCGGCAGCCGGAACACGGGGTGCCGATACACGCGACGAACCGGAAGAATCCGAATCGGCGCGACCCGGCAGCAACAACGCCGGATGGAACACCGCCTCGCAGCCAACGAGTGCGTAGTAGTCGAAGGCAACACGGCCGACGCGGCCGCGCAACGCCCGACGACAGCCAAATCCCCCGACCGGCCTGAACCGCCGTTCGACCCGCCACAATCCCGTGGCAAAGCGTCTTGGCCACAAGTTTCGGCCACGACGATTGATCCAGGTGGAACGGCCTGCCCGCCCGTCCACCGCAACGGCGCTCGAAGCTGCAACTGCTTCGCGCGTACAGCACGTTGGAGGCAGAACCATGAAACTTTCCATGCTGTTGTGGCTGACGACCCTGATGCCGCAGCCCGTCGCTGACCAGGCTTGCCTGGCCACCACCGTCTACCTCGAAGCACGCAGCGAACCGACCAATGGTCAGCTCGCCGTGGCGGAAGTGGCGCTGCGTCGCCGCGACCGCGGGCGCTGGGGCGACACCGTCTGCAAGGTGGTGACCTCGCCCCACCAGTTCGCCACCACGACCACGCCCGGCTCGTTCGAAATCACCAACCTCGAAGCCTTCAACAAGGCATGGCAGATCGCCGGCATGTCGATCCGGAACTGGCAGCTGCCGGTGGCGCAGCGTCGCATGCTGGTGCCGCGCGCCGACCACTTCGCCACCACCGCGATCTCGCCCGCATGGTCGCGCAACCGCCCAAGCGTGACGATCGGCGAGCACGCGTTCTACGCAGTGAACTGACCGCTCATCGGCGACCAAACAAAAAGGCCCTCTTTCGAGGGCCTTTTCTGTTTTGGACGTCCAGACGTCCATATGTCATTACTCAACGCGCATAGACGTGATCGCCACGAACCTCGACGTAGTCGCCGCTGCGGACACCGGGGTTCTCGCGCTGGGTCACCGTGGCGTACTGGCCATTGTCCAGTCGAACCACGATGCGCCAGGCGACGTCGCTGCCGCTGTTGCGCTTGCCGATCTGGTTGCCAACGACGCCACCGGCGACCGCGCCGACCACGGTGGCGGCCTTGCGGCCGTCACCCTTGCCAACCTGGTTGCCGAGCACGCCACCGGCCACAGCGCCGATGATCGCGCCCAGCGTACCGCCGTTGCCGCTGCTGCCATCGATGTAGACCTGCTGCACCTCCTGCACCACGCCGCACGTCTGGCAGCGCACGCTGCGGTCGCCGTAACCGTTCTGTCCCTGATAACCGCGGTTGTAGGTGCCGTCGTTGCCGTACGGCGAGGTCGCGCAGCCGGCGAGGGCCAGTCCGGCGCTCATCGCGGCGGCCATGGCGAATTTGCTGGTCAGTGCATTCATGGGCTCGTTCCTTTTCCGGGGTTGCTTCAGTGGGCGTCGGACACCGCCGTCACGCCTTCCTGCACCTGCACCCGGTCGCCCGGGTCATGATCCATCCGCACCGTGCGGGTGACGCCGTTGTATTCGTAACGAACGTCGTAACCGACGATCTTGCTGCTGGTGTTGTTGACGGTTTCGCACTTGCGCTCCACCGTCGAGCTCACCTGGGCATGCTGCCGGCTGGCCTGGATGCGGTTGCCGGCATAGCCGCCACCGACCGCACCGGCCACCGTGGCCAGCGTCTTGCCCTTGCCGCCGCCGACCTGATTGCCGACCAGGCCGCCGACCACCGCGCCGATCGCGGTACCGGCGATGCGGTGCTCATCCTTCGGCGGCTCGGTATGCGTGACCGTCTCGTCATGGCAAACCTGCTTCGGATTGTTCACCGTCGAACGCACCGGGTCGACGCTGACCACCTTGGCGTACTTGACCCCGGCGTCCGCGCTGGTGCCCGCGTCGGCGGAGGCATTGGAAGCGCCGGCGTCCGCATTGCGGTTGCAGGCCGAGAGGCCAGTCGCGAGTACCGCCGCAATGGCGACATTGAGTACATTGGCTGTCAATCTGTTCATTACGATCCTCTCCTCTGTTTTTTGTTTGGCGGCATGGCGGGATGCCCCCGGCATCGCGCAATTACCTGCGTGGCCATTGAACCGTTGTTCAACTGAATCGCAGCTAGCTCACGCTCGTTACATTATCTTCACGCCACCGACGCAGGACTCTCTGCCAGTGCACGAAAAACGAACCCGGGTACCGCTCGTCGACAGCCACGTGCATCTCGACGACCAGGCGTTCGCTGGTGATCTCGAGGCGGTCATCGAACGCGCCCGCCAGAGCGGCGTCGACACGCTGGTCGTTCCTGCCGTCGATGCCCGGAGCTGGCTGGAAATCCGCCAGCTCTGCGCCCGTCATGCCGGGGTGCACCCCGCCTATGGGCTGCACCCGCTGTTCCTGTCGCAACATGCGCCGGAGCATGTCGACGCCCTGTCTTCCTGGCTGAACGAGAACCGTCCAGTGGCGGTCGGCGAGATCGGGCTGGACTTCCACCGGGACGACCTCGACCGGGAATTGCAGCGGCACTGCTTCTGGCGTCAGCTGCAGCTGGCCGGCGAGCACGACCTGCCGGTGATCGTGCATGCGCGCAGCGCGCTGGAGGAAGTCACCCTGACCTTGCGCCGCAACAGCAGGTTGCGCGGCGTGGTGCACAGCTTCTCCGGCAGCGAGCAGCAGGCGCGCCAGCTGTGGGATCTGGGTTTCCACCTCGGCATCGGCGGCCCGGTGACCTACGAACGCGCGCAGCGCCTGCGCCGGATCGTGGCGCAGATGCCGATCGAGTTCCTGTTGCTGGAAAGCGACGCGCCGGACCAGCCCGGCGCCGCCCATCGCGGCGAGCGCAACGAGCCGGCCCATGTCGTCGAAGTCCTGCGCTGCATCGCTGCGCTGCGCAACGCGCCGGAAGCGGACATCGCCGCCGCCACCAGCGCCAACGCCCGCCGCCTGTTCAGGCTCAACTGACGCCCAGGCCATCCGTCACTTGCCAACGGTGACCCCGGTTTGCTATTTTTTATTTCACTGGTGAAATATGAGTCAGTGAAATGGCACGCCTGGCAAACTGCATCACGATGATGGACGAAGGCGTCGGCCGGGTCAGCCAGATCATCCCGCAGGTACCTGCGCTCGAAGCGCGGCTGTGCCGGCTGATGCTGATGCTCGGCGACGACATCGAGGAAGAGCTCGAATTCAAGCTGAAGGCGCACAAGCTCAACCACAGCGAATTCCTGACCCTGATGATCCTGTACAGCCGCCCGGACGGCAGCTCGACCCCGGGCGAGCTGTGCGAGTACACCTCGCAGGGCGCCACCAACATGACCCGCATCGCCAACGCGCTGGTCAAGCGCGGGCTGATTACCCGCGGCGGCAGCGAAGCGGACCGCCGCCGCGTGCTGATCCGCATCACCGCAGCCGGGCGGCGCTTCGTGCAGAAGATGCTGCCGCCGATGTTCCCCCGCGTCGCCACCATGTTCGCCGGCTTCAGCGACATCGACAAACGCCATTTCGATCGCCTGCTGCGCAAGCTGGCGGGCAACCTCGACCAGTTGGGCGAAAGCCGCCTCCCATGAAGGACACCCCGATGAAACATGCCCCGCTCCGCGGTCGCACGGTGCTGGTCGCCGCGATGGTGCTGGCGCTGGCCGGCTGTGCCGCTGCACCGGCCAGGCTCGGCACACCGGCGCTGCGCGACGATGTGCCGCTGGCCGGCCTGCAGGCCCCGGTCCGTGCCGGCTGGCCAACCGCCCAATGGTGGCGCCAGTACGACGACCCGCAACTGGACGGCCTGATGGATCGCGCCATGCAGCAATCACCGGACCTGGCGCTGGCGCAGAGCCGCGTGCGCAACGCCGAGCAGTCGGCGAAGCTGGCCGCGGCGCAGCTCGGGTTGTCGGTCAACGGCAGCGCCCAGGTGACGCGCGAGCGGCTGAGCGACCACGGCCTGATCCCCAGCCAGTTCCTCGGCTTCAGCTGGTACAACCAGGCCGACCTCGGCGTGCAGTTGCAGTACGACTTCGACTGGTGGGGCAAGAAACGCGCGACGATGGAAGCCGCGCTGGACCAGGCGCACGCGGCCGAGGCGCAGCGCAGCGCCGCCGCGCTGGCAATCCAGTACGCCGTCGCCGACACCTACTTCGGCTGGCAGGCCGACCAGGCGCGGCTGCAGCTGGCCGACCGCTTGCTGGCCACGCAACAACAGTTCGCCGATATCGCCGAGTTGCGCGTGCGCCAGGGCGTGGACCTGCCCGACGAGGCGCAGAAGGCCCGGGCCCAGCTGGCTGCGGTGCGCGAGATGCGCGTGGCGCTCGACGGCTCGGCGCAGATCCGCCGCGCCGCGCTGGCCTCGCTGCTCGGCGTCGCACCGACCGAGCTGCCCGAGCTTCGGGCGCGGCCGCTGCCGGCGATCGAACGCGGCGTGCCGGCGAACGGCGGCCTGGACCTGATTGCGCGCCGCCCCGACATCGCCGCCAGCCGCTGGCAGGTCGAGGCCGCGCTGAAGCAGACCGACGCCGCGCGCGCCGAGTTCTTCCCCGACATCAGCCTCACCGCCCTGGCCGGCCTGTCCAGCATCGACATGGGCAAGCTGCTCACCGCCGGCAGCCGCACGTTCGCGCTGACCCCGGCGCTGCACCTGCCGATCTTCAACGGCGGCGCGCTCGAGGCGAATTACGGCGTCAGCAAGGCCCAGCTCGACGCGGCCGTGGCGCAGTACGATAGCGCCGTGCTGGCCGCCGCGCGTGAAGTGGCCACGCAGGCCCTGAGTGCCGAGCAGGTCGCCGCCCGCCGGCACGAGCAGCAGGCCCAGCTCGACGCCGACCAGCGCCTGCTGGCGAACGCGCAGGCGCGGGCCCGCCAGGGCGTGCGCGACCTGCGCGAAAGCCTGGGCGCGCAAGCCGCGCTGCTGCAGCAACGCGACGCCGCCGCCCAGTTGCAGGCGCAGGCGGTAAGCACCGACCTGGCCCTGATCAAGGCCCTCGGCGGCGGCTACCGCGCCACCGACGCCGCCACCTCCCCTTCCTCTTCCGTTACCGCCGGAGCCGCCCCGCATGAGCGCCACTGAATCCGCCAAGACCTCCGCCGACGCCAACGACAGCGGCATGGCCGCGAAGGATCCGGCCAAGCGCCGGCGCACGCTGCTGATCGTGGCCAGCGTGTTCATCCTCGCCGCGCTGCTGTGGTTCCTGCTGTGGTTCTTCGTGCTGTCGACCCGGGTGAAGACCGACAACGCCTACGTCGGCGGCAACCAGGTGGCGATCTCGGCACAGGTACCGGGTACCGTGGTGGCGATCCTCGCCGACGACACCCAGCACGTCGAGGCCGGTCAGGTGCTGGTGAAGCTGGACAGCACCGATGCCGACACCCGCCTGGCACAGGCGCGCAGCGCGCTGGCCCAGGCCGTACGCGGCGTGCGCCAGCAGACCAGTTCGGCGACCAGCGCCGATGCGCAGGTGGTCGCCGCGAAGCTGGACCTGAAGAAGGCCGAGGCGGACCTCAAGCGGCGCCTGCCGCTGATCGCCGCCCAGGCCGAATCGCCGGAGATCGTGCAGCACCTGCGCGACGGCGTGGAGCAGGCGCGTGCCGCGGTGAATGCCGCCGAGGCGCAGGCCGCCGCCGCGCATGCCGCGATCGAAGGCACCGACGTGGCGCAGAACCCGGTGGTGCTGCAGGCCCGCGCGAACTTCCGCGCCGCCTGGGTCGCCGCGCAGCGCAACGCGATCTACGCGCCGGTGTCCGGCTACGTGGCCGAGCGCAGCGTGCAGTTGGGCAACAGCGTGCAGCCGGGCCAGCAGCTGATGACCGTGGTGCCGCTGCACGACCTGTGGATCGACGCGAACTTCAAGGAGAGCCAGCTGCGCCACATCCGCATCGGCCAGCCGGCGAAGATCGTCTCCGACCTCTATGGCAGCGATGCCGTCTACCACGGCAAGGTGGTCGGCCTGGGCGCCGGCACCGGCAGCGTGTTCTCGCTGCTGCCGGCGCAGAACGCCACCGGCAACTGGATCAAGGTGGTGCAGCGCGTGCCGGTGCGCATCGCGCTGGACAACCAGGAGCTGGACCGGCATCCGCTGCGCATCGGCCTGTCCACCGACGTCACCGTCGACATCCGCCATGACCAGGGCAGCGTGCTGGCCAACGCGCCGACGCAACAGCCGGTGGCGCAGACTGGCGTCTACGACCAGATGGCCAGCCAAGCCGACGCGGAGGCCGACCGCATCATCCGCGCCAACCTGTCCCACGCCACCGCCGCGAACTGAGCCGGACCATCATGGCCGCCACGCCGAACGACGCCACACCCGACGCTCCGTTGAAGCCGCTGCACGGCGGCCCGCTGGCGTTGCTCACCATCGCCGTCGCGTTCAGCACCTTCATGGAGGTGCTGGACATGACGATCGTCAACGTCGCGGTGCCGCACATCGCCGGCAGCCTCGGCGTGAGCCCCAGCGAAGGCACCTGGACGATCAGCTCCTACGCGCTGGCCAGCGCGATCATGCAGCCGCTCACCGGCTGGCTGGCGCGCCGCTTCGGCGAGGTGAAGACCTTCGTCGGCTCGGTGCTGCTGTTCGTGATCTTCTCGATGCTGTGCGGCCTGGCCACCAGCATGCCGATGCTGGTGATCGGCCGCCTGCTGCAGGGCGCCGGTTCCGGCCCGATGGTGGCGCTGTCGCTGACCCTGCTGCTGTCCAACTACCCGAAGGAGAAGCAAGGCATCGCGCTGGCGCTGTGGGCGATGACCGTGGTGGTGGCGCCGATCTTCGGGCCGATCCTGGGCGGCTGGCTGACCGACAACTTCTCCTGGCCGTGGATCTTCTACATCAACCTGCCGGTCGGGCTGGCTGCGGCGGCCGTCACCTGGGGCTTGCTGCGCAAGCGCGAGACGAAGACCTTCAAGGCGCCGATCGACATGATCGGCCTGGCCTTGCTGGTGGTCGGCGTAGGCGCGCTGCAGTTCATGCTGGACAACGGCAACGACCACGACTGGTTCGCCTCGCCGATGATCCTCACCCTGGGCCTGGTCGCGCTGGTCTGCCTCACCTTCCTGATCGTGTGGGAACTGCACGCGAAGCATCCGGTGGTGGATCTGTCGCTGTTCAAGCAACGCAACTTCACTGTGGGCGTGGTCAGCCTCTCGCTGGGTATGTTCGCGTTCTTCGGCATCAACGTGGTGTTCCCGCTGTGGCTGCAGATCACCCTGGGCTACACCGCCACCTGGGCCGGGCTGGCCACCGCGCCGGTCGGCGTGCTGGCGTTCCTGATCGCGCCGGTGCTGGGCAAAAACATGCATCGGCTGGACCTGCGCGCGGTGGTGACGTTCGCGTTCCTGGTGTTCGCCGGCACCGCGTACTGGTTCTCCACTTTCGACAGCTCCGCCTCGTTCTCCGCCCTGGTGATTCCGCGCTTCGTGATGGGCCTGGCGATCCCGTGCTTCTTCATCCCGTTGAACCAGGTCTACCTGTCCGGCCTGCCGGTGGACCAGATCGCCAGCGCCTCGGGGCTGTCCAACTTCTGCCGCACGATCGGTTCGAGCGTATCTACCGCGGTCATGGTGACGTTGTGGCAGCACCGCGGCGAATCCCACCACGCCACGCTGACCGAGTACGTCAGCCCCGGCCACCCGGCCACCACCGGGTTCGTCGGCCAGCTGACGCATGGCGGGCTGTCGCACACGCAGAGCCTGGGCCTGATCGACCAGCTGCTGACGCGCGAGGCGCTGACACTGGCAGTGAACGACGTGTTCTGGGCCTGCGCGATCCTGTTCGTGCTGCTGATCCCGGTGCTGTGGTTTGCCAAACCGCCATTCGGCAGCGCCGGCGGCGCAGTGGGTCATTGAGCATGCGGACATGCTGCACCGGCGGGTGCAGCATATTGGCTGGTGCGGCGCAATATCTTCTGCTAGCGTTCGCCGCATGGCACAAACAAAGCGCACCATCAAGAAGTATCCGAACCGGCGTCTCTACGACACGGAGATCTCCAGCTACATCACGCTGGAGGAAGTCCGCCAGCTGGTGCTGGACAACGAGGACTTCGAAGTCCGCGACGCCAAGAGCGGCGAGGACCTGACCCGTTCGGTCCTGCTGCAGATCATCTCCGAGCACGAGGACAAGGGGCAGCCGATGCTGTCGCCGCAGTTGCTCAGCCAGATCATCCGCTTCTACGGCGATTCGCTGCAGGGCTTCATGGGGCCTTACCTGGAGCGCAGCCTGCAGGTCTTCCTCGACCAGCAGACGCAGTTCCGCAGCCAGCTCAACAGCCTGATGGGGCAAACCCCCTGGAACACGCTGAACGACCTGACCGAGCGCAACCTCGCGGCGTTCCAGGCGCTGCAGCGCGGGTTGATGGACACCGCCGCGCAAGTGATGCCGCCCTCCGGCGCCGGCAGCCGCAGCAGCAAGAAATCCGGCTGATCCCAGCCCGGCCGACGGCGCGCATCGACGCGCCGTCCGTTTTTTCTCCCGATCCGATCGCTGCAGCACAACACGTGCTGCCTTGCGGCATGATCGAACCATCGGATGCACAAGCATGAGCCGTTCCGCCCTCCCCACGCGCGTCGCCCTGGTCACCGGCGGCATCGGCGGCATCGGCACGGAGATCTGCCGCCAGTTGGCCCGTGCCGGCCGCCAGGTGATCGCACTGGACCTGGCTTCGCGCGAAGAACGCGTGGCCGCCTTCCGCGATGAAGTGGCCGGTTTCGGCGGTGCCATCGTGTTCGAGCCGATCGACGTCAGCGACTTCGACAGCTGCCGGCAGGCGGTCGAGCGCATCGGACAACGCCACGGCAGCGTCGACATCCTGATCAACGCCGCCGGCATCACCCGCGACGCCAGCTTGCGCAAGATGACGCCGCAGCAATGGCACGAACTGATGCGGGTGAACCTGGACGGCGTGTTCAACATGTGCCGCCACGTGGTCGAAGGGATGACTGCGCGCGGCTTCGGCCGCATCGTCAACATCAGCTCGGTCAACGGCCAGACCGGCCAGTTCGGGCAGACCAACTACTCCGCCGCCAAGGCCGGCGTGCACGGCTTCAGCATGGCACTGGCGCGCGAGACCGCGCGCAAGGGCGTTACCGTCAACACCGTCTCGCCCGGCTACTGCGACACTCCGATGGTCGCGGCGGTGCCTGTCGACATCCGCGCGCAGATCATCGCCGGCATCCCGGTCGGCCGGCTCGGCGCGCCCGCCGACATCGCCCGCGCCGTCGCCTTCCTCGCCGCCGACGACGCCGGCTACATCACCGGCGCCAACCTGCCGGTGAACGGCGGCTACTTCATGAGCTTCTGAGGAACGTTCCGGCCGTGCGGGATTGCAGTCGCGCGGCGCTTGCGGAACAGTGGGCGGGTTCCCCTGCCGGATCGCAGCATGGCGCAGCAACCCATCACCCTCATCGGCGGCGGCCTGGTCGGCGCGCTGCTGGCGCAGCAGCTGGCCGGACGCGGCTTTACCGTCGACGTCTACGAGAAGCGGCCTGATCCGCGGCTGGCCGGCTTCATCGGCGGCCGCTCGATCAACCTGGCGCTGGCCGAGCGCGGCTTGCAGGCGTTGCGCACGGCCGGCCTGGCCGAGGACGTGCTGCAGCGCGCGGTGATGATGCGCGGGCGCATGGTGCACGACCGCGACGGCCACAGCGGCCTGCAGCGCTACGGCGTGGACGACAGCGAGGTGATCTGGTCGGTCTCGCGCGGCGCGCTGAACATGCTGCTGCTGGATGCGGCCGAGGCGGCCGGCGCGCGCTTTCACTTCGGCCAGTCGCTGGTCGGCGCCGACTTCGGGCGGCAGCGCATCCGGCTCGCCGACGAAGCGGGCGTGCAGCACGAACGGGATGCCGGGCTGTTGATCGGTGCCGACGGCGCCGGCTCCACGGTGCGTGCGGCGATGAACGCGCATGCGCCGCTGGGCGAGCGCATCGAGTCGCTCGGCCACGGCTACAAGGAGCTGGAGATCCCGCCGGCCGGCGAGTTGCCGGCCGCGGTGCTGTCGCACAGCGGCGGCCGCGACCAGTTCGCGCTGGAGCCGCACGCGCTGCACATCTGGCCGCGCGGCGGCTACATGTGCATCGCCTTGCCGAATACCGAAGGCAGCTTCACGGTGACCTTGTTCCTGCCGGCACAGAGTGCCGCGCCGAGCTTCGCCAGCCTGCCCGACGCCGCGGCCGCGGCCGCGTTCTTCCGCGAACAGTTCCCGGGCCTGCTGCCGCTGATTCCGCGCTTCAATGAAGATTTCGACAGCCACCCGGTCGGCACGCTGTCCACGCTGTACCTCGAGCGCTGGCACCTGGACGGCCGCGCGCTGCTGCTCGGCGATGCAGCACACGCGATCGTGCCGTTCCACGGCCAGGGCATGAACTGCGGTTTCGAGGACACCGTGGTGCTGGCGAACCTGCTGGCCGAGGCGCCGGGCGACAGCGCCGACGTGTTCGCCGAATTCCAGCGCGTGCGCCAGCCGAACGCCGACGCGATCGCCGCGATGGCGCTGGAGAATTACGTGGAGATGCGCGACTCGGTGGCCGACCCGCACTACCTGGCCAAGCGCGAACTGGGCACGAAGCTGGCCGAACGCATTCCCGGCCACTACATGGCACGCTATCGCATGGTGACGTTCACCCACGTGCCCTACGCCTACGCGCTCGAACGCGGCCGGGCGCAGGATCACTTGCTGGAACAGCTGCTGCGCGACACGCCGCGCGTGGCGGACATCGACATCGAGGCCGCCGCGCGGCTGTTCCAGTCGACACTGGAGCCGCTGCCGCGGCTGCGCCATGGATGAGGCCCTGCTGGAGGCGTTCCGCGCCACCGCCTACCACGTCTGCCTGGACAGCGTGACATGGGCCACGATACGCGTGGACCTGCCGCTGCCGGCCGTGCTCGCCGAGGCGGTCGGTGCACGCCCCTGGGCCTTCGTCACCGCATGGAATCCGCAGGCACGCCGGCGCCCGCCGGCGGAAAACCTGGCCGCACAGCACGAACTGCTGGCCGCATTGCAGGCCCAGTCCGGCGTCGCCATCCACCCTGCCCTCGGCGTAGGCACCTCCGGCTGGAGCGAACCCAGCCTGTTCGTCGCGGGGTTGGGCGTCGATGTGCTGGACCGGCTGGCCAGAACCCACGGGCAACTGGCCTACGTGCATGGTGAGGCCGGCGGCGTCGCCCTGCTGCGGGTGCTGGATTGACCTGCGCAGCGGCAGCGCGCCGCATGGACAAGCGCCCTCGGCATTGCGGACAATCAAGGCAATGACTGCCGCCAGCACCGCCGTGCCCCTACTCGAAGCGCGGGCCCTGAGTTTCCATCGCCAGGACGAACCGGTGTTCGCACCGCTGGATTTCCAGCTGCGCGCGGGCGAACTGGCCCTGGTCGAAGGCGACAACGGCAGCGGCAAGACCACCTTGCTGCGCATGCTGGCCGGCTTGCTGCACACCAGCGCCGGGGAACTGCGCTGGCGCGGCGAGCCGCTGCAGCGCGAGCGCTGCGCCGGCGAAATCCTGTTCCTGGGCCATCAGCTCGGCCTCAAGGCCGACCTCAGCCCACGCGAGAACCTGCGCATCGCCGTCGGCCTGCACGGTGCTCGCGAGGGAGCCAGCGTGACCACGGTACTGGCCCGGATCGGCCTGCGCGGCTACGAGGACGAGCCGGTGCGCCGGCTCTCCGCCGGCCAGAAGAAGCGCGCCGCGCTGGCCCGACTGCTGTTGCTGCCGGCCAGCCTGTGGTTGCTCGACGAGCCGTACGCAAACCTCGACCGCATCGGTATCGCGCTGGTCAACGACTTGCTGGAAAGCCACACCGATGCCGGCGGCGCAGCCATGGTCACCAGTCACGGCACGGTGAGTTTCCATGGCGGCGAGCCGCGACGGATCCGCATGCATGATTGACGCACAGCACCTCATGCACAGGCTCCTCTCCCTGCCGGCGGAAGCAAGGCCATGAGCCGTCCAGGCCTCACCCCCGCCTGCGCCGCGATGCTGCGGCGCGACCTCACCCTCGCCTGGCGCCGGCGCGGCGACATCGCGATGCCGGTGCTGTACGCACTGATCGTGACCATGCTGTTCCCGTTCGCGCTGGGGCCGGAAGATACCCTGCTGCAGCGGATCGCCGGCGGCGTGGTGCTGGTCACCGTGCTGCTGGCGATGCTGCTGGCGCTGGACGCGATGTTCGCCAGCGACATCGAGGACGGTTCGCTGGAACAGCTGGTGCTTTCGCCGCAGCCGCTGGCGCTGCTGCTGGGCATGAAGATCCTCGCCCACTGGATCACCACCGCGCTGCCGCTGATCGTGATCGCGCCGCTGATGGCCGCGATGCTGCACCTGCCCGGCGCGGTGATTCCGGTGCTGCTGCTGGCGCTGGCGCTGGCCACGCCGCTGCTCAGCCTGCTCGGCGCGGTGCTGGTGGCGCTGACGGCCGGTACCCGGCGCTCTGGTATGCTGCTCGCCTTGATGTTGCTGCCGCTTTGCGTGCCAGCCGTGATCTTCGCCGCCGGCGCGGTGGCGGCTGCCCAGCAGGGCCTGCCGTGGTTGGCGCCGGTCGCCTGGCTCGCGGCCGCGTTGGTGCTGGCGGTGGTGCTGGCGCCACTGGCCTGCGCGGCGGCCCTTCGCATTGCCCTGGACGCATGACCGTTTATGTCTGACTGGATTCCGCTCTGGTTGCACAAGCTCAGCTCGCCGCCGACGTTCTACCGCTTCGCCGGCGCGCTGCAGCCGTGGGCAATGGGCCTGGCCCTGCTGCTCGGTGCAGTCGCGCTGTACGGCGGCCTGGTGCTGGCGCCGGCCGACTACCAGCAGGGCGACGCCTACCGCATCATCTTCATCCACGTGCCCAGCGCGTGGATGAGCATGTTCATCTACGCGGTGATGGGCGCGGCCTCGTTCGTCGCGCTGGTGTGGCGGATCAAGCTGGCCGAGGTGGTGGCGATGGAGTCGGCGCCGATCGGTGCCGCATTCACCTTCATCACCCTGGTCACCGGCTCCTTGTGGGGCAAGCCGATGTGGGGCACCTGGTGGACCTGGGACGCACGGCTCACCTCCGAGCTGGTGCTGCTGTTCCTGTTCCTCGGCGTGATCGGGCTGTACCACGCGTTCGAGGATCGCCGCCAGGGCGCGCGCGCCGCGGCCTTCCTCGCCATCATCGGCATCATCAACGTGCCGATCGTGCATTTCTCGGTGAACTGGTGGAACACCCTGCACCAGGGCAGCACGGTCAACCTGTTTGGCCAGTCGAAGATCTCCGCCGCCATGCTGTGGCCGCTGCTGACGATGACCCTGGCGACCAAGTTCTACTATGCCGCCAGCCTGTTCCGCCGCGCTCGCACTGATCTGCTGGCGCTGGAAGGCGGCAAGGACTGGGTGCGCAAGATCGCCGAAGACGAGGCCGACCGATGAGCGCCCTGCAACACTTTTTCGCCACAGGCGACGGTGTCGCCGCTTTCTTCAGGATGGGCGGCTACGCCGCCTACGTGTGGCCGGCCTATGCGCTGTTCTTCATCGTGCTGATCGCCGACACCCTCGCGCCACGCCTGCGCCGTCGCCGCGTGCTGGCGGAACTTCGCGCCCGCCTGGCGCGTCAGAGCGCGCGACAGGAACGCAAACCCCTTTCCACGCCAGCATCCCCCTGACCGGGGCGGTCGACCACCATGCCCATGAATCCCACCCGCAAGCGCCGGCTCACCATCGTGCTGGCCATCCTCGCCGCGGCGGCTATTGCGGCCGTGCTGGTCGCGCTGGCGCTGCAGAACAACATGAACTACCTGCTCACCCCGAGCCAGGTGCAGTCGGGCGAGGCGGCCAGCTACCACACGTTCCGCCTCGGCGGCATGGTCAAGGCCGGCTCGATCCAGCGCTCCGGCGATTCGCTCAAGGTCACCTTCACCGTGGTCGATGCCGGCGGCGCGATGCCGGTGGAGTACACCGGCATCCTGCCCGACCTGTTCCGCGACAACCAGTCAGTGATCGCCACCGGCCACATGGACGGCGCCCGCTTCGTCGCTACCGAAGTGCTGGCCAAGCATGACGAAACCTACATGCCGAAGGAACTCAAGGACGCCATGGCGAAGGCGCACGAGCATAAGGGCATCGAGAATCGGGAGTAGGAAAACGGAAAAGCTTCGCAAACCGTCCCCTGCCCACCGCGCCATCGCACATAACGCCATGCTTCCGACACATCCCGAATTCCGTATCCCGAACTCCGGCACCCAATCATGACCCCCGAACTCGGCCAGCTCGCGTTGATCCTCGCCATGCTGCTGGCGCTGGCGCAAAGCATCCTGCCGCTCATCGGCGCCTGGCGCGGCAATCGCGCGCTGATGGCGGTCGCGCGCCCGGCGGCGGCCGGCCAGGCGGTGTTCGTCGCCATGGCGTTCGCCATCCTGGCGTGGGCGTTCCTGCGCTTCGACTTTTCGGTGCAGTACGTGGCCGACAACTCGAACCTGGCACTGCCGTGGTACTACCGCATCGCCGCGGTATGGGGCGCGCACGAGGGTTCGCTGCTGCTGTGGATCCTGATCCTCAACGTGTGGACCATGGCATTGGTCACGTTCAGCCAGAAACTGCCCGAGGTGTTCGCCTCGCGCGTGATCGCGGTGATGGGGCTGATCGCGGTGGGCTTCCTCGCCTTCATCATCTTCACCTCCAATCCGTTCGGGCGGCTGCTGCCGATGCCGGGCGACGGCGCGGACCTCAACCCGGTGCTGCAGGATCCGGGCATGACCATGCACCCGCCGATGCTGTACATGGGCTACGTCGGCTTCTCGGTGGCGTTCGCGTTCTCGATCGCCGCCCTGCTCGGCGGCGAGCTGGAGCAGGCATGGGTGCGCTGGGCGCGGCCCTGGACGAACCTGGCCTGGGCCTTCCTCACCTGCGGCATCGTCGCCGGCAGCTGGTGGGCCTATGCCGAACTGGGCTGGGGTGGCTGGTGGTTCTGGGACCCGGTGGAGAACGCCAGCTTCATGCCGTGGCTGGTCGGCGTGGCGCTGATCCACGCGCAGGCCGTGACCGAAAAGCGCGGCTCGCTGCGCGCCTGGACCATCCTGCTGTCGATCTTCGCGTTCTCGCTGTCCCTGCTCGGCACCTTCCTGGTGCGCTCGGGCGTGCTCACCTCGGTGCATGCGTTCGCCTCCGACCCGCGCCGAGGCGTGTTCATCCTGGCCTTCCTGACCATCGTGGTCGGCGGCTCGCTGCTGCTGTATGCGCTCCGGGCACCGAAGGTGCTGGGCGGCAAGCCGTTCCAGGTGGTGTCGCGCGAAACCGCGCTGCTGATCAGCAACCTGATGTTCGCGGTGGCCGCGGCGATGGTGCTGCTGGGCACCCTGTTCCCGCTGATCGGCGACGCGCTGAACCTGGGCCGGATCTCGGTCGGCCCACCCTACTTCGGTTTCCTGTTCCCGCTGCTGATGCTGCCGATAGTGCTGCTGCTGCCGTTCGGGCCGTTTCTGCGCTGGGGCAAGGGCGACGCGCCGGTGCTGAAGCAGCTGGTGCTGCGTGCCGGGATTGCCGCCGCGGCCTGCGCGATCGTGGCGGCGTTCCTGGTCGACGGCCAGCCAAAGGCGATCGCCGGCGTGGCGGCGCTGGTCTGGCTCACCGTCGGCGTGCTGCTGTACGCGCTCAAGCGCTGGCGCGAGATGCCGCGCGGTCGCCGTTACCCGGCCGAGATGGCCGGCATGCTGCTGGCGCACCTGGGCGTGGGCGTGTTCGTGGCCGGCGTGCTGCTGTCCGAGTCGCTCAGCGTGACCCGCGACGTGCGCATGGCACCGGGCGAGAGCCAGCGCATCGGCAACTACGACTTCCGCTTCGACGGCGTGCACCACACCACCGGGCCGAACTGGACCGCCGACCAGGGTACGGTCACGGTCGCCCGCGGCGACAAGACGATCGCCGTGATGCACCCGCAGAAGCGCACCTACCCGCGCGGCCAGGTGCAGACCGAATCGGCGGTGGATGCCGGCGTCACCCGCGACCTGTACGTGGCGCTGGGCGAGCCGATGGACGCGAACGACATCGAGGGCGCCTGGGCGCTGCGGCTGTACTACAAGCCGTTCGTGCGCTGGATCTGGGCCGGCGGCCTGCTGATGATGCTGGGCGGCCTGGTCTGCGCCACCGACAAGCGCTTCCGACTCAAGCGCAGCGCCGACGTCGCCGCCGAGGCCCCCACGGCCGACGGCCTGCTGGTACGGGAAACGCGCGCATGAGCCGGCTGCTCCCCTTCATCGGTTTCATGCTGCTGGTCGGGCTGTTCGGCTTCGGCATCTGGTGGAACACCCAGCACGACCCGAACGCGATTCCGACGCCGCTGCTGAACAAGCCGGCGCCCGCGTTCAACCTGCCCAAGCTATATGAGCCCGCGCAGACGGTCAGCAAGGCCGACCTGCTGGGCAAGCCCTACCTGCTCAACGTGTTCGCCAGCTGGTGCATCGAATGCGGCGTGGAGCACCCGGTGCTGACCGCCGAAGGCCCGACCCTGGGCGTGCAGCTGGTCGGCTACAACTACAAGGACGCCCCGGACGACGCCAAGGGCTGGCTGGCCAAGCACGGCAACCCGTACGACCTGCTGATCGCCGACGAACCCGGCCACACCGCGATCGACTTCGGCGTGTACGGCGCGCCGGAGAGTTTCCTGATCGATGCCAGGGGCGTGATCCGCTACAAGCACATCGGCCCGCTGACCCAGGACGTGGTGGCGAAGGAACTCAAGCCGGCGATCGCGGCGATGCTGAAGGAGGCGCCGTGATGCGCCACCGCCCTTGTAGGAGCCCGCTTGCGGGCGATGCTCCTGCTTCTGCAGAGCCCGGCTCTCAACAGACTAACGTCTGGCCATCCCAAATCCCGAATCCCGTGAAGAGGGCATCGCCCGCAAGCGGGCTCCTACGGATGATCTTCGTGGTGTTGCTGGCGTTCATCGGTGTCGCGCACGCGCAGGCGATCGAGCCGATGCCGTTCCGGGACCACGCGCAGGAGCTGCGCTTCCAGCACCTCACCCACCAGCTGCGCTGCCCGATGTGCCAGAACGAGACGCTGGCCGATTCCAACGCGCCGATCGCGCGCGACCTGCGCAACCAGATCTTCCGGATGATGCAGCAAGGCAAGAGCGACGAGCAGATCAAGCAGTACCTGGTCGCGCGCTATTCCGACTTCGTGCTGTACGACCCGCCGCTGAGCGCGCGCACCTGGCTGCTCTGGTTCGGCCCGCTGCTGATCCTGCTCGGCGGGGCCGGCGTGGTGCTGGTGGCGATCCGCCGGCGCAACCGCGCCGGCAGCAGTACTGAAGCACCGGCCGACAAGGGGCCGATCGACAACGGGGACGACTGGTGAAGACCGCTTTTCTGATTGCCGCCACCGCGATGGTCGCGGTGGCGCTGGCCGTGCTGTTGCTGCCGCTGCTGCGCCAGGGACGCCAGTCCGGCCGCCCGCGCAGCGTGTTCGCCGTGGCCCTGCTGATCGCGCTGGCACTGCCGCTGGGCACCGGCGCGCTGTACCTGCTGGTGGGCACGCCGGCCGCTTTGAACGGGGTGACCGCCGAGGCCTCCTCGCCGATCAGCATGCAGCAGGCGCTGACCGAACTGCGCGCGCACCTGAAGCAGCAGCCGGACGACCTGCAAGGCTGGATGCTGCTGGCGCAGACCAGCAGCGCGCTGCGCCAGCCGGCCGAGGCGCGCGATGCGTTCGACCAGGTGCTGCGGCTGGCCCCGAACAACGCCGAGGCGATGGTCGGCTGGGCCGAGAACGACTCGATGACGCGCAGCGATCACCTGATCGAAGGCCGCGCGCTGGAGCTGCTCAAGCGCGCGGTGCAGTTGCATCCGGACAGCCAGCGCGGGCTGTGGCTGCTCGGCATCAGCGACTTCCAGCGCGGCGCCTACCGCGAGGCCGCCGCCACCTGGCGCCTGCTGCAGCCACAACTGGCACCGGGTTCGAACGTGGCCAAGGCGGTCGCCGAGCAGATCGCCGTGGCCGATGCCCGCGCCGGCGGCGCCCCCGCCGACGCGTCGAGCGCCGCCGCCGCTGCCGCGCCGCAGGGTGCCGCACTGCAGGTCCAGGTGACGCTGGCGCCCGCGCTGAAGGACAAGCTGGCACCGGGCGACGCCTTGTTCGTCTACGCCCGCGCACCGGACGGCCCGCCGATGCCGCTGGCCGTGGCCCGGCTCGACCCTGCCCAGCTGCCCACCACCGTCACCCTCTCCGACGCGATGGCGATGGCGCCGGCCTACCGGCTGTCCTCGGTCCAGCGCGTCTTCGTCGGCGCGCGGATCAGCCACAGCGGCCAGCCGGTCGCCCAGCCCGGCGACCTGGAAGGCGACGCCGGCGTGGTTGCGGTGGACAGCAAGACGCCGGTCAGGATCAGCATCGACAAGGTGCACTGACGATGGGCGACGCGCGCCGCTATTTCGCCCTGCCCTCGCCGTTCGCGATGAAACGCGGCGGCGAACTGCACGGCGCGCACGTGGCCTACGAGACCTGGGGCACGCTGAACGCGGCGCGCGACAATGCCGTACTGGTGCTGACCGGGCTCTCGCCCAGCGCACACATGACCTCCTGCGAGGAGGACCCCTCGCCGGGTTGGTGGCAGGAGATGGCCGGCCCCGGCAAAGCCATCGACACCACCCGCTGGTTCGTGATCTGCGTGAACTCGCTGGGTAGCGACAAGGGCTCGACCTGCCCCGCCTCGGTCGACCCGGCCACCGGCGAAGCGTACCGGCTGCGCTTTCCCGAGCTGGCGCTGGAAGACGTGGCCAATGCCGCGCACGGCGTGGTCGTCAGCCTCGGCATCGCCCGGCTGGCCTGCCTGATCGGCTGCTCGATGGGCGGCATGAGCGCGCTGGCCTACATGCTGCTGCACCCCGGCAGCGTGCGCACGCACATCAGCGTGGATACCGCACCGCAGGCGCAGCCGTTCGCCATCGCGATCCGCTCGCTGCAGCGCGAGGCGATCCGCCTCGACCGGCACTGGAACGAGGGCGTCTACGACGACGACAACTACCCCGACATCGGCATGAGCATCGCGCGCAAGCTCGGCGTGATCACCTACCGTTCCGCCATGGAATGGAACGGCCGCTTCGCGCGAATTCGGCTCGACCCCGAGCAGCGCGAAGACGAGCCGTTCGGCCGCGAGTTCCAGGTCGAGTCCTACCTCGAAGGCCACGCCCGCCGCTTCGTGCGCCACTTCGATCCGAACAGCTACCTGTACCTGTCGCGCGCCAGCGACTGGTTTGACATCGCCGAGTACGGCCACGGCAGCGTGCTGGAAGGTCTCAAGCGCATCCACATCGAGCAGGCGATGGTGATCGGCGTGAGCACCGACATCCTGTTTCCGCTGCAGCAGCAGGAGCAGATCGCCGAAGGCCTCGAAGCGGCCGGCGCCCGGGTGGAATTCGTGGCGCTGGATTCGCCGCAAGGTCACGACGCGTTCCTGGTCGACATCGACAACTACAGCCGCGCCATCGGCGGCTTCCTGAACCGGCTGCCGGCTTCCTGATTCCAGCGCTGCTAAGATCCATCCCGTCACGCACCATCCCGAGATCATCATGCTTACCCTGGATTTCCCCGGCAGCCGCACCCTGATCGACGCGATCGACGCCGCCGTGGTCAAGCCGACCACCCACGAGCTCACCGACAGCCTGCGCCACAGCCTGTGCAAGCTGATCCGCGACAACGCCGTCACCCTGCCCGAGTGCGTGTTCGAGGCCAACCCCGACCATTACGCCCGCCGCGAGCTGTACCGCAGCGAGGAACACGGCTACTGCGTGGTGGCGATGACCTGGGGGCCAGGCCAGGGCACGCCGATCCACGACCACGACGGCATGTGGTGCGTCGAGGGCGTGTGGAACGGCGCACTGGAAATCGTGCAATACGAGCTGCTGGAGCACGACGCGCAGCGCTACTGCTTCCAGCCGGTCGGCTCGATCCAGGCCGGCGCCGGCTCGGCCGGCAGCCTGATCCCGCCGCACGAATACCACAGCATCCGCAACCCCAGCGACAGCGCGGTCACCGTCAGCCTGCACGTCTATTCCGGCCCGATGACCCGCTGCTCGGTGTTCCAGCCGCTGCCGGAAGACCGCTGGTACGGCCGCGACGTGCGCCAGCTGGGTCTCGACCGCGTGCACTGAACCCGGCATAATCGCCTGCTCGCACATGCCGGTGTGGCGGAATGGTAGACGCGGCGGACTCAAAATCCGCTTGTGGTGACACAGTGGAGGTTCGAGTCCTCTCACCGGTACCAATGACCAAGGCCCCGTTCGGGGCCTTTGTTTTTGTCCCGCAAATCCTGTCCGCGGCACTTAACCGTCCCAGGTTCGGCCAAGACCCGGACCTCGGCTTACAAGTCGAACATACCCAGACGATCACGCAGGCACGGTCTCCGACGCCAGGCGATCCACGTAATACTCATCCTCGTCGAACAGGATGTTGCGATCGGCCATTTCCTTGGCGGTAACGCCCCAGTGCCGCGCCATCTCCGCCGCTGACGTGACCGACACGATGAAGCTGCGCAGGCTGACATTCGCGTCGCCCATGCGCGTCTCCATCTCGCGGATGGTCTGGTGGAAATCGAGCTTGGGCTCGTTCGCCCAGCTCAGCTGGCGGATGCCCTTGGGATCAACGAAGGTGATCCGTTGCTTGTCGCCGTCGATGCGCCAGACGATGAAGTCCGGATAGAAGTTACCGGCCTCGAAGAAGCCGACGCCACGACCCTTGCTCATGTTGCGCAGCAGGAACAGCGGTTTGTCCACGAACTCATCAGCATGCGCAGCGCAATAGTCCTTCAAGCGATGCACGAAGCGCATCTCGCCGTCGTTCAACGCCACAGGCTTGACGCTGATGGTCGCACCGCTGGCCTTGATCAGTGGCTCGTACAGGTGGCCCTTGAACGACAGCACTTCCAGCTTCGCCTGCGCGCCGTTGTACGCCTTGTCGGCCAGCCCCGAGCGTTTGCGCAGTTCCTCGCCCAGTTGCTTGAGCTGGGTGATCAGCGTCGCTTCGGATTTCTCCACCGACACGCGGTACACACCCTGGTCCTCGCCGATGCCGGTGCCGGCTTCCGGAAAGTTCGGATCGTCCGCGGTCAGCTCGGCGTACTCCAGGTGCGGTTCCTCCCAGCCCTTCTTGCGAAAGCTGTAATAGCGCTCGGCGTATTTCTTGAGCAGCGTTTCCGCGATCTGCTGCCACGCCATCACCTTGCTGAAATCGTCCAGCGCCAGCATCGACGCGGGAATCAGCAGCTCGTACCAGTCGTCGTCAGCCAGCAGGACTTCGACGGCACTGCGCGGAATGTTGTAGTTGTGCCAGCCACGCTCGTTCTTGTAGCTCAGCAGCTCGTACCAGGCACGATCGATGTCGAGCAAGGCGACATGCCGGGCGGTGAGCTTGCCGTGCTCCAGTGCGGCGGCGCCGTCGCCGCCGGCCAGGCCCGCCGCCTTCATCGCCTGTATCTTGGGGTACCAGTTGAGCTGCACCTTGTTGCGCAGCAGCCACAGGTCGCCCTCGTCCTGCGGCGGTGCCAGCTCGGGGATCGGTGCGAGCTGGCGGAAGGCCGTGCCGAAGGCGGTCTGGACGCCATTGATCTCCGGCTTCAGGCGAATGACCTTGAGCTTGTGCGTGCCCAGGTTGCGCAGCACCGGCAGCACGATTTGCTCGGCATCCTGATCCGGCGGCAGGCCTTCGTCTTCGAGGAATTGCTTGAACTGGGCCATGTAGCCGGCATGGATGCCGAATACATTCAAGGTCTCCAGCAGTTCGATGTGGCGCGGCCGCTCAGCGCCAGTCGGAAGCCGCAGCGCCTTGCTGCGTTTCAGGCTGTGGCCGTAGCCCTTCAGGCGCACGCCACGACCGAACAACTGGATGATCTGCGCACCTTCGCTCTGGCCGATCTTCATCAGGCCCAGCGTGCTTACACGCCAGCTGTTCCAGCCTTCGGTGAACTTGCGCGAACCGATCAGCAGGCTGATCTTGTTGTCGCGATCATTGATGCGACGGAACATCGAACCGGCGAAGTCGCGCTCCTCGGCCACCAGGCCGGGCGTGGCATCGCACAGGTCGTAGAGCTTCTTCGCGTCGCCGACGTTGATGACGCCGAAGGGATCGTTGTTGCCCAGCTTCAGCGCCAGCTCGCCGTCCGCACCCTTCAGGTACTCCACGTGCAGCGCACCACCGCCGGGGGCATTGAACAGCCGCGCGCAGATGTCGGCGAAGGCCTCGGCCGGCGACAGGTTCAGCTCCGCGAGGTAGCCGAAGCGGTTGGCGAACGGGTTCTGGCTCGTGGCGGTGGCCAATCCACCGCCGAGAATCTCGCCGATGGCCCGCTCCGACTTCGCCCGCTCGCCGGTGAACCGCGACAGGAACAGCAGGATCTCGGTGACGTCGGAGACCGTACGCCGATTCTCGGTGCGCACGGCATTGACGCTACCGCCGACAAAAATCCACAACGGCCGCGCGATGTTGAACGGCTGCAACGCGACCTGCCGATCGTCGAACAGTCGCCGTTGCTGCCAGGCTGCCAACAGGCAGGCGGTCAGGTAGCGATCCAGGCTGGACTGCTCTATGGCGTCGTCCAGGTTGAGGATCTGGTAATCCTTGCCGTAGCCGTCGTTGTAGAAGTAGCGATAGGAATAGTCGAACACGATGCTGCGCGCGTAGCGGCGCGACAGTGGCACATTGCCCTTGACCGCCTGCTTGAAGGTGGCCGAGTACTCGAACGAAAAACCCTTCTCGCAGAGCTGGTCGCGCCGGACCAGCCACTTGCCTTCCTCGCCGCCGGAGGCGCCGCGGTGGCCTTCGTCCACCAGCACCAGATTGCCGCTCTCGAAGGCATCCACCGCGACGGTCTTGTCGCCCATTTCGTCGGCCAGTTTGTGGATGTCGATGATCTCCACCGCCCTGCCGACGAACAGGCCGCGCGCATTCTTGTCGAACAGCTCGGCCTCGATGCCGGCGGCGCTGAACTCCTGAAGGTGCTGGTTGCTCAGGCCCTCGTTGGGGGTCAGCAGCAGGATGCGATTCAGTTCACCGCCGCGCCCCGCCAGCGCCAGATGATGCTGGTACTGGCGCAGGTTGACGTGCATCAGCAGGGTCTTGCCGCTGCCGGTGGCGCACCACAGCGCCAGCTTGTTCAGGCCCGGCGCGGCATCGCGGCCTTCGTCCAGCGCCGGCAGTTGCTGGCCTTCCTCCTTGCCCTCGTTGAACTTGGCGATATGGACGTTGAGTGCCTGCGCCAATGCCTGCGGATCGCGGAAGTAGCGGTCCAGATAGATCTCGACGAACAGCAGGGCCAGGTACTGGTAGTACTTCCACACCACCGGGCGCTCGCGGCGCAGCTCGCGCTGCGCGTTCATCGCCAGGGTATGGCGCACGATGTTCTGGTCGAAGGCCAGCAGCTCGTCCTTGCCGATGCCCGGCAGCTCGCCGGTGATCTGGTTGACCAATGCGTGGTGGAAGCGGTGGACGTTGTTCTCGTCCAGTCCTTCCTCGCTGTGCTCGTTGAGCTGGAAGCGCTGCTTGAACGCCTCCAGCAGCGACACCCGGCGGCCATCGAGCGTGTACGCGCCGTCGGTACTATCCAGCCCGAACAGGCTGAACAGCCACTGGTTCAGCACCAGCGACTGGGTGAACTCGATCGCCTGCGCAGCGCGGGTGCGCGGCGCGCGTGCGGCGCGTGCAGGTGTGGCGGCGGTGCCGCGTGGGCGTCCGCGTGGCATCAGTCCGTCCCCTCGAACATCAGGCGCTGGAAGTCTTCCTCGGTCAGGCGCACCTTCCAGGACTCGTCGGGCAGGCGCAGGTTTTCCAGCGTGTTGTCGCCATTGACGTAGATCAGGTCGAACTCGGTGTCGCGCACGGAGAAGGCCTGCTTGTCGCGGAACCAGGTTTCCAGCACCAGGTTGTCCTGTTCCGCGTCGCCGGTGAGCTTGCGCCAGATCACCAGGGTCTTGCGGCCTTCCGGCGTGGTGCCAGTGACGGTGCGGAACCACCACTGTTTTTCTCCCTTTCCCGCATGCGGTAGAGGGCCGGGGTGAAGGCCGCTCTTGCTTTGCTTCAACCGCCCCTTGAGCCGCAACCGCCCTTCGCTGTCGCGCTCGAACTCGGCACTGAAGCTACGCGGTGCGGCGATGTGCTGCACGGTCAAGCCCAGCAGCCAGTTGAAGGTTTCCAGCAGGTCGACGTTGACCTCGCGGCTTTCGTCGCTGCCAGGGGGCTTGACCAGCAGCTTGTAGGCGGTGGGGTCGGAGAATGCCTGGATGTCCAGCAGCGAGGCACTGCTGCGGGATTCCATGTCCAGCTGATAGCGCAGCAGGTATTGCTCGCGCAGGCCGTCGGCGCCTTGGGCAGCGTTGAAGTCCAGCGCGGCCTGTTGATGGGTGCTGCGGGACAGTGTGAGGTTGTTGAGGGTGTCTTCGTAGGATTCGAGGCGCAGGACTTTGATCAGGCGCGGGCTGCGTTCGGCTTCTTCGGCGGTGGCCGCACGAACCGGCTTGCCATCCTTCCATTCCGGCGTGAACCCCACCTTCTTTAGGCGCGGAACGAGCACGGAATCAAAGTGTTCACCCGATTCAATCAAGACAAACTTCCTTGAGCCTGCATCTTCGCGGTTCATGTTGATAATCGCGTGACCGGTCGTTCCAGAACCTGCAAAAAAATCAGCAAGTAGCGCATCTCGCGTCGTCATGAAGGGAACGACGTAAGTAATAAGCTCAACGGGCTTTGGGTTCTTGAATATGTCGCGCGCACCGAACAGTCGATCGAGATCATTTGACCCCTTTCGCGCGTCGAGCGAGAACATGCTTCGCAACGGGAACTTCACCTCCGACAAGTAGACCTTGAGCTCCGGGAGCTTTTCTTCGGTGTCTCCAAAAATAATTCGGTCTTCGACGAGCATCCGCTCCATAGTCTTTGGCGGAAACCGCCAGCCCCAATAGGGGCGCGCGCATGGCTTCTTCGTCACCGGATGTATGACGTCGTAGTCGTATCCACGCTTGCCTGGGTTATCCATATTCCTTCTGGCCGCATATGGGCCGACGTCATCAACGCGTCGATAGCGATATAGATCGCCGAGCTCTTCTCTATTCTCCGCTGCAAACTCCGCAAACTTCTCTGCAATCTCATCTACCGATGTTGCGGATTTCCGTATACGTGAATACGCATCAAGCATTAGCTCCTTTTGCTGGCTCGTTCTTGTACTCCAATGCTCATCGACATTCGTCTTGTCTTTTGCAAAACAGAGCAAGTACTCATGCTCGATAGCGATGCGCGTTGGATTATTGTCAGTTGCACCCTTCCAAACGAGCGAGCCGATGCGATTCTCTGGATTAAAATACTGATCCAAAATTAGGCTGAGACGCTCGTATTCGTGTTCATCAATATTGGAGATGAATGTCCCATTGTCCGCGAGGATGTCGTGAGTCAACACCAGCCGCGAATCGAGCATAGCCAGCCAACTCGAGTGTTGATAGGCATCCTTATACGCAAATCCGTCGCCACCGGTGTTGTAAGGAGGATCAATGTAAAAGCATTGCACTTTCTCCCGGTAACGCGTTTGAATCAGCGACAATGCCTGAAAGTTCTCGCTGCTCACCAGTACACCATCGGCCTTTTCATCGATATCACCAAACGCCTCCCTTAACCGCGCTACGAATGCGGCATCGAAGTACTGGGTATCCACCGTCAGGCTCGGATGCGCCCGCAGATACTCCGGCGTCAGCGGTTCGCTGTACGCCGGCCGGGTGAGATCCGCCGGCAGCTCATGCAACGAATGCAGCGCCCTCCATTCCTCGAGCTGCGCGGCATTCGCGCACACCTCCGGCAACAGTTCTTCCGGCACCTGCGAGATCGCTACCAGCCAGTCCGAACCGACCACGAACTTCTTCTTCAACCACAGCTTCTTCTGGAAGTTCTCCAGCTGCGCCAGGAAGTCGATGATCTTGCCGGCGATGCGGCGGATCACCTTGATCTTCGACAGGTACTGCTCGACCTTGGCCGCAGTTTCGCTTTCCACGTCATCGAGGTGCATCACCTCGTTCTTGATGTAGAAATCCAGCTCGCGGCGCAGAAAGCCGCCCAGGTCCCTGTGGATGAAGTAGTCGAAGGTGTTGCGCGCGGCATAGCGGCGCAGGTGCGCTTCCAGGCGGGTGTAGTCGGCCGGTTCGCCGTCGGCCTTGATGTGCGGCCTGGTCAGTTCATCCAGCCAGGACTGCAGCGTGCTGTGCGACGCTGCGCGTCGCACAGCGGCGACGGTCTGCGCGATCAGGTCCTTCTGCGCCGGCGGCTTCTTCTTGCCTTCGCGCTGGTCGGCGGACCAATCGTCCAACATGGCCGGACGGTATTCGTAGCGGATTTCCAGCTCGCCGTTTGCGATGCCAATGAAGTCCTCGGCCGTCAGCACGAACACCCGATCCTTGCCCTCGGCAGCCTTGACGTTGCCGTGCTCGCCCTCGGCGGCATCCACCAGCTTGAAGTGCACGCGCAGTGGGTCTTCGCCTTCGCCGGCCTCGGGCTTCAGGCGGAAGGCGTAATCGCGCAGGTATTCGCTGGTCTTGATGTAGTACTGGTCTTTGTTGGCCCAATGCAGGGTGACTTCCTCGCCCTCGTAGGGGATGGCGTACACGCCCGGCTTGTAGACGCGCTTGGCGAGAAAGTCGCCTTCGGAGTAATAGCGGCGGAAGAAGCTGTAGAGGTGGTCATAGGTTTCGTTTTCCAGCGCGCCGAGGTCGATCGCGCTCTTGAGTTGCTCGCGCAGCTCTCGCACCTTGGGCGCGGTTTCCGGATCGACGCCGGCTTCGGTGAGCTGGGCGATCATCTGCCCCAGCTTCTTCTTCAGCTCGGCACTGTCCGCCGACTGGTACTGGGCGAAGGCTTCCTTGACCTGCGGCAGCAGGTCGCGCTGCAGGAACTGGGTCACCTCGCCGGCCTTGGCGTGCATGATCCGGTAAATGCCGAAGTCCAGATCCGGCTGATCGAGCTGGAACAGCTCTTTCAGCAGGGTGACCAGCTTGTTGAACTTGGCGGGATGGGTGTCGGTCATGGATCAGTCTTTCCGGCTTGCGGTACTGCCGTAGGGCAGCACGGGATGGTCGTCGCTGGTGAGCAGGCGGACGAAGTTGGGATGCAGGAACAGCTTTTCGCGTCCGACCTTGACCTCGACCAGCATGCCCAGATCGGCCAGCTGCTTGAGGTAGACCGAGGCGGTCTGGCGTTTGGCGATGCCGCCGTCCACCAGGTTCTGGATGCGGCAGTACGGCTGCACGAACAGGGCATCGACCAGCTCGCGGCTGTAGATTTTCGGCGCGTGCATGCGCACGAAGTCCGTGGCCTGCGCGTGCAAGGCCTGGATCGCGCGGATCTTGTCGCCGGTCCAGCGCGCGGTCTGGGCGACCGCATCGAGCATGAAGGCGATCCAGTCCTGCCACGCGCCGTCGCGGGTGACGGCAAGCAGCCGGCGGTAGTAGTCGATGCGATGGCGCAGGATGTGGCGGGACAGGTACAGCACGGGTTGATCCAGCAGTCCCTGCTCCACCAACATCAGCAGGTTGAGCACGCGGCCGGTGCGGCCGTTGCCGTCGAGGAACGGATGGATGGCCTCGAACTGGTAATGCGCGACGGCCATGCGGATCAGCGGATCGATGTCCGTGGCGTCGTGGATGAAGCGCTCCCAGTTGGCGAGCTTGCCGCGCAGCAGCGCCTCGCCCTGGGGCGGGGTGTAGACGACTTCGCCGGTGGCGGCATTCTTGAGCGCGGTACCGGGGACGCGGCGGACATCCATGTCGCGGTTCTTCAAGCGGCTGCACACGCGCACGGCGGTGCCGGTGCCGAGCGGGCGCTCGGCCAGCGAATCGAATCCCTCGCGCAGGGCGGCGCGGTAGTTCAGCGCCTCCTTGGTGGCCGGATCGGCGGCCTGCTCGTCCTGGGCAAAACGGAACAGCGCATCGCTGGTGGTGACGATGTTCTCGATCTCGCTGCTGGCCTGGGCTTCCAGCAACGGGATGGTGTTGATGAGGACGGCCTGGTTGGGGATGGCGGCGCCCACGCTCTTGAGCTCGGCCAGGGCGGTGCGGGCCTCGATGCAGGCCTTGAGCAGGGGCCGCGATTCGATGTCAGCCGCCGGTGGCAGCACCGGCAGGTCGTCATGGGGCCGCTGTGGATCAAAAGGCATGTCGATGGTTCCCCTGGGTCATCGACACGTTTTGACGACATGTCGAAGGCGTCGACATTAGCCCATAAAACGTCGAAAAACAAACAATTTATCGACACATTTTGCCTATATGTCGATGGAATGGCCTGTCCAGCTTCAAACCAGGCTCCAGCGCAACAGGAACGGGGAGACGCTGCGGCTGCGCTGGTTGAGCCGGCGCTCCGGTGCGGCGATCAGGGCATCCCGCTTGGCCTCGATCGCGTCTTCGACGTCAAAGATCTCCCGCCGCTGGCGACATCCGTGGTCTCGATCATCCCTACCCGCTCCATCACGAATCAGTCCGGTTTTTCGTACCTACAGTTCGCGCACCACGCGAAAACCCACGCGGCCGCTGCGCAGGTCGCCGTCGGCGCCCTGGCGGTAGGTCGAATCCACCTGCTCCGGGGAGCTGCCCCACGAGCCGCCGCGCAGCACGTGGGAGCGGCAACCCGGGTTGATCCAGGCGCTGCCGTCGTCCGGTGCGCGGATGTAGTTGTCGTGCCAGCAGTCCAGCGCCCACTCGGAGACGTTGCCGTTGATGTCGTACAGGCCGAACGGGTTGGCGGCGAAGCTCATCACCGGCGCCGGCCCCCAGTAGCCGTCGCGGTAGTTGCGGAAGGCGTGGCTCCAGCGGCGGCCGCTGCGCGAGCGGTCGCCGGAGCCGGTCAGGTTCTCCACCGTGTGCTTCGGCGCATCGTCGCCCCACCAGTAGCGGCTGCGGGTGCCGCCGCGCAGCGCGTATTCGAACTCCGCCTCGCTGGGCAGCCGATAAGTCTTGCCGGTACGCTGGCTGAGCCAGTCGGCATACGCCTTGGCATCGTTCCAGGAGACGTTCACCACCGGCAGGTCGTCGTCGGCCTTGCGGCCGGCGTAGTCGTCCTGCCAGCTGGCCGCGCTGTCCTCGCGCAGCGCGCCGCTGCGCTCGTCGTACACGCTGGCGCCGCCCAGCCGGATCGAATCGGGCACGTAGTTGCTGGCGCGCACGAATTCGCGGAACTGCGCCACGGTCACCGCGCTGCGCGCCATCGCGAAGCCCTTGCCGATGGTGACCGTATGCTGCGGCTGCGCGGTAGCGCTGCGGTCGTCGTCGGCGGAGGCGCCCATGCGGAAACTGCCGGTGGGGATCACCACCATCGCCGGCGTCTTGCCCGGCAGGTCGACGTAGCGATCGGTGAACACCTGGCCGGGCTTGAAGCTGGCGTACAGGCGCGCGTTGGTCAGCTGCTCGTCGAACGCCGCCAGCGCCGCCAAGCCCGGGGCGATCGCGCGCACCTGCGCGGCCAGCCTGGTCGCCAGTTCGACGTTGCCGGCGTCCAGTGCCGAGTGCGCCTGCGCCAGCATGCCGTTCGCACGCTGCTCGCGCATGTCGTCCACGCGTTTGTGCACGTCGATCATCTGCTGCGAACCGGGGCGGATTGCCTGCGCCGCGGCCAGTTCGCGATCGGCTCCGGCAAAATCGTTCTGCGCCACCGCCGCCAGCGCGCGATCGAGCACCGCCCGCTGCACCTGGAAGATGCCCTGCTCGGCCACCGCGTTCTGCGGGTCGAGCTTCTGCACCTCGCGGTACAGCTCCAGCGCGCTGCCGCCGGCAGGCCGATCGGCCTTGCCCTGCTGCAGCAGGCCGGCGGCCTTGGCCAGCATCGGCCGCACCTGCTCCAGGACCTTCAGGCTCGCCTCCAGTTGCGTCACTTCGGTCTCGGCGTTGGGCAGCGTGCGCAGCGCACCGAGCAGATCCTGCGCCGCGTCGGCGTCGCCCACCGCGATGTCCTGGTCGATCTCCGCCACCAGCCGCGCATGCACGTCGAACAGGCCCTGCACCGCGCGGCGGCTGTCCGGCTTGGTCTTCAGCGCCTGCTGGAACAACGCGGCGGCGCTGTCCGCGGCACCGACCAGCCGGCCGGCATGCAGCGCGCGGGTGGCCTGCTCCAGCAAGGCCCGCACCTCCGGCGGGTCCGCACTCAGCTGCTCGGGCAGGTTCGCGTTGTGGCTGCCGCGCGCAGCAATCACCGCCGCCGGCGCCAGCGTCAGCGGCGGCCCGGCATTCAGCTCGCCGATCGCCGACAGCCGCTCCGGCTGCAGGCCGCTGGCCGGCGCCACGGTTCCCATCGACATCGAACGGCGCGGTGCCTGCGCCGGATCGACGTGGAACACCCGCGGGAAGAAGTGATACAGCAGCGCGAACCCCAGCACGAGCACCCCGAGCCCTCCGCCGAGAGCGCGTTGACGGCGCAGGATTGCGTTGTTCGGCATGGATGGGCGTCCTTGATGCGGCCTGTTATCGTGCGCTGTCCACCATAGGCAGAAACCGCCGACAGGGCAATCCGCGCCCGCGCCCTTCCAAGGAGTACCGATGTCACCACCCGAAACCGCTGCCGCCGACTGGATCAACCGCCCCGATGCGCTGCAGGCATGGCTGGCCGCGATACCCGCCGATGCCGCCGTCGGCCTGGATACCGAGTTCATGCGCCGCAACACGTTCTACCCGCAACTGGCGCTGCTGCAGCTGGGCTGGAACGGCCGCCACGCGCTGATCGACCCGCTCGCGTTCGACATCGGCGCGGCGCTGCAGCCGCTGCTTGGCGCGGACGGCGCGATGACCATCATGCACAGCGCGGGCGAAGACCTGGAGACGCTCGCGCCGCTGCTGCCCGAGGGGCCGGGCCGGCTGTTCGACACGCAGATCGCCGCTGCTTTCGCCGGCATGGGCCTGGGGCTGAGCTACCGCGCGCTGGTCGCCGAACTGACCGGGGTGGATCTGGACAAGGGCGAGACCCGTTCGGACTGGCTGCAACGCCCGCTCACCGAGTCGCAGCGCGCCTACGCCACGCTGGACGTGGTGTACCTGAAAACCCTCCACGAACGCCTGGCCGAACGCCTGCAGCGGCGTGACCGCAGCGCCTGGCACGCCGAGGACTGCGCACGCCTGAAGCAACGCGCCAGCCGCCGCGACGGCGACCCGCAGCCACAGCGTGCGCTGCGCGGCGCCGCCGACTGGCCGGTCGCGCAACAGGCCCTGCTGCGCCGACTGCTGTTGTGGCGCGAGCGCAGCGCGCGCCGCCTCGACGTGCCGCGTCCGTGGTTGCTCGACGATGCGCTGGCGCTCAACCTGGCGCAGCAGCCACCGCGCAGCCTCGGCGACCTCGAGCAGCGTGGCCGCGGCCAACGTGCGCTGCGTTCGGCCCAGCGCGGCGAGCTGTTCGAGCTGCTCGCCGCCGCCGTCGGCGACGAGGAAATCGCCGCCACCGCGCGCATCCCCGGTCACCCGCAGGGCGAGGCGAAGAAGGCGCTGGCGGCGATGAAGACGCTGATCGACCACCGCGCCGACGAACTCGACCTGCCGCCCGGCCTGCTGTGCCCGCGCAAGGTGCTGGAGGAATACGTGGTCACCGCCGAATGGCCCGACTTCCTCGACGGCTGGCGCCGCGAGGTGCTGCATGACCGCTTGCCCGGCCTGTTGCCCGGCTGAGCCCGGTACATCAGGTCTTGGCGAACCCCCTCGCACACTGCTAACATTCGCGACTTCCGTGGGGCGGTAGCTCAGCTGGGAGAGCGCCACGTTCGCATCGTGGAGGTCGTGGGTTCGATCCCCATCCGCTCCACCACGGATTTACAAAAAAGCCCTCGGTCTCCGAGGGCTTTTTTGTTGCTCCCGCGCCGGCGCTACCGGCCGTCGAAGGTGCCCGCCACGTCGGGGCCGAGACTGCGCAGGAACGTTTCGACCTCGCTGGTGTAGTCGCCGGGAGCGCCCAGCTGCTCGTTGATCTGTTCGTGCGAGAGGTCCTCGGGCAGCACCTGCGCGCGTGCCCAGTGCGACTGCCTTGTCCACGAAAGCCTGCGCCTGCGGGCAGGCGTCCGCGCGGCGGCTGGAGCACACCGCGAGGAACGGCGCGGCCGGCGCCTGCAGCTGCTGCAGCGGCGAGGCCGCGAGCCAGCCGGCGCGGTCGTCGCCGAAGGCACGGTCGTACAGCCGCCGGTGGCGCGATTGCATGATCTGCACCACGTCCAGCGCGGCGCCGTCCAGCGCCACGCGGTCTTCACTGCACGCCGCCGGCCCCCGCTCCGCACAGCTTCTCCATCAGCTCGGCCTGCACGTCGCGGACGGGTTCGCCGGCGGCCGGCGAGGGGCGCAGGTACTCGCCGTCGGACTGCAGCAACGAGGCGCTGGCGTTGTCGGTGAGATACAGCTCCAGCGCGTTGCGCACGCGGTGCTGCAGTTTCTTGCCCTCGACCGGGAAGGCGGTCTCGACGCGGCGATCGAGATTGCGTTCCATCAGGTCGGCGCTGGCCAGGTACAGCTGCGGCTCGCCGTCGTTGGCGAACCAGTAGGCGCGGCTGTGCTCCAGGAAACGGCCGATGACCGAACGCACGCGGATGTTTTCCGACACGCCCGCCACGCCGGGGCGCAGGCAGCAGATGCCGCGCACGATCAGGTCCACCTGCACCCCGGCGATGCTGGCCTTGTACAGCGCGCGGATGATCTTCGGCTCGGTCAGCGCATTGATCTTGAGGATGATCTGCGCCGGCCTGCCCGCTTCGGCATGGGCCGTTTCCTGCGCGATCAGTTCGAGCAGGGTCTTCTTCAGCGTGAACGGCGCATGCAGCAGCTTCTTCATGTGCAGCACCTTGCCCATGCCGGTGAGTTGGCTGAACAGCTTGTGCACGTCCTCGCACAGCGCCTCGTCGGAGGTGAGCAGGCTGTAATCGGTGTACAGCCGGGCGTTGCCGGTGTGGTAGTTGCCGGTGCCGAGGTGGGCGTAGCGCACCAGCTCGCTGCCTTCACGGCGCTGGATCAACATCAGCTTGGCGTGCGTCTTGATGCCGACCACGCCGTAGATCACCATCGCCCCGGCCTGCTGCAGGCGCGAGGCGAGCGAGAGGTTGGATTCCTCGTCGAAGCGCGCGCGCAACTCGACCACCGCGGTCACTTCCTTGCCGGCACGGGCGGCGTCGACCAGCGCGTCGACGATCTCGGAGTTCGCGTTGGTGCGGTACAGCGTCTGCTTGATCGCCAGCACTTTCGGATCCGTCGACGCCTGGCGCAGCAGGTCGACCACCGGCGCGAACGACTCGTACGGATGCAGCAACAGCACATCCTGCTTGCCGACGACCTCGAACAGGTCCTCGGCGTGCTGCAACGCCTTCGGCAGCGCCGGCGTGAACGGCGGGTACTGCAGCTTCGGGTAGCTGACGTTGTTGGCGATACGAAACAGCCGCGCCAGGTTCACCGGGCCGTTCACCTCGTACAGTTCCGACTCGGTGAGGCCGAACTGCTTGAGCAGGTAGTCGGTCAGTTCCTTCGGACAGTTGTCGGCCACCTCCAGCCGCACCGCATCGCCGAAGCGGCGCGAATACAGCTCGCCGCGCAGCGCCAGCGCCAGGTCCTCGACGTCTTCCGGGTCGAGCGTGAGGTCGGCGTTGCGGGTCAACCGGAACTGGTAGCAGCCGAGCACGTCCATGCCCGGAAACAGTTCCTCCGCATGCGCGTGCAGGATCGAGGACAGCAGCACGTAGTTGTCGCCGTCCTCGCAGATCTCCAGCGGCAGGCGGATCAGCCGCGGCAGCACGCGCGGCGCCGGCACGATCGCCAGGCCCGAATCGCGGCCGAACGCGTCCACGCCGTCCAGCCGCACGATGAAGTTGAGGCTCTTGTTGACCAGCAGCGGGAACGGATGGGTCGGATCGAGCCCGATCGGGGTGACCAGCGGCGCCACCTCCTCGCGGAAATAACGCCGCACCCACAGCTTCTGCTTGTGCGTCCATTGCGTGCGCCGCACGATGCGGATGCCGTGCGTGGCCAGCTCCGGCAGGATGCGCTCGTTGAGGATCGTGTATTGCCGCGCAATCTGCCGGTGCGCGATCTCGGCGATCTCGGCCAGCGCGCGTTTGGGCGCCATGCCGTCCGGACCGATCATCTCGTGGTCCAGCGCGATCTGCCCTTTCAGCCCGGCCACGCGGATCTCGAAGAACTCGTCCATGTTCGCGGAGAAGATCAGCAGGAACTTCAGCCGTTCCAGCAGCGGCGTGCGCTCGTCCAGCGCCTGGTCCAGCACGCGGATGTTGAACTTGAGCTGCGACAGCTCGCGGTGGATGTACAGGCGGCTGTCACCGAGGTCCGGGCCGGGCGTCGACGACGCGGCATCGTTGGCGGCCGGCGCGGCGGCGTCGGTCGGCAAAGTCTCGCGAATCAGGCGGCTGGTCATCGGTACACCGGGTCCGGCAAGGGGGAGGCGGCCTCCCATGGTAGCCCGCCGCGGACGGGGCCGGTCGAACGTGGCATTCGCGGCTCAGGCGGGGCTCAGCCTGCGGCATTTTCCTGACTGCCGGATGACATCGGCCGCCGACCGAACGGGTGGCACATGCTGGCCGGCGGCGGTTTGCCCTATCGTTGCCGCTCCCCACCGGCCTTCCTGGCCGAGCCCACCCCACCGAACGAACGCCCCATGCAGACTCGCGTCGAGACCGCTCCGCTGTCCCCTGTCGCCCTCACGCCGCCGACCGATGTCGCACCGGCCGGGGAACGCACCCAGTTCACGGTGCTCGGCGGGATCAGCTTCGCGCACATGCTCAACGACATGATCCAGTCGCTGATCCTGGCGATCTATCCGATCCTCAAGCACGACTTCCAGCTCAGTTTCGCCCAGGTCGGCCTGATCACGCTGACCTTCCAGCTCACTGCCTCGCTGCTGCAGCCATTGGTGGGCATGGTGACGGATCGGCGCCCGATGCCGTATTCGCTGCCGGTGGGCATGGGTTTCACCCTGTGCGGCCTGTTGCTGCTGGCGACGGCGCCGAACTTTCCGGTGCTGCTGCTCGCCGCGGCGCTGGTCGGCACCGGCTCGTCGGTGTTTCATCCCGAGTCCTCGCGCGTGGCGCGGATGGCCTCCGGCGGTCGTCACGGCCTGGCGCAGTCGCTGTTCCAGGTCGGCGGCAACACCGGCTCGTCGCTGGGGCCGCTGCTGGCGGCGTGGATCATCGTGCCGCACGGGCGCGGCAGCGTGGCGTGGTTCTCGCTGGCCGCGCTGCTGGCGATCGTGGTGCTGCTGCAGGTCGGCCGCTGGTACAGCCATCACCACGCGGTCCGTCGCAAGGCGGCGGCGGGGCATTTTGCGATACTCGCGCTGTCGCCCCGGCAGATCATCGGCGCGCTGGCGATCCTCGGCCTGCTGATCTTCTCCAAGTATTTCTACCTGGCCAGCCTCAGCAGCTATTACACCTTCTACCTGATCCACAAGTTCGGCGTGTCGGTGCAGAGCGCGCAGGTGCACCTGTTCGTGTTCCTGTTCGCGGTGGCCGCCGGCTCGCTGATCGGCGGTCCGGTCGGCGACCGGATCGGGCGCAAGTGGGTGATCTGGGTGTCGATCCTCGGCGTGGCGCCGTTCACCCTGCTGTTGCCGCACGTGGGCCTGATGTGGACCGGCGTGCTGACGGTGCTCATCGGCCTGGTGCTGGCGTCGGCGTTCTCGGCGATCCTGGTCTACGCGCAGGAGCTGATTCCCGGCCGTGTCGGCATGATCTCGGGCCTGTTCTTCGGTCTGGCCTTCGGCATGGGCGGCATCGGCGCCGCCGTGCTTGGCGGGCTGGCCGACACCCACGGCATCGACTACGTCTACCGGCTGTGCGCGTACCTGCCGCTGATGGGGCTGATCACGGTGTTTTTGCCGGATATCGAGAAGCGGGCGCCCGCGGCGTAGCTTTGCTGCAGTTTTTGTTGTTCCAATGGCAAGAGCTTTCGTGCGCCTATGGCAGACGAAAGCTCTTGCCTCTGATGCTTTTCGCTCTGAAGGCAGCGAGAGCAAGAGCATCGCCCACAGAGCGTGCTCCCGCAAAAATTCAGCGTGCGCCGATCACCACCGGCTCCGGCTCCAGCTGCACGCCAAACCTCTCGCGCACGCCGTGCATCACCTGCTGCGCCAGCGCCCACAACTGCGGGCCGGTGGCGTGGCCGTGGTTGACCAGCACCAGCGCATGCCGGTTGGAGATGCCGGCATCGCCTTCGCGCAGGCCCTTGAAGCCGGCTTTCTCGATCAGCCACGCGGCGGACAGCTTGCTGCGGCCGTCGGGTTGCGGCCAGGCAGCGAGGCCGGGGTGTTCGCGCTGCAGCGCGTTGGCCAGCGCGGCATCGACGATCGGGTTCTTGAAGAAGCTGCCGGCGTTGCCGATCACCGCCGGATCGGGCAGCTTGCGCAAGCGCAGGCGCATCACCGCCTCGGCAACGTGGAACGGCGCGGGCCGGTCCACGCCCATCCTCGCCAGTTCCTCGTCGATGCCGGCGTAGTCGGTGCGCAGTGGGCGGCTGCGCGGCAGCACAAAGCGCACCGCGGTAACCACGTAGCGGCCGGGCTCGTGCTTGAACAGCGAATCGCGGTAGGCGAACGCGCAGGCAGCACGGTCCAGCGTGGCCACTTGCCGCTCGTGGGTATCCCAGGCCTCGACGCTGTCGATGAACTCGGCCACCTCGCAGCCGTAGGCGCCGATGTTCTGGATCGGCGCGGCACCGACCGTGCCGGGGATCAGGATCAGGTTCTCCAGGCCGGCATAGCCCTGGCCCAGGGTCCAGCGCACGAAATCGTCCCAGCGCTCGCCGGCGGCCACCGCGATACGCGCGCCGTCGCCATCGCTTTCCACCTGCACGCCGCGGGTGGCCATCGCCAGCACGGTGCCGTCGAAGTCGCCGGTGAACAGCACGTTGCTGCCCTCGCCCAGCACCAGCAGGCGACCGCTGCGCACGGCGGGGAAGTCCAGCAGCTCGGGCAGTTTCGCGGCGTCGCGGATCTCCGCCAGCAGCCGCGCACGCGCGTCCACGCGCAGCGTGTTGCGCGCGGCCAGCGAGGCGTTTTCGATGAGCGCGTAGCCGCCCATGTCGACACGTTCAGACGACATTGGCGGCCTCGCGCTGGCGGCGGATCTCGTCGACGCATTCGGCGACCAGCGGCGGCCCGCGGTAGATCAGGCCGGAATACAACTGCACCAGCGAGGCGCCCAGTTCCATCTTCTCGGCGGCATCGCTGCCGTCCAGGATGCCGCCCACGCCGATCAGCGGAATGCGCCCCTGCAGCCGCTTGTGCATGCCGGCCAGCACCGCGGTGGAGCGGTCGAACAGCGGCTTGCCGGACAGCCCGCCGGCTTCGTTGCCGCGCAGGTCATCGGCCACCGCCGCATGGTCGATCGTGGTGTTGGTGCAGATCACGCCGTCGATGCCGGTGCGCAGCAGCACCTCGGCGATCGAATCCAGCTCCGCCTCGGAAAGGTCCGGTGCGATCTTCAGCAGCATCGGCTTGCGCCGGCCCTGCTGCGAACCGAGCCGTTCCTGCGCCTCGCGCAGCACCGAGATGAAACGGCGCAGCGTGGCCTCCTGCTGCAGGTCGCGCAGGCCCTGGGTGTTCGGCGAGGAGATGTTCACCGTGACGTAGCTGGCCAGCTCGTACACGCGGGTGAGGCACAGCAGGTAGTCGCTGACCGCCTTCTCGTTCGGGGTGTCCTTGTTCTTGCCGATGTTGATGCCGAGCACGCCGTGGTAGGCGGAGCGCTGCACGTTGCGCACCAGCGCGTCGACGCCGGCGTTGTTGAAGCCCATGCGGTTGATGATCGCCTCGTGCCGCGGCAGACGGAACAGGCGCGGACGGTCGTTGCCCGGCTGCGGCTTCGGCGTCACCGTGCCCACTTCGATGAAGCCGAAACCCAGCGCATCGAGCGCGTCCAGGTGCTCGGCGTTCTTGTCCAGACCCGCAGCCAGCCCGACCGGGTTCGGGAAGGTGATGCCGAACACCTTCGTCGGCAGGTCCGCCGGCGGCCGGGCGATCCAGCGGGAAAAGCCGCTGCGCTGGGCCACGCCCAGTGCGTACAGGGTGGCGCGATGCGCGGTCTCGGCATCGAGCTTGAACAGCAGCGGGCGCAGCAGGTCGTACATGGGTCAGGCCGGTTGGCCCGCGAAGATGCGGGTGTGGTAATCGAAGCTTACCGCGCCGTCCTCGGCGCAGTCGTGGAACAGTTCGCGCAGTGCGCGCAGCATCGGTTCATGCCGGGGGTGGCCCGGCTTCGGCGCGTACGAGGACGACATCAGGCGTCCGCGCAAGGCCTCGAAATCCAGCCGCTGCGCATGCTCGAAACGGGCTGCGCCGCGAAAGCCGGTGCCGAACCAGGCGCGCATGTGCGCATCGTCGGCATAGCGCTCGACCACCTTGGCGTAATCCGTGCCGTAGGTGTTGAGCAGCGCCTCGTAGCCCTCCAGGAACGGCGTGCCGGCGAGCCGGCGCGAATTCCACCAGATCGCCACCAGCCCGCGCGGGCGCAGGATGCGGGCGAACTCGCGCCGCACCGCCTCCTCGTCGAACCAGTGGAAGGCCTGCGCCACGGCGATCAGGTCCACACTGGCGTCGGGCAGGCCGCTGGCGTCGGCGCTGCCGTCGAGCGCATCGAAGCCCGGGTACGCCTGCAGCCAGTGTTCGGCGGCGGCGCGCATCGGCGCATTCGGTTCCACCGCGGTCACCCGATGACCGGCGTCGAGGAACAGCTTCGAGGAGATGCCGGTGCCGGCGCCCATGTCCGCCACCCGCCAGCTGTTGTCCACACCCTGCTCGCGCTGCAGCCAGTCCAGCAACGCCGGCGGATAATCCGGCCGGTAGCGCACGTAGTCGTCGACGCGGTCGCCGAAGCGCGCGGTGGACTGCAAGGAAGCCTTCTCGTCAGCCATTGAGCATCTGTCCGCCATCGACGACCAGGGTGTGGCCGGTGATCCAGCCCGCCCACGGCGAGGCCAGGAACAACGCGGCATGCGCGATTTCCTCCGGCTTGCCGAAGCGGCCGAACGGGATCTTTGCCAGGGTGGCGCGGTAGAGTTCCGGCTGTCCCACCCGACGGCGATCCCACAGGCCATCGGCGAACGCGATCGAACCGGGCGCGATCGCATTGACGCGGATGCGCTGCGGCGCCAGCGCCAGCGCCTGCGAGGTGGTGTACTGGCTCAGCGCCGCCTTCACCGCCGCATACGCCGCGCCGCTGGCGCGCGGGCGGAACGCGGCGATCGAGCTGGTGTGCAGGATGCAGCCGTGCGGCGACGACGCCAGATGCGGCAGCGCCGCGCGCGAGGCGCGTACCGCCGCCATCAGGTCCACGTTGAAGCCGGCCAGCCAGCCTTCGTCGCTGTCGTCGAAGCCGTAGCCGCTGGCGTTGTTGACCAGCACGTCGATGCCGCCGAGCGCCGCCGCCGCGTCCGCCATGTAGGCGTCGATGGCGCTGGTGTCGGCCAGGTCACAGCGCTGCGCATGCGTCGGCGCGCCATGCGCCGCCAGCGCCTGGCGGGTTTCCTCCAGCGCCGCGGCGCCGCGGGCGCAGATCGAGACGGCTGCACCGGCCTCGGCGAAGCCCAGCGCGATGCTGCGGCCGATGCCGCGGCTGCCGCCGGCGACGACGACGCGATACCCGGAGAAGTCGAAGGCCGCCGTCATGCGGGCGTCAGTGCCAGCCCGCAAACGCGAAGCCGAACACCAGCACCGCAATCAACAGGAACACGCCCAGCACGCACAGGGCCAGCTGCACGTAGCCGAGCACCAACCCGGCCACGGCCATGCCGTCGCCCTCGGTGCGATTGTCGAGCGGGCTGCGGCGGATCTCGCCGCGCGCCAGGTGGCCGCAGATGATCGCCACGATGGCGCCGATGAACGGCAGCACGCACCAGGCCAGAATGCCGAAAACCAGGCTCACCACGGCCAGCGAGCTGGTCGTGGTGCCCGGACGGTAGGACGGTTGGTAGCTCATCGGATCGCTCGCTCAGGCAGGAGGTGGAGGCGCCGTCGTGCACTGCCGCCGGTCGCGGGCGGCAAGCCGCCCGCGACCGGCGCATTCCGTCAGAGGTCGAACTTGATGCCCTGCGCCAGCGGCAATGCGTTCGAGTAATTGATGGTGTTGGTCTGCCGGCGCATGTAGACCTTCCACGCGTCCGAACCGGATTCGCGGCCGCCGCCGGTTTCCTTCTCGCCGCCGAACGCGCCGCCGATTTCCGCACCGGAGGTGCCGATGTTGACGTTGGCGATGCCGCAGTCGGAACCGGCCGCCGACAGGAACTGTTCGCCCGCGCGCAGGTTGTTGGTGAAGATCGACGAGGACAGGCCCTGCGGCACGTCGTTCTGCATCTCGATCGCCTCGTCGATGGTCTTGAACGGCATCACGTAGAGGATCGGCGCGAACGTTTCGGCCTGCACCACTTCGTGCGAATTCTTCAGCCCGGTGATGATGGTCGGCAGCACGAAGTTGCCCTTGCGCTCGGTCAGTGCCTTGCCGCCGGTGCGCACCGTACCGCCCGCGGCCTTGGCCTTCTCGATCGCGGCCAGGTAACCCTGCACCGCCTCGGCGCTGTTCAGCGGCCCCATCAGCGTGGTGGCCAGGGTGGGATCGCCGATCTTGCCCTCGACCTGCTGGTACGCCTTGACCAGCGTCTCGAGCACGCCGTCGAAGATCGACTCGTGCACGAACAGGCGGCGCGTGGTGGTGCAGCGCTGGCCGGCGGTACCGACGGCGCCGAACACGATGCCGGGAATCGCCAGCTTCAGGTCGGCCGTCTCGTCCAGGATGATCGCGTTGTTGCCGCCCAGCTCCAGCAGCGAGCGGCCCATGCGCTGCGCCACGCGCTCGCCGACCATGCGGCCGACCTTGGTCGAGCCGGTGAAGCTGATCAGGGCGACGCGCTTGTCGTCGACGAAGGCCTGCGCCAGGTCGCTGCCGGCGTCGTTGAACAGGAAGAACAGGTCGGGGAAGCCGCCGGCCTTCAGCGCCTCGTTGCAGATCTTCATGGTGGCGATCGCCGACAGCGGCGTCTTCGGCGACGGCTTCCAGATGCAGATGTCGCCGGCGATGGTGGCCAGCATGGCGTTCCACGCCCACACCGCGACCGGGAAGTTGAACGCGCTGATGATGCCAACCAGGCCCAGCGGATGGTACTGATCGTACATGCGATGGCCCGGGCGCTCCGAGTGCATGGTGGCGCCGTACATCATGCGGCTCTGGCCCACCGCGAAATCGGCGATGTCGATCATCTCCTGCACTTCGCCGTCGCCCTCGGGCTTGATCTTGCCCATCTCCAGCGCGACCAGCGAACCCAGTGCGTCCTTGTGCCTGCGCAGCGCCTCGCCGCACAGCCGCACCGCCTCGCCGCGACGCGGTGCCGGCGTGGTGCGCCACACCTTGAACGCTTCCTGCGCGCGCTGGACGATCACCTCGTAGTCGGCCGCGCTGGACGCGTGCACGGTGCCGAGCACCTCGCCGGTGGCCGGGTTCACCGGCTGCAGCGCGCCGGCGTCGGTGGTCTTGGACCACTCGCCCTGGCCGAGATAGCTGCCGGACTGCTCGCCGGAAAGGCCGAGCGCGCTGAGGATTGCATGGGACATGGGTGTCTCCTGGACGTGCGGTGCCCGCAGGCGCCGTGAAGGGAAGGCGGCAATTGCTCATTCTAACAGGCCGGCCGCCCCGCTCCCGCCCCGCCTGCGCCAAGTGGCCGATCTGATCGCACCGCCATGCGATCCATGCGAAAATCCCGCCGCTGCCCTCGTAGCTCAGTTGGATAGAGCGGCCCCCTCCTAAGGGGCAGGTCGGACGTTCGAATCGTCTCGAGGGCACCAGTTACCGCAAGCGAGGGCCGGCCATGCCGGCCTTCGTGCTATCCGGCTCAGGAACTGCACGACAGCATCGAGCAGCCGGCCTTGTGCCGAGCCCAGTCCGGGCGCTTCTGCGCAAATGCCTCGCGGCCAGGTTGGTCGTCGTAGGGATGGCGCAGCACGTCGAGCAGTTCGTGGATGCCGGCGACATCGCCCTGCTCCGCGCGGTCGATCGCCTGCTGCGCCAGGTAGTTGCGCAGCACGTAGCGCGGGTTGGCCAGGCGCATGCGTTCGCGGCGCTGCTCCGGCGCCAGCGGATCGTCGGCCAGCCGTGCCGCATAGCGGGCCAGCCAGTCGACAAGCTCCGGTTCGGCCGCGCGCCGCTTCGCCTCGTCGTAGAACGCCCCCTCGAACGGCGCCAGCGTGGGCGCCTGCACGTCGAGGTCAGCCAGCGCGCGGAACCACAGCGTCATGTCGATCTCGGCCTGCTGCAGCAACGCCTGCAGCGACTGCATCAGCGCCACGTCGTCGTCGCGGCACTCGGCCAGGCCCAGCTTGGCGGCGACGTTGGCGCGGTCGGCGGCGGCATAGGTGGCGGCGTAGTGCTGCAGCCCGGCTTCCAGCGGTCCGACGCCGTCGAACAGCGGCGCCAGCGCGCCGGCCAGGCAGCTCAGGTTCCACCACGCCACGTTCGGCTGCTGGCCGTAGCGGTAGCGGCGGCGCTGCGCGTCGGTGGTGTTCGGGGTCCAGTCCAGGTCGTAGTCGTCGACCCAGCCGTACGGGCCGTAGTCGAGGGTGAGGCCGAGGATCGACATGTTGTCGGTGTTCATCACCCCGTGCACGAAGCCCACCCGCATCCAGTGCGCCACCATCGTGGCGGTGCGCTCGCACACCTGCCGGAACCATGCCGCGTAGCGCACCTCACCCTCGCCCTCCAGTTCCGGGAAGTCGCGGCGGAGGGTGAACTCGACCAGTTGCCGCAGCAACGCGACGTCACCGCGCGAGGTGGGCAGCTCGAAGTTGCCGAAGCGGATGAACGAGGGCGCCGCGCGGCAGACGATCGCGCCGGGTTCCGGTGCGGCGTGGCCGTCGTAGAACATGTCGCGCAGCACCGTTTCGCCGGTGCCGACCAGGCTCAGCGCGCGCGTGGTGGGCACGCCCAGGTGGTGCATCGCTTCGCTGCACAGGAACTCGCGCACCGAGGAACGCAGCACTGCACGGCCGTCCGCGCCACGCGAATACGGCGTCAAGCCGGCGCCCTTCAGCTGCAGTTCCCAACGCTCGCCGGCTTCGTTGACTACTTCGCCCAGCGAGATCGCGCGGCCGTCGCCAAGCTGCCCGGCCCAGTGGCCGAACTGGTGACCGCCGTAGTTCGCCGCGTACGGCTGCATGCCCTCGATCAGCGCATTGCCGCCGAACACCTGCGCGAACTGCGGCGTGGCGACGTCCACCGCGCTGAAGCCGAGCGCAGCCGCCATCTCCGCCGAATGCGCCAGCAGGCGCGGCACCGCCACCGGCGTGGGCTCGACCCGCGAGTACAGCGCGCCCTCGACCTGGCGCCGCCGCGCGCCCTGCTCCGCGTCGCTGGCCAGCTCGCGCACGAACGTATTGTCGAAACGAAGATCGAACATCCGGCCACCTCAGGGAGCTATAGCCACAGCCTATATCCGGGCGCCAACGGTTCGATGCAAGGCCGCGCCGCGGCTAGCGCGCCACGGCCTGCCCGCGGTGGGCCGGGCGATGGATCGCCTGCAGCCGCTGGTAGACGGTGAGCACGGCGGTGCCGTAATCCCTGGCCAGGCTCGGCGTGTGGCTGTGGTAGTAGCCCACGCCGAGCACCCGGTCGCGGGTCTGGCGCATGCCGTCGCGCAGGATCTTCGCGGCCACGGTGATGTTGGTACGCGGATTCAGCAGGGTCAGCGGATCGCGCACCGCGTCCCGGTGCATCGGGTAGTAGACCTGCATGATGCCGACGTCCTGCACGGCCGAACCGAACTGGCTCGCCGCCGCCATCGCCAGCTGCACGTCATGGCGTTCGCCGCGCACCAGATGGTCGTCGACGCGGAACAGCCACGGCGTGGGCGCGACCTTGCCGTCCGGGTACAGCGCCTTCGATTCCACCAGGGCGACGCTGTACAGCAGCAGCGGATCGACACCGGAGGCCTTGCCGACCTGCGACCACAGGCTGTCCCGCGACGCGATGTCCAGGTCGGGCTCCTCGATCGGCATCATCAGGTCCATCGTGCTGACGTCGGACAGCAGCTTGCGACCAGTTTCCGCGGGTCCGGAACGGGCGGTCGACGAAAACGCCGATGGGCTTGCCAGCGTCGGCGCCGGCGCGGCCGGCAAGGACGCTGCGTGCATGGCCTGTACCGGCCTCGCCGGCGCAGCGGCAACCCGTGCCTGGGCTGGCGCGGCTCCTGCATGGGAATGCGGCGTGCCGATGCGCAGCAATACCAGGGCAACGCCGGCGATGGCGCCCGCGGCCACGAGTCGGTGCCGGTACGCCTTCGCCCATTCCGGCCACGAAGGCACGCGTAGCTGTGCCCACCGCGCGATCCACGTGCCGACGAGCCGGCGCATGCCGGCGGCTGCCGCCACGTGCCACCCGTCCAGCGGCCACGTGGGAGGTAGCAGCCAGCGTTCCGCCGCCGGACGCGGTGCGCGCGAGGACAGCCGGCCGGGCGCGCGCCGCGAATGGGCCCACTGCGCCGGCGCCTGCATCACGACCGGCGGGGCGACGGGACGGCGTGCCGACGAAGCCCCGGATTTCCAGCGCACCGGCGCCATCAGATACACGCGACCCGGTTTCCGCGGGATGCTGCGCACCGTCATGGGGTTCGCGGCCGGATGCCTGCCATCGACCCCCGCGTACCTGCGGCTTTCGCCGTGCGAGGTATCTGCGGTCGTCGGGGTGGAACCATCCACGTGGGAATCCTGTTCAAGGGCGCGGTCGCGGCCAGTTTGCCGGTGCCGGGGCTCGCCATTAAATCAGGTTTGCGGAACCAGTTCCCGTATCCGGCCACAGCACGTTTGCGCGCGGCCATCAGCACGGCATACCCGGACCGGTGCGCCAGCCAGCCGCTATAGTCGGCTGCCGCCACCTGCGAAAACCGCATGAACCCGACGCCTGCCAACCACCTCAACGCCGACGCGCGACCCGAGGACGCGCCCTACCTCGCCGCCACCACGCGCTGGCTGGAGCGCGCGGTGATCGGGCTGAACCTGTGCCCGTTCGCCCGCGCCCCGTACGTGCAGGGCAAGCTGCGCCTGCGGGTGAGCCACGCGCGCGACACCGACGCGCTGCTCGACGACCTCTGCGGCGAACTGCAGTCGCTCAACGCGCTGACGCCGGACGAGTGCGAGACCGGCCTATTGATCCACCCGTTCGTGCTCGGCGACTTCCTCGACTACAACGACTTCCTCGACGTGGCCGACGCCGCCGTGCAGGCGCTGGGGCTGGATGGGGAATGGCAGGTGGCGAGCTTCCACCCCGACTACCAGTTCGCCGACAGCGCGCCGGACGACGTCGAGAACCTCAGCAACCGCTCGCCGTATCCCACGCTGCATCTGCTGCGCGAATCCAGCGTCGAAAGCGCGATGGAGACGATGAGCGACACCGACAGCATCTACCGGCGCAACATCGAGACGCTGCAACGGCTGGGCGCCGACGGCTGGCAGGCACTGTGGCGCGACGACACGGATTGAACACGGCAACCCACCCGGAGTTCACATTCGCGCCGGGCGAAGCTGTCACACTGGCGGGTGAAAAAAATCCCCGACCCCTACGCCGAAAGCGTCGACCCCAGCGTGCAATGCACGACTTGCGAAGCCGTGTGCTGCCGCCTCACCGTGGTGTTGATGCCGGAAGACCGCGTACCCGCCTGGCTGGTCGATCACGACGAACACGGCATGGCGACCCTGGCCAAGGGCGAGGACGGCTGGTGCGCCGCGCTGGATCCGAACACCTTCCGTTGCACCATCTACGAGAACCGCCCCACCATCTGCCGCAAGTTCGCGATGGGTAGCCCGAGCTGCCGCGACGAGCGGCACAAGTGGTTCGGCAACACCATTCCCACCGCGGTGCATGTGATGTAGGAGCGCGCTACGGCGCGAAGATCAGCGCAACCTCGCCGGCATCGAGCGCGCGCCATTCGCCTGGCGGCAAGCCGTCCAGCGTGAGGGCGCCGATCGACACCCGCTGCAGCGTCTCCACGTGATTGCCGGCGGCGGCAAACATGCGACGCACCTGGTGGTAGCGGCCTTCGGTGACGCTGAGCCGGGCATGCCGCGGCCCCAGCAGCTCCAGCGCGGCCGGTGCCAGCGGCGTGGTTTCCCCTTCCAGCAGCAGCGTACCGCTGGCGAACAGCTCGCCTTCGTCGCCACGCAGATCCTGCGCCAGGGTGGCCTCATAGACCTTGGTCACCTGCGCCTTCGGCGAGATGATCCGGTGCAGCAACGCACCGTCGTCGGTGAACAGCAGCAGGCCGGAAGTGTCGCGGTCGAGCCGGCCCACCGTGGACAGCGCCGGCGAGCGCACGTTGTAGCGCGGCGGCAGCAGGTCGTAGACCACCCGGCCCGGGTCCTTGCGCGAGCAGGTGACGCCGAGCGGCTTGTGCATCATCAGCGTGAGCCCCGGCGGCGGATCGAGCGGCTCGTCGTCGACGCGGATGGTCTCGTACGGCACCACGTCGTCCGCGTACAGCACCTCGCCCGCGGCATCGGTGATGCGGCCAGCCCGGAACAGCTGGGCCACGTCCTTGCGGCTGCCGTAGCCCAGGCTTGCAATCAGCTTGACCAGTTTCATCCGCGCACTCCGACCGCCTCGATCACCTTGAACCCTTCCCGCACGACCAGCGTGCGCACTTCATGAAAACGCGAGGCCAGCACGGCTTCGTACGGCAGATGCCGGTTCGCCACGATCAGCAGCCGGCCATCCGGCAGCAGCGCCTCGGCCGCGCTGACGATGAACGCGCGGCCCAGTTCCGGCAGGTCGGCGCGCCCCTGATGGAACGGCGGGTTGCTGACGATGGCGTCGTAGCGTTGCGTCAGGCCGCGGGTCACGTCATACCAATGCACCGTCACGGCCACCTCGCGCCCGCATGCACGCTGCGCCCGCGCCAGGTTGAGCCGCGCCGGTTCCAGCGCGCGCGCTTCGGCTTCGTACAGGTCGAGCGCATCGACCCGCGGACAACGCGCGACGACCTGCGCGGAAAGGTAACCGTAACCGGCACCGAGATCGGCCACGCGACCGCGCAGGTCCGTCGGGAGATGTTCCGCCAGCAGTGCCGAGGCGCGGTCGATGCGGTCCCAGGCGAACAGGCCGGGGCGACTGACGTAGCCGTCGACGATCGTGCGCGGCGCGTCCAGCGCCAGCCATTCGGCCAGCAGGTCCTGGTCGACGTCGGCCGGCTGCAGCGTGCTCCAGAACGCGCGGCACTTGTGCTTGGACAGGTGCTGCACGGCGCCGGCCAGTTTCGCCAGGTCCGCCTCGCCCGACTTCGCGCCTTCGGCATTCGGCATCGCGGCCAGCAGCGTGCCGCCCGGCGCCACGTGTGTCAGCGCGCGGGCGAACAGCGCGCGTGCCTCGTCGCGCTGGCGCGGCGGCAGCAGCAACACCAGCGGAAATTTTTCATCGGCCGCCGCTTCGCCCACGCGCAGGCCGTTGCGACCCAGTTCGTCGGCGAACGGCAGGAAACCCTGCTCGCACAGCCAGCCGGGCTGCGCCATCTCGCGCAGGCCCACCCCGGCGCGCGCACGCAGGAACAGCACGCGGCCGTCCGCCGGCAGGCGCAACTCTCCGGCTTCGAACGGCACGAACAGGGCCGCCAGCGCCGCATCCGGCGCAGCCGCGAAAAACCCGCCAGCAGTCACGTCTTTCCCTCCACCTTGAAACAGTGGCGGCATTGTACGTGGCGGCAGGCCGGACCTGGCCAGTGGGTTTAGCTTCCGCTGTGCTCGTGGACCGCGTCCATCGCGCGGGCAGAGAACACCAGCGCCGCGCCGGCATTCATCGCCACGGCCACGCCCAGCGCTTCGGCGATTTCCTCGCGGGTCGCACCGTGTTTCAGCGCCTCGCCCACGTGCACCGTGATGCAGCCGTCGCAACGCGTGGTCACCGCCACCGCCAGCGAGATCAACTCGCGGGTCTTTGCGTCCAGGTGGCCGGTCTTCTGGCCGGCATCGGTCAGGGTCTGGTACCCCTTCACCGTATCCGGGCTGAGCTTGCCGATTTCGCCGATGCGGCCCAGCAGTTCCTTGCGGTATTGCAGCCAATCCAGCATGGGACTCTCCTCGCGGTCGTGGCGGCCGGGCGACGCGCTCGACCGTGGCGGGGATGCTGCGCCAGCGGATGTAAAATCCGCATGCGGGCGGTTTCCCGGCGGCAGGAAAAGCGGCGGAGCCGCCGCCACCTGCCCCGGGAACATCACCCGGTTACGCCGTGGCCGATGTCCGCCCCAGCCCGGCCACCCAGCGGTACAGCGCCACATTGACCGCGACGAAGGCGATGCCGCCGATCCAGATCGCCGCCGTGCCGAAGCCGTCGCCGACCAGCGCCAGCGGCGCGCCCTTGCCGGAGAACACCACGATCGCCGCGATGATCACGCCGATGATGCTTTCGCCCACGATCATGCCGGAGGCCAGCAGCACGCCTAGCTGCCTGGTCGACTCGGGTTTGGGGCCGCGCTCGGCACGCTTGTCGAAATACCAGCCGACGACGGCGCCGACCACGATCATCAGCGTGGTCGAGGTCGGCAGGTAGATGCCCAGGCCTACCGCCAGCGGCGGCAGCGCGGCCGATCTGGTGGTGCGGCCAAGGACGGCGTCCAGCACGATCAGCGCCACGCCGATCGCACCGCCCAGAATGATCAGGCTCCAGTCGATATTGCCCTGGATCACGCCCTGCGCCAGCGCCGAGATCAGCCCCGCCTGCGGTGCGGCCAACGCACGCGCCGGGTCGACCCCGGGCATGCCGGCGAAGCCGTACGCCTCGTTCAGCAGGTCCAGCACCGGCGGGATCACCGCGGCGCCGACCAGCACGCCGACCACCAGCGCCACCTGCTGCTTCCACGGCGTGGCGTCGACCAGCTGGCCGGTCTTCAGGTCCTGCAGGTTGTTGTTGGCGATGGTCGCCACTGCAAACACCACCGAGGTGGCGAACAGCGCGAACGCCACCAGCCCCTTGCCGGCATCGCCGGACAGCTCCGACTTCACGCCCGCCACCAGCAGCAGCAACGCGGCGATGATCACCACCAGGATGCCCACGCCGGACAGCGGACTGTTGGACGAACCGATCAGGCCCGCCATGTAGCCGCACACCGCGGAAACCAGGAAGCCCATGATCACCACGAAGACCAGGCCGCCGCCCACCAGCAGCCACAGGTGCGAACCCAGCCCGGTGGCGATGCTGAAGTCACCCAGCAGCCAGCCGATCGGCAGCAGGCAGAGCAGGCTGATCAGGCCGACGATGCCGATCGGCATGTCGTGCTCGGTGCGCGGCAGCGTGCTGCCCTGCCCCGCCTTGCGCGCCCGCGACGACGCCATCGCCGAGGAAAGCCCGCTGATCACCGGCTTGACCAGCTTGGCCAGCGTCCAGATCGCCGCCACGCCGATCGTGCCGGCGCCGATGAAGCGCACCTTGGTGCCCCAGGCCGCCTGCGCCATGTCCGCGGCGGCGCCGGTGGCTGCCGCCAGCATCGTGTAGTGCGGCACCGCCCAGCCCCAGGCGATCAGCGCGCCGAGCAGCATCGCCAGGCCGACCCACAAGCCGACCAGGTGGCCCACCGCCAGCAGTGCGAACGACAGGCTGAAGTCATAACCGCTGGCCCCGCCGCGGTCGCCGACATGGAAGTACTGCGCCACGCTGCCGGCGAATACCTTGGTGGCGACCACCACCGCGAACACCGCCGAGACGATGGTGCCGGCGGCGACGGCGAACAGGCCCGACTTGCCGCTCTCGGCCGACGCCGCGACCGCGTCGTCGCCGCCGCCCACTTTCAGCACCTCGGCACAGGCCACGCCTTCCGGGTACGGCAGGTCGGAATCGGTCACCAGCGCGCGGCGCAACGGGATCGTGTACATCACGCCGAGGATGCCGCCGGTGGCGCAGATGCCGAACGTCACCCAGAACGGGAAGCCGGTCCACCAGCCGATCATCACCAGGCCGGGCAACACGAAGATGATCGCCGACAGCGTGCCGGCCGACGAGGCGACCGTCTGCACGATGTTGTTCTCCTGCATCGTGGAGTCCTTGAACCCGCGCAGGATCGCCATCGAGATCACCGCCGCCGGGATCGAGGTGGCGAAGGTCAGGCCGGCCTTGAGGCCGAAGAACACGTTCGCCGCGGTGAACACCAGGGTGATCACGACGCCGATGATCAGGCCGCGTGCGGTCAACTCGGTGCGCGGCGTGACGCTGGACAAAGGTTTTGCACTCACGAATGGCTCTCCCCCGGATGGATGCTGCGGTGGAAGATAGCGTGGAATGGCCGCGGAGGGTTATCCCTCCGGCCGAACGGCGCCGTCGTGTCACAGCGCCAGCCGGCTCTCGAAATGCCGCCGCTCGCCGGACAGCGGATCGACGAAGGTCAGGCTGCGCGCCAGCAGCTTCAAGGGTTGCGCATGGTCGTCGGCGGACTTGTCAGCCAACGCCGGATACAACGTGTCGCCCACGATCGGCGCGCCCAGCGCGGCCATGTGTACGCGCAGCTGATGCTTGCGGCCGCTGACCGGGAACAGTGCATAGCGCCACGCATCCTCGCCGCGCCCGATCGGCTCGATCCGCGTCTCGCTGTTCGGCTCGCCGTCGACCTCGCGCATGCGGAAGAACGGTTCCCCGGCCACGATGCGCGAACGCCTCGACAGCGGGAACGCCAGCGATGGCAACGGCGGCGCCAGCGCCTCGTAGCGCTTGTCGATCCGCCGCTCGCGGAACAGCGCCTGGTACGCCGCGCGGCTGGCCGGGTTCGCCGAGAACAGCACCAGCCCGGCGGTGGCGCGGTCGATCCGGTGCAGCGGCACCAGGTCGGAATTGCCCAGCCGGTGCATCAGCCGGCGCAGCAGGGTCTGCTCGACGAAGCCGCCGGCCGGGGTCACCGGCAGGAAATGCGGCTTGTCCGCCACCACCAGATGCGCGTCCGCATGCAGCACGGCTTCGACGAACGGGATCGGCCGCTCGTCCGCCACCTCGCGGTAATAGTGGATGCACATGCCCGGGCGATACGGCGTCTGCGGCGTGATCGCGATGCCCTGCCCGTCCAGCACGCGCCCACGCGCGATGCGGTCCAGCCATTGCGCGCGATCGATCGCGCCGAATAGCGCGCACAGCCCGTCGAGCACGGTGACCCAGGCACCCGGCGGCAGGTGCACGGTGCTGGCACGGGGATCGCGGCTGAAGGATGGCGTCGAGGGGTCCATGCTGATCGCCAGTGTAAGGCGTCCGGTGAGCCCTCCTTCGGTCGGGGCAGCGGCGCGGCACGTGCGCGTAGAATGGTCGGCTGTTGTCTCAAGGCACCCCCATGGCACTCAACTCCACCATCTACAAGGTCGAACTGCAGGTCAGCGACATGGACCGGCATTACTACGCCACCCACGCGCTGACCCTGGCGCGGCACCCGTCCGAGACCGAGGAACGGCTGATGGTGCGCCTGCTCGCGTTCGCGCTGCATGCCGACGAGCGGCTCGAGTTCGGCAAGGGCATCAGCGACGAGGACGAACCGGCGCTATGGCGCAAGGCGTACACCGACGAGATCGAGCTGTGGATCGAAGTCGGCCAGCCCGACGAGACGCGCATCCGCAAGGCCTGCGGCCGCTCGCGCCAGGTGGTGGTGATCAGCTACGGCGGCAACGCCGCGGAGATCTGGTGGAACAAGAACGCCAGCGCACTGGCCCGCAACAAGAACCTCACCGTGCTCGACATCCCCGCCGCCACCGTGGCCGAACTGGTCGCCCTGCTGCAGCGTGGCATGCGTCTGCAGGCGCTGATCCAGGACGGCCAGCTGCAGCTGATGAACGAGACCGACGCGGTCGCCGTCGATCCGCTGCGGCGCATGGCGCCCACCGAAACAGTGAACTGAATGATCATGCCGGCGAACGCCGCGGACAGATCGCTGCGCCGCGTCGTGGGCATCGTGGCGCTGCTCAATCTGGGCTACTTCGGCGTCGAGTTCGCGGTGGCGCTGGCGATCGGCTCGGTCTCGCTGTTCGCGGACAGCGTCGATTTCCTGGAAGATGCCTCGGTCAACCTGCTCATCCTGATCGCGCTCGGCTGGAGCCTGAAAGCGCGGGCGCGTGTGGGCATGGGGCTGGCCGCCATCCTGCTGGTGCCCGCGCTCGCCACACTATGGGCGTTGTGGAGCAAGTTCCAACTGCCTGCCCCGCCGGCGCCGCTGCCGCTGACGGCCACCGGCCTTGGCGCGATGCTGGTCAACTTCAGCTGCGCGATGCTGCTCGTGCGGTTCCGCCACCATAGCGGCAGCCTGACCCGCGCCGCCTTCCTGTCGGCGCGCAACGACGTACTCGCGAACATCGCCATCATCATCGCCGGGGCAGCCACCGCGATGACGCATGCCGCGTGGCCCGACATGGTCGTCGGCGCAGGCATCATGCTGATGAACGCCGACGCGGCGCGCGAGATCTGGCAGGCCGCACGCAGCGAGCATCGCGAGGCGACCGGCCCGCACGCGTGAACCTTGCCGGTTCATGGCGCACGACGCCGCGCCCGGTTTGCCCGATAATCGCCGATTCGGCCACATCACTCCACGGAGTCGTCTCATGCGCTGGTTGCTGCCCCTGTTCGCCGTCTTCGCCCTCGCCGCCTGCAGCACGCCTCCGCCGGCGCACGCCAGCGGACAGGTAGACAAGCTCACCGTGATCGACCAGAAGGTCGGCAGCGGTGCCGAGGCGAAGGCCGGCATGGACGTGCTGGTGCACTACACCGGCTGGCTCTATGACGAGAACGCGAAGGACAAGCACGGCGCCAAGTTCGACAGCTCGTACGACCACGGTGCGCCGTTCAACTTCACGCTGGGCGCCGGCCGCGTGATCGACGGCTGGGATCAGGGCGTGGCCGGCATGAAAGTCGGCGGCAAGCGCACCTTGCTGATCCCCGCCGCGCTCGGCTACGGCGCCCGCGGCGCCGGCGCCGACATTCCGCCGAACGCCTCACTGGTATTCGACGTGGAACTGGTCGACGTCAGCACGCCCTGATTTTCTGCAGGGAGGGCGGGCACTGCCCACCCTACGAAGAGCCGAGGCTGTCGGCGCTCAGTCGCCCCGCGCCGCCGCCTCGCGCCCCTGCTGGCGGATGATCGCTTCTTCGCGCGCATCGATGATCGACTGCATCACGCTGTCCACGTCGGCGATGCTTTCGTCGAACTCGAAATGGCCGGTGAGCTCGCTGTCCGGGTGCAGTTCGCCCAGCTCGTACAGCGCCCACATCTCCTCGCCGTAGTGGGTGTCCAGCAGTTCCGGCGCGAAGCGCGACAGGCTGATCGTGATGTTGCCCACGTCACGGCGCAGCATCATGCGCGCATTGTTGTTGCCCGAAGCGCTGACCGCCTGCGGCAGGTCGATGATCACCGGGCCGTGCGGCCCCACCAGTACGTTGTATTCGGACAGGTCGCCGTGGATCAGCCCCACGCACAGCATGCGCGCCACCTGCTGCATCAGGAAACGGTGATAGTCGCGGGCGGTGTCGGCCGACAGCTCCACCTCGCCCAGTCGCGGCGCCGAATGGCCGTCCATATCGGTGACCAGCTCCATCACCAGCACGCCGTTGAAGTAGCCGTAGGGTTTCGGCACCCGCACGCCGGCGGCGGTGAGCTGGTACAGCGCGTCGACCTCGGCATTCTTCCAGGCAGCCTCGGCCTCCTTGCGGCCGAACTTGGTGGCCTTGCCCATCGCGCGCGCCTGCCGGCTGCCACGCACCTTGCGGCCTTCCTGGTACTGCACGCGCGCCTGGAAGCTGCGTTGCGCCATGTCCTTGTAGACCTTGGCGCAGCGGACGTCCTCGCCCGAACGCACGATGTAGACGGACGCTTCCTTGCCGCTCTTCAGCGGCCGCAGCACCTGATCGATCACGCCTTCGTCGATCAGGTCCTGCAGGCCCTTGGGGGTTTTCATGCGTGGGGGAGCTTCAAGGTTTCGTGGAATAACGCCCATTATGGCCGATCGGCGGCCTCGCCCGGGCTTTCGCGGCCACCACGCTCAGTTCGCGGCCGACAGCCGGTCGCGCACCGCCGCGGCGATCTCGAATGATTGCCGCCGCGCGGCGTGCTCGAACACGTTGGCGGTGAGCAGCAATTCGTCCGGCCGGTGCCGCGCGACGAACGCCTCGATGCCATCCTTCACCGTATCGGCAGCGCCGACCACGGCGCAGGCCAGCGCCCGCTCCACCATCAGCTTCTCCGGTGGCGTCCAGTACGACTCGATGTCGTCGATCGGCGGCGGGATCAGCCCGGGCCGGCCGCGGCGCAGATTGATGAAACTCTGCTGCTGGGTGGTGAACAGGCGCCGCGCCTCGGCATCGCTGGCGGCGGCGACCACGTTCAGGCCGAGCATCGCGTACGGTTGCTGCAACCGTGCCGACGGGCGGAAATCGCGCCGGTACAGCGCCAGCGCCTCGTCCATCGCGTCCGGTGCGAAGTGCGAGGCGAACGCGTACGGCAGGCCGAGCCGCGCGGCCAGCTGCGCGCCGAACAGGCTGGAGCCAAGCAGCCACACCGGCACCTCGATGCCGGCGCCGGGCACGGCGCGCACCGGCTGGCCGGGCTGGGCCGGCTCGAAGTAGCCGAGCAGTTCCAGCACGTCGTGCGGGAACGCGTCGGCGCTGTCAAAGTAGCGGCGCAACGCCTTCGCGGTCGGCTGGTCGGTGCCAGGCGCGCGGCCCAGGCCGAGGTCGATCCGCCCCGGATACAGCGAGGCCAGCGTGCCGAACGCCTCGGCCACCTGCAGCGGCGCGTGGTTCGGCAGCATGATGCCGCCGGCGCCGACGCGGATGGTCGAGGTGCCGCCCGCCACGTGACCGATCAGCACCGCCGTCGCCGCGCTGGCGATGCCGGGCATGTTGTGATGCTCGGCCAGCCAGTAGCGCCGGTAGCCCAGCCGCTCGGCGAGCTGGGCCAGGTCGAGCGTATTGCGGAACGCCTGGCTCGCATCACTGCCTTCGATGACCGGCGCCAGGTCGAGGATGGAAAACGGGATCATGTCGGGCTCTCGCCAAGTGGATCGCCACGATGTGGGGGCTGCCGCGCGGATTGCCACCGGCGCCTGCGCCTACAATGACCCAACTCCTTCCCGCGGCATCCCGATGACCGAACCCGTCCGCCTCGCCAAACGCGTCGTCGCGCTGACCCAGTGCTCGCGGCGCGAGGCCGAGCAATACATCGAGGGCGGCTGGGTGCGGGTGGACGGCGTCGTGGTGGAGGAACCGCAGTTCATGGTCGGCGCGCAGCACGTCGAACTTGACCCGCAGGCCAAGCTGGCACCCGCCGAACCGGCCACCCTGGTGCTGCACAAGCCCGCCGGCTACGACGCCGGCAACGGCCCGAACCCGGCCAGCGCGCTGGTCACCCCGCAGACGCGCTGGGCGGAAGACGCGTCAGGCGTGCGTCCGCTGAAACGCCACCTGCACCGGCTCGCCACGCCGTTGACGCTGCCGACCCAGGCCAGCGGCCTGCTGATCTTCACCCAGGACTGGCGCGTCACCCGCAAGCTCACCGAGGACATCGAGCGGATCGAACAGGAGTTCGTGGTCGAGGTCGGCGGTGCATTGATCCCGAACGGACTGGCCCTGCTCAACCACGGCCTGCGCTTCAACAACTACGCGATGCCGCCGATCAAGGTCAGCTGGCAGAGCGAGCAGCGCCTGCGCTTCGCGTTCAAGGTCTTGCAGCCGAGCCAGATCGAACCGATGTGCCACGCGGTCGGCCTGCAGGTGCTGGCGATGAAATGCCTGCGTGTGGGCCGCATCCCGCTGGCGAAACTGCCGCCGGGGCAATGGCGCTATCTGGCACCGCACGAACGCATCTGAACGCACGTCCCGCCGGGTTGCCCCATCATCGTCGGAACCGCTTAGACTTGCCCGCGTAACCGGTGTCGACATCGGCCAACCACAGCGCGGAGAACAGCATGAGCAAGGGCATGGATTCGAAGAAGAGCGAGAAGAAAAAGCCGGCCAAGACCATGAAGGAAAAGAAGGCCGCCAAGCAGGAAAAGAAGAAGAACAAGTAGGCCCGGACCGGTCGCCGCGCCCTCCCGGCTAAACTTTCCTCGCCGGGCGCCGATAGCCCGGGACGGGTTGCCCGGGAGTCGGCACGCGGGGACGAGGAACATGGGGAACATGTGGCGGCGCATTTTTCGCAGCCGACAGCCCGCGGCACGCGCAAGCCGCCCGCAGCCAGCCACCGCGCCATTCGCGCGGGCAGCCCCGGCCACGCCGGCGGCCCGCCCGGCGGCGCCGCTGGCGGACATCCGGGATCGCTTCCACCGCTTCGTGCTCGGCCTTGCTGACAGCCGCGCCAGCGAAGCCGATGCGGCCGAACTCGCCACGCTCAAGCAGTTGGAACTGCTCGGCTCCCGCTTCGACATGCATAGCCTGCCGCGCCTGCCGACGGTGTTGCCGCAGCTGTTGCGCGCGCTGAAGAACGACAACGCCGGCGGCGGCGAATTGGCCCGGCTGATCAGCCGCGATCCGCTGATGGTCGGCGAGGTCATGCGTGTCACCGGCAGCGTGCATTACCGTGCGGCGCAGCCGATCACCAGCCTGCAGCAGGCGGTGGTGCTGCTGGGCCAGGACGGGCTGCGGCGGGTACTCACCCAGCACGTGATGAAACCCATCCTGCAAGCCCACGCCGGCGCGTTCGGCCATGCCGCCGGCGAACGTCTGTGGCATCACGCCGAACGTTGCGCCCACGCCTGTGCCTGGCTCGGCCGCAACCACCGCTGCGATGCGTTCGAGGCCTACCTGGCGGGCATCGTCTGCCACGCCGGCGACGGCGCCGTGATACGCCTGCTGGACCGGATCGGTCCGACCGCCGACGCCGAGCCACCATCGCGCGGCTTCCTCGCCGGTTGCGACGCCCTCGCCGCGCGGCTCTCGCTGCAGGTCGCGCAACACTGGGAGCTGCCGCTGCGCGTGGTCGACGCGCTGGCGGAACGGCAGGCGGCGCCGAGGTCGGCGGCTTCGCCGCTGGGCAACGCACTGGCAGTGGCCGACCTGCTGGCGATGGCCCAGTTGCTGGCCGAACACGAGCTACTCGCCGACGACCCGGACCTCAGCCAGGGCTGGCCCGAGGTCTTTGCGCCGAACCTGGTGGCACGCTGCCGGCAGGACCTGCAGCGCCATTTCCCGGACGCCTGAGCGATCCGCGGCCCGCCGCCACGATCACTCGCCGCGACGCAGCAGGGTCAACCCGATCAGCCGCGACACCACCAGCGCGATGTACATCACTCCGGCGAACATCTCCAGGCTGGCCGCCGCGCGGGCGTGCACGGTGATCGGGATGACGTCGCCGATGCCGGTGCTGGAAAGCAGCGCGAAGCTGAGGAACAGCAGCTCGGTCCAGCTACGCGGTGCCTGCGGGTTCACCGCGGCGGCGAAGCAGCCTGGCTGCAGCGTCTGGCACAGCACGAACACATAGGTGAACGCCCACACCAGCAGGGTGAAGGTGGCGCCGGCGGCAAACAGCTCGTCGGTGGTGGCGCGGCGATCGCCCAGCATGTAGGCGATCAGGCAGCCGGCCGCATAGAAATAGAACACGGCTTCCAGCGCTGCCCACCACGGCCGCAGCGGCGGCATGTCCAGGGTCAGGTCGAGCACGTTGAGCAGCACCGCCGGCAGCGCGATGCCGGCGCTGATCCAGGCGCGCCCGCGCGTGCGCCGCACCATCGAGATCGCCAGCCCCAGCACCAGCACGCCGAACGCGCCGAACAACGCCCGCGCCGGACGGGTGTGCTCGATGAACGGGTACAGCAGCAGGCCGCTCAGCTGTACCAGCAGCAGGATCGCCGACGGGTGCCGGATGATCCGCACCAGCCAGCGCAAGCGGGTGAAGCGGGGCATCCCGCCGGCGGATGCCCCCGCGTCGATGTCGCTCATGGCTCGCTCCTTGCACCCGTCGGCACGTGACCGCTGCAGTGTAGACCGCGAAGCCGTTGCGGCGGGAGGCACTGACGCGCCTCCCGCCACCGGTTTCACTGCGCGGTGACGCTGACGTCGTCGAGCACGAACGAGGTCTGCAGGCTGGCGTCTTCCACGCCGTAGAAATTGACCTGCACGGTCTGCCCCTTGTACGCGTCCAGGCTGATCGTGTGGCCCTGCTAGCCGCTGGCGGCGTCCGTATTGGAGAAGCTGGCCAGGGTGACGTACTTGCCGCTGGAGTCGATCACCTGCACCTGCAGCTTGTCGTAGGCCGTGCTGCCGGACTCGGCGGTGTCGACGTGCAGTTGGAAGCCCAGCGTGGCATGGGACGCGCCGGCCGGGATGCTGATCGACTGGCGCACGTAGTCGCTATGCGCGCTGCCGTAGCCGTCCAGCCATGCCTTCCAGCTGCCGGCGTGGGCAGGCTCGCTGCTGTCGCTGGTGATCACGCCGCTGGTCTGCGTCCAGTTGGCCGTGCCGCTCTCGAAGCCGCCGTTGAGGATCAGCTGCACCGGCGCGCTGGCGTTGGAGACGCTGAATGCGACCGCGCTGCTGCTGCCGACGTTGCCGGCCGCGTCGTAGGCCTTGGCGACCAGGCTGTGGCTGCCGTCGGCCAGCGTGGTCGAATCCAGCGCGAGGCTGTACGGCGCGCTGGCGTCGCTGCCCTTGAGCGCGCCATCGACGTAGAACTCCACGCGGGTCACGCCGATGTCGTCGCTGGCCGTGGCAGCAAGCGTGATGCTGCCGCTGCTGCCGCTCTCGCTAGGCGACCGGTGATGGCAACGGTATGACCAAAGTTCTTAGAAGCCGCCGCGCGGGCGCCGGCGCGGGACTGCCGGTCAGTGCCGCTCCAACTGCATCGGCTGGGTCACCAGGCCGCTCTGGTTTACCGTCGGCAGCCCGCTGTCCACGAAGCCGAAGCGCCGGTACACCGGCACGGCCATGGCTGAGGCATTCAGGGTGAAGCGCCGCGTGCCGGCGCGCCGCACCGCATCACGCATCGCCCGCCGCCACAGCTGGCGCGCGATGCCGCGCCCGTGCATGCGGGTGCTGACGAAGAACTGGAACAGATGGCAGTCGTCGCGCATCGCCGCCACGCCGGCCAGGCGTCCGTCCTCCTGCCATGCTAGGTGGAAACGCTGACCGGCCAGGATCTTCTTGCGGATCACCCGTGCGCTCATGCCGTAAAGCAGGGCCGCCGCCGCGCTGGCCGGCTGCTCCGGCAGGATCCAGCGTCGCGTCACCCGGCGTGCCAGCCGGCCGATCGCGAGCGCATCGTCCGGGCTGGCGAGGCGGTAGTGGATGGCCGTGGCGTGGCGGGGAGACACGCTTCAGGGATGGCCGGCGCGCCACGCTGCCAGGGCTGTCTGGTAACGCTCGAGCGCCTCTTCGTAGGCGTCGTAAACACAGCGTACGCAGCCCTCGCCGCAGCAATCGGCGGCGTCCGGCTCGCTTGGCGGCTGCGGCGGCGGATCGGCTGGATCGGGGCTTGGCGGGGCGGGCGGTACGGGATTCACGGCACTCCGGGCACCATCGTGTTCCGGGCGGCAACCCCGCCTGGAGCACGATGGTGCCGCCGATCGCCGCCGCGACTCAAGCGGCGGCGGCGCGGCGGATCACTTCGCCGGCTTGCGGAAGCGGTAGATGAACTGGTCGGTATGGCCGCGTATCGACTTGTCGAACACCTTGATGTCGAGCGGATCGGCCGGGTTGTGCAGCGCGTCGCTTTCGCCGTCGAAGACGAAGCCGGCGGCTTCCACTTCCCGCTTCACCACGGCCGGGTCGATGCGGTGCAGGGTGTCGGTGTCGGCGAGACCGGAGCCGGCCGGGGCCACGTGGTCGATCACCACGAACAGGCCGCCCGGCTTGAGCGCATCGTAGACCTGCTTGTCGAAGCCGGCCATGTCCACCGGGCCCATGAACGGGTCGTGATAGTCGTGGTAGTTCTGCGCGGTGAACACCAGGTCCACCGGCTCCGGCGCGCTCAGCAGCGCCGCCGGCTGCTGCAACAGGGTGACGTTGGCGTAGTGCGGCGTGGCGGCCAGCTTCTGCCATTGCGCAAGGCTCTTGCTGGCGTACTTCGCCATCTCGCCCGGCCACACCGTGTAGACGTGCCCCTGCGGGCCGACGACGGCGCTGAACACGCGCGTCCAGTAGCCGCTGCCCGGCACCAGCTCCAGCACCTTCTGGCCCGGTTTCACTTCGGCGAAGGCCATCACCTGGGCCACCTTGCGGCGTGCGTCCTCGGCGCGGTCGGTCTGGCGGGCGGGATCGGCGAGCGCTTTCTGCACCGCGGTGGAAACCGCCGCCTGGTGGGGTTTCGCCGTCTGGGCCAGGGCTACGACGGGAAGGCTGGCGGCAAGCAACACGGCAAGGATGGCGGGACGCATGGTCGTACTCCTTCAGTGAGCCAAGGGTTTCCCGATTGTGCGCCCGATTCGCGCCGATGACCCCGTGCCGCTTGGCACGGGGCACCGCGGCGGTTCATGCTGCATGCTCGACCCGTGGCCACGCCCCGGGCCCGCCCGTTGCACGCACATCCGGCACGCGGCAGCCTGCGCGTGTCCCGAGACCGCCAGACGACCTCCCGAACACCGTATCCGGAGAACCCGATGCCAAGGCGCCCCTTCCTCCCCGCACTCGGCTTGGCGATGGGGCTGTGCCTCTCCGGCCAGCCGGGCCATGCGCAGTCGGCCTCGCAATGGCAGGCGGCACAGGTTGCCGCCGCGCAGAGGTCCGAGCAGATCATGCAGGAAGCGAACAAGCACAAGAGCCTGCTGGCCCAGTACCGGGTAATGCGCTATCCGTACGCCACCAACCCGGACCCAGCGTTCCACATCATCTTCGGCCAGTACCTGAGCTGGTACCAGACGTTCGTCGGCAATTACCCGGATGCCGCGGTCAGCTTTTCGATCAAGCAGCCGGCGCTGCCGGACGACCGCCCCTCGCCGCTCGGCAACCCCGACTACCGCGCCCGCCCCGCGCTGGACGCGATTCCCGAGCTGGCCAGGAACTACCGTGCGGTGTTCCTCAATGAAGCGCACAACATCCCGCTCACCCGCACGCTGACCGTGCAGTTGCTGGGCAAGCTGCGTGCGGAGGGTTTCAACTATTTTGCCGCCGAGACGCTCTATCAGACCGATACCGGGCTGCAGGCGCGCGGTTATCCGGTCGCCAACAGCGGCTTCTATACCGAGGAGCCGATCTACGCCGAGACGGTGCGCACCGCGCTGAAGCTCGGCTTCAAGGTGGTCGCCTACGAGGCGCTCTCCGCGGCCACCGGCGACGCCCGCGAAGCCGAGCAGGCGCGCAACCTCTACCGCGAGGTGTTCAAGAACGACCCGCAGGCGCGACTGGTGGTCAACGCCGGCTACGCGCACATCCAGGAATCGGGCGTCTACCTGGGCGGCTCCTCGATGGCCGAGCACCTGCACAAGCTCAGCGGCATCGACCCGCTCACGGTGGAGCAGACCATGCTGTACCCCCACCCGTCGGCCAGCGACGACCACCCCGACTACGCCCCGGTGATGCAGCAGCTGCGGCCCAGCGCGCCGATCGTGTTCGTGAACAAGCAGGGGCAGCCGTGGTCGCTGCGCCCAGGCTACGACGTCAGCGTGTTCTTCCCGCCCGAGCGAATCAAACGCGGCCGCCCCACCTGGCTGGACCTCGGCGGCAGCCGCAAGCCTTACCTGGTCAGCGGCGAACGCTGCAACCATGTCTACCCCTGCATGGTCGAAGCGCGCTACGCCGGCGAAGGCAGCGACGCGATACCCGCCGACCGCCTGGTGCTCGACCCGCTGCCGTTGAACCCCACCACCAGCGACCGCATCAGCAACGGGCTGATCGAACCCCACAGCCTGCTCTACCTGCGTCCCGGCAAGTACCGGCTGACCTACACCGATGCGGACGCCCACCAGCTGTTCGCCAACGACGTCACCATCCGCGACGGCGACGCGGCCCCGTCATCCGGCCTCGTCGACCCGCCGCCGGCGGAATCCACCACCACCCAGGGGGAATGACCCTATGACCCGATCCGCGATACGGCCTCTGCTGAGCCTGGGCTGCCTGCTGGCGACTTTCGCCGCAGCTGCCGCCAACGCCCCCGGCCACGCCGATGAGGGCACCCTGTTCGGTTTCAGCACCAGCGCAGCGACGGCCCAACAGGATCTCGAGCGGCGCTTCGACGCCCAGCTCGATCCCGCCGAACTGCGCAGCTGGCTCAAGCAGATGGCGTCGCAGCCCAATCAGGTCGGCTCGCCGCACGACCGGGCGAATGCCGAATTCATGCTGGCGAAGTTCCGCGAATGGGGCTGGGATGCGCACATCGAGACCTTCAGCGTGCTCTACCCCACGCCGAAGAAGGTGGCGCTGGAGCTGCTGGGGCCCAAACCCTATGTTGCGGCACTGCATGAGCCGGCCATCGAAGGCGACGCCACCTCCAGTCTCGCCGGCGTGCTGCCGCCCTACAACGTCTACGGCGCCGACGGCGACGTCAGCGCGCCGCTGGTCTACGCCAACTACGGCATGCCCGACGACTACCAGGAACTGGCCCGGCGCGGCATCGACGTGCGCGGCAAGATCGTGCTCACCCGCTACGGCGGCGGCTGGCGCGGACTGAAACCGAAGCTCGCGCAGCAGCATGGCGCGATCGGCTGCCTGATCTACTCCGACCCGCACGACGACGGCTACGCCAAAGGCGACGCCTACCCGCAGGGCGGCTGGCGTCCGGCGCAGGGCGTGCAGCGCGGCTCGGTGGCCGACATGCAGGTCTATCCCGGCGATCCACTGACCCCCGGCACGGGCTCCACGCCAGGCGCCAAGCGGCTGGCGCTGAAAGACGCCAGCACGATCCTGAAGATCCCGGTACTGCCGATCTCCTACGCCGACGCCACCCCGCTGCTGCAGGCGCTGAGCGGTCCGCTGGCGCCGGCCGGCTGGCGCGGCGCCCTGCCGCTGACCTACCACGTCGGCCCGAGTACGGCGAACGTGCACCTGACCGTGCAGTCGGACTGGAAGCAGCAGCCGGTCTACGACGTGATCGCCACGATCAAGGGCTCGACCGAGCCGGATCAATGGATCGTGCGCGGCAACCACCATGACGGCTGGGTATTCGGCGCCTGGGACCCGCTGGCCGGCAACATCGCCATGATGGCCGAGGCCAAGGCCATCGGTGGCCTGCTCAAGCAGGGCTGGCGGCCACAGCGCACCCTGGTCTACGCCAGTTGGGACGGGGAGGAACCGGGCCTGATCGGTTCCACCGAATGGGCCGAGACGCACGCCGCCGAACTCCAGCGCAAGGCCGTGCTGTACGTCAATTCCGACACCAACGGCCGCGGCTTCCTTGGCGCCGGCGGCAGCCACTCGTTGCAGCACCTGGTCAACCAGGTGACCGCCGGCGTGGCCGATCCGGAAACCCACGTCAGCGTGCGCGAACGCCTGCGCGCGCACATGCGGGTGGCCGGCAGCGACAAGGACGCCAAGCCGGAGGCCAAGGCCATCGCCACACTGGCGGCGGCCGGCGGCGACCTGCCGATCGCGGCGCTCGGCTCGGGCTCCGACTACAGCGCGTTCCTGGAACACCTCGGCATCGCCTCGCTGGACCTCGGCTTCGGCGGCGAAGACGACAACGGCGGCATCTACCACTCGCGCTACGACTCGTTCGACCATTACCTGCGCTTCGGCGATCCGACGTTCGAGTACGGCGTGGCACTGGCCAAGGTCGCTGGCCACGTCGTGCTGCGCAGCGCCGACGCCAATGTGCTGCCGCTGCGCTTCGGCGACTTCAGCGACACACTCGGCCGCTATGTCGGGGAGCTGCACAAGCTGGTGGACGATACCCGCAAGGCCACCACCCAGCAGCACCAGTTGCTGGACAGCCAGGCATTCGCGCTCGACGCCGATCCGACCCGGTCGGTCGCTCCGCCGGCGCGCGACTCCGACATGCCGGCGATCGAGCTCGCCCCGCTCGACCGGGCGGCGAAACAGCTCGCGCAAAGCGCCAAGGCCTACCAGGCCGCCTATGACCAGCGTGCCGCCACCGGCTTCGACCTGACCGCCGCACAGCGCCAGCAACTGGATCGCCTGATCGGCAACATGGAGCAGCGTCTCACCGACCCGTCCGGCCTGCCCGGCCGTGCCTGGTTCAAGCACATGATCTACGCCCCCGGCATGCTCACCGGCTACGAGGTGAAAACCGTACCCGGCGTGCGCGAGGCGCTGGAGTCGCGTCGATGGGACGAAGCGAACCGCTATGCCGCGGACACCGCCAAGGTACTGGATCGCTACCGCGCGCAACTCGACCGGCTGACCGCCTTGTTGAAGGGGTAACCGCCGGCGGCCGCGCCATGCGTCGAGGGTGGCCTGTTCCGGGCCACCCCCGCCGGATTGCCCCCGCTGCTCCGGGTCGCTATAACTGCTGCCGGGGAACGGGGCGGCACGCAAGCGGCAGCCCGACGATCACGACAGGGGAATCCAATGATGAAGGTGCGACGCTGGTTCGTTGCGGTCTTGCTCTTGCCGCTTGCCGCCGCGCTGCATGCGCAGCCGGTCTCGTTCGCCGAACTGGCGCGGCACGCCCAGTACGAGACGGTCAAGATCTCCCCGGACGGGGAATACCTGGCGGCCACCGCCGTGGTGAAGGAACAGACCGTGCTGGCGTTGATCCACCTGTCCGACATGAAGGGCAAGCTGGTTCGCCCGCGCGAGGACGACGACGTCACCGACTTCTGGTGGGCGTCGCCGACGCGGGTGCTGTACTCGGTCGGCACGCGCGTCGGCGGCTACGCGGCGCCGCTGGCGACCGGCGAACTGTTCGCGGTCAACGCCGACGGCAACGGCGTCGGCATGCTGTACGGCTTCCGCCGACCCGGCATGAGCACCGGCTCGCACATCCAGCGCGCCACCGCGGAATACGGCAGCGCCCAGTTCATCAGCGCGATCGCGGACGACCCCCGCCACGTGCTGGTGGCGATCAACTCGTGGGAGGGCGACGGCCACGAGCTGAGCCTGCCGGCGGTCTACCGCATGGACGTGCGCGACGGCAGCAAGCACCAGCTCATCGTCGCACCCATGCGCGGCACGCAGTTCGTCGCCGACCATCGCGGCCGGGTGCGCTTTGCCTTCGGCTGGGACAACGACGGCAACCTCAAGGTCTACCAGCACCCGGTCGACGGCGACGGCTGGCAGCTGCTGGCCGCGGAAAGCAAGAACCGCTCGATCCCGATCGCGTTCAACCGCGACGACACGGCGGCCTACTTCACCTGCCCCGCCCAGGGCGCTTTCGGCATCTGCCGGTGGGACCCGGCGAGCCAGGCGCAGACGGTGGTGTGGAGCAACCCCACCGTGGAGCCGAACTACCTGCTGCGGGGCCTGGCCGAGGACAGCGTCCTCGGCGTGGGCTTCATGGACGGACGTACCGGCACCGCGCTGTTCGACGGCCAGTCGACCGACGCCCAGACGCTGCTCGCCCTGATGAAGCAATTCCCCGGCGAGAGCGTGCGCTTCGTCTCCGGCAGCCGCGACGGCAGCCGCAGCGTGGTGCAGGTGGAGGCCGACGTCGACCCGGGAACCTTCCTGCTGTACGACGCGAAAACGCACAAGCTGACGCCCCTGCTCGCGCGCATGTCGTGGATCAACCCGGAGCGGATGGCCGCCAAGGAACCCTTCGACTTCGCCGCGCGCGACGGCATGAAGCTGCACGGCTACCTGAGCCTGCCGCCCGGCCACGAAAGCGCGAAACACCTGCCGATGGTGGTGCTGGTCCACGGCGGGCCGTTCGGCATACGCGACCGCTGGGAATACGACACCCTGGTGCAATCGCTGGCCACCCGCGGCTACGCCGTGCTGCAGGTGAACTATCGCGGCTCCGGCGGTTATGGCTACGACTACGAGCATGCCGGCTGGCGCCAGTGGGGCGGCACGATGCAGGACGACGTCACCGACGCCACCCGCTGGGCCATCGCGCAAGGCATCGCCGACCCGCAGCGCATCTGCATCTACGGCGCCAGCTACGGCGGCTACGCCGCACTCGAGGGCGTCGTGAAGGAACCGGACCTGTACAAGTGCGCGATCGGCTACGTGGGCGTCTACGACCTGCCGCTGATGTACCGCCGCGGCGACATCCCGCAGTCCAGCTATGGCGAGGGCTACCTCAAGCGGCAACTGGGCGACGACCTGGCCGCGCTGGCCCGGCACTCGCCGATCAACCAGCTTGATGCCCTGAAGGCCCATGTGATGCTGGTGGTCGGCGGCAGGGACAAGCGCGTACCGCCGGTCCAGGGACTGGACCTGCACGAGGCGTTGACGAAACGGCAGGTGGCGCACGAATGGCTGTACCGGGCCGACGAGATGCACGGGTTCTACGACGAGGCGCACACTGCCGAGCTGTACGCGAAGGTGGCGCAGTTCCTCGGCACCAACATCGGCCCGGGCGTGACCGTGACGGGCACCGCCGACGCTGGCCACACTGCAGCCGTGCACTGAGCCGCAACCCGAGCGGCCCGTGCCCGCCCGGTTCCGGCGCGGGCACGTCGGCGGGAATCGTCCAGGCGGCGGCACATCGCCGCGGCGTGCCGCGGTCGCGCGGTCGATGCCGCGGCGATCCCTACCCAACTGATGGGCTACACGCAATCGCCGCCGTTCTGGCAGAGTGCGGCGATCGGCTGCCTCGCATCTCCAGGGGAAAACTCACCATGCACCCGTCCATCCGGCTCTCGCTTGCCTTCCTGCTGGCGTCAGGCACCCTTGGTGCGTTTGCGGCGGACGCGCCCGGCGGTGCAAAACCGTACGCCCGCAGCCCGGCCCAGCCGGTCGACCAGGCGTATACGGCGCAGATCCTCAAGTTCACCACCGACCCCTCGTTCAACTCGCCGCTGACCGACTACCTGCCCGCCTCCGCCAGCGTGCCCACGCCGGACAAGGTGCTCGGCCACATCGCCGGTGCGCCGGACTACCTGCCCCACGTGGCCGACGTCCACCGCTACTTCCGCGCCCTGGCCGCGGCCAGCCCGCGGGTGAAGGTGTTCTCGATCGGCAAGAGCGAGGAAGGCCGCGAGATGATCGCAGTGGCGATCGCCGACGAAAGCCTGCTGGCCGACCTCGACGCGAACAAGGCACGCCTGGCCAGGCTGGCCGACCCGCGCCGCATCGGCATGGACGACGCCGTCGCCGACCAGTTGGTCGCGCAATCCACGCCTATCTACTACATCACCGGCTCGATCCACTCCACCGAGACCGGCTCGCCCACCGCGCTGATGGAACTGGCCTACCGCCTGGCGGTGGACGAGGCGCCGTACATCCAGCGCATCCGCTCGCACGTGGTCACCCTGATCACGCCGGTGGTCGAGGTGGATGGCCGCGACCGCATGGTCGACCTGTACAACTGGCACCTGGCGCACCCCGGCCAGGACTACCCGCGGCTGCTGTACTGGGGCCACTACGTGGCGCACGACAACAACCGCGACGCGATGGGCATGTCGCTGAACCTCACCCGCCACGTGGCCGACACCTTTGTCGGCTGGCACGCGCAGGTGCTGCACGACCTGCACGAATCGGTGCCGTTCCTGTACGACAACACCGTGGGCGACGGCCCGTACAACGCGTGGATCGATCCCATCCTCGCCGGCGAGTGGCAGCAGTTGGGCTGGGACAACGTGCAGCAGATGACCCGGCTCGGCATGCCCGGTGTGTTCGCCCACGGCGACTTCGACACCTGGAGCCCCGGCTACCTGATGTTCATCGCCGCCATGCACAACGGCATCAGCCGCCTGTACGAGACCTACGGCAACGCCGGCGCCGACACCGTGCAGCGCATCCTCGACCCGGGGGAATACCAGCGCACCTGGTACCGGCCGAACCCGCCGCTGCCGACCGTCCAGTGGTCGCAGCGCAACAACAACAATTACCAGCAGACCGGCCTGCTCACCGCGCTGGACTACTTCGCCGGCAACGGCCAGCAGTTCCTGAAGAACTTCTACCTGAAGGCCAAGCGCTCGATCGAGAAGCCGCAGCTGGCCGGTCCGGCCGCCTACGTGTTCCCGGCCGACGACAAGCGCTCCGGCTCGCGCGCCCAGCTGCTGCGCATCCTGCAGCTGCAACATGCGGAGATCAGCCGCACCAGCGCGCCGGTCACGGTGACCCTGCCGAAACCGGGCGACGACAAGAAAACCGAAACGCGCACGTTCCCCGCCGGCAGCTACGTGGTGCGCATGGACCAGCCGTATTCGCGCATCGCCGACACCCTGCTCGACCGCCAGTACTGGTCGCCGAAGGACCCGCAGCAGCACCCCTACGACGACACCGGCTGGTCGATGGGCGACCTGTTCGACGTGCAGGTGGTGCGCGTCACCGACAGCGCGATCCTCAAGGCGCCGATGCGCCTGCTCGACGCGCCGGTCGCCGTGCCGCAGGGCCTGGCCGCAGTCGACATGCCGCAGGCGAAACTGCCGCGCATCGCGCTGATGCACACCTGGCTGAGTACCCAGACCGAAGGCTGGTGGCGCATGGCGCTGGACAAGCTCGGGGTGCCGTACGACTACATCAGCACCCAGGACGTGGCCAAGGCCGGCGACCTGCGCGCGAAGTACGACGTGATCCTGTTCGGTCCCGTCGGCGACGCCAGCACGCAGCAGATCGTCGACGGCCTGCCGATGTGGGGCAAGCCGCTGCCGTGGAAAACCACTGCGCTGACGCCGAACCTGGGCCGCATCGACGCCACCGACGACGTCCGGCCCGGTCTCGGCGAGAGCGGCGTTGCCAAGCTCAAGCGCTTCGTGCAGGCCGGCGGCCTGCTGATCACCGCCGAGGACACGGCGAAATTCGCCATCGACGTGGGCCTGGCACCGGGCGCGTTCGTCACCAAGACCGACAAGCTGAAAGTGGTCGGCAGCGTGCTGCAGGCGAAATTCGCCGACCGCGGCAGCCCGATCGCCGCCGGCTACGGCCGCGACGACCTGGCGCTGTACAGCGCGGCCGGGCAGTCGTTTACCGTGTCCAACCTGGTCACCGGTGACAAGGGACTGCCGACCGCGAAGGATTTCCAGCGCCCGACCGGACGCGGCGGCCCGCACGACACGGACATGCCCGAAGGCCGCGCCTCGCTCACCCCGGCCGCGCTGCCCGACGTCAAGCCTTGGCAGCCGCTGCCGCTGAACGCCGAGCAGATGCGCAACAACCCGTGGGTGATCCCCGCCGATCAGCGCCCGCGGGTGATCCTGCGCTACGCCGACGCGAAGAACCTGTTGATCTCCGGCCTGCTCGACGGCGGCGACGAGATGGCCGAGCGCGCCGCCGTGGTCGACGCCCGCTACGGCAAGGGCCACGTGCTGCTGTTCGCCAGCAACCCGATCTGGCGCGGCGAGACCATCGGCAGCTACCCGCTGGTGCTCAACGCCATCGTGAACTTCAACAGGCTGGACACGCCGCCGGCGAAACCCTGAAGCCGGCGACGGACCCACCGGTCACTTCGACGGTGGCGCGGCCGGCTTCATCATGGCGTCGCGCGCGGCCTTGAACGGATTGCCGGCATACCACTGCGGCCACACGCCCGCATGGCTGAGGTATTGCCCCAATTCGTACAGTGCCTGGGTGTCCTGGAGGATGCCTTCCAGGTTCCAGTGCGGATCGAACACGTCGTTCGTCGTGTGATAGCGGTGCGCCGTATAGTCGTCGGCCGCCTTCTGGCCGGCGGCCCTGCCGCCATCGAGCAGGTCGAGGCCCGAGCTGGCCAGCATCGCCGGCACGCCGGCCCTGGCGAAGTTGAAATGATCGGAGCGGAAGTAGAAGCCGTTCTCCGGGGTAACCTCCGGCGAGATCACCCGACCCTGCTTGCGCAGCACGCCGGCGAGCATGTCCTCCAGCTCGGACTGGCCCTTGCCGATCACCGTCATGTCGCGCGCAGGGCCGATGACCGGCAACGCGTCGACGGCGATGTCGGCCACCGTGCGGTTCAGCGGAAACACCGGCTTCGCCGCGTAGTACTGCGAACCGAGCAGGCCCGATTCTTCCAGCGTCGGCATGAAGAACAGCACGCTGCGCTCGGGCGGCTGCGCCTGGTGTGCGAACGCGCCGGCGATCTGCAGCAGCATGCTCAGGCCGGTGCCGTTGTCGATCGCGCCGGCATAGACCTGATGGCCCTGGCGGGTCGGGTCGCTGCCCAGGTGATCCCAGTGCGCGGTGTAGACCACCACCTCGTCGGGCTTGTGGCTGCCCTCGACCATCGCCACCACGTTCTTCGATTCGATGTGGCCGATCTTGTTGTGCAGGGCGATCGAGGCCGTCGCCTGCAACGGCACCGGCTCGAAGCCCGGCTTCGCCGCGGCCCGTTCGAGTTCGGCGAAATCGAAGCCGGCGGCGGCGAACAGCCGGGTAGCCGCATCGCGCGTCAGCCAGCCGGCCACCGGCAGCCGCGGCGACGGATCGACGCTGGCCGGCAGGCTCAGCTGCGGCCCGACCGCGCCGTTCTGCAGCACGCTCCACGGATAGCCGGCCGCGGCGTCGCTGGTGTGCACGATGAAGCACGCCGCGGCGCCCTGCAGCGCGGCCTGCGCGTACTTGTACGGCCAGCGGCCGTACCAGGTCATCGCGCGGCCGTTGAACAGCTTCGGATCGCGGCTGGCGAAGCCGGGATCGTTGACCAGCACGATCACCGTCTTGCCCTTCACGTCGACATTCCGGTAGTCGTTCCAGTGCCAGGCCGGCGCATCCGCGCCGTAACCGAGGAACACCACCGGCGAGTCCTTCAGCGCGACCTCAGGTTTCGCCTGCAGGGTCTGCGCCACCATGTCGGTGCGGTAGGCCAGCTTCAGCGGCTCGCCTCGGGCAGTGACGTCCAGGGTGACGTCGGTATTCAGCAGCAAGGTGGAATCGGCCGGCACGGTCTGGTACCAGGAGCCGTGGTTGCCCGGCCGCAGGCCCATCCGCTTGAACTCGGCCACCAGGAAATCGGTGGTGCGCTGCGCACCGAGCGTGCCGGGTTTGCGCCCGCCGAACGCATCGGAGCTGAGCGTGCGGTCGAAGCGCGCGAAATCGGTGGCGTTGATCGACGGCGACCGCGCCATGTCCGCGTCGCCCGCTGCCGCCTGCAGCGGCAACATGGCCAGGCCCAGCGCCGCCAGCAGGACGAAACTCCTCACACGCATCGAAACACTCCCGGCAATGGCATCGGCGTCCTTTGTAGCGCGCGCCTGCGCGGCTGTCCACGCGAGCGGCCGCGCCCGCGATCGCCGGCGGTGGCTAACGTGCAGATGCCATTGCAGCCACAGGACAATCAGCCGCGCATGCCGGCGTCGAACAGACTGATCCGGTTGCGTCCCTCGTGCTTGGCCTGGTACAGGGCCCGGTCCGCATCGATCATCAGCTGCCGCAGCGCATAGCCGCTGCTGGCTGCGGCAGCGACGCCGAAGCTGGCCGAGATCGGGATGCCGGGCGCGTCACCGGCGACCGAGGCGGCGGCGATTGCCGCGCGCATCTGCTCGACGCTCGGCAGCACGCTGTCCAGCGTGCACTCGGGCAACAGCACGCCAAACTCCTCCCCGCCCAGGCGGCCGAACACGTCGGTGGAGCGCAGATGCGCCTGGCAGGCATCGACCGCGCGCTTCAGCACCCGGTCGCCCACCGCATGCCCATGCGTGTCGTTGACCAGCTTGAAGTGATCCAGGTCGATCAGTACCAGGCAGACATCGCGCGCCGATTTGCGGCAATAACGCAACTGCCGCTCGGCCTCGTTGACGAAGTATTGCCGATTGAAGATGCCGGTAAGGCCGTCGCGCCGCGCCAGCCGCATGAAGCGCAATTGCGAACGCTTGACCCGATAGGCCCACAGGATGATCGATGCCAGCACCAGCAGCAGCAGTGCGACATACAGCCGGCTGGTTTCTGCCGCCTTGCGATCCAGCTCGCCCTGCAGGGCCAGAACCCGGTTCTTCTTGTCGAGCCCTTCGACCTGCAGCTTCTTTGCCAGCACTATTTGCTTGACGGTCTGGTAGGCAAGTACTTTCGCGCTGAGGCGGCTCTGATAGCCATCATGGGCGGCCAAGTATTTTTCGAGGTATACCAGCGAGCCCTTGCTGTCGCCAAATTTCTTGTCGACTTGGTAAAGCACACGATAGGCACTGGCCGTCGATTGCGAATACGGCCTGTTGTCATCCGTCTTCAGAGCGCTATTGGCAAATTTCACTGCCGAGGCAAGAGCCCCACTCTTCCAGTAAGCCGTGGCCAACGTAGTCTCGAACTGGGCAACCTGGGGCGGAAAGCCTGCTCGCAACACCTTGGGATAGTTTGCTTGCAGTACACGGATTGCCGACTCGGGGCGACCCTGCCGCATGTCGAAACCCGCCAGCAAATGCTGGAAACTGAGCGAAAACAGGGTATCGCCCGCCTTTGCGCATGCTTCCGTGCCATCGTGAAGCTGATCGGCGGGCAACTGTGTGCTGCCACTTTCAAACAGCGCATCGGACTTCAAAAACCAGCCCCTGCATGCACTCTGCGCGTCGGTGCTCTCCTTGATCAGTTGATCGGCATAACGCATGGACTCATCGTACTGACCAGCCTCGGTGTACAACTGCGCTGTGGCGGTGAGGCCTTGGATGCGGACGTCGTCTTCCTTAATTTGCGGCAGTTGGTCCAGCAATGGATTGAGCCTGACAAAGGCTTCCTCAAAGCGGGATTGAGCCACCAACAGGTCGATCACGTTGGCGCTGGCGCGAAACGCCAAAACGGGATCCGCAGTTTGATCGGCAAGCGCCGTCAACAAAGGTAGCGCCCCGGCGTAGTCGCCTGCAAAGGCGATCCGCCGAGCCTCGAGATAGCGCAAATGCAGCTTTTGTTGCGGCGATAGCCGCATCGCGACCTTGTCGAGCCGACTCATCAGCTCATTGAACACGGCATGGTTGGAGGGCTCGACGTTCTCAGCTTGTCTTAGCAACTGCGCAGGATCGTCGGATACGGTCGCAATCGCAGCAACCGCATCCGCTACAGATAAAAGCAGAAGCACGCAGCACGCGAATACCAACCCGCATCTGCTCGCACGGTCCATGAACTAGTCAGCGGTCGCAAGCACAGGAGCGGCAAGTCGTGAAGCCTGGTTCTCAATCTCCATCGCTCTTCTTCTCCTTGTCCTTGTCGTCCTTCTTCTCTTCACCCTCTTCGCAGCTGCCGTCACACTCCTCTTGCTCCTCGCCCGGTTTGGCAGGACTGATCAGGCAGCAGAAAGGATCCTGCCCCAGCAACGCCTGCAGTCCCTCTTTATCCCTGGCAAGAATCGCCACGCGCAACTCCGGATCAATCTCGGCATTGGACAGCGCTGACCCTACTTCATCCCGAGATGCATGACGCAATTGCGCGTCCTGCCCCACCCTTTCCAGAAAATCGATCACATCGAACATCGATCATCCCCCTGTCAGGATGAGTAATGGCTGGCGGTCCGGTAATGACCGCGTCAAATCCGTCTGCTGATCTTTTCCCCATTTCCCACGCGTTGCGCGCCGCAAGCAGCAAGCTCCGGCCGCCCGACGGGCCCAAAGTACACCCTTCCTTCGATGTCGTGCCATCGCATTGGTGCGGGCGGCGTTGCCTTGAGGCGGCAGGCGGACGGCAGCCGTCTGGCCCGGTTTACTGCGCGCCTTCGGCCGTCACGGCAACGGCATTCAGCTGCGGCTCCGCCCGGCCGTCGCTCACGCTGACGCGGTTGCGGCCCTCGCGCTTGGCCCGATACAAGGCGTCATCGGCGTGGATCAGCAACTGGCGCAGCTCATGCCCGGAGTACCGGGTGCTGGCCACGCCAAAGCTGGCCGAGACGCAGATTTCCTCGGCAGCGTCGCCGCGGACCACCGCCACGAGCGCCTGCCGGATCCGTTCGGTCCGGCTTAGCACCTGCTCGAGCGTGCAGTCCGGCAACACGATGCCGAACTCCTCGCCGCCCAGGCGGCCGAAGATATCGGTGGAGCGCAGATGCGCCTGACAGGCGGCCACGGCACGTTTCAGCACGCGATCGCCCACCGCATGTCCGTAGGTATCGTTGACGGCCTTGAAGTGATCCAGGTCGATCAGCACCAGGCAGGCCTCCCGCCCCGACTTGCGGCAGTACTGCAATTGCTGTTCGGCCTCGTTGACGAAATGCTGCCGGTTGAAGATGTCGGTGAGCCCGTCACGCCGCGCCAGCCGCATGAAACGCAACTGCGAGCGCTTGACGCGGTAAGCCCAAAAACCGATAAAAGCCAGCACCGTAAGCAACAGCAATATGTACAGACGACTCGTCTCGGAAGCTTTTTTGTCGAGGTTTCGCTGGAGCTGCAGGATTTGGTTCTGCTTGCTCAATGTGTCTAGCTGCAGTTTTTTGGCGAGCAGTTGTTGCTGGACGATCTGGAAGGCGAGTGCCCTGGCCCCCACTTCATCCAGCCAACCGTTATTTGACGCCATATAACGTTCATGATGGTCAAGAGCGGCCCGCAGATCCCCCTGGCTCTTCGCAATAAGATAGAGAACGCGCTCGGCGACACTCAAGGATTCCGAATATTTGTTCCCTTCACTTCGAGCAACAACCTGGAGTGCCGATTGCTTCGATAAAGCAATCTGGCTGGTACCCAAATATGCCTCGGCCAATAACGCATCAACCTGAGAGAGTAACCACGAGTAACCACTCTTCTGCACTGCATCGTAATTACTCCTCAAAAGCATGATTGCCTTCTCGGAATGCCCCCGTTGCAATGCAACTCTCGCCAAATACAGGCGAATGCCATTGGCATAAAGGTCGTCGCCCACCTTCTGGCAAAGATCTATGCCCTGCTGAAGCTTTTCGTTAATTCCGTCCAGCTTGCCCGCCTTGTAAAGCGCCGCTAGTCTCGCGTAGCCCGTTTTGCACATCCAATCGTTTGGCTGCCGGGTTTCATTGGCAAGCTGGTCAGCATAATTCCAGGCAAGATCGTACTGCCCAGACTCCTCGTAGAGGAGCACGGCGACGGTGATCGCCAAGGCACGCGCATCCGGGTCAGAAACCGTATGCAGCCGCGATAGCACCAAATTCAAGCGTCGGAACGCATCCTCGTAACGGGAACGCTCTGCGAGAGAGTTCACCATGAAGGAGTCCGTTTTGAAGCGCAGAACCGAGTCCCGCGAATGGGTCAACACCGTATCGGCCAACCGATCCGATGTCGCATAATCGCCGACGTAAGCCGCCTGCCATGCTTGAAGGTAATGCAGATATTCCTGTTGCTCGGGCGACAACTTCGCAGCCTGTTTGTCGAGACGCTGCAAGAGCTCCAGGAATCTGTCGTGGTTCTGTGTTCTGCTGCTATCAGCCTCCTTGAGCAGGGAGGCGCTTTGGTCAACGACCGGGAGCACAGCCGCATAGGCAATACTCCCGGATAGTCCGAGCAATATCCACCCCGCGATCACCATCCGACGATTCACTACGGATGCGGGCATTGATTTAGCCGATCAACTCCACGGCACTCAACGCGGCGCGGCTGGTTTCGCCCTCGCGCTCAGGAGTTTCGTTGCCGCCTTCATCCTCCTGCTCTTCCTGCTCCTCGGCGGGCGCGAGCATCGCGCAATGTGTCGCAATGCCCAGCAATGCCTTCAATGTCGATGAATCCTCAGAGAGGATCGCATCCTGCAAAATCAAATCCAGCCCTGCGCTTGCCGCTACCTGCTCAAGCTTATTGCCCGATGCTCGGCTCAGCTGCGCGTCCTTCCCCATCCTTTCAAGAAACTCGACAACATCCGACATATGCATTCCCCCCGACTGTTGTTGGCTTGGTCAGCGTCTCGGGGAACACTGCCTCGCTGGCGCCATGCGCCAGCGAGGCCATTCCGGTTCAAGCACGCTGTTCGTGGTAGTACTCGTCTTCGTCGTTGATCCCGGGAACAAGCAAACACCTTACCTGTGCAGGAACCAACAAGCAGCATACATTCTGTGCCCCCACCAGCGCAGTCAGCCGTTCTTGGTCCTTGGCCAGCACAGCCTCCTTGATATCCTGATCGAGCTGGCTATGGACCAGCATGCGTTGCATGTCCCCGGCGGAAGCATAGCGCAAGCTGGCGTTCTGCCCGACGTTCTCAAGAAAATCGATAATGTTCGACATGGCGTATCTCCCGGAATAGTCAATGGATTGGAATGGCGCGACTGGCCTGATTGCGGGGTGGAAGGGTTTACCCCGCAGCGAGGCTTCAAACCGCGCCGATTCATCCTAGGGACGACGCCAACGGCAACTTGCCGACTCGTTCACAAAACGCCCGCATCCTGCTTGATTTCCACCTTGTCCAGCGCGTCCAGCCGCGCGCGCATTTCCAGGTCGGGCTGCAGCGGGCCGGCCGGCGGCAGCACCACAGTGTCTTCCATGCCGACTTCCGCCTGTGACAGCTCGGCCAGCCGGATCCGGCGGATCCGCGGCTGCTGGATCGGCAAGGTCGCGCCGCGGTAAATGGTGATCTCGTGGTCCAGCGGATACTCGCGCGCCAGCACCTCGACCAGCAGCTCGCGGTAGGCGGGGCCGGTGGAGAAGCGCGCCAGCGACTGGTCGCCGACCAGGCCCACCTGCCACAGCACCAGGTAGGCGGTCGGGTCGATCCTGCGTTTGTAGAACAGCAGCTGGCTGGCCTCGAAGTGCTGGCAGCCGTAGCGGCCCGGGTCGATGCCGAGGTCGGCGTAGAGGCAGTCCTCGGCCGAGATGCCCGGTTCCATGTGCGCCTCGTAGCCTTCGCTGCGGGCGACCTCGATCGACTTGTGCGGTGCCCAGGCGAACACGCCGGGATGGCCGTAGAACACGCCGCAGACCCGCTTGCCCGCGCGCACCTCGGTGAGGATGGCCTCGACCATCTCGCGGTAGGTCTGCATGCGCGATTTGCCTTCGCGGTAGTACGGCTGCAGGCTGCGCACGTCCGCATGCATCTTGTGCAACCACATCTCGACGATGCCGTCGGAGAGCCCGGCGAACACCACGTCGGCCTGCTCGATGTAGCTGCGCGCCAGCGGGCCGAGGTGCGAGCCCAGGGTCATGCCCAGGCCCACGCAAACCAGGCTTCCGGGGGAATGTGCTGCATCCATGATGGTCACTCGTCTTGGCGGGAAGCGGCATTATTCACCCGCCCCGGACGGCGGCGCCAGTTCAGTGGTTCGGTGCCGGATCGGCCTTCGCCGGAAACGCCTCCATCAGCGGCTTGATCAGGTCCAGCGGCAGCGGGAACACGATGGTCGATGACTTGCCGTTGTTGGACATGTCGGCCAGCGTCTGCAGGTAGCGCAGCTGCAGCGCCTGCGGCTGCTGCGACAGCATCGCGGCGGCATCGCGCAGCTTCTCGGCGGCCTGCATCTCGCCCTCGGCATGGATCACCTTGGCGCGGCGCTCGCGCTCGGCCTCGGCCTGGCGGGCGATCGCGCGCACCATGGTTTCGTTGAGGTCGACGTCCTTGATCTCCACGTTGGCAACCTTGATCCCCCACGGGTCGGTGGCCTCGTCGAGGATGGTCTGCAAGGTGTGGTTGATCGAATCGCGCTGCGACAGGATCTCGTCCAGCTCGTGCTGGCCCAGCACCGAGCGCAGCCGGGTCTGCGCCAGCTGGCTGGTGGCCTGCAGGAAGTTCTCCACCTGCAGCACGGATTTGTCGGGCTCCACCACGCGGAAGTAGACCACCGCGTTCACGCGCACCGAGACGTTGTCGCGCGAGATCACGTCCTGCGGCGGCACGTCCATCACGGTCACGCGCAGGTCGACGCGGATCATCCGCTGCACGAACGGCACCAGCAGCACCAGCCCGGGCCCCTTGGTGCCGGTGTAGCGGCCCAGCGTCAGCACCACGCCGCGCTGGTACTCCGGCAGGATCTTCACCGCGGAGAACAGCAGCAACGCGCCGAGGATTACCAGAACACCGACGAATCCGAACATGATCATCTCCTGCCTTTCATGAAATGGCCGCACCGGCTCATGCCGGCTCGACCTGCAACAGCAAGCCTTGCCGCGACACCACGCGCACCCGTGCGCCGGCCGGCAAGGCGGTATCGCAACGCACGCGCCAGCGCTCGCCGCGCACCAGCATCCAGGCCTCGCCGCCGGCGCTTACCGGCTCCAGCAGTTCGCCGGTATCCATCAGCATCGCCGCATCGCCGGTAACCGGATGGGCGCGGCGCGAACGGAACACCAGCCACACGATCAGGGCCAGCAGCCCCGCCGCGCACACCGCGATGCCGGCAATCACGCCGAGATTGACGCCATAGCCCGGCACCCCGGTGTTCATCAGCATCACCGAGCCCGTCACGAACGACACCAGTCCGCCGACGCCGAACGCACCCACACTGGGGTTGACCGCTTCGGCCACCAGCAGGCCGACGCCCAGCGCCATCAAGGCCAGCCCGGCGTAGTTCACCGGCAGCAGCTGCAGCGCGTACAGGCCCACCAGCAGGCAGATGCCGCCGGCGATGCCGGGCAGCATCGCGCCGGGGTGCATCGCTTCCAGCGCCAGCCCGAAGATGCCGGCCAGCAGCAACAGGTAGGCGATGGTGGGGTTGGTGATGATCGCCAGGAAGCGCGTGCGCGCACCGGGCGCGTACTCGCGCACGGACGCGCCCTTGAGCTGCAGCGTGACGTCGCGCTCGCCCACCCGCACCTTGCGTCCGTCCGCCCTGGCCAGCAGCTCGGCCACGTCCGCCGCCACGAAGTCGATCACCTGCTGCTGGGCGGCCTCGCTGGCGGTCAGCGTGGCCGCGCCGCGCACGGCCTGCTCGGCCCAGGCCGCGTTGCGCCCGCGCAACTGCGCCAGCGAGCGGATGTAGGCGATCGCATCGTTCATGGCCTTGTGCGATTCCGCATCGTCGGCAGCCGTCTGGTCATCCGCCGTCGTGGTGGCCGACGCCGGCTGCCGGCCGGCCTTCGGCAGCGGCATGGGCCTGCCGCCGCCCAGCGCCACCGGCGTCGCCGCGCCCAGGTGGGTAGCCGGCGCCATCGCGGCGATCTGCCCCGCATACAGGATGTAAGTGCCGGCCGAAGCGGCCCGGGCACCGGCGGGAGCGACGTACACCAGCACCGGCACCTTGCTGGCCAGCATGCCGGCGATGATCTGCCGCATCGAATCGGCCAGCCCGCCGGGCGTATCCAGGCGCAGCACGATCGCCGCCGCGCCATCGGCGACGGCGCGTTTCGAGGCGTCGTCGAAGTATTCGGCGGCAGCCGGACCGATCGGACCGTCCAGGGCGATCTGCGCCACCATCGGCCGGGCCACGGGTTGGCCGATCGCCGCCGCCAGCACCGTGAGCGCCGGCAGCATGCAGCAGAACATGATCCATGCCACCCTCGACCCGCGCTTCATCGGACCCGCCTCCCGCCGATTCGTCATCGACGCAGCCATCCTAGCGCGGACGGCGCGCGCAAACTCGTCAATCGCAACTTCCGACAGCCCTTCCAAGGAACCCGTCATGCCAAAAATCGATATAGCTACCGTCCCGGAACGCAAGGGCTCCGGCTATCCGCCGCCTTATGCAGCGTTCGCCGGCGAACGCCGCAAGCAGGCGCTGGGCGACGCCGGCGGCCTGACCGACTTCGGCGTCAACCTCACCCACTTGCCGGCCGGTGCCTGGTCCAGCCAGCGCCACTGGCATTCGCACGAGGACGAATTCGTCTACGTGCTGGCGGGCGAGCTGGTGCTGGTCAGCGACGCCGGCGAACAGTTGCTGCGCGCCGGCGACTGTGCGGCGTTTCCGCGCAACGTCGCCGACGGCCATCACCTGATCAATCGCAGCGCAGGGATGGCCGTCTACCTGGAGGTCGGCTCGCGCTCGAACGAGGACACCTGCACCTATCCCGACATCGACCTGCATCTGGAACGCGGCGCGGACCGTTTCTCGCACAAGGACGGAACACCCTACGCCTGAACTCCAGCGCTGTCGTCCTGCAGCGGCCATTCTGCCAGCACCTGGTAGTCCGGCTGACCAACCACGCCGTGAACCAGCGCGAACCGTTCGACCGGCCATGTCACGGGCGTGATCGGCGTGCTGGCCAGCCGCGCGCCCTGGCTGTAGGCGATGGTGACATGCGGGGTGAAGTGGCGTGCGACATGGCGCCCCTGCCCAGCCAGCACGAGCGCACGGCGCAGGTCATGCCACAGGCGTTGCAGCGGTTCGGGCACGCTCGCGCTGCGCAGGATGCACGGCGGTTGCCGGCCCTGGAAGCTGGCGGCCTCGTGCAGCACCCAGGCGAACGGCGCCATGCGCAGCCCGCGCGCGGCGGTCATCGCCGCGTCGACCACAGCCTGCCGCAGCAGCGCATGGTCGCCCAGAAAATGCAGCGTGGCGTGGTAGCGCGCAGGGTTCACCCAGCGCGCGCGCAGGTCCGGCTGGCCGGCCTTGAGCGCGGCCGCTGCCTGTGCCAGCCGCGCACGCGTCGCCGCATCCGGCAGCAACGCGAGGAACAGGCGATGCATCGGCACGGATCCGCCTGCGTCGCCGCCGAGCAGATCGGCCTGCAACGGGCCGGGGGAATGCGTTCGCGTGGTCATGGCGCGTGCCGGGCGTGAAAGGCGTGGCCGGGCGGAATCGACATCCTGCCCGCGTGGCCGACGAGGATGCCACAGCAGGCCCACCGCGGCGTCAATGCATCGCCGGCGGCTTCACTCGACGCCGTCCGCGCCCCACAATGCCTCCATGCCCACCGCCAACTGCAGCTCATCGAGGTCGACCACCGCGCTGACCGCATGGGCCGGCTCGTCGCCGCGCCGGCGTATCGGCACGCCGACGCGCAGACCGTCGCGGGTGGTGATCGAGGCCACCTTCGGCATGTGCCCGGTCGCGCCGCGCTGGGTGACCACGGCGATGCTGCCGTTGTACAGGCGCACGCCGGTGCCGGGGGGATACACGCCCAGCGCCTTGATGAACCGCGCCGCCAGATGCTCGTCCATGGTCGCGCCTTCGTTCAGGAACAGCCAGCGCAGCGCCACATTCGGCGGCATCGCCGGGCGCGAATCGCGGCAGGCCACCCGTGCGCAGTACACGTCCGCCAGGGACAGCAGCTGGGCCGGCAGGCCGATCGCGTCGCCCGCCTTGCCGGCGGGATAGCCGCTGCCGTCGGGGCGCTCGTGGTGATCCCGCACGATGTCCAGCCACAGGGCATCGGTCACCCCGTGCCCGCGCAGCAGCGCGACGCTGCGTTCGCAATGGCCACGGACCGCGGCCCGCTGTGCGTCGGTGAGAGGCCCGCCCTGGGCCTGCAACTGCTGCTGCAGCTGGAACATGCCGATATTCATCGTCAACGCCGCCGCCGTCGTCGCCGCCAGCTCCGCCGGAGCCAGCTGCATCGCCGCTCCCGCGATCTGGCAGGCAACCGCCACGTTGACGGCGTGGCGGATGCTGTAGAGACCCTCGCGGCGCATCAGGATCGAGGCCAGCGCCACGTCCGCGTTCAGCCTGCAGGCGCGTCGCAGCATGCCGGCCATGCGCGACACCTGCGCAGGAAAATCCGCCGGCGACGGCGCGTCGAGCAGTGCCTGCAGATGCCGTCGGACCGCGAGCACCAGCGCCAGCGGTGAGGCCCTGGCTGGCTCCTTCGCGGAAACGCCGGGGCGCGCGTCCGCCATCAGCGCCTGCCGCATCAGCTTCTCGATCTGCCCGTCGCTGGTGATCACGTGCCCCTCGCACAGCAGCAACGTGCCCTTGCCGTCGTAGGCATTGCACGGCAACGGCTGGCCCACCTGCAGTTCCGACGGATGGATAAGGCGCCTGGGCACATCGAACCTCGCGAACCGACCGGAAAGCCGTCGGACGGGGCGATGGCCTGGCGGCGCCGCTCCCGAACCCCATCGTTCCCGCAGTGCGCCCCCGCACACCGCCCGCAGGCCCCGCGGTCCCGTACATGGCAGATCGGCCGGGCGCACGGAAACTTGAGCCGAAGACCGGTTACCCCCAACCGGCGCAGATCCGCGCCGGTTCCCGCGGAGCCATCAGTCGCCGGCGGCGTTCGCCGCGGTCGGCGCGACCGGCAGCGTCTGACCGGTCAGCGCCGTGCGGATCGCACGCAGCTTGGCCTTGATCTTCACCTCGTTGGCCGGCCCCACACGCAACAGCAGCTTCTGCCCGGTCGAGCGCGCTTCCAGTGCGGGATCGACATAGACATAGAATGCCTTCGAACGCACCACGGCCAGCGGCGTGGCCGGCTCCGGCGCGGCCAGCAGGTCGTCGATCGCCACCACCAGGCGATCGTTGAAATAGCCCGTCGGATAACCCAGCTGCCGATAGGCCTGCTGGAACAGCGGATAGGCGTGCACGTACCAGGCCACCAGCGCCTGCGGATCGACGGCGTCGACGACCGGCATATACGGCGCATAGCGTGCGTAGTTCCGTTCACCAAGCAGCGTGGCGCTGCCGGCCTCGTCGACCGCGAAAGCGCCCTTCGGCACCCGCGCCGGCAGCGTGAACGCGGCCAGCCCGTCGTGGCGCGGCAGCGCATCGACGGTCGCCACGAGACGGGCAATGATCTGCTGTGGCACCAGCAACGCGGACACGTCGCCACCACCCAGCGCAGCGAGCGCGGCGGCCACGCCGGCGTCGCTGTCGTCCAGCGCCGGCAAGGCGCTGGTCGAAGCCGTTGCGGGCGCGACCTGCGCCTGTTCGATCGGATGCCGGATCGCCGGCTCGACCGGCGGCGCGGCAGCCGATGCCGAGCTTGCCGGTACCACCGGTGGTGGTGCACCGGCGTGCATGGCCTTGCGCGCGAGATAGGCCCCCGCCCCCACGACGGCCGCCACCACGACCACCGCCACGATCCAGCCGCCTGTCGATGTCTGCTTGCCCACGATGACTCCCTTGCGTCGAGTGTCCGTTATTGACTGGCCCGTGCGCGATTCGTTCATCACGGCTGTTCGCGCCGGCACGACTTACCCTAGCAGCTGGCCGGACCGGCGCTGCCGCCGCGGCCGGCGATAACAACCAGGTCACGCCGCGACAACGCCACAAACGCTAAACGATGAACCGCGCAAACTCGCCTCGCCCATGCGGATATCCCGGGCCGATCGGCGCCATCCGCGCGGCGGGCGCCATGCCGGAGGTGGAGGTACGCCCCATGAAAACCCGATGCGTATTCAGCACGCCCGACCTGACCGCGGCACGCGCCGCGATGGCGGCGGCCCGCGCCGCCGGCGTCGACGACGGCGACATCTCGCTGGTCGCCCGCGAGGACATCGAGCTGGAGAAGATCCCCGACCACCTGATGCAGGGCCGCAACGATTTCTACCCCGCCGCCGTGCGCGGCGGCGTCTGCGGCGGCGGTACCGGCCTGCTGCTCGGGCTGGCCGCGGCCGCCGTGCCGCCGCTGGGCGTGACGCTGGCCGGTGCCGCGGCGATGACCGTCGCCGGCGCCGCGTTCGGCACCTGCATCGGCGAGATGGTCGGCTTCGAGGTGCCCGACGTGGTCAGCCGCCGGTTCAAGGACGAGATCGCCGCCGGCCGCATCCTGGTGGTGATCGACGCCAGCAAGGACCAGCTCGGCGTGGCCGAGCCCGCGGTGGCGCGCACCGGTGCCACGCCGCTGCCGTTCCACGCGCATACCGTGCTGACCTGACAATCCGCTCAAGCCTTCAGCCGGTAGCCGCTGCGGAAGATCCACCACACTGCGGCCAGGCAGATCGCGAGAAACACCAGGGTCATGCCCACGCTGACGCCCACGCCGACGTCGGCGACGCCGTAGAAACTCCAGCGGAAACCGCTGATCAGGTACACCACCGGATTGAACAGGGTGACCTTCTGCCAGAACGGCGGCAGCATGTGGATCGAATAGAAGCTGCCGCCGAGGAAGGTCAGCGGCGTCACCACCAGCAGCGGCACCAGCTGCAGCTTCTCGAAGTTGTCCGCCCAGATGCCGATGATGAAGCCGAACAGGCTGAAGGTCGCCGCGGTGAGCAGCAGGAACGCCAGCATCCACAGCGGATGCTCGATCTGGAACGGCACGAACAGCCGCGCGGTGACCAGGATGATCAGGCCGAGGATGATCGACTTGCTCGCTGCCGCACCGACGTAGCCGGCGACGATCTCGAATGGCGACACCGGCGCCGACAGGATCTCGTAGATCGTGCCGACGAACTTCGGGAAGTAGATGCCGAACGACGCGTTGGAGATGCTCTGCGTCAGCAGCGACAGCATGATCAGTCCCGGCACGATGAAGGCGCCGTAGCTGACCCCGTCGATGCCGTTCATGTGCGAGCCGATCGCCGCACCGAACACCACGAAGTACAGCGAGGTGGAGATCACCGGCGAGACGATGCTCTGCAGCAGGGTGCGCCAGGCGCGCGCCATCTCGAAACGGTAGATCGCGCGGATCGCATAGATGTTCATGCGCGTTCCCTCAGCAGGCTGACGAAGATGTCCTCCAGCGAACTCTGCCGGGTCTGCAGGTCCTTGAAGTCGATGCCCGCCTCGCCGAGCCGGCGCAGCAACACGTCGATGCCGGTGTGCTCGCCCTGCGCGTCGAAGGTGTAGACCAGTTGCCGGCGATCGTCCGACAGCGCCAGCGGGTAGCCAGCCAGTGCGGCGGGGATGGCTTGCAGCGGGTTCTGCAGGTGCAGGGTCAGCTGCTTGCGGCCGAGCTTGTTCATCAGCTCGGCCTTGTCCTCGACCAGGATCAGCTCGCCCTTGTGGATCACCCCGATCCGGTCGGCCATCTCCTCGGCCTCCTCGATGTAATGGGTGGTCAGGATGATGGTGACGCCGCTGGCGCGCAGCGCGCGCACCATCGCCCACATGTCGCGGCGCAGTTCCACGTCGACGCCCGCGGTGGGCTCGTCCAGGAACAGGATCTGCGGCTCGTGCGACAGCGCCTTGGCGATCATCACGCGCCGCTTCATGCCGCCGGACAAAGTGATCAGCCTGTCGTTGCGCTTCTCCCACAGCGAGAGATCCTTCAGCACTTTCTCGATGTGCGCCGGGTTCGCCGCCTTGCCGAACAGGCCGCGGCTGAAGCTGACCGTGTTCCACACCGTCTCGAACGCGTCGGTGGTCAGCTCCTGCGGCACCAGGCCGATCTTCGTGCGTGCCGCGCGGTAGTCCCGCACGACGTCGTGGCCGTCGGCCAGCACGCTGCCCTCGCTGGGATTGACGATGCCGCAGATGATGCTGATCAGGGTGGTCTTGCCGGCGCCATTGGGGCCGAGCAGGGCGAAGATCTCGCCGCGACGGATCTCCAGGTCGATCCGCTTCAGCGCCTGGAATCCGGAGGCGTAGGTCTTGCCGAGCTGGCGAACGGTGATGATCGGCTGCATGCGATCTCCTGGGGAACGGATCGGTCGCGCGGAGCGTCGATGGTATGCCATGTCGCCGTTGGCATGTCGTCGCCGCGCCGCTCGACGCAGCGGCCACCGTGTTGCTAAGGTCACCAGCGCGCCCGGAACACCTCATGAACTCGATCGAAGTAGCGTTGGCCATGCTGCTGGCCGTGGTCGGCAGCGGCTACCTGGTCCGCATGCTGCCGTTCTCGCTGCCGCTGCCGCTGGTGCAGATCGGGCTGGGCGCGGTGATCGCCGGCGTGTTCAAGCACGGCGTGGCGCTCGACCCGGACATCTTCTTCCTGCTGTTCCTGCCGCCGCTGCTGTTCCTCGACGGCTGGCGCATCCCCAAGGACGGCCTGTTGCGCGACCGCGGCGCGATCCTGGCGCTGGCGCTGGGCCTGGTGGTGGCCACCGTGCTCGGCGCCGGCTTCCTGATCCATTGGCTGATCCCGGCGATGCCGCTGGCGGTGGCGTTCGCGCTGGCGGCGATCGTGTCGCCGACCGATCCGGTGGCAGTGTCGTCGATCACCGCGCGCGTGCCGATCCCGAGGCGGCTGATGCACATCCTCGAAGGCGAATCGCTGCTCAACGACGCCACCGGCCTGGTCTGCTTCCGCTTCGCCGTGGCGGCGGCGGTGACCGGTGGGTTTTCGCTGCTGTCCGCGTCGCTGACCTTCCTGTGGGTGGCGCTGGTCGGGCTCGGCGTCGGCGTGGCGTTCACCGTGGCGGTGAGCTTCGCGCAGCGCTGGCTGTCGCGGCACTTCGGCCAGGAGGCCGGCTCGCCGATCCTGATCAGCCTGCTGATCCCGTTCGGTGCCTACCTGCTCGCCGAGCAGGTGCATGCTTCCGGCATCCTCGCCGCGGTCGCGGCGGGCATCACCATGAGCTACGTCGAACTCAGCGGCCGCCTGCTGGCGACCACGCGGGTGCAGCGCACGGCGGTGTGGAACACGGTGCAGTTCGCCCTGAACGGCATCATGTTCGTGCTGCTGGGCGAGCAACTACCCGCCAGCCTGCAGGGCGCGGTGGCGTCGGTGGCGCAGAGCGGCCATCGCAACCCGTGGTGGCTGCTGGTGTACGCGCTGGCGATCAACGTCGGGCTGGCGCTGCTGCGCCTGGCCTGGGCCTGGATCTCGCTGCGCCTGAACGTGCTCAAGGCGCGCCATCGCGGCCACCCCGTGAGCCGGCTGCACTGGCGGTTGCTGCTGGCCACCTCGCTGGCCGGCGTGCGCGGCGCGATCACCCTGGCCGGCGTGATGACGCTGCCGCTGCTGCTGCCCGACGGCACGCCCTTCCCCGCGCGCGAACTGGCGATCTTCCTCGCCACCGCGGTGATCCTGCTGTCGTTGCTGGCCGCCAGCATCGGCCTGCCGCCACTGCTGAAGGGGCTGGAATTGCCGCCGGAACCGGCGGTGCAGCGCGAAGAAAACCTGGCCCGCCGCGCCGCCGCCACCGCGGCGATCGCCGCCGTCGAGAAGACCCAGCACGAACTGCTGGAAAGGGCTCCGGCCAGCGAAGTCGACACCTACACCAGCGCAGCCACCCGGGTGATCGCGCTGTACCAGCACTGGCTGGACGAGGACGCCTCCGGAGAGGACGAGGCGCGGCAGCTGCGCAAGGCCGACGCCGCTGAACGCGAGCTGCGCCTGGCCGCGCTGCAGGGCCAGCGCGAGGCGATCTTCGAACTGGCGCGCCACTACCAGATTTCCGACGAGGTCTCGCGCCGGCTGGTGCGCGAGATCGACCTGCAGGAAGCGCGTTACCGCTAGACCACGCGCGAGGGTTCCGCGATCCTTCGTCCTGTCCACGCCACGCACGAGCCACGGAGCCCGACCATGCACCTGTTGCACCGGCTGCTGACCACCGCGGCCCTGGCCATTGCCTGGCCCGCTGCCGCCGCCAGCCTGCCGAACCGGCCGGTGCCGTCGCTGGACCTGCATCGCTACGCCGGCCAGTGGCACGAGATCGCGCGCCTGCCGATGTACTTCGAGCGCAAGTGTCTGGACGCCGTCGTCGCCACCTACACGCCGAACCCCGACGGCACCGTCCACGTCCACAACACCTGCCGCACCAGCAAAGGCCGGATGTCCGTCGATGGCGTGGCGCGGATGAAGGACGACCAGCCGGCGGCGCTGGAAGTGCGCTTCGCGCCCGCCTGGCTGACCTGGCTGCCGATGGCGTGGGCCGACTACTGGGTGATCGAGGTGGACGCCGGCTACCGGTGGGCCGTGATCGGCAGCCCCGGGCGCAAGCACCTGTGGATACTCTCGCGCCGCCCCACGATGGATCGCGCGCTGTTCCAGACCCTCAAGGAACACTCGCGCCAGCGCGGCTACGCGGTCGACCAGCTGATCATGACCGCACCGCTGGATTGATCGCCGGGCGCATCACGAAAAACCGGCGAACGCAGCCCGCGCCTCAGTCGAGCGGAAAGATCGCCGCTGGCGCCAACCCGAGCCCCAGGCCCACGATCAGGCGCAGGCGCGCCTCGAGCGGCGACAGGTTGCCCACCGGCAAGCGCGCGCCGCACATCAGCGCGAACAGCTAGGCGGTTTCCTCCAGCGTGTCGGTGCCCTGGCTGATCACCACGCCGTCCGGCGGCTGCGCACCGGCGGCGAGCGCCTCGACGCGCTCGACCAGCTGCAGCACGTTGACCAGCGACATCGCGCGGCTCGGCACGGTAAGCGCGTCGGTCGCGGTGACTTCGATCCCCGCTGGCAGCTGCACCCCCACCAGCAGTTCGGCGGCATGGCCCGTCGGACGAAAACGGCCGACCGCGTCGGCGTGGCCGGCAATCGTTCCCCCGCAGGCAAGCAGTGTCACTCGGCGCATGTCCCACCCTGTCAGGTATTGGCGAAGCACACCATCACGCAGCGCCCCGCTTGCAGAAGCCGCACAGGTAACCCGACAAGCAGGCCTTGTCAAAGAGTGCGCCGGCGCGTGGCGAAGCTCCCGCGTAGACGGCCGGCCACTTCACCTTGCCCCGCAGGCCTGGCGCGCAGCCCAGCTTCTGCACGATCCAGCTGACCCCGACGATGCGCCAGCCGTGGCTGCCGCGCACCAGGCTGAAGCCGTCGATGCCGCAAGGGGACAGCTTGCCGTCGCAGTGGAAATCGCAGGCGCCAGACCCGGGCGAGGTTGCCCTGCACCGTCACCTGCGCAGCCCAGATGCGCTCGCGGAACGCTTCTTTGCTTGCCCTGCGCCGCCAGGTAGCCGGCGTCTGGCTCGATCCCCACCCTGCCGTCGGGCCGCACCATCACGAAACGGGCGCCAGGCAGGATCAGCCGGCGCGAGGCGCCCACGTCATGCCCGGCCTTTGCCGCGAACAACGCGTCGACTGCGCCGAACGCTTCGCGCGGCGATGTGCCGGAGGTGTCTTTCGCCGGCACGTTGGTTGCCGCCGGCCAGCATCGTGAAGGCGGCGCCCAGCGTCGCAAGGGCGGTCATCCGCAGGTTCACGCCGGGGCCTCGGTGGCTTCGGCGGCTATCGCCATCCTGTCGCCGGTGCGCCGGCAACACCATGACCGGCGCCAGGGCCAAAGCCCACGGGATCGGCCTGGACATCATTTGCCCTCGCGTGAGCCGTGCCGCGCCATCATGAGCGATGCGGCGCCACCGGCCCGTGTCGGAAGCCTTTCGATGAAAATAGCTTGCAATTGAATTGCGCGCTATGTAAATTGCGCGACCATGAGCTCCCCCCGCACATCGCCGACGCCTGCCGCAGACTCCACGCCCCGGCTGGACGCGCAGCTGTGCTTCGCCCTGTACTCGGCCGGCCTGGCGATGAACAAGGTCTACCGCAAGCTGCTCAAGCCGCTGGATCTCACTTACCCGCAATACCTGGCAATGATGGTGCTGTGGGAGCACGAAAGCCTCAGCGTGTCGGAAATCGGCGAGCGGCTGTTCCTCGACTCGGCCACGCTCACCCCGCTGCTGAAGCGGCTGGAGACGGCGGGATGGGTGACGCGGCTGCGCTCGCGCGACGACGAGCGCCATGTGGTGGTCTCACTGACCGCGCGCGGCAAGGCGCTGCAGGCGAAGGCCGGCAAGGTGCAGGAGTCGGTGTTCTGCGCCACCCGCTGCACGCCGGACCAATTGCTGCACCTGAAGCGGGAATTGCAGGCACTTCGCGGCAAGCTGTCCGATGCCGCCTGACTCGCGTATCCCATTTGTGCAGAAACATAGCGCGCTATTTCATAGCCAGCTATGCATATCGGAATACCCCGCAACCCCCAAGAAGGAGACACACCATGTCCATTGAAAAAGTCCTGTATCGCTCCAAAGCCACGGCCACCGGCGGCCGCGACGGCCGCGCGACCTCGTCCGACAACGTGCTCGACGTCCGGCTGACCACGCCGAAGGAACTCGGCGGCGCCGGCGGCGACGGCACCAACCCGGAACAGCTGTTCGCCGCCGGCTACTCGGCCTGCTTCCTCGGCGCGATGAAGTTCGTGGCGGCCCAGCAGAAGCTGCAACTGCCGGCCGATACCCGGGTGACCGGCCAAGTCGGCATCGGCCCGATCCCCACCGGCTTCGGCATCGAGGTCGAACTGACCATCTCGATCCCCGGCCTGCCTCGGGCCGAGGCCGAAGCGCTGGTGCAGAAGGCGCATATCGTGTGTCCGTACTCCAACGCCACCCGCAACAACATCGACGTCACGCTGACCATCGCCTGAGCGCCCGCGCCTTGGCCGGCCGCCAGAGGCGGCCAAGGCGCGAACGACTGCCGCGCGTGGTGCCGGGGCACGTAGACATTTCCCGCGCGGATTCCGGATAAGCTTCGAACCGGCATCACCGCCCCCGGCATCACGCTCGAACAGATACGCATGAACCAACCGCCTTCCCCGCCGGAGCCGGGCGCCGGCCTCACCTTCAGCAGCGTGATGGATCTCCTGCTCGACGCGATCTGCGTGGTGGACGTCCAGGGCCGCTACCTCTTCGTCAGCGCCGCCTTCGAGCACATCTTCGGCTACGCGCCGGAAGAGGTCATCGGGCGGCCGATGATCGGGCTGGTCCATCCCGATGACCGCGAGCGCACCCTGCAGGCGGCGGACGAGATCATGGCCGGCCAGCCCAAGCCGCATTTCCAGAACCGCTACGTGCGCAAGGACGGCCGGGTCATCCACATCATGTGGTCGGCGCGCTGGTCGGAGGCGGATCGCGTGCGGATCGCGGTGGCGCGCGACGTCACCGAGCTCAAGCACGCCGAGCGGATGCAGGCGGCCCTGCATGCCATTTCCGAGGCGGCGCACTCGGCGGAGGACCTGCTGGAGCTGTTCCGGCACATCCACCGCATCGTCGGCGAACTGCTGCCGGCCAACAATTTCTTCGTGGCCCTGTACGACGCGGACAAGGACGAGCTGAGCTTCCCCTACTTCGTCGACGAACACGACCCGCCACCGCCGACGCAGAGCCTGGATTCCGGCACGCTCAGCAGCGAGGTGATCCGCAGCGGACAGGCGCTGCTGCTGACGCCGGAGGCCCGGATGGAACTGCCGCCGCGGGTGCGCCCGATCGTCGGCCGCGATTCGCTGGAGTGGCTTGGCGTGCCGCTCGGCGGGCCGCAGGGCGTGATCGGCGCGCTGGTGGTGCAGAGCTACTCCGGCGAGCTGCGCTACAACGAGCAGGACAAGGCGCTGCTGCAGTTCGTCTCCACCCAGATCGCCGCGGCGATCGAACGCAAGAAGAGCGCGACCCGGCTGCAATACCTGGCCCAACACGACCAGCTCACCAGCCTGCCGAACCGCGGCCTGTTCCACGACCGGCTGCGCACCGCGCTGGCCAGGGCCCGCCGCGACCGGCAGCAGCTGGCCGTGCTGTACCTCGACCTGGACCGGTTCAAGCCGGTCAACGACCACCGCGGCCACGACGTCGGCGACCTGCTGCTGCGCGAGGTGGCGGCACGCATCCGCCACTGCGTGCGCGAATCGGACACGGTCGGTCGCATCGGCGGCGACGAATTCGTGGTGCTGCTCAACGACGCCGGCCACGCCGATCATGCGGTCGCGGTCGCCGCCAAGATCGGCGCCGCCCTGCGGCAGCCGTTCGAGCTGGCCGGCGGCCGGCTGCAGGTGTCGGCGAGCATCGGCATCGCGCTCTATCCGGCCCACGGCGAGGACGCCCGGCAGCTGCTGCGGCGCGCCGACGACGCGATGTACGACGCCAAGCGGCAGGGCGGCGACCAGGCGCGGATAAGCGGCACGCCATAGCAATCCGCGGCGCTCGCCGGTAGCCGCCGGTTCCGCCCTGCTGCTAGGCTCATGCGCGCACCGCGGCCGCGGCGGCGTCACCCGCCCGCCCGCGCCGTTTCCCCGCCACCGAAGCGAAGGTCGAGCTGCCATGACGCGCCATGTCCACGGCTGAGTCCGCCGGCGGCATCGCCTTCGCGCTGGTGCAGGCGAGCAAGCGCTACGGCAGGCTGCAGGCGCTCGAACAGGTCAGCCTGGCGTTCGCCGCCGGCACCACCACCGCGCTGATCGGCAGCAGCGGCTCGGGCAAGTCCACCGTGCTGCGCCTGCTGCTCGGCCTGGAGTGGCCGGACCACGGCCACGTCGAAGTCGACGGCCGCCCCCTGCAGCGCAGCGACGTGCTGCCGCTGCGCCGGCGGGTCGGCTACGTGATCCAGGACGGCGGCCTGTTCCCGCACCTGACCGCGCTGGGCAACCTGGCCCTGCTGCCGCGCCACCTCGGCTGGAAGCGCGAGCGGATCCGCCAGCGCGCGGAACAGCTCGCCGCGCTGACGCATTTGCCGACTGGCGTGCTGGAGCGCTACCCAGCCGAACTGTCCGGCGGCCAGCGCCAGCGCGTGGCGCTGATGCGCGCGTTGATGGCCGATCCCGACGCGCTGCTGCTGGACGAACCGCTCGGCGCGCTCGACCCGGTGGTGCGGCACGAACTGCAGGACGAGCTGAAGCAGATCTTCGACCAGCTCGGCAAGACCGTGATCGTGGTCACCCACGACCTCGCCGAGGCGGCCTGGTTCGCCGAGCGGCTGGTGCTGCTGCGCCAGGGTGCCGTGCTGCAGGACGGGACGTTCCGCGACCTGCGCGAGCGCCCCGCCGATGCCTTCGTCAACCGCTTCGTCGCGGCGCAGCGGCGCCTGCCGGAGGCCCCGTGATGCGCCGCCTGCTGCCCGCGCCAATGCTGCTGGGCGTTTGCCTGCTGCTGGGCGCCTGCCTGCTGCCCGCGCCGGCGCAGGCCGCACCGGTGCGGATCGGTTCCAAGCAGTTCACCGAGTCGGTGATCCTCGGCGAACTGGCGCTGGCCGGCGCGCGCGAGGCCGGCGTCGAGGCGGTACACCGGCGTGAGCTGGGCGGCACCCGCATCCTGTGGCGCGCCCTGCTCGACGGCGAAATCGACGCCTACCCCGAGTACACCGGCACGCTTACCCAGGAACTGCTGAAGGGCCTGCCGGCGAACGCGGATATCGCCAGCTTGCGCGCGCAACTGAAACCCCTGGGCATCGGCATCACCGACTCGCTCGGCTTCAGCGACAGCTATGCAATCGGCATGCGCAGCGATGTCGCCGCGCGGCTGGGCATCGCCGACATTTCCGACCTGCTGCAGCACCCCGGCCTGCGCTTCGGCTTCTCCAACGAGTTCATGGATCGCGGCGACGGCTGGCCCGGCCTGCGCCAACGCTACGGCCTGCCGCAGGCGAACGTGAGCGGCCTCGACCACGCGCTGTCGTACCGCGCGTTGGCCAGCGGCGCGGTCGACGCGATCGACCTTTACAGCACCGACGCGGAAATCCCCTACTACCACCTGCGCACGCTGCGCGACGATCGCGATTACTTTCCACGCTACGACGCGGTCTACCTGTACCGCCTGGCGCTGGAGCAGAGCGCGCCGGCCTTCGTCGGCGTGCTGCACAAGCTCGTCGGCAGCATCGACGAAGACGCGATGCGCGCGATGAACGCGCGGGTGAAGCTGCGCGGCGTGAAGGAAAACGTGGTGGCCGCCGATTTCCTCGGCATCCACGCGGACGGCCACGACGGCGGGCTATGGCCGCACCTGCTCCAGCGCAGCGTCGAACACGTCAAGCTGGTGGCGATCTCGCTGGGGCTGGCGATACTGCTGGCGATCCCGCTGGGCATCCTGGCGGCCCGGCGGCGGCGTCTCGGCCAGTGGTTGATCGGCCTGACCGGCGTGCTGCAGACGGTGCCGTCGCTGGCGATGTTCGTGTTCATGATCCCGCTGCTCGGCATCGGCACCTGGCCGGCGATCGCCGCGCTGTTCCTGTACAGCCTGCTGCCGATCGTGCGCAACACGCATGCCGGCCTGGTCGGCATTGCGCCGGAATTGCGCGAATCCGCCGCCGCGCTGGGCCTGCCGCCCGGCGTGCGGCTGCGCCGGGTGGAACTGCCGTTGGCGCTGCGCTCGATCCTGGCCGGCATCAAGACCGCGGCGGTGATCAACGTGGGCACCGCCACGCTGGCGGCGCTGATCGGCGCCGGCGGCTACGGCCAGCCGATCCTCACCGGCATCCGGCTGGACGACGTGGGCCTGATCCTGCAGGGCGCCGTGCCGGCCGCCGTGCTGGCGCTGCTGGTGCAGGGCCTGTTCGAACTGGTCGAGCGCCGGCTGACGCCGCGCGGACTGCGGCTCGAAGCGCGCCAATAGGTCCGCCTCAGGCCTTCCTCAGGAAACACACCTTCAGCACCAGGCCCTTGATCTTGTCCGAGCTGCCTTCGATGTGCTCATCGTCGCCGTCGACCAGACGGATGTTGCGGATCAGCGTGCCCTGCTTCAGCGGGATCGACGACCCCTTCACCTTCAGGTCCTTGATCACGCTCACCGTGTCGCCGCTGTTGAGCACGTTGCCGTTGACGTCGCGCACCACCAGCGCGGCATCGCCCGCATGCACACTCGCCGCGATCGGCCACTCGTGACCGCAGTCGGCGCACACGTAGTTGTCGCCGTCCGGATAGGTGTTCTCCATCGCGCACAGCGGGCAGGCGGGGATGTCGGACATCGGTCGATCCTGGTTGTTCAATCAATGGGCCGCCGATTATACGGGGCATGCGGCGCGCATCCGGCTGCAGTCGCGAGAGTCGCCGACTCGATTATCCTGAACATCCCCTCGCCGAGGTATCCGTCATGTACCGTTCCCTGCTGCTGTTGCTGGCGCTCGCCATGTCCGCATCCGTTTGCGTCGCCGCCGCGCCGGAGGAAGCCGCCATGGCCGGGCTTCCCCATGTCGCGTTCCCGGCGCCGCACCGCGTGGCCTCCGGGCGGCTGCAGGCCAGCGACATCCCCACGCTGAAGCGCGCCGGCATCCGCCAGGTGATCGACCTCAGCCTGGACAGCGAGACGCCCGACTTCGACGAAGCCGCCGCAATGCGCGCGGCCGGCATCGGCTACCACAACCTGCCGATCCGCGGCGCCGCCGACCTGAGCCGCGCCCGGGTCGTGCAGTTCGACCGCCTGCTGCGCGACGCCGGCGACCAGCCGACCCTGGTGCATTGCGCCAGCGGCAACCGGGTGGGCGCGATGATCGCCCTGCGCGCCGTGCTGCTCGGCGGCCAGTCGACCGACGCTGCGCTGGCGGAAGGCCATCGCTGGGGCCTGCAGGGTCTGGAACCGGCGGTGCGCGAGCGGCTGCAGGCATGGTCGAGCGGCGCCACGGACGTACCGGTGCCGCCCGCACACTGAAGCGGCGCCACGCTGGCGCGAAAGCCGCTGGGCAAGTGGGGTACCATGCGCACCACCCAAGCTGCGCACGGCACGGCCCTGGACCCGATCCCCGCTTCGCCGCCCGTTTCCACGCCGCTGCCGCTGCGCGCGGTGTTGCTGATGCTGGCCAGCGCCAGTTTCTTCGCGCTGATGGCGGTGACGATCCGGTTCGCCTCCGCCCAGTTGCACCCGTTCCAGATCACCTTCTTCCGCAGCACGTTCGGCGCGCTGTTCGCGCTGCCGCTGCTGCACCCGCACGGCTGGCAGCTGCTGCGCACGCCGCGGCTCGGTTTCTACGTGATGCGTTGCGTGCTCGGCATGGGCGGCATGCTGGCCGGCTTCTGGGCGATCGTGAACCTGCCGCTGGCCGAGGCGGTGGCGCTGTCGTACTCCTCGCCGCTGTTCGTCACCATCGGCGCGGTGATCTTTCTCGGCGAAATCGTGCGCCGGCGCCGCTGGAGCGCGGTGGTGGCCGGCTTCATCGGCGTGCTGGTGATCGTGCGGCCCGGCAGCGCGGCATTCACCGCCGGCAGCCTGGTCGCCCTGCTGGCGGCGGCGCTGACCGGCGCGGTGACGATCAGCATCAAGTCGCTGACCGGCAGCGAGCCGGCCGACCGTATCGTGTTGCTGACCACGCTGCTGTGGGTGCCGCTGTCGCTGCCCGCCGCGCTGGCCACGTGGCAATGGCCGCACGCCGGGATCTGGCCGTGGCTGGTGCTGTCCGGCGCGCTCGGCACCAGCGGCCACTGGTGCTGGACGCGCGCGCTGCGGCTGGCCGATGCCTCGCTGCTGGCGCCGTTCAGCTACCTGCAGTTGCTGATCGTGGCGGTGCTGGCCTGGTGGATCTTCGACGAACGGGTGGATCGCTACACGGCAGCGGGCGCGGCCATCATCATCGGCGCCAGCCTGTACATCGCCCACCGCGAGCACAGCCTGGCACGCCAGCGGCGCCGCGAGCGGCGCGCCGCGAACGCCGAGCCACAGATCTGACGGCGCCGCCCAGCGCGGCTCATTCCTCGTCGGACCATGCCGGCAGCTCCGGCAGGTTGGCCATTTCCGCCAGCAGGTCGACCGGCTCGGGCACGGCGGCCAGCGCCAGCGGCCAGCGGCCGACCACCTCGTACCTGCACTGGCCGAAGAAACTGCGGATCAGCACGAACTCGGACACGCGCCACTGGATCGCCGCGACCGACTCCTCGATGGCATCGACGGCATGGCCGTGCAGCATGGCCACGTGCGGCAGGAAGCTGGACACGCCGCTGACTTGCAGGCCCGCGCGAAGCTGCGCCGCGGCCACCGCCTTGCGCAGCTCCAGCGCCGCCGCGGTGGTGAGGCCATCCGCACACAGCACGAACGGGAACTGCCCGTCGCGGGCGCTGAAGCGCATCGCCGAATCCAGCGTGGCCACGAAACTCTGCGCGCGCACTTCGCCGGCCGCGGCCAGCAGTGCGTCTTCCAGCGGCTGGCGCAGCCGTTCGGGCTTGCCCATCGGACACAACGTCAGGTGCAGGCTGTCGACACCGACCGGCGAGCCGCTGACCCGGTGCGACTTGCGGAAACGCTCGCCCACGCCGACGATCGTGCTGCGTGCCTGTTCATCCGGCAGCAACGCGAAGAAATAGCTGATGCCGGCGGCGAGTTCGAACGGATTCGATGAAGTGGAAATGACTACCGCCTCCATGCTTCGCACCAGTAGCCGGTGGCCCCGCAGCTTGCGGACTGCCGGTAACAGGATCCGAGCTTGCCGCTTGTCGGCGGGACGCACAAGTACCCGCCCCGCCGGTCCGTTCAGCGCAGCTGGCTGTCCTTGCTGCCGCGGCGGTTGTACAGGCTGGCGCTGCGCTGCTCCGCGTCCTGCGCCTGCTGGCAGGTCACGCACAGACGCACGCCGGGCACGGCCTGGCGCCGTGCCGCGGGGATCGGCGCGTCGCACTCCTCGCAGCGCTCCAGGCCCGGACCCTGGCGCAATTGCTGGCGCGCGCGCTGCACGCCGTCGTTGACCGTGGCGTCGATCTGGTCCTGCACGGCGCCGTCGCCGGCCCAACCGGTTGCCATGGGAAATCTCCGAAGGTTTGGCGGTATGCGCTTGTCTCGGCGAGGATTTGGGTGCGTCGAAGCAGCGTTTCAAGCCGTTGCGGCGGGCCGCTGCCGGCGGCCACGCGAGGCGCCGCCGGTGCGGCGATTGGCGGCATGGCCCGACGCGGCGAAAGTGCCAGAATGCCGTATTGCCCGCCATGGAGATCAGTCATGAGTCCGTCGTCGCCCATCGCCCCCGCTTCTTCCACGCTGCGCAGCGACGACAGCGTCGCCAAGCAGCTGTTTCTGGGCAACATCGTGGAGGAGAACCTGTTCCCCTACCCGCAGATCCGCGCGCGCGACCGCGAGATGCTGGGGGCGATGACCGACGCGATCGACGAATTCCTGGCCGACAAGGGCGCCGCGCTGAAGCAGTACGACCGCGACGCCGAGCAGCCGGCCGAGTTCATCCAGGCGCTGCGCGAGATGGGCCTGTTCGGCCTGATCATCCCCGAGGCGTTCGGCGGCATGGAGCTGTCCAACGGCGCCTATGCGCGCGTGCTGGGCCAGACCTCCAGCCACGACAGCTCGGTCTCGCTGACCATCGGCGCGCACAGCTCGATCGGCATGAAGGGCCTGCTGCTGTTCGGCAGCGACGAGCAGAAGCAGCGCTACCTGCCGAAGCTCGCCACCGGCGAGATGATCGCCGCGTTCTGCCTCACCGAATCCGGCGCCGGCTCCGACGCCGCCTCGATCCGCACCAAGGCCGTGCGCAACGACGACGGCAGCTGGACGCTCTCCGGCGAGAAGATCTGGATCACCAACGGCGGCATCGCCGATTTCTACACCGTGTTCGCGCGCACCGACACGCCGGAGGGCAAGATCACCGCCTTCCTGGTCGAGGCGAAGTGGCTTGGCGTGAGCCACGGCCCGCACGAGGACAAGATGGGCATCCGCGCCTCGAGCACCACCACCGTCGCGTTCGCCGACGTGCGGGTGCCGGCGGAGAACGTGCTCGGCCCGGTCGGCAAGGGCTTCAAGGTGGCCATGAGCATCCTGAACTCGGGCCGCACCGGCCTGGGCGGCGGCGCGGTGGGTGGCATGCGCACGCTGATCCGGCTGGCCTGCGCGCAGGCGAAGGAGCGCAAGCAGTTCGGCCAGCCGATCGCCGAGTTCGGCCTGGTGCGCGAGAAGATCGCGCAGATGGCAGTGGACTGCTTTGCCGCCGAGAGCGCGGTGTGGATGGTGGCGCACCTGATCGATGGCGGCGGCAGCGACTACTCGGTCGAGGCGGCGATGAGCAAGGTGTTCGCCAGCGAAGCAGTGCAGCGCGCCTCCTACGAGGCGCTGCAGATCGCCGCCGGCAACGGCTTCATGCGCGAGTTCCCGTACGAGCAGATCACCCGCGACACGCGCATCCTGTCGATCTTCGAAGGCACCAACGAGATCCTGCGGCTGTATGTCGCGCTGTCCGGCCTGAAGGGCGTGGGCGCGGGCCTCAGCGAACTGAAGGCCGCGGTGGGCGACATCTTCAACGAGCCGATCAAGGGCTTCGGCGTGCTCGGCAGCTACACCGGCCGGCGCATGCGCGAGGCCACCGGCTACGGCATCGACCGCATCGCGCACGAGCTGTCGCCGCGGCTGCGCAAGGTGGCCGCCACCTACGAGAAGTACACGGTGGAACTGTCCAAGTCGTCCGACGCGCTGCTGCGCCGCTACGGCAAGAAGGCGGCCGACATGCAGCATGCGCAGAAGCGCCTGGCCGACATCGCGATCGACCTGTTCGTGGGCCTGTGCGTGCTGTCGCGCGCCGACAGCCTGGAACAGCAATCGCACCCGGCCGCCGGCGAGGCAGCCAGCATCGCCGAAATTTTCGCGAAGCAGGCGCGCCGGCGCATGGCACGCAACGTGCGCGGCCTGGAGCGCAACGAGGACGCGGCGATCGAGCAGCTGGCCGGCGCGGTGCTCGGGCACGACCGCTACATGTGGGACGTGATCTGAAACCTGCCGAAGGAGAACCCGCCATGAGCATCCCCACCGTCCGCACCAGCACCGGCAACGCGCCGTACGCGGTCGATTTCACCGACGACCAGGGCAACAGCTGGCACGCCGACGAGCCGCTTGAGGAAGGCGGCGCCAACACCGGCCCCGCGCCGCACCGGCTGCTGCTGTCCGCGCTGGGCGCCTGCACCGCGATCACGCTGCAGATGTACGCCGCGCGCAAGGGCTGGCCGCTGCGCCACGTCGACGTTGAGCTGAAGTTCAACCCCGACGGCACGCCGGCCGCGGGCAACGACATCACCCGCGTGATCACCCTCGAGGGCGAACTGGACGGCGAGCAGCGCGAGCGCCTGCTGCAGATCGCCAACAAGTGCCCGATCCACAAGGTGCTGACCGGCGAGGTGCGCATCGCCTCGCGGCTTGGCGGCGATTCGCCGTAACGGGCTGACGCCACGGCCGTCTGGACGGCTGTTCCGAAGCGGACTTCGGGCCGGAATCGCGGCTTCCCGCCATTTCCATGCTTCACTCGACCTTGACACCTTCACCAAGGTGGGAGTAGATGACGGGCACGTGGCGCTTCCCGGGGAGAGAACGACCATGGTCTTGCAGAACGTGATTTGGGCGATCACGCTGACCGGAATGGGGCTGGTGGCACTGGGCTTCATTTACGCCATCGCGCAGGCCGGCAAGCCGGCCGATACCGCCGAAGCGGAGCGGGCACATCGAACATCCATCAGCTTGCGCCGCGCCTTGTTCGCGGCGCTTTTGCTGTTGGGCATCGGGATCGCCTGGGCCAGCCTGCGGCCCTTCCCCATTCCGCCGCAGCACCAGCCGCTGGAGGCGGCGCAGGTGGTCGAGGTGGTCGGCCACCAGTGGACGTGGGATGTCAGCCAGACCCACCTGAGGGCAGGCGAACCGGTGGAATTCCGGGTAACCGCCAGCGACGTGAACCACGGCTTCGCGATCTATGCCCCGGATGGCCGCATCGTCATCCAGACCCAGGCAATGCCCGGCTTCACCAACAAGATCCTGTACACGTTCCACACGCCGGGCACCTACAAGATCATGTGCCTTGAATACTGCGGCGTCGCACACAACGGGATGACCGCCGAATTCGACGTGGCCGCGCGGGAGGACAAGTCATGAGCTCGCTCGAACTCTACCCGCAGGACGAGAAACTGTCGCGCCGCGAGCACCTGGCGTTCAACCTGTACATGATCACCGCCCTGCTGCTGTTCGTGCTGATGATGCTGCTGGGCCTGACCATGCGCATGACCCAGGCCGAGTGGACGCCGGTCCAGGCCGCGATGTTCTACAAGATCATGACGATGCACGGCGCCGGCATGGTCGGCACCATGAGCCTGGCCAGCACCGCGGTGATGTGGTTCTTCCTGCGCAAGTACGTGTCGCTGCACGCGTGGGCGTTCCTGAGCAACTACGTGCTGTTCATGCTGGGCGCGCTGTGCATCATCGGGGCGGTGTTCGTCGGCAACTTCGCCAGCGCGTGGACCTTCCTGTACCCGCTGCCGGTGCACTCGATGGGGCTGTGGAGCAACGGCGCAGCCGCCGTGTTCATGGTCGGCTACCTGCTGATCGGCGTGGGCATGCTGATCTTCTACCTGGACGCCGCGGCGGCGATCATCCGGCGCTACGGCAATCTCGCCCGCGGGCTGGGGTTGCAGTGGCTGTTCGGCGGCACCATCGACCCGACCCATCCCAAGGCCGTCGTTGCCGGCACCATGGTGATCATCGCCAACTCGCTGGGCATCCTCGCCGGCGCGGTAGTGCTGGTGATGTGCCTGATCAACGCCTACGACCCGGATGTCGCGCTCAACGCGCTGGTGGTGAAGAACCTGATCTACTGGTTCGGCCACATGGTCATCAACGCCACGATCTACATGGGCGTGATCGCTGTCTACGAACTGCTGCCGCGCTACACCGGCAAGCCCTACGGGATCTCGCGGCCGTTCCTGTGGTCATGGGCGGCGAGCACGGTATTCGTGATCATCGTGTTCCCGCACCACCTGCTGATGGATTACGCTGAGCCGCGCTGGATGCTGGTGATGGGCCAGATCATCTCCTATGCAGCCGGCTTCCCGGTGTTCCTGGTGACCGCCTATGGCGTGCTGACCAACATCCACCGCTCCGGCCTGCGCTGGCAGATGCCCTCGATGCTGGCCGTGCTGGCGCTGTTCGGCTGGGCCGCGGGCATCGTGCCGGCGATCATCGACGGCACCATCAGCGTCAACCGGGTGATGCACAACACGCAGTGGGTGCCGGGGCATTTCCACTTCTACCTGCTGCTCGGCGTGTTGCCGATGATCCTCACCCTGCTCTACCACGTGGTCGGCAGCCGCCGTCGCGCGCCGGTCGACGGTGGCGTGGATCGCGCCGGCCTGTTCCTGTACGCGATTGGCGGCATCAGCTTCTGCATGGTGTTCCTGTACGCCGGCCACATGAGCGTGGCTCGGCGCTTCGCCGCGCACCTGCCGGAATGGCTGCCGTACGACAGGGCCGGTTCGGTCGCCGCAATGGTGTTGATCCTGGGCATGCTGCTGTTCGCCACGCGCCTCATCGGCGGCCTGCTCAAGGCGCCGGTCGATGCCGATCCTGCGCACCCTGCTGGCTAGCACCCTGCTGCTGGCGCTCGGTGGCGCCGTGCTGACGGCCGCCACCGACGGCTTCCAGGCATTCACCAGCGAAACCGCGCGCCGCCTCGCGGTACAGCGCGACCCACCGCCGGTACCGACCGTGCTGCTGGAAACCCAGTCCGGCACCCGCCTCGACCTGACCGAGCTGCGCGGTCGCTGGGTGCTGGTCGACTTCGTCTACACCCGCTGCCTCACCTGGTGCCTGGCGCTGGGCGGCGAGTTTGCGCAATTGCAGGATCGGCTCGCCGCCCCCCTGGCCGACGGCCGGCTGGTTCTGCTCAGCATCAGTTTCGACCCGGTGCATGACACGCCTGCCGAGCTGGCGGCCTACCGACAGCGCTTTCGCGGTCGCGACCACGGCTGGATCGCCGCCCGGCCGACGAGCGAAGACGGCCTGCGCCAGTTGCTGCGCACTTTCGGCGTCACCGTGGTGCCGGACGGCATGGGCGGCTACGTCCACAACGCCGCGATCCAGGTGGTCGACCCGCAGGGGCGGCTGGTGCTGATCCTCGATGCGGGCAACCCGCAGGCCGTCGCGCAGACCATGCGGGGCAAGCTGCCATGAGGATCGGCGGCCGGCAACGCCTGGCCCTGGCCTTCGCCGCGATGCTGTTCGTGGCCCTGCTGCTGCCGCTGGCGCGAGCGTGGCTGGAAGGCCGCATGAGCCTGCAGATGCTGGTGCAGATACCGCTGCTGATCGGGGTCGGCTGGCTGCTGTCTGCCTCGTTGCCGCCACAGCTTGGCGAGGGCATCGCGCGCTGGAACCAGCACGGCATCAGCAGCGTGGTGTTGGCCAGCCTGGCCGGCATGTTCTGGATGCTGCCGCGCTCGCTCGATGCGGCCATCGGCGAACCGTGGATGGCGGTGGCGAAGTTCGCCAGCGTGCCCCTGCTGATCGGCCTGCCGCTGGGGCTGGGCTGGCCACGCATGGGCTTCGTGGTGCGCGGCGTGTTCCTACTCGAACTGATCGCCACGTTCTTCCGGCTGGGCTGGCTGTATCTGGTCTCGCCGGTGCGCCTGTGCAACAACTACCTGCTCGACGACCAGCAGCGCGCGGGCGAGACCATGCTGGTGATCGGCGGCGTGATCCTGACCGGTATCCTGGCCAAGCTGTTGTGGGGGCGCTTCAACCCGGCCTGAAGGGCTACCGGCACGACGTCAGCCGATGCCGGCCAGCCGCAGCAGCGCCGCTGCCAGCGCGCCCACGACCACCACCAGCAGGAACGGCGCGCGCAGCCACAATGCGACACCCGCGGCAAGCAGCGCGCCGAGCCGCGCGTCGAGCGCCAGCGCCGCGCCGGCGCTGAACGTGTTCATCGCGGTCAGCGAAGCCAGCAGGCCGATCGTCAGCGTGCCCGCGACACGGCTCATGTGTTCGTTCTCCAGCCAGCGCGCCGGCACCAGGTAGCCGGCCAGCTTGATCGCATACGCCGCCGCGCTGGCCAGCAGCAGCCACCCCCACAGCGCCATCAGTGGCGCTCCTGCGACGGTACGCCGGCGTCTTCGTAGCCGGCCGGATCGACGTCCGGCTCCAATCCCTCGTCCGCCGGCCCGCGGCTGAACCAGCCCCACAGCGCCGCGACCAGTGCGGCGAGCAGGATCGGCACGCCGGGCGGCACCCGCGGCAAGGCCAGCACGGTAACCAGCGCGCAAACCACGGCCAGCGCCACCGGCTCACGTGCGCGCAGGCGCGGCCACAGCAGGCCGAGGAACGCGGCCACCGCCGCGCCGTCCAGGCCCCAGCGCCGTGGATCGCCCAGCGCATCGCCGAGCAGCGCGCCGGCCAGGGTGAACAGGTTCCACAGCGCGAACACGCCCAGCCCGGCGGCCCAGAAGCCGCGGCGCTGCTCGTCGGGATCGAGCTGGCCCGCGGCGGTGGCGGCGGATTCGTCGATGGTGACCTGGGCGGCGAGCAGCCGGCGCCAGCCGCGCGGCCGGAGCATCCGGTTCATCTGCATGCCGTAGACCGCATTGCGCACGCCGAGCAGGGTGGCCGCGCCGAACGCGGCCGAACCGGCGCCGCCGCCGGCCACCACGCCGATGAAGGCGAACTGCGAGCCGCCGGTGAACATCAGCGCGCTCAGCACCACCGTCTGCCACACGCCGAGCCCGGAAGCGACGCCCAGCGCACCGAACGACACCCCGTACAGCCCGGTCGCCACGGCGATCGAGAGGCCAATCTTCACGGCGGGGGACAACGCGACGCTCACCGGCGGATCTTATCCCATCGGCGGTCCGCCCCGCGCGGGTCGCCGCTCCCTTGGTTCTTTTTGTACATTACTGTAATATCCAGTTATGGAAAACAATCACAACGAAGGCATGAGCGGCTTCCTGGCCATCGAACAGAAGCTCGCGGTCAGCACGCGCAGGCACCGCGGCTTTCCGCGCGACCAGGCCATGCTGGTGCGCATGGTGAAGCTGCTGCACAAGCTGTTCAGCGACCACGCCAACCTGCTGCTGCGCACGCATGACCTGACCCACCCGGAATACAACGTGCTGATGATGCTCGACGGCAGCGAGGGCGGCCTGAGCCCGTCGCAGCTCGGCGAGGCGACCAGCGAGAAGTCGTCGAACACCACCCGCCTGATCGACCAGCTGCTGGCCAAGGGCCTGCTCACCCGCTCGCCCAGCGATGAGGACCGCCGCATGCTGGTGGTGCAGCTCACCGACGAGGGCGAAGCCCTGATCCGGCAGGTGGTGCCGGCGGTCACCCTGCAGCTGCAGGGCTTCTTCGCCGGCATCACCGACGCCCAGCGCGGCCAGCTGGAACACCTGCTGAAGAAAGTGCTGCGCGGAGTGGAGTCGCAGGGATGAGCAGCACCGCGACCGCCGAACCGCCGGCAACGCCGCCGCTGCCCTGGCGCCAGCAGATCGCCCACGCCATGGCCGGCGAAAAGGCCGCGTGGCTGTTCATCCTCAAGACCCTGCTGGCGATCTACCTCACCGGCTGGCTGGCGATGCGGCTGCAGCTGGGCTCGCCATCGGTGGCGATGGTCACCGTGGTCGTGGTGATGAACCGGCAGTCGGGCATGGTGCTGGCCAAGAGCCTGTATCGCGGCCTGGGCACCCTGCTCGGCTGCACCGGCGCGATCCTGGCGGTGGCGCTGTTCCCGCAGCAGCCGTTGCCGCTGGTGCTGTTCATCTCGCTGTGGGCCGGGCTGTGCGCCGGCGGCGCGGTGCTGTTCCGCCACTTCCGCGCCTATGCCTTCGTGCTGGCCGGCTATACCGCGGCGATGATCGTGCTGCCGGCCATGAGCCATCCGGTCCACGTGTTCGACAGCGCGTTCGCGCGCACCTCCGAGGTGCTGCTGGGCCTGCTGGTGGCCAGCGTGGTGTTCGACGCGGTGTTCCCGATCCGCCTGCGCGGCGACCTGCGCGGTAGCGCCGACCGCAACTTCGACGGCTTCCTGGACTTCATCCGCGACAGCAGCCGCGGCGCGCTGGTCGACCACGAGGCGATGGAGCGCACGCAGATGCGCGTGGTGCGCGGCGCACTCGGCTTCGAGGATCTGCGCACCGCCGCGTTCTTCGACGACCCTTCCCTGCGCACCCGCAACGGCCTGCTGAAGCTGCTCAACCAGCGCTTCATGGTCTCGGCTTCGCGCTTCCAGTCGCTGCACCACCTGGTCGACCGCCTCCGGCGCAAGGGCTCGACCACCGCCGCGCAGGCGCTGATGCGCCTGCTGCGCCCGCTGGGCGATGCGCTGGACGAACGCGCCACGCGCGATGACCTGGACCGGCTGGCCGACCAGCTTGCCGCCTGCCATCGACGGATCGCCGCGCAGGCGACGCACGAGCGCGCCGCGCTGGAGCCGTCCTGCCGCGACGACTTCGACACCGGCCACGCGCTGCTCCGCCGCTTTCTCGACGAACTGCGCGACTACGTGCGCACCAAGGCCCATCTGGACCTGGGACGCCGCGCCGGCAAGCCCGTGCCGCAAGCGCGCGGCCGCGTCCACTTTGCCCGCACCAACGACAGCCATGCGGTGATGCTGGCAATGCTGCGTTCGGCCGCGGTGACCCTGGTGCTGTCGCTGCTGTGGCTCTGCAGCGGCTGGACCGGCGGCGCCATAGCCCTGTTCGGTCTGGTCGCGCTGATCTCGATGGCGTCGGCGGCGCCGGATCCGGTGTTCGTCTCCAAGCGCATCGCGATCGGCCACCTGCTGGCGCCGATCGTGGCGCTGCCCACCTACAGCGTGCTGCCACTGCTGCCTACCTATCCGCTGCTGGTGCTCGGTACCCTGCCGCTGCTGATGCTGTCGCTGTACCTGGTCACCCGGCCGACGCTGGCCATCATCGGCATCGCCATGAGCGTGGGCATCCTGGTCGCGCTGGCGATCGGCGAGGCACCGCACGTCGACGCGCCGATGTACCTCAACAGTGGGCTGTCGTTCGCGGTGGGTGCCTGGCTCGCGGTGGCGATCTTCAGGCTGATTCCCTCGGGCCATGGCAGCAAGGGGCGCCGCCGCCGCCTGCTGCGCCGCCTGCGCGGGCTGGTCCGGCTCGCCGCCGGCGCGCCGCTGCCGGGCCTGCTGCCGCGTTTCGAAAGCCTCGCCCGCGACCTGTTCCAGCAGATCGTGGCGCAGACCCGGCCGGGCAGCCGGCATTCGCGCGAGCTGCTGGACTGGGCCCTGATGGTGCATGAAACCGGCCACGCCCTGATCGGGCTGCGCCACGACCTGGCCGAACAGGCGCTGCCGAGCGCGCTGCACGCCGACCTCGACGCCGCGCTGGAGGCGCTGGCCCGCGTCTACGAACGGCTGGACCCGGCCGACCGCGCGGCCGCGCTCGCCCGCGTCCGCCATCTCCTGGCGCAGATCGACATCACCCGCCCGACGCTGCGCGAGCACCTGCACCTGCTGCTGGGCGCGCTGGAGGACGACGATTCCGTGCTCGCCGCCGGCGTCGCCCGCCAGCACCGTCTGCTGCGCCTGCCGGAGGCTACCCATGCCGTATGAGGTCTCCATCGGCGGCGTCTACTTTCCCAGCGTGCTGATGTTGGCCGTCCTGTTGCTGCCCGCGCTGTGGCTGCTCGACCAGCTGCTCGGCCGCATCGGCCTCTACCGCCATGCGACGCATCCGTCGCTGCTGCGCATCGCGCTGTTCACCGGCGTCTGCAGCGTGGCGACGCTCGCCCTGTTTTCCTGAGGTATCCCTGTCATGAGAAGTGCAACCCTGATCCGTGCCGGCTTTACCGCCGCGATGGTCCTGCTGGCGACGGCGGCCGCGTACATCGCCTGGCAACACTACATGTCGTCGCCGTGGACCCGCGACGCGCGCATCCGCGCCGAAGTGGTGCGCATCGCGCCGGATGTCTCCGGCCTGATCACCCGCGTCGCGGTGAAGGACAACCAGCCGGTGAAGAAGGGTGACCTGCTGTTCGTGGTGGACCGCGACCGCTACCAGCTGATCGCCGACCAGGCCGAAGCCGACCTCGCCGCCGCCGAAGCCGCCGCGGCGGCCGCCGGCGCGAACACCTCGGCCGCTGCCGCCGGCGCGCAGGCCAGCGAGGCCGAGGCCGCGATGCGCCGCCTGCAGGCGCAACGCCGCGACCGGCTGGGCGACGTGATCTCGCGCGAGGCGCGCGACGATGCCTCTGCCGCCGCCGAGGCCGCCCGGGCCAGCTGGCGTCAGGCGCAGGCGGGGCGCAGCGCCGCCAGTGCCAGCCAGCGGCGCGCGGTTGTCGCGGTGCGCCAGGCGCGCATCGCGCTGGAGCGCGCGCAGCTCGACCTGGCCCGCACCGAAGTGCGCGCGCCCAGCGACGGCAGCATCACCAACCTCGACGTGCGCGCCGGCGACTTCGCCGAGGCAGGCAAGCCGCGCATGGCCCTGGTCCGGCGCGACGACATCTGGATCTATGGCTACTTCGAGGAAACCAAGCTGCCGCAGGTGCACGTCGGCGATCCGGTCGACATCCGCCTGATGGCCGGCGGCGTGCGCCTGCGCGGCCGCGTCGACAGCGTCGCGGTGGGCATCGCCGACGGCGCCAGCCCTGCCAGCGACAACCTGCTCGCCCAGGTCGAACCCACCTTCAACTGGATCCGCCTGGCCCAGCGCGTGCCGGTGCGCGTGCGCATCGACGCGTCGTCGATCCCGCGCGGCGCGGTGCTCGCCGCCGGCATGAGCGCCACCCTGGTCGTCCAGGGAAACCGCCGGGACTGATCGTCAGGCCGGCCGTGGCCGGCGCAGCAGCCGCAACGGCGCGGGCATGCCGCCGTGCTCGGCAGTGAGGCCGGACATCACCAGCCGCCGGAACGGCGAGAGCCGCGCGCCGGCGCCCAGTGCCAGCTTGCGCAACACGCGCGCCGGGCGGCGGTCGTCGGTGTACAGGCCGGCCAGGGCGTTGGTGGCCAGGTACAGTGGCCGCGTGGCCAGCCGCAGCCGGCGCTCGTAGCGCGCCAGCAGCGCCGGCGCGGCGATGGACTGGCCGGCGGCCTGCGCGGCGCGCAGCTCGCGCGCCAGCAGGTCCTGCCCGAGCAGGCCGAAGTTGAAGCCGTGCGCGGTGACCGGGTGCATGCCCACCGCGGCGTCGCCGATCAGCGCGAAGCGCTCGGCCACGAAGCGCTGCGCGTACACGCCCACCAGCGGGTAGGCACAGCGCGGGCCGGCCACGGCCATGCTGCCCAGCCGGTGCCCGAAGCGTTCGGCCATGGCCGCTTCCAGCGCCGCATCGTCCAGCGCCAGCAGCTCGCGCATCGCCGGCGGGGTCAGCGTCAGCACCACCGACGAGGTGTGCGCATCGTGCAGCGGCAGCAGGGCCAGGGTCTGACCGTGGCCGAACCACTCCCACGCCACCTGCTCGTGCGGCACCTGGTGGCGCATGCGCAGCACCAGCATGGTCTTGCCGAAGTCGCGCATCTGCGCACCGATGCCCATCGCGCGGCGCGTCTCGGAGAAGCGGCTGTCCGCCGCCACCACCAGCTGCGCGCGCAAGGTGTCGCCGTTGTCGAGGTCGACCTCGGCGCCGGCGGCGCTGGTGCGCACCGCGCCGACCCGCGCGCCGGTGATGCGCTCGACCTCGGGCAGCGTCATCACCTCCTCATACGCGACGCGACGGATCGCGTGGTTCGACAGCAGCCAGCCGAGCTGGTCGGTGCCTGCTTCATCGTGGCGGAACATCAGGCCGGCGTGGTCGTCGCCGTCGAGTACCATCGCGTCGCGCAGGGTGCCGACCTCCTCCTTGCGCAGACGCGTCCACAGGCCCAGTTCGCGCAGCAGGCGCTGCGAACGATGGGTGATCGCGATCTCGCGGCCGTCGTCGGCCGGCGCGGCCAGCGCGGACTCTTCCTGCCGCTCCACCAGCGCGATGCGCAGGCCGCTGCCGGCCAACGAACGGGTGAAACACAAGCCGGCCGGGCCGGCGCCGATGACCACGATGTCGAACGACATGGGCAGAACGCTCCTGGAGATGATCGTCGGCAAGCAACGGGTTGCGACACCGGCTCGTGCTGATGCCGGCGGGGAAACCGCCGGCGGTTGCCCCGTCAGCCGCCGCAACCGCCGCAGCAGATCGACGGCAGCTGTACCACCTGCTTCGGCGCTACCGTCCAGCCAACCTGGCGCAGCACCTCGATCAGGTCCGCCGCCGTCGCCGAGGCGGATACGCGCATCACCAGGCCGCTCATGTCCAGGTCGGCCACCGCGGTGGGGTCGACATTGAACAACGCGTCCTGCACGACGGCAGGATCGGGGGCGGCTTCGGTCAGGGCAATATGGAATTCCATTGGATTTCCTCGATTCATGGACACTGTCACGGTGTCGTCCACACCGATATTCGGCACCGGCGCCACCAGCCGCCTTGACCCCGGTCAAGCGCGGGGCCGGCCATGTCGATCCAGTCAGCATCCATTCGTCGCATGGACAACCTCCTGCAAAAGGCGATCCGCCATGCCGCTCCAGCTCTACGCCCACCCGTTCTCCTCCTATTGCCAGAAGGTGCTGATCGCGCTGTACGAGAACGGCACGGCGTTCGAATGGCGGGTGCTCACGCCGGACGACGCGGCCACCAGCGCCGAGTTCACCGCGCTGTGGCCGATCCGCCGCATGCCCCTGCTGCGCGACGGCGAACGCACGGTGATGGAGTCGAGCATCATCATCGAATACCTTGGCCAGCATCACCCCGGCCCGGTGCGCCTGATGCCCGCCGACGCCGGCGCCGCGCTCGAGGCGCGCCTGCTGGATCGCTTCTTCGACAACTACCTGCAGACGCCGCAGCAGAAGATCGTGTTCGACAGCCTGCGCCCCGCCGCCGACCGCGACCCCTACGGCGTCCGGGAAGCGCGTGCCATGCTCGACACCGCCTACGCCTGGCTCGACCGCAAGCTCGCCGGCCGCACCTGGGCTACCGGTGGCGACTTCAGCCTCGCCGACTGCGCCGCCGCGCCCGCGCTGTTCTACGCCGACTGGACCCACCGCATCCCGGCAACTTGCAGCAACGTCATCGCCTATCGGCAACGCCTGCTGGCGCGGCCCTCGTTCGCGCGCGCGGTGGACGAGGCGCGGCCGTACCGCTCCTACTTCCCGCTCGGCGCGCCCGAGCGCGATTGAGCCGAAGACGCCCTACTCGGCCGGCAGGGCCACGCCACGGCGTGCCCGGCGTCCCTTCCACAGGTAGCCGATGCCCAGCAGCACGAACCACACCGGGCTGGCGATCAGCGCCTCGCGCGTATCCGGCTGCAGGCTCAGCAGCACCAGCACGAACACGAAGAACGCCAGGCAGGCCCAGCACATGAATACGCCGCCGGGCATCTTGTAGATCGACGCCTGATGCAACTGCGGCCGCTGGCGCCGGTAGGCGATATAGCCGAACAGGATCAGCGACCACACGAACATGAACAGCACCGCGGACAGCGTGGTAATCAGGGTGAACGCGGTGATCAGGTCGGGGATCAGGTAGATCATCGCCGCGCCCAGCAGCAGGCAGAAGCAGGAGAACAGCAGGCCCAGCGACGGCACCGCCGCGCGCGACAGCCGCGCGAACGTCTTCGGCGCATGCTGCTCCTCGGCCAGGCCGTACAGCATGCGGCTGGTGGAGAAGATGCCGCTGTTGGCCGAGGAGGTGGCCGAGGTCAACACCACGAAGTTGATCAGGCTGGCCGCGGCCGGGATGCCGGCCAGCACGAACAGTTCCACGAACGGGCTCTTGCCCGCTTCCACCAGGCGCCACGGCGTCACCACCATGATCGCGATCAGGGCCAGCACGTAGAAGATGATGATGCGCACCGGGATCGAGTTGATCGCCTTGGGCAGGTTGCGCTTCGGGTCGGCCGTCTCGGCCGCGGTGGTGCCGACCAGCTCGATGCCGACGAAGGCGAACACCGCGATCTGGAAGCCGGCGAAGAAACCGCTGAGGCCCTTCGGGAAGAACCCGCCGTCACTCCACAGGTTGGCCAGCGAAGCCTTGTGCCCGCTCGGCGAGGTGAAGCCCCAGGCAACCAGCGCGAAGCCGGTCGCGATCAGCGCGACGATCGCCACGATCTTGATCAGCGCGAACCAGAACTCCAGCTCGCCGAACAGCTTCACCGTGACCAGGTTCAGGCTGAGCAGCAGCAGTACGCACAGCACCGCGGGAATCCACGGTGCCAGCCCGGGGAACCAGAACTGCGCATAGGCGGCGATCGCGATCACGTCGGCGATCGCGGTGATGACCCAGCAGAACCAGTAGGTCCAGCCGCAGAAGAAGCCGGCCCACGGCCCGAGCAGGTCGGTGGAGAAGTCGATGAAGGACTTGTACTCGAGGTTGGACAGCAGCAGCTCGCCCATCGCCCGCATCACGAAGAACAGCATCACGCCGATGATCAGGTAGACCAGCAGGATCGACGGCCCGGCCAGGCTGATCGTCTTGCCCGAACCCATGAACAGGCCGGTACCGATCGCGCCGCCGATGGCGATCAGCTGCAGGTGCCGGTTGGAAAGGCTGCGCCTCAGGTGCTCGGGGTGTTCCAGCGATGCGGTCATGCGGCGCGCCTTGGCGATGGGAAGGGGTCAACATACAGAAAAGCGCCCGCGGCATCCACGCGGCGCGCCACGCGCCACCTTCCCGCCGGCAACCGCTAACCCTGCCCGCGCGGCTTCGCCGGCAGGCCGCGGGAGTAGGCGTACAGCGCGCCGACGTGCTACGGACCCCAATAGTCGAACTTGAAGATGCTTTGCGCGGGAATGGAAAATGAAATTTCCCCACCGCATTTGATGACATGATATCCGGGCTCTATTTGACCACGCGCACCGATGGGGTGAGGCCAAATCTTGCCATCGACTGTCAGCGGGCCACATTGACCACCATTGTCATCGGCGAGGATCAGATAGGTGAGGCCATCTGGCGAGCGCGAAACTGAGCCACGAAGATCGCGATGACTACAAGCAGCGCAACCGATTGCCAGAATAGCCAAGACGATCTGCCGAATCATGGCCGCGAACTTCCCTTGCCGGCTAACACCTGAATTAAGCCGAGCCGCGAAGCGGCTTCGGCTTGAATGAATTGTTAGGGCACGTACTTTGCGATGAATGGAAATTCATGTGAGCAGCCGCCCTTCAGGTTTGCTGCAATGTTCTCATCACCACTCGCATGTGGCGAAATACTCAGGTAGTAATTTTGACCATTCTCTTTGGCGAAAATGATCCATTCACCGGTCAACTTGCCGGCTGAGCCACGGTCAACAATGGATTCCTCGACCACCCGACGGGAGAGTTCCCTGACCATTTCGCTCGTTACAACATCACTCTGAGCCGAATCAAAAACGTTATTCACGAGCTTTTCAAGCCCATTCTTGCCGAAGTGATTAATGATGTTGTGAGCAAAAGTGCTTGGGAGTATGGGCAAGAAGTGCTTGTGCCATAGGCCCTTTAGCACGCTTCCCTTGAACTCAGTTGCTTCCTTTGTCTGTAGGGAAGGGCCAAGACCCTCCAGATGTTTGATTTCTGAAATCACCTGATGGGGATCGACGCCGCTCACCTTGTCTAGTAGGTAAAGATTTACGATAAAAAGGGAGCTATACCTGCCAGGTGCTAGCAGATCAAGTTCATATAGACGTGCCAACTCTACAATTCTTGCGGGCTCAATCTGCTCGATTTCGGTACCGTTGTGAACTCGAAATCCTGTCTGCACGTTGCGATATCCTTGAATTAGGGCCCTAACGCTGGAATTGAGCGGCGGCGGAGCCGTCCGCCTCGAATGAGGTGTTAGGCATCCGTGGCGAGGATAAGCCTTTGGTTGGACAAAATGCAGGATAGCCGGCTATGTCTGCGCACAGCGACCTACAGATTGTAGAGCACGACATATACGACGAAGGCGGCGAAGACGGAAAAAGCGATCC